>NZ_JBJACT010000001.1:0-709418 GCF_044778005.1 Mesorhizobium sp. IMUNJ 23033
CAGGGATAACCCATGCGATGTCGGAGGCATCATAGCCTGCAAAGCAGATTGGGACCTTGTTCGCCGACCCCATCAGGGCCAGCAGCTTCGAACGGCTGCATGAACAGGCCGGACAGAAGACTGCACCGACCAATGCGCCAGAACAACGAATTACCTCTTGCAATACGGGAGCCATCCACAGAAGACATCGCCGGCGACCAAGGTGGTTGCGCCATGACCCGACATTTGTGCTGGATGCAGCGAAGGTCGCGATCCGATCCTCGCGGAGGACCTTCAATCCGAAAGCATATCGCCCGATCCGCCGAGTTCCTCAGGCAGGTCTTTCAGCTTGGGAAGGCTATCCTTCATTGGAAGAACCGTCTCCTGGTAATGGACGTGAACTGCCGGTTCGAACTTGAGCGACGGAATGAGCGGGGCGTACACGTCGACAAGGTTCCAGGCCGGCAGTTCGGAGAAAAGATGCCCTCCGCAGGCCGTGCACCAGCGGCGCAGACTTCTTCCGCTACGACTGTAGGTCGCGATGTTTTCGGCTCCCTTCAATATGGTCAAGGCGGACGGGGGCCAAAGAGTGAAGCCGTTGACCGGTGCCCCCGACCAATGGCGACAGGAATTGCAGTGACAATAGCCCATCGCGACCGGTTGCCCGGTGACGCTGAACTCGACTGAACCGCAAAAGCATTTTCCCGTATGCGTTTCAGCGCTGCTCATGACAGGCTCCCGCACGAATGAGGGGTGCTAAGTTCCCAGACGATGTTGCCAACGATCGACGGCGGAGGCAATAGATGTCGAGGAATTCGGCCCGCAACCATGGTCTTGCCGTAGCGGGAGGTAGCCGTGCCGCAACGCGTTATCAGACGGCTAGCAGCGATCGTCGCACTTGACGTCGTCGGCTACAGCCGACTTACCGGCCTCGACGAGGAAGGAACGTTGGCCCGCCTAAAGATATTGCGGGACGCCATTATCGAGCCGGCGATCGCAGATGCACATGGGCGCATCGTCAAGACAATGGGTGACGGGCTTCTGATCGAATTCCCGAGTTCTGTGGATGCCGTTCGTTGTGCCATCGTGATCCAAAGCGGGATGGCGACCCGCAGTTCTGATACCGAGGCGGACCGGCGCGTGGAGTTGCGCATCGGAGTTCACGTCGGCGACGTCGTGGTCGATGGCACCGACCTCCTTGGGGACGGCGTCAACATTGCCGCACGGCTCGAGGGTGTAGCTCCCGCAGGAGGGGTCTCGATCTCGGAGGACGTCTGGCGCCAGGTCGACGGCAAGGTGGCCACCACCTTCTCTGACATGGGCGAGGTCGTTCTGAAGAACATCTCGCGACCCGTCCGCGTCTATCGCGCCAACCTTGGCAAGGAAAGCACGGACCAGCCCCCGTCGCACGCGATGACTCGGGAAGACCTGCCGACGATCGCCGTGATGCCGTTCTCAAACCTGAGCGGCGATCCGGACCAGGAGTTCTTTGCAGATGGCCTCGCCGAGGACATCATCACCACCCTGTCCAAGCTCTCGGGCCTGCGGGTGATCGCCCGCAATTCCAGCTTCATCTACAGGGACCGGGTCGCTGACGTCCGGGACGTGGCCAAGCAACTGGGCGTGCGCCATGTCCTTGAGGGCAGCGTCCGGCGGAGCGGCTCTCGCATTCGCATCTCGGTGCAGCTTATCGACGGGCGGTCCGGCTCTCCCATCTGGGCTGAGCGCTACGACCGCACCATCGAGGACATCTTTGCCGTCCAGGACGAGATCACCCTCGTCCTTGCCACGGAGCTGCAGGTCAGTTTGACGGAGGGTGAACAGGCACGGCTTCAGTACACGACAACGAGCAATGTGGAGGCTTGGACCCAATGGGTTCACGGCCTTTCTTATTACCGACAGGCGGTGACGAAGGAGAACTGCGGTCGGGCGCTTCCCCATTGGGAGAAGGCGCTGGCCCTCGACCCTGGCTCGGCGGCGCTCAACGGAATGCTTGGCCTGCTCCATTATGTGGATGCCCGCTTTGGTTGGTGGGATACCCGCGAGACGGCTCAGCATAAGGCGCGATCCTACGCCGACAAGGCTCTCGAACTCGATTCTGAAAGTGCCGTTGCCTTCACGACGTCGAGCCTTGTGCTCCTGCTGGAGGGACGCTTTGATGAGGCCGCCGCCCATGCCAGAAAGGCCGTCGAACTGGCTCCGGGGTCTGCCGACGCGGCGAGCTTCGCGAGCTTCGTATTCGCCTCCGCAGGTCTCCCCGAGAAGGCCATCGAGTACAGTGAGAGGGCGACGAAGCTCAGTCCCAAGTATCCAGGATATTACCTCGGACATCTCGGCCACGCCTATCGCCTCGCAGGTCATTTTGAGATTGCGATCGCAGCGTTCAAGGCTTACGAGGCGCGCAATCCCGGCTTCGGCCTCGTCGACCTCGTGATTGCATATTGCCAGAGCGGACGTGCTGATTTAGCCGAGCAAACAGCCAAGCGTCTTCTATCCCGACATCCTGACTTCACCATTCGAAGATGGGCTTCGACCCAAATCCGACGCGATCCCACGCAACTTGAGGCCGAGAAGGCCGCCCTTCGTTCCAGTGGCCTGCCGCTCGGGGACTAGACAGCTCAAGAGGCGACTTCGGCCGAACGTGTGCGCATCGCGCAGCCCGACCCACGGCACGACGGGCCGCAGCGGTCGCAATCGACCTGAAGGTCCGCAATTAAAGATCTGAGGTTCGAAGCTGCCAGTCCGCTAACGGCCCACTGCGGTCACTCGAGAACTGGCAGCGGATGACCGCTTCTGGCGCAAAGTGGAAGTTTCGTAGACCGGCCCCGAGACCTCGGTTGTTGCTCTCAATCGAGCGTCAACGCCGCCACCGCGCCCTCATTCATCAGCGGCACGTAGATGGTCGACTTGCCGTCGGTGCCGATGTCGGCGCTGCCCGGCTTGAAGGTCGCGATCACCTCCGGCGCACCGCCCTCATGATAGCGGTAGAGCGTGCCGGTCATGTAGGCGGTGGCATAGATGCTGTCGCCGATGGCGATGACGCCGTCGAGATCGGCGAATTTTTGCGCGCCAGGCAGTGGCGAAACCGCCTTGCTGGCAAGATCGACCGCGAGCAGGCCGCCGGGCTCGGCGGTGCTGAAATCGGGGTTGATGCCCTTGCCCCAGGAGGCGACGATCAGCCTGTTGCCGTCGGCGAAGATGCCGTTGGGCGAGGCAAGTACCGCGTCCTTGACGAACAGCTCCGGTCTGTCGCCGTCGATGCGGTAGATCGTGTCGGCCAGCATGTCGGTGACATAGACCTTGCCCGAGGCGTCGGCGGTCACGTCGTTGAGGAAGACGGCTTGCGGTACGTCGATGCTTGAAACCAGCTTGCCGCTGGCGAGGTCGACGACGCGGACCTTGGTGATGTCGGCGACGTAAAGCTTGCCGCCGGAGATTGCCATGCCCTTGGGTGCGTCCATGCCGTCAGTCCAATGTTGGGTGACGATCTTGCCGTCCAGCGACAAAACCGACAGATAGCCGTTGCCATCTGCGTTGCCGGGATTGCCGACGATGTTGGAGACGATGATGCGCTGGTTGGCGACGTCGAAGAGGGCGGATTCCGGCTGCTCGAAGCCGGAGGCGCGCCAGATCTCGCCGGCCTGGGCAGGCACCGCCGCAATGCCGACGATGGCGAGAAAGGTCGAAATGATGAGGGTCTTCATGGCTGATCTCCTGTGGTGACGGCGAAGAGCTAGGTTTTTCGATACTTTTCCGGAAGGCCTTTTGGCGCTAGTATCGAAGATTGATACGAAATCGCGCGAAAGAGGTGCATTCCATGAACGGTCCGATCTTCGAGGCGCTGAAGCGGACGCTAAAGGCGAAAGGCCTCACCTATCGCATGCTGGCCGAGCGCATGGGCGTTTCCGAGCCGACGGTGAAGCGCATCTTCCATGAGCGCAACTGCAAGCTCGACCGCCTGGTGGAGATCTGCACTGCTGCCGAGGTCGAGCTGGAGAACGTGTTGGGCGCGATGAACCGGGGGCCGGGGCCGGCCAACCACGTGGCGCCGGAGATCGAGCGCAAGCTGGCGAGCCGGCCGGCGCTGCTGTTCGTCTTCATCATGCTGTCGGAGAAATTCACGCCCGAAGGCATCATGCGCTCGCAAAACCTGAGCGAAGCTTCGATGTTCCTCTATCTGCGCGACCTCGAGGAGCTCGGACTGGTCGCGCTCGGCCGCGGCCTTTCGGCGAGGCTGCTGGTCGAGACGCCGATCCAGTGGAATTTCGAAGGCCCGCTCAGGCCACTGTTCGAGGCGACCAACAAGAATTTCATCGGCTGGGCGATCAACCATCTGCAGCGTGAGGCGACATTCGTCAGCTTCTCCCGGCGGATGCGACCGGAGACGGCCGAGATGGTCAGACGCGAGGCGGAGGAACTGGCGGAGCGCGCAAAGCTGCTGGCTCATCACGACCAGCACACGACGCCCGAAGACGCGCTCATCGGCTACAAATGGACCTTTGCGTTCGGCGCGACGCCCTTTCCGGCGATCATGCCGGTTGGCCCGCACGCGCGAGATGCTGCTGCGAAAGCAAAAGATCCGGCCTCCGGGGCACGGCGACCGATGCCTGCGTAGCTATTCGGCGACCTTGATCTCCTGGTCGGAGGTTTTGTCGCCCCAGGTCACCGCCCGGTAGTCGAAGCCATATTCCAGTGTCGGCTTGACGATGCGGAAGAAGGGCGACAGGTCGAAGTCGCGCGGCGTGTAGAGTGAGTGGTGGCGGATGTGCAGGATTTCCCGACGCATATAGCTCGACTGCGCCGAAGCGCGGCCGGGCGCGCGTGTGACCTCGGGCAGGATCGGATAGCGTATCTGGCCATAAGCCTCGGCAATCAGCGTCGAGCAGATCGCCCGCGTCGGGTCGCCGGAGCCGAAGGCCAGCATGCGGCGGCGCCAGCGAACCGGCACCGGCGGCGTCGGCAGGAAAAAGCGCAGCATGTCGAAAATGTTCTTGAGATCGTATTTCAACCCGAGCTTGCCGATCATGAAAGCGACGACCTTGTCGCGGTCTTCCGGCGCCAGGCCGCTCGCCCGGCAGATGCGGGTGTTGTAGGTGCGGTAGCGCGACAGCGGCACGGCGACGCAACCCTCGCCGAGGGTGACCTCGATCAGGCGCCGCCGCTCCGACCCGTCCTCGGGTTCCGCCAGGGCGTCGCCGACATAGAAGGCCGCGTGCGACCAGGTCGACTGCGTCAAATACTTGATGACCGCCGAAATCTTTTGGTTGCCCTCGATGAGCAGGATGTCGCCGGGCTGGAGCGTGCGCCGCAGCGTTTCGGCGTCGGACGGCGTGTACGGCTCGTAGCCGGAGGATTCATCCTGCAGCCGGCCGGCAAGCCAGCGGCCAAGGCGATCGAGAAGCGTTTCGGCGGGCGCGGTCATCGTAGATGGCGATTAGCACAGACCGGCGGTGTGGACCATGATCAGCTGGCGACGGGCAAGCCAGCATCTTCCTGAGCCGCGCCGGCCAGGTCTTCGCGCACCTTGCGGGCGAGCTTTTTTGTCGACCGCTTGGGGCTGTCGCCGAACAATTCGGCCGCGTCGACGAGGCAGGTCTTTCTCAGGCTCTTTTCCGAGCGCTTCAGCAGCTTGGCGAGAAGCTTTGTGTCCTCCGGCGAACCGAGTGGCTCACCATCGGCATCGAGAAGCGCGCGCATGACGAACACGTCGTGCAGGTCGCCCAGCTGCTCGCCCAGTTCGTCGACCGCCTTGCGCCTGGCCTTGATCGGCGTCGGCCACAGCCGGCCGAGCAGCGACAGATGCATGCTGTGGGTCTTGGCCGCCTTGCGCAAATCGTGGAAATCATCGGCCGCGCCGCGGGAGCCTGCCCTGTCCAGCGCCTTGCGAGCCCGGCGCAAGGTGGCGCGGGCGCCGTCGGCGAGGATATCGGCGGCCTGTTCCGGCTGGTCGGGCAGGACCAGCCTTTCCACGCGTTCGAGGCCCTCTCGGCAAGCCGCCGCTGCAGCGCCGATTGCGGCGTCGAGGCCGGCACCGCCATGCAGCTCATGCTGGCGCAGCACCAACCTGTCACGGACGGGATCGAGGCCACCACCGGCGCTCTGCTCGGGAAAGCTCGTTGCAAGCCGATCGATGGTCTCGATCAGCGCCGTCGCCTCGCGCGGGCCGGCGAGCAGGCCCGACACCTGCTTGTAGCATTGGTTTTCGGTCTGGTAGAACGGTTCGTCCCCGGAACGAACCAAGCGAAGCAAGGCACGCACGCTCTTCAGCCGTTTGCGGCACTTGTGCAGCCCCTGTTCCGGCTTCTCGCGTGCCGTATCAAGATGGCCAAGCGCCTTGCCGATTTCCTCGGCCAGGATGCGCCTGACCTCGCCGGTCAGCGGCAGGCGCGGGTCTATGCGAAAGCTCATGCGGCGATCTCCGGAATCCCCCCAAGGGCGAGCGACGCGTTGTAGAACTTGTGCTCGCCGGTGACTTCCCGGCCGAGCCAATCTGGCAGCATTTCGTCCGGCACGTCTTCCGGCGTCTCGAGTTCAGCGACCACAAGCCCCGCCAGCATTCCGCCGAATACATCGACTTCATAGAGATAGCCGCGGTGCCTAACATGGTGGCGTGTCTTCTCGATGACACGTCCGATGGCGAATGCCCGCATCTCCTCGGCCTCGGCCAGCGGGATCGGATATTCGAACTCGTCGCGCTCGCGCGCCTTGCTGCCGAATTTGAGCGTCAGTTCGGCAGAGGTGCCGTCGCTGATGCGCACGCGCACCGTGCGGCCGGGCGCCGCGGCAAGGTAAAATTGTCGAATCCTGATATCCGCCTCGGCCAGATCACGCCAAGCGGTGCTGGAGACCAGGAACTTGCGTTCGACTTCCTTGCCCATGGCCGGGCACTAAAGCGCGGGTGCCCCGAGATGGCAAGTCGAAGCCGAGAATCAATTTGACTTTAATCAATCGATTGATTAAATACGATTGATGAGCAAGAAACCGAGCGCCAAACCTTTGCTTCGCGAAGCTTCGCCTGCCGACCAGACACGCGCTGCACTGGTGCATGCGGCACTCAAGCTGTTCGGGCGGCAAGGCTTCGACGGCACTTCGACACGCGAGATCGCGGCCGAGGCGAAAGCCAATATCGGCTCCATCGCCTACCACTTCGGCGGCAAGGAAGGGCTGCGCGCCGCCGCCGCCGATTATATCGTCGACACCATCCAGGTGATAGCCGGGCAGGCTACCGGCGCGGCCCAGGCGGCCTCACCGGCCACTCCCGAGGCGGCGCGGGCGCAGCTCTTCACCGCGCTGGAGCGGATGGTGGGCTTCATAGTGGCAAGCCCGCAGGCTGGCGAGATCGTACAATTCGTACTTAGGGAATTGTCACATCCGACAGCGGCGCTCGACCGCATCTATGCCGGCGTGTTCGAGCCGACGCATCGCCGGCTCTGCCAGGTGTGGGAGCAGGCGACCGGTGAGGCGGCCGAAAGCGAGGCTACCCGGCTCACCGTGTTCACGCTGATCGGCCAGGTCATCTATTTCCGCATCGGCCGCGAGGCGGTCATGCGCAGGATGGGCTGGAACGAGATCGGCGAGGCCGAGGCCGCCAAGGTGGTGGCAGTGACGGCGGACAATCTCGACGCGATCCTCGCCGCCCATAGTCCGGCCGCCCGCAAGGAGGGCAAATCATGAGTTTTCTCTGTTCGCTGCCGCTTGCCGCCCAGCTGTTTGGCGCCTGCGCGCCGGCCGCACCTTTAGCCGTCGGCTATGTCGAGGGCGACTATGTGCTGCTGGCGCCGATCGAGGTGGCGCAAGTCGCGACGGTCGCGGTCAAGCGCGGTGACCGTGTCGCGGAGGGTACGCCGGTGGTGACGCTGGAAAGCGCAGACGCAAAGATCGCCGTGGCGCAGGCGGAAGCGGCACTCGCCCAGGCGCAGGCGCAACTTGCGGACTTGCAGGTCGGCAAGCGTCCGGAAGAAATCGCGGTGCTCAAGGCGCAAGTCGACATGGCCAAGGCTCAGGCCACCGACGCCAGGCGCAGATACGACCGCGCCAGCGACCTGTTCAAGCGCGGCACCGGCACGCAGGCCGACTACGACACGGCTTCCGCGACGCTGGAGACCGCGAATGCGCAGGTCGGCCAGGCGGAGGCCAATCTCGCCGTCGGCGGCCTGCCGGCGCGCGCCGAGACGATCAAGGCCGCCGACAACCAGGTCAAGCAGGCGCAGTCGGCGCTGGAGCAAGCGCAATGGCGGCTGTCCAAGCGCGTGCTGGCAGCACCCTCGCCCGGCCGCGTCAACGACGTGATCCGCAATCCGGGCGACACCGCCGGGCCGACCGCGCCGGTGATTTCGATGCTGCCGGACGGCGCGGTAAAGCTCAGCGTCTACATTCCGGAAAGCGCGTTCTCATCGATCAAGGTCGGCACGCTGCTCGGCGTCCATTGCGACGGCTGCGGGCCGGATGTGAAAGCGCGCGTCAGCTATGTCTCGCCCGAGCCGGAGTTCACGCCGCCGGTTATCTATTCGCTCGAGAACCGGCAGAAGCTGGTCTATCTGGTCGAGGCGCGGCCGGAGGGCGATGCCGGCCCGCTGCAGCCTGGGCAGATCGTCGACGTCGATCTGGCGGATGGCGCAAAATGAACGTCATCGACGTCCATGGCCTGGTCAAGCGCTTCGGCGACAAGACCGTCGTCGACCATGTGACGATGACGGTGGCCGAGGGCGAGATCGTCGGCTTCCTCGGGCCGAACGGCTCAGGCAAGACGACGACCATCCGCATCATGTGCGGGCTGCTGACGCCGGACGAAGGCGAGGGCACCGTGCTCGGCTTCGACATCCGCACCGATAGCCTCAGCATCAAACGCGAAGTCGGCTACATGACGCAGAAATTCTCGTTCTACGAGGATCTGACGATCGGCGAGAACCTCGAATTCGTGGCCCGGCTCTACCGGCTGAAGCCGGTGGAGGACCATGTGGCGCGGACGCTGGAAGACCTCGGCCTGACCACGCGCCGCAACCAGTTGGCCGGCACGCTGTCGGGCGGCTGGAAGCAGCGGCTGGCGCTTGCGGCCTGCATCATGCACAAGCCGAAGCTGCTTTTGCTCGACGAGCCGACCGCGGGCGTAGACCCAAAGGCGCGGCGAGAATTCTGGGACGAGATCCACCGGCTGGCGAGCGGCGGGCTGACCGTACTGGTCTCAACCCATTACATGGACGAGGCCGAGCGCTGCCACCGCATCAGCTACATCTCCTACGGCAAGATGCTGGCCACCGGCACGGTGGACGAGGTGGTGAAGAACGCCGGGCTGACCACCTTCGTCCTGCAGGGGCCGCGTCTCGACCAGGTGGCCGAAGCGCTGCAGGGCCGGCCCGGCGTCGACCAGGTGGCGCCGTTCGGTCCCACGCTGCATGTCGTCGGCTCCGACAAAAAGGCGCTGCAGGCCGCGCTCGCCGATGTCGAGAAGCAACACAAGGGCGTGTCAGTGGCGCCGGGCGAGACCAGCCTCGAGGACGTCTTCATCCAGTTCATGTCCGGCTCGAAGGACAATATGGCATGAACAGCCTCTTTTCCTTCGCCCGGCTCGGCGCGCTGCTGATCAAGGAGTTCATCCAGATGCGGCGCGACCGCATCACCTTCGCCATGATGCTGGGCGTGCCGCTGATGCAGCTGGTGCTGTTCGGCTATGCCATCAACAACGATCCGAAGAGCCTGCCGGCCGCACTGGTGGCGACAAGCAGCGACCCCTATACGCGGGCCATGGTCTCGGCGCTGCAGACCACCGGCTACTACCGCTTCGACCATGTCGCGCAAAGTGCCGCGGAAGCCGAGTTCCTGATGTCGCGCGGCGACGTCGCCTTCGTCGTCACCATCCCCGCCGATTTCGCCCGCCGGGTGGAGCGCGGCGACAGTCCGCAGATCCTGATCGAGGCCGACGCCACCGACCCGGCGGTGGCCAGCGGCGCCATCTCGACGCTCGGCACCGTCGCCAACCAGGCGCTGCTTCGGGCGCGCGGCATGCAGGAGGCCGCCGCCGACAGCGCCAAGGACCAGCTCGAAGTGGTGGTGCACCGGCGCTACAACCCCGAAGGCATTTCGCAATACAACATCGTGCCCGGCCTGCTCGGCGTCATCCTGCAGATGACGATGGTGATGATGACCTCGATCGCGCTGACGCGCGAGACTGAGCGCGGCACGATGGAGAACCTTCTGGCGATGCCCTCCAGCCCGCTGGAGATCATGATGGGCAAGGTGTTGCCCTATCTGGTGGTCGGCGCGGTGCAGGTGGTGGTGGTGCTGGCGGCGGCAAAACTTCTGTTCGCCATCCCCTTCACCGGCTCGATGTCGCTGCTCTTGACCGCCGTGCTGATCTTCGTGCTGGCGCTGGTGCTGCTCGGCTACACCATTTCGACCATCGCGCGCACGCAGATGCAGGCGCTGCAGCTGACTTTCTTCTTCTTCCTGCCGTCGATCATGCTGTCCGGCTTCATGTTCCCCTATCGTGGCATGCCTAACTGGGCGCAGCTTTTCGGCGAGATCCTGCCGCTGACGCACTTTCTGCGCATCATCCGCGCGGTGATGCTGAAGGGCGCCGAACTGCCGGCCGTGGCGACCGAAATCGGCTGGCTGGTGGTGTTCGTGGCTTTGTTTGCCGGCGTGGCGCTGGTGCGGTTCAGGCGGACGTTGGACTGATCAAGCCGCCGCCATGATTTCCGCATAGGTGCCGAAATCGACATTGCCGCCGGAGAGCACCACGGCGACGCATTTGCCTGCCAGCTCAATCTCGCCAGATGACAGCGCCGCCAGCGCGACGCTGCCGCCGGGCTCGACGACCAGCTTGAGATGGGCCATGGCGTCGCGCATCGCCTGTCGCGTTGCCTGGTCGGAGACGGCAATGACGCCGGCGAGGTTTTTGCGGTTGATCTCGAAGGTGATCGCGCCCGGCTCGGCGACGAGAAGCGCATCGCAGATCGATTGATGACCGGGCTCATTCATCACCCTGGCGCCCTTGGCCAGTGACCGGCGGGTGTCGTCGAAATGCTCGGGCTCGACCCCCCAGACCGAGGTGACCGGCGAAGCGTCCTTGACCGCGATCGAAATGCCGCTGGAGAGGCCGCCGCCGCCGCAGGGGATAACGACCGCGTCGAGGCTCGCGCCAAGCGCCTTTGCCTGGCGTACAAGTTCGAGGCCTATCGTGCCCTGGCCGGCGATGATCCTGGGATCGTCGTAGGGCGGCACAAGAACCATGCCCTGTTCGACGTAAGGGCGAACGACGGTCATGCGGTCCTCGCGGACGCGATCGAAATGCACTACCTCGGCGCCCATCTTGCGGACATTGGCGATCTTCATCGCCGGCGCGTCGGCCGGCATGGCGATGATCGCCTTGACGCCGAACATCGCGGCGGAAGCGGCGACGCCTTGCGCATGGTTGCCTGAGGAGAAGGCGACGACGCCGCGGCTGCGTTCCTCCTCGGTGAGCGACGACAGCTTGTTGTAGGCGCCGCGGAACTTGAATGAGCCGGTGCGCTGCAGCGTCTCCAGCTTGAACAGGATGCGGCCGCCGAAACGCTTGTTGAGTTCTTGCGATTCGATCAATGGCGTTTCGACGATCAGGCCGGAGAGTTTTGCTGCGGCGCTGCGGATGTCGGCGATGCCGGGAAGGGTGGGTGTGTTCATGGCAAACCTTGCAGAAAAGTGATCTCACTATCGTGCACGGGAAGCCATGCCGGGCGCCAACGAAAAAATGTGACCGTTACAAAGTTTGGAGAGTCCTGACACGCGGGCAGCGCTGCCCCTCATCTGGCTGCCGCCATTTTCTCCCCGTAAACGAGGAGAAGGACGCTGTCGCCGGTGGTTTCGCCCATCACCAGCCTTGCTGCGAACCAACCGTTCATCCCAAAAGCGTCTTCCGCCGTTTGGCTCCGCCGACCTTGCGCCAGGCGTTGAAGCGGTGGGTGGCGGCGGCGAAGGAGATCTTCATCTGCTGGGCGACCGAGTAGCGCGACTTGCCGTCATCGAACATGCGGTAGCAGCATTCGACGCCTTCCTCTGTCAGCTTGCCGTCGGGGGTCTTGTTGTGCGGGTTGGCGGGGTCGAATTTTTCGACCTGCTGCTCGACCAGGCCTTTGAGGCGCTGCAGGTCGGCCTCGATGCTGGCGATGAGATCGAGGACGGGCTTTGGGTCAAATGGGTGCGCGTGCGGCTTTTCAGTCATCCGTGATTCCTTTGTTTCGCTTAGGCTCGGCTATATAGGTGAACATTCGCCAATAATGAAGGCCTCGTGGCAACTGCTCGGTTCAACATTTTTTGAACCCCAGGGTGATCGCGATTGACCAGCAACGGACGAGACCATAGTTTAGAACTATTCTAAACTATGGTGACTTCCTCATGCTTTCCCGTGTTTTCGGCTTCGGCCGCCGTTCCTTCGATTCGCTGTCCGATCAGGAGATCCTGGCGCTGGCTATTTCGTCCGAGGAGGATGACGGGCGCATCTACCGCGCCTATGCCGACGGGCTGGCGGAAAGCTTTCCGCAATCGGCCAAGGTGTTCGAGGCGATGGCGGAAGAGGAGGACGGCCACCGCGACTCGCTGATCGAGCTTTATAGAATACGCTTCGGCGAGCGCATCCCCTTGATCCGGCGCGATCATGTGAAGGGCTATTACGAGCGGAAGCCCGACTGGCTGGTCAGGCCGCTCGGCATCGACGCCGTGCGCCGGCAGGCCGAGGCGATGGAGCGGCAGGCCTATCTGTTCTATGTCGAGGCGGCCAAGCGCACCACCGACGCCTCGACCCGAAAGCTGCTCGACGATCTGGCGGCGGCCGAACAGGGCCATGAGAGCTCGGCACACCAGCTTGAACAGGAACATGTGCCGGGCAAGGTCAAGATCGAAGAGGCGAGCGCCGAACAGCGCCAGTTCATCCTGACCTATGTGCAGCCGGGACTGGCCGGGCTGATGGACGGGTCGGTGTCGACGCTGGCGCCGATCTTCGCCGCGGCGTTTGCCACGCACGACACGTTCCAGACTTTCCTGGTCGGGCTTGCCGCCTCGATCGGCGCCGGCATCTCGATGGGTTTTACCGAGGTCGCCTCCGACGACGGCAAACTGTCGGGCCGCGGCTCGCCGGTGAAGCGCGGGCTGACCGTCGGCATCATGACGACGCTGGGCGGCCTGGGCCATGCGCTGCCCTATCTCATCCCGCTCTTCTGGACGGCGACCGCGGTGGCGGCCGTGGTGGTGTTCTTCGAATTGTGGACGATCGCCTTCGTGCAGAACCGCTATATGCAAACGCCATTCTGGCGCGCCGCCTTCCAGGTGGTGTTGGGCGGCGCGCTGGTGTTCGCGGCGGGCGTGCTGATCGGGAATGCTTAGCGATCCCTTCAGCCATTCACCACCCTGCTATCCGCAGGCGCCTCGGCCCGTTCGGTCAGTCCATAATCGCGCACGACATGGGCGATGCGCAAACGGTAGCCGGCAAAGATTCCGCCACGTCCGGCCTTCTGCGCCTGCCTGTGCTCTTCGGTGTTGCGCCAGGCCTTTACCGCGTCCTCGTCGCGCCAGAACGACAGTGACAGGACGCGGTTCGGGTCGATCAGGCTCTGGAAGCGCTCGATCGAGATGAAGCCGTCGATGCCGTCGAGCAGCGGGCGCAGTTCGGCCGCGATGCCGAGATAGGCGTCGCGCCGGCCCGCCGCCGGCTCGACCTCGAAGATGACGGCGATCACGGCAGCACCAATTTGGCGTGCGGCCCGGAGGCGAGCTTCAGGAACATGCGATCCTCCTTCAGGATGAATTTTTCCCGCTTCGCGAGTTCGTAGTTTGCCTTACCGGCCGGATCGGCGGCAAGCCTGGCGCGATAGGCTTCGTAGGCCGCGAGGCTGTCGATGTTGTAGGCGGCATAGGCGGTGGTGGCCGAGCCTTCATGCGGCGCGAAATAGCCGATCAGGTCGGCGCCGCAGCGCGGGATGACCTGCCCCCAGTTGCGCGCATATTCCTCGAATGCCGCCTTGCCGAACGGGTCGATCTCGTAGCGGATGAAACAGGTGATGGTCATTTTTGTCTCCTCGTCAGCTTGGGTCTGTTACGGCGACGCTTCGAGCACGGTCGAAACATTGCGCGCTTGCCTGTGCTAGGCAATTCGATGTCAGGAGCTTTGTGGCGGTCATCGCCATCTCCTTGATCTGATCGCAGGATAGTGGTTTTCTCGCGAGTATGCTTCGATGGAGATGAAACTATGCGTGAAGGACCCGACATAGCCCGCATTGCCAGCCTGGTCGGCGATCCGGCGCGGGCAAACATGCTCTCTGCGCTGATGGGCGGAACGGCTCTGACCGCATCCGAGCTGGCGCTGGAGGCCGGCGTGTCGCTGCCGACTGCCTCGTCGCATCTGTCGAAACTGATGGAAGGCGGCTTGCTGACTTTGGCCAGCCAGGGACGGCACCGCTATTACGGCCTCGCCGGGCCGCAGGTGGCCGGCATGATCGAGGCGATCACCGGCGTCGCGGAAGCCGTCGGTCCCAAGCGGGTGCGGCCAGGCCCGCGCGACGCGGCCATGCGCGTGGCGCGCGTCTGCTACGACCATCTCGCCGGCGAACAGGCGGTGGCGATGCTCGACCGCCTCGTCGACAGAAATGTTCTGGTTCGCGACGACAAGGACATCCGGCTCGGGCCTTCGGCCGCCTCGCATTTCGCGGCGCTCGGCATCGATGTCGAAGCCAAGGCGCGCCGGCCGGTCTGCCGCGCCTGCCTCGACTGGAGCGTGCGGCGCTCGCACCTTGCCGGTACGCTGGGGGCAGCGATCCTCGACAAGATCCTCGCCGATAAATGGGCGCGGCGCGAAAGGGACAGCCGCGCGGTGGTGTTTTCGCCGACTGGCAAGCAGGCGTTCGAGAAGGTGTTTTTGGCTTGATGGGCTAGCTGCGCTTGAGTGGCTTACCCAGCTTGAAGAAATCCTTCCACGGATCGGCTTCCGCCAGCCGCTTCAGCGTCGCCTTGTCGCCAATCGCAAAAGCGTTCGGGGCCAGCCCTTTCTCGATCTCCTTCCAGGTCACCGGCATCGACACCGTCGCGCCCTTCTTGGCCCGCGACGAATAGGGCGCGACCGTCGTCGAGCCGCGGCCGTTGCGCAGATAGTCGACGAAGATTTTCCCCGTGCGCGCCTTCTTCGACAGCGTCGCGGTGTAGCGGTCGGGAGCGGCCTGTTCCAGCGCACGGGCGAAATCATGGGCGAAGGTCTTTGCCTCGTCCCAGTCGGCTGACGGCTTCAGCGGCACCAGCACATGATAGCCCTTGCCGCCCGAAGTCTTGACGAAGTTCGGTAAGGACAATTCGTCCAAGCGGGCGCGGATGTCGAGGGCGGCCTCGCGCACCACCTTGACGTCGACGCCTTCATCCGGATCGAGATCGAAGATGATCTGGTCCGGCTTTTCCAGCTCGTCAACCGTGCAGCCCCAGATATGGGTCTCGACCACGCCGTACTGGACCAGCGCGGCAAGGCCGTCGAAATCCCGGATGAACAATATCTCCTCGCCGTCCGTCGGATCCTTCATCCTCAAAATCTTGTCGTGCATTCCGGCCGAAGCGTGCTTCTGGAAGAAGCGCTGGCCACCAATGCCGTCCGGCGCCCGCACCAGGCTGAGCGGCCGGTTGACGACGAACTGTTCCATGCGCGGCCAGACCAGCGCGTAGTGATCGAGCAGACCCTGCTTGGAAATCTTCTCGTCGGGCCACAGAAGCTTGTCCGGGTGCGAAAGCTTCACCGAGGTCTTCGCGGTTCCGGCCGAAGCGCCCCTCGGTGTCGCCTTGGCGTCATCCGCCTTCGAGTTGCTCCCGGCCTTGCCGGTGGCTTGCTTCGGCTTTTCCTGCACGACTTCCTCCGCCGGCTTATCCTCGCGCAATCCCTGGAACGAGGCGTGGCGGATTATACGGTCGGATGTCCAACTGCGGAACTCCACTTCGCCGACGAGTTCGGGCTCGACCCAGACCAGTCCCTTGCCTTTCGGCACGGCGGCGGAGAAAGGCGAGGTTTTTGCCTTGAGGCTGTCGAGCCGCTTCTTCAGATCCGCGGCCACCTTGCCGGAGAAACCGGTGCCGACGCGGCCGGCATAATGCAGCTTGCCGCCTTCGTGATAACCAACCAGCAGCGAGCGCAGGCCACGTCCGGTCTTGTCGGATGGCAGATAGCCGCCGATGACGAATTCCTGGCGCAGCGTGCATTTCGATTTCACCCAGGTCAGACCGCGGCCGCTGCGGTAAGGCGCATCGGCGCGTTTCGAAACGACGCCTTCCAGGCCCATCCGGCAGACATGCTGCAGCATGACCTTGCCCGGTTCGGCGAAATGGTCACTGAAGCGCAGCGCCGACTGCTCGGACTGATCGCCGAGCAGTTCAGCCAGGGCCTGCTTGCGTTCGACCAGCGGCTCGCTGCGCAGATCCTGGCCGTTGAGCCGCATCAGGTCGAAGGCATAGTAGACGAAGCGATCCGCCCGGCGGGCCGACAGGTCCGCCTGGAGCAGGGCGAAAGACGAGACGCCGCTGTCGGCGAGCACGACGACCTCGCCATCGATGATGGCATCCCGGCACTTCAGGCTGGCAAGCGCGGCGGTGACTGGGCCGTCGAATTTCCCCGTCCAGTCGAGACCGGCGCGGGTCAGCAGCCTGACCTCGCTGCCGGCAAGCTGGGCCTGCATGCGATAGCCGTCGAACTTCACCTCATGCAGCCACTCTTCGCCGGAAGGCGCATCCTTCTGCAAGGTGGCGAGACTTGGTTCGATGAAGCCGAGGCGCTTGGCGTGACCGATTTTCGCCTTGCCGGCGGCCGGTCTGTTGGAATGCCAGACCTCGGCCTTCTTTCCTTTAGCCGTCTTGCCCGCGCCCACTTCCTCGATCGTCAGGCCCGACTTCACCGATTTCGGCTCGTCTTCCAGAATGTCCTCGCCGGGGCGCGCGGCAGAATCGTCGGACTTGATCAGCAGCCAGTTGTCGCGCTTTTCGCCGGAGCGGGGCTTGAGCCTGACGAGATGCCAGCGGCCATGCAATTTATGGCCCTTCAGCTCGAAGCCGATATGGCCCTTCTTCATCGCCTTGGCCGGATCCATCTCGGGCACCCATGTGCCTTCGTCCCAGACGATGACGGAGCCGCCGCCATACTCGCCCTTGGGAATGGTGCCTTCGAACGGCGCATAGTCGATCGGATGGTCCTCGACATGCACGGCCAGCCGTTTCTCGTGCGGATCGAGGCTCGGACCACGCGTCACCGCCCAGCTCCACAGCACGCCGTCATGTTCGAGGCGCAGGTCGTAATGCAGCCGGGTCGCCGCATGTTGGTGGATGACGAAGATGCCGCCGGCTTTTTTCCCGGCCCGCGAGACCTTGCCTGCCGGTTCGGTGGTTTTCCTGAAATCGCGCTTGGCTTGGTATTGTTCGAGGCCGGCCATGGGTCGGCCTCCTATGCCGATTTACGCCTGCCGTCGGCGGCCTTCGGCCTGGCAGTTTTCGCCGAACGCTTCGCCAGCTTTTTCCCCTTCCCCGCGCCGCCGTCCGCCGACAGGCTCTTCTTCAGCGCATCGAAAAGGTTGACGACATTGGAGGGCTTCGGCGCCGCCTTTGGCTTCGGCGCCTTCCTGCCGGCCTTCTTGGCGCGGATCAGTTCGAGCAACGCATCCTCGTATTTGTCGTCGAATTTCGACGGATCGAATTTCGCCTGCTTCTTGTCGATGATGAGCTCGGCCAGATCGGTCATCTCGTCGTCGGTCTTCACCGCCTTGATGTCGCTGAAGACGGTGTCCGGCTGCCGCACCGTGTTGTCGTAGCGCAAAGTGGTCAGCACCATGCCCTTGCCCAACGGCTCGATCACCACCGGTCGTTCCCGCTGGTAGAGCACGATGCGGGCGAGCCCAGCCATTTTCTTGCCCGACATGGCGTCGCGGATGACGGCAAAAGCTTCCTCCGAAACCTTGTCGGCCGGCGAAACATAATAGGGCGTGTCGAGATAGATCTGCTGGATCGAGGCTTTGTCGACGAAGCCGTCGAGGCTCATCGTGTGCGAGGTCTCGATCTGCACCGCCTCGATCTCATCTTCCTCGATATGGACGAACTCGTCGTCATCGACCTCATAGCCCTTGATCTCGTCGCCTTCTTCCAACGGCTTGCCGGTTTCGGCATCGACATAGATACGTTTCACCGTATTGCCTGTCTTGCGGTTGAGGATGCGGAACGAGACCTTTTCGGTATGGGTCACGACATTGGTCAGTTCGATGGCGCAGGTGACCAATGACAGCTTGAGATAGCCCTTCCAGGCGGGACGCGGCGCCATGACGAGTTTCCTGTTCAATGCGGTTCAACCGAGAACGGGCAGGGCGCGTTCAGGTTCCGGCAACAAGCCCGAACGCTTGTTGGCGCGCGCACGGAAATTTCGTCTGGGGCCCAAGCGTTGAAACAGAACCGCGCCCAAGCGACATCCATACGAAACATATGTGATGCAAAAGTCACACAAGCCGAAATGGCGACAGACTGCACGGAAACACCCCGAATCAGCCGCATTCCGGCCACGAACCAGGGCGTTTCGGACCAGAAATTAACATCACGTTCACCGACTATTCACGCCTCGACGCTATCATCCCAGGCAATTCGGAAGGGACATCCGAAATCGGGACAGGGACAGGGAAAATGAAGTTCTGGAATCACATCGCCGGCTACGCCGTCGCCCTCCGCGAGTTCGTCGCGCCGACCTATCGGCCGGAGCGCTATTACATGCGCGGCCCGGGCCCGGCCTGCGCCCGCCGCGGCAATTCGCTGGGCATCAGCGCGCACTGATCATGACCGTCGAAAGCCGTCATGACAGCCGGATCTGCAAACCGGCCGACAATCATCGCGCAACCACCTACCGCGCCGAGCGCCCCGCGCTGGCCGACAGACGGCGTGCGACAACGCCAGGGCTTTGATGCAGCCATCGGCTGGCTTAGTGTCCAAGGACATGAGCAGCCGAGGCAATCGTGACCGACGTCATCAAGCCAATCTCCCTTCCTGATCCAGCCCCTCTTCCTGAATCCTTCGACGCATCCCATCCGCTGATCGTCTTCGACGGCGTCTGCGTGTTCTGCTCGGGTTTTGTCCGGATGGTGATCCGGCTCGACCGCAAGCAGCGCTTCCGCTTTGCCACGGCGCAGTCGCCGTTTGGCGAGGGGCTGTTTCAAAAATATGGACTGCCGACCGACAGCTACGAGACCAATCTGGCCCGCATTGACGGCGCCGCCTTCACCCGACTCGACAGTTTCGTCGCCGTGATGGCCGAACTGGGCTGGCCGTGGCGGGCGGCCAAGCTCCTGCTGCTTTTGCCACGCCCGCTGCGCGACTGGCTCTACGATCGCATCGCCAAGAACCGCTATGCCCTGTTCGGCAGAAGGGACAGCTGCGAGATCCCGTCAGCGGAGATGCGGGAGCGGCTGATTGGCTAGAGCAATTGCAGGAAAAGTGCGTAGCGGTTCCCGTCTGGAATTGCGTAAAAACAAAGGGTTAGAGCGGCTCAACAATTCTATCAAACGTTGAACCGCTCAGGGTCCGGCCGCCATCATCTGCGGCTATTGTTCGCAATCGCGGCTGTCGCCTCTCGATGGGTCTCAGATGCCTTCGACCAGCACGATCTCGCCGTCGGCCACCTTCTGGCGGATCGCGACGGCGCGCTGATACTCCGGCGAGTGGTAGCAATCGTGTGCCGCGGCAAGTGACGGAAACTCGATGATCACGTTGCGTGCGCGACCCGGACCTTCGGCCTTTTCATGCTCGCCGCCGCGCGCCAGGAATGTCGCGCCGAACCGCTCGAAGGCCGGCTTGGCGGCGGCGACATAGTCCTTGTAGCCTTCGGCGTCACGCACATCGACGCGGGCGATCCAGTATCCTTTCGGCATTCGTCTTCTCCGCTTGGTCTTGTGTCTTACGCCGAGCGCATTTCGTCGAGGATCGCTTCTGCAACCGCTCGCCTGTCGGCGGCGCCGACGATCGGCCGCCCGACGACGAGGTGGCTGGAGCCGTTGCGGATCGCCTGCGCCGGCGTCACGACGCGCTTCTGGTCGCCATGGTCGCTGCCCTTCGGCCGTATGCCCGGCGTCACCACGGCCATACCGGGGCCGACGATCCGGCGCACCGCTTCCGCCTCCTCGGCGGAACACACGACACCGCCCATGCCGGCATGCAGCGCCTGTTCGGAGCGCCTGAGCACCAGCGTGTGCGGGTCGTATTCATAGCCGGCGTCGATCACATCCTGTTCGTCCATCGAGGTCAGCACGCTGACCGCGAGCAAGCAAAGCTCGCTGCCCCTGGCGGCTTCCACGGCCGCCCGCATCGCCTTGGGATAGGCATGGATGGTCAGCATCGTCATGCCCATCTTGACGATGTTCTCGACGCCCTTGGCCACTGTGTTGTCGATGTCGAGCAACTTCATGTCGAGGAAGATCTTGTTGCCCCCGGTGGCGAGCTCGCGGGCGAAATCGAGCCCGCCGGCGAAGGCGAGCTGGTAACCGATCTTGTAGAAGGAGACGACGCCGTCGAGCTCGCGCACCGCCTGCTCGGCCTCGCGCAGCGTCGGCAGGTCGAGTCCGACGATCAGCCTGTCTCGCATCGTCTCGGCGTGCATGGCGTCCTCGGCGTCGGTCACGCCTCGATCCGGGTGGACAGCATGCGCGAGGTTTCGATCAGTGTGCGGCATAGGCGCTCCATCGATTGGCGTAGTCTCTCATCCCTGAAATGTCCATCGTCGCCGAAGGCCCCGCTGGCGCCCGACACCGAGCATTCCGCTGTTATCACCTCCATCTGGCAGCGCACCAGCACGGCGCGCAGATGGTTGATGCAGCGTATGCCGGCGAACTTGCCGTCGGAGGAGGAACACAGGCCGGCCGGCTTGCCGGGGAAAGGCCGGAACGAGCTGCCACCATCCCCGCGTATCCGGCTCACCCAGTCGATGCTGTTCTTGAGCAGCGGCGGCAGCGAACCATTGTATTCCGGTGTGGCGATCAGCAGCCCGTCATGCGCGGCGATCAGCCGGCCGAGCTTCATGGCGTTTTCAGGGACGCCCTTTTCCTTCTCCAGGTCCTCATCCATGATCGGCAGCGGATAATCGCCGAGCGAGATGCGGGTCACCTCGGCGCCCTGCATGGCAAGCTCCTTCTGGGCCACGTCAGCGGTCCTGCCGCTGAAGGCGCCAGACCGGACCGAGCCGGCGAAGACGAGGATTTTCGGGACTATCGGCATTGGCCAACCCTGTCGCAGACAGCTATAGGCCGGGCGGCGCTCAAATCCAAAGTGCTTTCAATCAATGCGGCTCGCGCCGGTAGATCCACAGCTGCGTCGGCGGGATGTTGCGGATGATGAAGTCGAAATGCTTGACCGTATAGTTGCCGCGGCCAGGCGGGATCGGCGACAGCGGGCCGTAGGTCAGCTGCACGATCGGCCTGCCTGCCGGGATGCGGTCGAGCAGGCTTTCGATATAGGCGATGCGCTGCGCGACCGGGAAGTTGAGCAGCGGCACGCCGGAGATGACGGAATCGAACACCATGTCGCGCTTGTCGCCGAGCGTCGCGTTGAGATTGAAGGCGTCGCCCTCGATGACGTTGACGCCCGGATAGAGCTGGCGCAGATGGCGCACGAAATCGGTCGAATATTCGACCGCATAGAGATTTTCGGGTTTCACGCCGAGCGCCAGGATGGCGCGGGTGATAACGCCGGTGCCGGGGCCGACTTCGAGCACCGGCAGTCCGGATTTCGGGTTGACGATGGACGCCATCTTGCGGGCGGTGATGGAGCTGGTCGGCACGATGGAGCCGACCGCTTTCGGCTTGTCGATCCAGCCCTTGAAGAATTTCAGCTCGTCGTCGAACTTCTCCGCCAGCGACTTGCGCAATCCGGGTCCACGTGCCATGCGAGCTCTCCTCAACGGCTCCCCCGAAACGCTACTTAGCAGCTACGGGGTTCAAGACAAGGCTCGAGCCGGCATAAGGTGTTGATGACGCTTGGGAAGCGTCGCGGTGCATGTCGCCCAAAAGTGCGTAGCGGTTTTGGGATAGCGACAATGAAGCAAAGGGCATCAGCGATCGCCGAAGGACTCGAAGAAGTCCTTCATGCGGGCGAAAAAGCCGCTCGACTGGGGCGAATTGTCCTGTGAAGACAGCTGCTCGAATTCCTCCAGCAGCTCGCGCTGGCGGCGCGACAGGTTCTGCGGCGTCTCGACCGCGGTCTGAATGTAGAGATCGCCGACATTGGGCTGGCGCAACACCGGCATGCCCTTGCCCTTGAGCCGGAACTGGCGGCCGTTCTGGGTGCCTTCCGGCACCTTCACCTTGGTCTGGCTACCGTCCAGCGTCGTCACCTCGAACGAGCCGCCAAGCGCCGCCGTTGTCATCGAGATCGGCACCTTGCAGTAGAGATCGGCGCCGTCGCGCTGGAAGAATTCATGCGGCTTGACCGCCAGGAAGATATAGAGATCGCCCGACGGGCCGCCGCGCAGGCCGGCCTCGCCCTCATTGGCAAGCCGGATGCGGGTGCCGTCCTCGATGCCGGCCGGGATGTTGACCGACAGCGAGCGCTCCTCGGTGACGCGGCCCTGTCCGGCGCATTTCGGGCATGGGTCCTTGATCGTCTGGCCGCGGCCCTGGCATTGCGGGCAGGTGCGCTCGATCGAGAAGAAGCCTTGCGTGGCCCGTACCTTGCCGTGGCCGTTGCACATGGCGCAGGTGACAGGCTGGGTACCGGGCTTGGCGCCGCTGCCCGAGCATTCCGCGCAGGAAATGGAGGCCGGCACGCGGATCTGCGCGGTCTTGCCGGAAAAGGCCTCTTCCAGCGAGATTTCCATATTGTAGCGCAGATCGGCGCCGCGCTCGCGGCCGCCCGACGAGCGGCGTTGGCGGCCGCCCATCATGTCGCCGAAAATATCCTCGAAGATATCGGCGAAGCCGCCGGCGCCAAACCCTTGCGCGCCGCCATTCATGCCGCCCTGCTCGAAGGCGGCGTGGCCGAAACGGTCATAGGCCGCGCGCTTCTGCGGGTCCTTCAGCGTTTCGTAGGCTTCGTTGATTTCCTTGAACTTGTGCTCGCAGGCATGATCGCCTGGATTGCGATCGGGATGGAACTGCATGGCGAGCTTGCGGAAAGCGCTCTTGAGCTCCTTCTCGTCGGCGCCCTTTTGCACGCCCAGCGTTTCGTAGAAATCAGCTTTCATCTTTTCCCGCTGTCCGGATGCTCAACGTCTTGATGCATACTTTGCGTCGTTTGCCGGCATGTTGCTTCGATTTAGGAGCGATGCTGCCCGGATGCCAGTGGCGACTTGGGGGCAGCCCGTGTTTTTCCGTCACTTTTTCGGCGAAGCCCGCACTTTTTCAACTTGGGTTGCAAAAAAGCCCGGCCTTGCGCCGGGCTTTTTCGCTTTATCTGCCGTCGGACGGCTCAGGCCGACTTCTTCTTGTCGTCGTCCTCGTCGATTTCCTCGAAATCGGCGTCGACCACATCCGAGTCCTTGGCGGCGTCCGCCTTGGCGTCGGCCTCCGCGGCTTCCTTCTGCGAAGCCTCGTACATGGCCTGTCCGAGTTTCATCGAGACTTCGGCAAGCGCCTGCGACTTGGCCTCGATCTCGGCCGCGTCGTCGCCTTCGGCCGCCGTCTTCAGCGCCGCGATCGCATCGGCAATCGCCGTGCGGTCGGTCTCCGAGACCTTGTCGCCATATTCCTTCAGCGACTTCTCCGACGAATGCACCAGTGCTTCGGCCTGGTTGCGGGCCTCGACCAGCGCGCGCCGCTTCTTGTCGCTCTCGGCATTGGCCTCGGCGTCCTTCACCATCTTCTCGATGTCGGCGTCCGAAAGGCCGCCCGACGCCTGGATGCGGATCTGGTGCTCCTTGCCCGTGCCCTTGTCCTTGGCCGAGACGTTGACGATGCCGTTGGCGTCGATGTCGAAGGTGACCTCGATCTGCGGCACGCCGCGCGGTGCCGGCGGAATGCCGACGAGATCGAACTGGCCGAGCATCTTGTTGTCGGCCGCCATTTCGCGCTCACCCTGGAAGACGCGGATGGTCACCGCCGACTGCGAATCCTCGGCGGTAGAGAACACCTGGCTCTTCTTGGTCGGGATCGTCGTGTTGCGCTCGATCAGGCGGGTGAACACGCCGCCCAGCGTCTCGATGCCGAGCGACAGCGGCGTCACGTCGAGCAAGAGCACGTCCTTGACGTCGCCCTGCAGCACGCCGGCCTGGATGGCGGCGCCAAGGGCCACGACCTCATCCGGGTTGACGCCCTTGTGCGGCTCCTTGCCGAAGAACTGCTTCACGATCTCCTGGATCTTGGGCATGCGGGTCATGCCGCCGACCAGGACAACCTCGTCGATCTCACCGGCCTTCAGGCCGGCATCCTTGAGCGCCGCCTTGCAGGGGTCGATCGTGCGCTGGACGAGATCCTCGACCAGGCTTTCGAACTTCGCCCTGGTCAGCTTCAGCGTCAGGTGCTTCGGACCGGTCGCATCGGCGGTGATGAAGGGCAGGTTGATCTCGGTCTGGGTCGTGGACGACAGCTCGATCTTGGCCTTCTCGGCCGCCTCCTTGAGGCGCTGCAAGGCGAGCTTGTCGTTCTTAAGGTCGATGCCCTGTTCCTTCTTGAACTCGGTCGCCAGATACTCGACCAGACGCATGTCGAAGTCCTCGCCGCCGAGGAAGGTGTCGCCATTGGTCGACTTCACCTCGAACACGCCGTCGCCGATCTCGAGCACCGAAATGTCGAAGGTGCCGCCGCCAAGGTCATAGACGGCGATGGTCTTGCCGTCCTTCTTGTCGAGACCGTAGGCAAGGGCGGCCGCGGTCGGCTCGTTGATGATGCGCAGCACTTCGAGGCCGGCGATCTTGCCGGCGTCCTTGGTCGCCTGGCGCTGGGCATCGTTGAAATAGGCCGGAACGGTGATGACCGCCTTCTCGACCTTCTCGCCGAGATAGGCTTCCGCCGTTTCCTTCATCTTCTGCAGGATCATGGCCGAGATCTGCGAGGGCGACTGCTTCTTGCCGCCGGCCTCGACCCAGGCATCGCCATTGTCGCCCTTGACGATCTTGTAGGGGACAAGCTTCTTGTCCTTCTCCGTCACCGGATCGTCATAGCGGCGGCCGATCAGGCGCTTGACCGCGAAGATGGTGTTTTCAGGATTGGTGACCGCCTGGCGCTTGGCCGGCTGGCCGACGAGGCGCTCGCCGTCGCCGCTGATGGCGACGATGGAAGGGGTCGTGCGCGCGCCTTCCGCATTCTCGATGACCTTCGGCTCCTTGCCATCCATGATGGCGATACAGGAGTTGGTCGTTCCAAGATCGATACCGATTACTTTTGCCATTGTTCTGGTTCTCTCCGCTAAGCAGGCTCTCAGGACCCGTGAAGGCGTTCCGACGAAAGCCCCTGTTCACAAGAAATTCCGTTCCGGCTACCGGCGTTCCGGCGCCGAACGGCTTGGCGCGTATATAAGAACAGGCTGCACGGCGCGCAAGCATTCTGCGCAAGGCTTCCACCATCATACCGGTGGGCAGGCAGCGGACCAATTGTCGCCGCCTGCGATCCGCACCGGGCGCGACGCGCAAAAATCAAAAAACATTACAGCCGGATCAGGACTTGAACGCCTCGGAACAGAGAGATTGCAACTTGGGGTAGATTGCAGACCAGGATGCAATCACAGCGTCCCATCCCGCAGCACAGTCGTCGGGTCGGGCCTGAGAACCGTACCGCCGGCTTCCTCCACCAGCAGCATGCCGGCCAGGCAATCCCAGGCGTTCATATGCTCTTCGACATAGCCGAGCAGCCGGCCGGAGGCGGCATAGGCGAGCATCAGGGCGCCCGAGGCGTTGCGGAAGAAGACGCCGCCCTCCGCCATGATCAGCCGGATCAGCACGGTGACATGTTCCGTCGCCGCCCGGTTCGAAAGCCCGGTTCCAACCGAACCTTCGCCCAGGCTCGCGGCCTGGCTTGCCTTGATCGGCCGGCCGTTGACGAAGGCGCCGCCGCCGCGGTGGCCGTGGAATGTTTCGCCGGTCGAGGGTTCATGGATCACGCCGACGACGGTCTCGCCATCCCTGGCGCGGGCGATCACCACGGCCCAGGCTGGAATGCCGCGCACGAAATTCGCGGTGCCGTCGATCGGATCGATCACCCAGACATAGCCGGTCGACCCGGTGACCGCTTCATGTTCCTCGCCGACAATGCCGTCCTTTGGGTAGTCGGCGGCGATTGCGGCGCGAATGAACAACTCCACCTCGCGATCGCCATCCGAGACCAGGTCCTGATGGCCCTTGCTCTCGATGGTCAGGTTTTCGAGGTCGCGAAAGTATCTCAGGCCGAGTTCGCCGGCGCGTCGCGCCAGCTCGATGGCAAAGCGCATGCGCGCGTCAAGGTCGTTTGTCACGGGATGCTCAATCCAGCGGAAGGATGCTTGCCCTTAGCAGACGGGCGCTGTCAGCAAAAGCGTTGAGCTGCCTCAGGCCGCTTGCGACAGCGATTTGTGGACGTCGGCCAGCATCTCGAATGAGCGCACCCGCGCCGCATGGTCGTAAATCTGCGCCGTCACCATCAGTTCGTCGGCGCCGGTGCGGCGCACGAAGGCGTCGATGCCTTGCCTGACCGTTCCCGGCGAACCGACGACGGCGCAGGACAGCGCCTGGCCAAGCATGGTTTTCGCCATCGCGTCGAGGCTGGCTTCGTAGCCTTCGACCGGCGGTGGCAGCCGGCCCGGCCGTCCAGTGCGCAGATTGACGAAGGCCTGCTGCAGCGAGGTGAACAACAGCCGCGCCTCAGCGTCGGAGGGCGCGGCAAAGACATTGAGGCCGAGCATGACATAGGGCTTGTCGAGCTGGTCGGACGGCTGGAAGCGCGAGCGGTAGATCTCCAGCGCATGGTCGAGCTCGGCCGGCGCGAAATGCGAGGCGAACGCATAGGGCAGGCCGAGCATGGCGGCGAGCTGCGCGCCATAGAGGCTGGAGCCGAGGATCCAGACCGGCACCTGCTGGCCTTCGCCGGGCACGGCGCGCAGACGCTGACCCTCCTCGGCCGGCAGGAAATAGCCCATCAGCTCGACGACATCCTGCGGGAAATTGTCGGCGCCGGCCTCCAGATTGCGGCGCAAGGCCCGCGCCGTTCCCATGTCGGTTCCGGGCGCTCGGCCAAGGCCGAGGTCGATGCGGCCGGGATATAGTGCCGCCAGCGTGCCGAACTGCTCGGCGATGACCAGCGGCGAATGGTTGGGCAGCATGATGCCACCGGCGCCGACGCGGATCGTCCTGGTGCCGCCCGCGACATGGGCGATGACGACGGAAGTGGCCGCACTGGCGATGCCCGGCATGTTGTGGTGCTCGGCCAGCCAGTAGCGCTTGTAGCCGAGACGCTCGGCGTGGCGGGCGAGGTCGAGGGAATTGGCCAGCGACTGCGATGCATTGCTGCCTTCGACGATCGGCGACAGGTCGAGAACGGAAAGGGCGGTCATGCGGTCTCCACGATTTTCTTGTCCCGCAGCTTGGCCTCGAAGGCGGCCCGGTCGGGCATGATGATTTCGAGCTGGCTTTCCAGCACGTCGGCAAGCTCGGCGGCTGTTGCGATTTCTCTTTGCTCGGTGCGGCCGCCAAGATGATGCGTCGACAGCCGGTTGTTGCGCAGCGCATAGCGCCGGTCGGGCAAGGCACGCGCCGCGATCACCGTTGACAGGAAATGCGAGTCCGGATGGGTCGACAGGAAATGGCTGCTGACCGCGTAGTCGATCTCGTAGTTCTGCTGCATGTCGAAACGGTAGATGGTGCGCCAGTCGCCGCCGATATCGGCCTGCAGGCGAAAATGATCGCCGGCCTCGATGATGCGAAAGTTTTCATGCGGGGTCTGCTGCTCGAGCCCGGGCTCGAGCAAACACAATACCACCAGCACCAACCCGCCAAAACAAACAACAGCAGGGGGGGTTCGTCCATCGAGTTCGATGCGGAGCAGCATGTGGCTGCGCGCGGTAATAGTGTCGTCAGGTTGGCCCCACAGCACCCGCGCGGCAAGGCCGCTGACCTCGAAGCCAAGCGCCTTCAGCGCATGCAGGAAAATCAAATTGTGCTCGTAGCAATAACCGCCGCGGCCGCGCGCGAAGATCTTGTCCTGCAGCGAGGCGAGATCGAGCTTTACCGGAGTGCCCAGGAACGGGTCGAGATTTTCGAACGCGATCGCTTGCGGGTGCTGCCGATGCAATGCCGTCAGCGCCTCCAGCGACGCATCTGTCCGGCCACGGTAGCCGATGCGGGCGAAATAGGCGTCGATGTCGAAGGAAGCGTCGGTCATGGAAGGAAGTCCGGCTTGACCGGGTCGATATAGGCACTCCACCCCGAGACGACAAACAGGCGGTAAACAATTGCCTGTCGTCTATGCCCGCGCCTTGTCGGTCTCCTCGGCCGGATCCTCCTCGACGACTGCGCTGTGTTGCGCCGCCAGGAAATTGCCGACATGGCTGAGACCGTCGAAATGGTCGCAGAACACCTTGATGACGACCAGCAGCGGCACCGCCATCAGCGCGCCGACGAACCCCCACAGCCACGACCAGAAGGCGATGGCTATGAAGACCGCCACGGCATTGATCTCCAGCCGCCGGCCGACCACCATCGGCGTCACGAACTGGCCTTCGACGACGTCGCACAGCAACACGAAGGCGGGTGCCAGCAGCGCGAAGGAGATGCTGTCGAAGCTGATCAGCGCGATGACCGTGACGAGCAAAAGCGTGATCAGCGCGCCGACATAGGGAAGGAAGTTGAGCAGTGCCGCCGCCGCGCCCCAGACCTGCGGGTTGGGCATGCCGAGCCCCCATAGGCCGAGGCCGATCACCGTGCCGAGTCCGGCATTGATGACGGCGATGGTGAGCAGATAGTGCGAGATCTCGTGCTCGACGTCGTAAACGACACGCAGCGCCCGCTTCTTTTCGCTGAGGCTGGCAAAGGACTGGATGATCTTCTCGTAGAACATCGTGCCCGAGGCAAGCAGGAACAGCGACAGCACGAAGACGATGGTGATGCTGGTGCCCGCCGACAGGATGTTGCCAGCTGCCGAAGACAGGATGCCCGACTGCGCGAAGGTTACCTTTTGCACGCCCGGTTCCTGTGAGGTCTCGGTCAGCCCCTCCAGCTGGTGCGCAATCTGCATGACCCTTTCGAGCGGGCGCTTAAGTTGCGCCAACCGTTCCGTCAGCTGCTGGCCGATCGACGAGGTGTTGTTGATGAGGTCGATGACCGGACCGCTGAGCAGATAGCCGGCGCTGGCTAGGAAGACGACCGACAGCAGCACCAGCAACGTCGCCGACAACACGTCGGGTACGCCGTGCTTGCGCAGGAAGCGCACGATCGGCGTCAGCGTCAGTGCCAGCAGGAAGGCGAGGATGACCGGCATGAAGAAGGCACGGGCGAAATAGAGCGCGTAGATGACCATCAGGATGAAGATGCCGATGAGCAGCGACCGCATCAGGCGAACATCCGCGCGGGCTTCGGCGCGCGGATCCGGGCTTTCGGCAGCGCCTGCGCCCGAGGCTGACGGTTCGGCCTTCATCGTTTCCCCTCGAGCGCACCGCAATCGGTGCGATTCATCGGCGGAAACGCCCTCGTCAAGCCAAAGTTCCGTTAGCCGGCAACGACCGCGATGCGGACTTCGCCATGGCTATGCGGCGGGCGCTGCCACCGCGGCGGAGGCCCGGTTGAAAGCAGGAGGCTGTTGAGCGTTGGGCTCCGTGGGCACGCCGCAAACCGTTGCCGCCCAGGAACTGCGCATCGAGTGCATCCGAGATGATGGAGGCTGCTGGCAAATCGTAGAGTGCAACGGTTCGCGAACAAGCCCGTCGCTCAGGCGACGGGCGCTGCCGCCGCTGGCGCGGATTTCGCGGTTTCCTTGCGCACGATCGGTGCCACCTTGGTGCCGTAGAGTTCGATCGCCTTCATGATCTTGGCGTGCGGCATGATGCCGATCGCCATCTGCAGCAGGAAGCGGTCATTGCCGAAGATCTTGTGCTGGGCGACGATCTTCTCGGCCACCTGTTCGGGATTGCCGACGAACAGCGCGCCGTTCGGGCCGCGCGACTGGTCGAAATGCGCCCGAGAGGTCGGACCCCAGCCGCGCTCGCGGCCGATGCGGTTCATCACCTCGGCCTGCGGTCCGTAGAAATCGTCGGCCGCCTTCTCGGTGGTCTCGGCGATGAAGCCGTGCACGTTGAGGCTGGTGGCGAGGCTTGCCGGGTCGTTGCCGGCGCGTCTTGCCGCCTCGCGGTAGACCTCGAACAGCGGCGCGAAGCGCGCCGGCTCGCCGCCGATGATGGCAAGCGCCAAGGGCAGACCGAGCGCGCCCGCGCGGGCGGCAGACTGTGGCGTCCCACCGATCGCGATCCAGATCGGCAGTTTTTCCTGGAAGGGACGCGGATAGACGCCGCGGCCGTTGATCGGCGCCCGCAGCCGGCCTTGCCAGGTCACCTTGACGCTGTCTCGGATGGCCAGCAAAAGGTCGAGCTTCTCGGCGAAGAGCTCGTCATAGTCCTCGAGATTGTAGCCGAACAGCGGGAAGGATTCGATGAACGAGCCGCGCCCGGCCATGATCTCGGCCCGGCCGCCGGACAGAAGGTCGAGCGTCGCAAACTGCTGGAAGACACGCACCGGATCGTCGGAGGACAAAACGGTGACCGCGCTGGTCAGCTTGATGCGCTTGGTGCGCTCTGCCGCCACAGCCAGCGCCACCACGGGCGCCGATGCGGCATAGTCCGGGCGGTGATGCTCGCCCAGCCCGAACACGTCGAGGCCTACCTGGTCGGCCAACTCGATCTCCTCGATCAAATTGCGCAGACGCTCATGCGGCCCGATGGCGCCGGGACCCGGTTCCGGGCTGACGTCGGCAAAAGTGTAGAGACCGAGTTCCATGGCATGTCATCCCAATGTTTGATTTTCGGGCTAGAGGTAGCGATCGGCCGGCCGTGCCACCAGAGGGGCGGACGGTGAACAGTGCATGTCGATTCCGGTTGAAGATGCGTCTCCCGGCTGCAACAGCCCAGAATTTCATGGCTGGCATACCGTTTTGGCGCTTGAACTCTCGGTTTTCGCGCGTATGTAAGCGTCGCGAATTGACTTCAGGGAAGTGGACTTGGCTATCTACAGGGAAAAAGACATTTTCGAGCGGCGCAATGCCGCAAACGAGGCAAAGAAGGCGCTTCTGGAGCGTTTCAAGTCAAAGCCGGCGGCAGATGATCCTGCGGTGCTGGCGCGACAGGCCGAACGCAAGGCAATCCTCGAGGCACGTGCGACACGCGAGGCCGAAAAGGCCAGGCTGAAGCAGGAAAAGCTTGCGCGCGAAGCGATCGAGAAGGCCGAGCGCGAGGCAGCCGCTGAAGCGGCCCGCATCGCTGCTGAAGAAGCAGCGCAAGCGGAGGCCAAGATTCGGGAAGCCGAAGAAAACGAGCGCATTGCCCGTCTGCTTGCCGACGAAGCCGAACGCAAGGCCAAGCGCGACGCACGTTACGCGGCACGCAAGCAGCGCACCGGCAGGACGCCTCCGGGCTTCTCCGCCCGCTAGCTTTCGGCGCGATCGACTCGGATCGAATGCCAGGGCCGCCCGCGGCGGCCCGGAACGCGTTTCTGCATCCAAATTTTGCCAGGCATGGGAGCGGGCGGCCTGCCTGCATCAGGCGGCGAGCTTCAACCCCATGATGCCGCAGACGATGAGCGCGATGCAGCCGAGCCGGATCGCGGTCGCTGGCTCGCCGAGCAGCCAGATGCCGAGCAGCGCCGTGCCGACGGTGCCGATGCCGGTCCATACCGCATAGGCCGTGCCGACCGGCAGCGCCTTCAGCGCCAGGCCGAGCAAGCCCAGGCCGACGATCATCGAAGCCACGGTCAGGACGGTCGGCACCAGCTTCGAGAAGCCATCGGTGTATTTGAGGCCGATCGCCCAGCCGATCTCGAATAGGCCGGCGAAGAACAGGTAAATCCACGACATCGGGTACGCTCCGTTCGGTGCGTGTCGCCCAAAAGTGCGCGGTTTTTGGGATAACGCCACGCACACAGCAACACTTTGGCGGGTCGTCCCGGCCGAATTTCGGGGAGGGCGCGAGGTCATCCTCGCCGCTTCGATATAGGAAGCTCCGCCTGCCCGATCAACAAAACACCGGCAGCACTGTTCATGCCGCCGGTTTGTAAATCTGCGCCGAAACGGATTGGCCGGGATTAGAAATGTCCCGAGCGGCCTACTTTTCCTTGAGCCTCATCGCCTTGACCGGTGGCGCCTTGAGCGCCGGGGCTGCGGCAGGCTTCTTCGCATCCTTCTTCGGCTTGCGGGCTTCCTTGCCCGCCTTCATCGCACCTTTAGCCATGATTCGCTCCTCCAATTGGTGGCCCCGAAGTGAAACAAGAGATTGGTCCGACTGCAAGAGCCTGTTGCATCTCGACGCGCCAGTCGTGGTCCTGTCAACGCATTTTCTATTTTCCTCGTCAACGGCCCCGGACCATGCGATGGTCTTCTGAGCACTGCAGCATCAATCCGGCTTTCCCCGGATGACGATCAGGCAGGCCGGTCAGGACGAGAATGCGAATCCATATCGGCTGCGAGATGAGCTTCGACTTTCCGCAGGAAACACCTTTAATCGCGATGCTCAATGTCCACTATTCCAGGGCATCCGATCTCGAACGGCCGGATTTCCTGACCTCCAACCCACCGGTGCCGATCGAAAGCTATCGCGACAGCTTCGGCAATTGGTGCAACCGTTTTGTCGCCCCGGCCGGGCGCTTCACCTTCGGCACCGATGCGGTGATCCGCGACCCCGGCACCTTCGAGATGGGCGACCTGATGGCCTGGCAGCACGAGGTGCGCGACCTGCCGTCGGACACGCTGCTGTTCCTGCTGCCCAGCCGCTATTGCGAGAGCGATGTGCTGGCAGACGAAGCGTGGCGGCTGTTCGGCAACACGCCGCTCGGCGTTCGACGTGTCCAGGCGGTCTGCGACTTCGTTCACAACCACATCGTCTTCAACTACGGCAATGCGCGGCCGACGCGCACGGCAGCCGAAGCCTATCGCGAGCAAAGCGGTGTCTGCCGCGACTTCGCCCATCTGGCGGTCGCCTTCTGTCGGGCGCTAAACATCCCGACCCGCTACTGCACCGGCTACATCAGCGACATCGGCACGCCAAAGCCATGGTCGAGCATGGACTTCGCCGCCTGGATGGAGGTCTATCTCGGCGGCCGCTGGCACGCTTTCGATCCGCGCAACAACGCCCCGCGCATCGGCCGCATCCTGATTGCCTCGGGCCGCGACGCGGCCGATGTGCCGCTGACCCATATCTTCGGGCCGGGCACGCTCGCCGGCTTCAAGGTATGGACCGACGAGGTCATCGAGTAAGGGCTCGCGATGCCCGCCTTCCCTCTGAACGACTGGACCCTTTGCGCGTTGTGAATGCCTGTGGAGCTTTGGCGGGTTGGCCGCTAGGCTCTCGGGAGCATCGGACAGGGTAGAAAACCATGGCGGCGCATGGCGGGTCGAGGAAGGTCATCTATGCGGCGCTCGCCGGCAATCTTGCCATCGCGCTGACCAAATTCGCCGCCGCCTTCTTCACCGGCAGCTCGGCCATGCTGTCGGAGGGCGTCCATTCACTGGTCGACACCGGCAATGGCGGGCTGCTGCTCTACGGCATGCATCGCGCCGCCCGACCGCCCGACCGCATGCATCCGCTCGGTCACGGCCGCGAGCTCTATTTCTGGAGCTTTATCGTCGCACTTCTCGTCTTCGCGCTCGGCGCCGGTGTGTCGTTCTACGAAGGCGTGATGCACATCGTGGCGCCCGAGCCGGTCGCGAATGCAATGGTCAACTATGTCGTGCTCGGCCTCTCCTTCCTGTTCGAGGGCAGTTCCTGGTACGTGGCGCTGAAGGAATTCCGCCGCGAGAAGGGCAGGCTCGGCTGGATCGAGGCGGTGCAACTCAGCAAGGATCCGAGCGTCTACACGGTGCTGTTCGAGGACAGCGCCGCGCTGCTCGGCCTGATCGTCGCCTTTGCCGGAATATTGGCGGCGGAGATATTCGCGATGCCTGAGCTCGATGGTGCAGCGTCGATCGGCATCGCTATGATCCTCGGCGCCACCGCCATCTTCCTGGCGCGCGAAAGCAAGGGCCTGCTGCTCGGCGAACCGGCCTCGCCCGAAGTGCAGAAGAAGGTGCTGGCGATTGCCCAGAAAGACCCAGCGGTGCAGCGCGCCAATGGCATCTTGAGCGTCCATATCGGCCCGCAGGAAATCGTCGCCGGCCTCAGCATCGAATTCGAGGATCATATGACCGCGCCCGAGATCGAGGCCTGCGTCGAGCGGCTGGAGGCGCGGCTGAAAACGGAAATGCCGGAGATTTCGCGGCTGTTCGTCAAGCCGCAGTCGGCTGGAACCTGGGAGCGCCGCCGCAAGGCGATCGAGAAGGCATCCGGAGAGGCTCTGGACTAGTCGACAGCCGTTGCCTCACGACCGCGCTGCACTAAGATTGCAGTTGGAATTCGGGAGAAGCGAAGATGAGAATTGACGGCGGGTGCCATTGCGGTGCCATCACCTATGAGGCCGAGGTCGATCCGGAAAAGACCTCGATCTGCCACTGCACGGATTGCCAGAAACTAACCGGCACGGCATTCCGGGTGACGGTTCCGGCACCGGAAAGCAACTACAGGATCACCAGCGGCACACCGAAGGTCTATATCAAGACCGGATCCACTGGCGCCAAGCGTGCCCAGGGCTTTTGCGGCGAGTGCGGATCGCACCTCTATGCGACATCGGTCGGCGATGGCCCGAAGATCTACGGCATCAGGGTCGGCACGGCGCATCAGCGCGAGGACCTGGTCCCGAGGAAACAGGTTTGGCACCGCTCGGCATTGCACTGGTTGCCGGAATTTGAAGGCATGACGACCGTCGAGGAACAGTAGCAGCCGGCGCGGCGGCTCAGTCGTCGCCCTCGACCACTCGCAGCCGCAACTGGCCTGTCTTGGAGTCGGCGACGCGCGCGCCGGTCTCGACCTTGCCAGCACTGGGGCGCGGGGGCTCGGCTTCGCCTTCGGCGAACTCCAGCGCTTCGATCTTCTGGCCGCGCTTGGTCACTTTTGATGTAGAAACGAGGATGTCGTCGATGTCCTTCGTCGCCTGGCCGAAATGCGTCTGCAGCCGGCGCACCCGCTCGTCGACGCGCGCAACGTCCTCCATCAGCCTGATGACCTCTCCCTGGATCAGATGCGCCTGCTCGCGCATGCGGGCATCCTTGAGGATCGCCTGGATGACCTGGATCGACAGCATCAGCAGCGACGGCGAGACGATGATGACGCGGGCGCGGTGCGCCTTCTGCACCACCGCCTCGAAATTCTCGTGGATCTCGGCGAACACCGATTCCGAGGGCACGAACATGAAGGCGGTGTCCTGCGTCTCGCCCTGGATCAGGTATTTTTCGGCGATATCGCGGACATGGATTTCGATGTCGCGACGGAACGCCTGTGCGGCGACTTTCTGCAGGTCGGTGCCGTCGGCGGCGCGGATGGCGTTCCATGCCTCCAGCGGGAATTTTGCGTCGACGGCCAGTGAAGGCGCGCCGTTCGGCATCCTCACCAGGCAGTCGGGCCGGCTGCCGTTCGACAAGGTGGCCTGGAATTCGTAGGCGCCATGCGGCAGGCCGTCGGCGACGATCGCCTCCATGCGCGACTGGCCGAAGGCGCCGCGCGTCTGCTTGTTGGAGAGGATCGCCTGCAATTGCACCACCTGGCCGGCGAGCGACTGGATATTGCCTTGCGCCGTATCGATCACCGCCAGCCGCTCCTGCAATTTGGCAAGGCTCTCATGCGTCGATTTGGTCTGCTCGGTCATGGTCTGGCCAAGACGCCCGGTCATCGCATCAAGCCGCTGGCCGATCGACTGGGTGAGTTCGGCCTGCCGCGCGCCGAACACTTCGGCGATCGCGCCCATGCGGCCCTGCATCTCGGCCTGGCTCTGCAGGATGCCGGCCATCCGCGCCTCGGCATCGCGGGCGTGGTCGGCGGCTTCCGCCGCCGCCACCGCGCGCGCCCTGGCCGACCGCCACAGCGCGACGATCAACGACAGGAACAGGCCGAGAAACAGCACCGTGCCGAAGGCCAGCGCATGGCCGAGCGTGAACGTGCTAGCGCCGAGCCGGGCGACGGGTTCGGAAAGGATGGAGGTCAGGTCGTTCATGGTTGCCAGCATAGATGATTCGGTCCGCCGGCACAGATCAAAACGTGAACGGCCTCCGATTGCCCCCGTTGACGCTTTTCCTGTGACGTCTTAGGTGAGACGCCATGTCGATCAAGCCGCTTATCATTCTTCCCGATCCCGTCCTGCGCCAGGTTTCCAAACCGGTCGAGCGTGTCGACGCGCCCTTGCGCAAGCTGGCCGGCGACATGCTGGACACCATGTATGAAGCGCCCGGCATCGGTCTCGCGGCAATTCAGATCGGCCAGCCGCTGCGCATGCTGGTCATCGACCTTGCCAAGGAAGACGACACGCCGGCGCCGCATATCTTCATCAATCCGGAGATCCTCGAAAGTTCCGACCAGCGCTCGGTCTACGAGGAAGGCTGCCTGTCGATCCCGGACTATTATGCCGAGGTCGAGCGCCCGGCCTCGGTGCGGGTGAAGTACCTCGACCGCGACGGCAAGCTGCAGGAGATGCAGGCCGAAGGCTTGATGGCGACCTGCCTGCAGCACGAGATCGACCATCTCAACGGCGTGCTGTTCATCGACCACATATCGAAGCTGAAGCGCGACATGGTGGTGAAGAAGTTCAAGAAGCTCGCCAAGGACAAGGCGCCGGGCAAGATGGTGGGATAGGGGCATGCCCCTTCGCGTCATCTTCATGGGCACGCCGGAGTTTTCCGTGCCAACGCTGCGGGCGATCGCCGAGGCCGGTCACGAAATAGCAGCCGTCTACACGCAGCCGCCCCGCGCCGCGGGCCGGCGCGGGCTGGAACTGACGCCGTCGCCGGTGCAGCGCGAGGCGGAGCGGCTGGGCATCGAGGTGCGGACGCCGACCTCGCTGAAGGGCGAGGCGGAACAGCAGGCATTCGCCGCCCTGCGCGCCGATGTCGCAGTGGTCGTCGCCTATGGGCTGCTGCTGCCGAAGGCGGTTCTGGAGGCAACCCGGCTCGGCTGCCTCAACGGCCATGCGTCGCTTCTGCCGCGCTGGCGGGGTGCTGCTCCCATCCAGCGCGCCATCATGGCCGGCGACGCCGAAACCGGCATGATGGTGATGCGGATGGAGGAAGGCCTCGATACCGGTCCGGTGGCAATGGTTGAAAAATGCGCCATCGCACCCGATATGACGGCCGGCGCGTTGCATGACCGGCTGATGGACATGGGCGCTTCGCTGATCGTGGAAGCATTGACGCGGCTGGGGATAAATTGTCTGACATTTACCCAACAGGCGACGGCGGGGGTGACCTACGCCAAAAAGATCGATAAATCGGAGACGCGCGTAGACTGGACGCGGCCTGCCGGCGAAGTCCACAATCACATTCGCGGCCTCTCGCCCTTTCCGGGCGCGTGGTGCGAGGTCGACATTGGCGGCCGCATGGAGCGGCTGAAACTGCTTCGCTCGACGCTTACGGATGGCGTCGGCGAGTCGGGAGGAGTTCTCGATGACCGGCTGACGGTCGCCTGCGGGTCAGGCGCAATCAGGTTGGTCGAAGTGCAACGGGCGGGCGGAAGGCCCACCACCGCGCAGGAGTTTTTGCGCGGAGCCAAGATCGAAAAAGGAACGAAACTCTCATGAGCATGATGTCGATACGCGCGGCGACGCCGCGGGATCGCGAGGCGATCCGCCTCGTCGAGGAACATGCATTCGGCCAGCAGGCGGAGGCCGGGCTGGTCGACGCGCTGGTCACCGGCGGCGATGCCGTCGTCGAACTGGTGGCGGAAGAGGACGGCCAGGTGGTCGGCCACATCCTGTTTTCCAGGCTTTTCGTGGGCAACGGCGGCAAGAGCTTCCCGGCCGTGGCGCTGGCGCCGCTGGCCGTCGAACCGTCTTTCCATGGCTCGGGCATTGGCGGCGCGCTGATCCGCGAGGCGCATATCCGCCTCAAGGACGCCGGCGAGAGCCTGGCTGTGGTGCTCGGCGATCCGGCCTATTACGGCCGCTTCGGCTACACCCACGCCCGCGCCGAAAACTTCGAAAGCGAGTATCAGGGCGAAGCGCTGCAGGCGCTGGCCTGGGGCGACGCTCCTGAGGCGGGCAAGCTCGTCTACGCTTCGGCCTTTACCGCACTCGCCGCTTAAGCGGCGAGTGCACTTCGCATATGCCGCGTTTTCGCCTCGACATCGAATATGACGGCAGCCAATTTGCCGGCTGGCAGCAGCAGGCGGATCAGCCTTCGGTGCAGCAGGCGATCGAACAGGCGATCGAAAGATTCTGCGGCGAAGAGGTCAGGTTGCGTGCCGCCGGCCGCACCGATGCCGGCGTGCATGCGACCGCCCAGGTGGCGCATGTCGACCTCGCCAAGGCGTGGCCCGGCGACAAGGTGCGCGACGCCGTCAACGCCCATCTGCAAATGGCGGGCGCCCGCATAGCCCTTCTCAAGGCAGCGGCCGTCCCTGACGGCTTCGACGCGCGCTTCTCGGCCACCGGCCGCCACTATCTCTACCGCATCCTCAACCGGCGCGCACCCTCGGCGCTGGAAAAGGGCAAGGTCTGGTGGGTGCCGAAGCGGCTCGACGCCGCCGCCATGCACGAGGCGGCCAAGCTGCTGCTCGGGCGGCATGATTTCACCACCTTCCGCTCGACGCAGTGCCAGGCCGACAGCCCGCTCAGAACGCTCGATCGTCTTGACGTCAGCCGGGAGGGCGATTTGATCGAGGTCAGGGCCTCGGCGCGCTCCTTCCTGCACAACCAGGTGCGCTCGATGGTCGGCTCGCTCAAGCGCGTCGGCGACGGCAGTTGGCGCGCCGCCGACCTCAAGGCAGCGCTCGACGCGCACGACCGCGCCGCCTGCGGCCAGGTGGCGCCGCCCGACGGGCTTTTCCTGATCGGCGTCGACTATCCGCAGACGTTCGCAGAAGCCCGGTAGGCTCGACCAGCGTTTCGGTTCAGAAAGATCAGCTCTCGATGCTGGTCGGTATGGTGATGCCGAGCAGCGCCTGCAGCCCGAACAACACGGCCAGCGACGCCACGAACATGCCGGCAAAGACAGCCGTGCCGACTGCCGCGCCCCTGCCGATGACGGCATTGGTCATGCGCCAGGTCAGCACCATCGACAGCGCAAACAAAACCAGCGACACCAGCCCCGAAACTTCGTCGGTCGACGGCAGGAAAAGCCTGATCAGCGCCGACGGCAGCATCAGCCAGGCGACGATCGCCGATGCCCAGTTGCTGGCGACGACATAGTGGACGAAGCGGCCGCCAAGGCCGAGGCGCGGCGCGACCAGCGCCAGGCCGACCAGCGGCAGCACCCAGGAGCCGATGTCGACCGTCGCCAGCCGCAGAAGCATGCTGAAGCGTCCGGCGAATGCGTTCGGGTCACCGATCTCGTTGGCGATGCCGACCCAGCCGACGATCAGCGCCGGCGCCGCCACGACTATGGCGAAGAAGGAATTCCAGAAACCGTCGGCCGAAAGGTCGAGCAGGCGCAGGCCGTCGGCCTTGCCGAGCATCAGCCGCCAGGCGCCGGCCAGCGAAGCGTAGGTTTCATCGGCCGAAAGCATGATCACACCGAATGCATGGTTAGGCTGCGCCTCGCTCGAACCAGTCTTCGATGAAGCGCTGGTAGATCCGCGTCAGCGTCTCGAGATCGGCAAGCGCGACGCGCTCATCGACCATGTGCATGGTCTTGCCGACCAGACCGAATTCGACCACCGGACAATAATCCTTGATGAAGCGGGCGTCTGAGGTGCCGCCCGAGGTCGACAGCGCCGGCTTCCTACCGATGGCCGTCTTGACCGATTGGCTGAGCGTTTCGATCAGCCGGTCGTCGCGGGTGAGAAACACATGGCTCGGCCGGTCGCGCCAGACAATATCGTAGTCGACCGGCGTTTTCTTGCCCGGCCGGTATTTTGTGCGCCCGGCCGCCTGGTCGAGCCGGTTGTGGATCTCGGCCTGGATGGTCTCGGCCGTCCATGTGTCGTTGAAGCGGATGTTGAAGGTCGCCGTCGCCCTCGCCGGGATGACGTTGGTGGCCGGGTTCCCGACATCGATGGAGGTCACTTCCAGATTGGTCGCCTGGAAATCCTTCGTTCCCTCGTCGAAGGCCGGATAGAGCAAGGCATCGACCAGACCCATCAGCCCGCGCACCGGGTTGTCGGCGAGCTGCGGATAGGCGGCGTGGCCCTGCCGGCCGTTGACGATGATGCTGCCGGACAGCGAGCCGCGCCGGCCGATCTTGATCATGTCGCCGAGCGCGTCCGGATTGGTTGGTTCGCCAACGATCGAGGCATCCCATTTCTCGCCCTTGCCGGCGGCCCATTCGAGCAGCTTTGTCGTGCCGTTGATCGCCGGGCCCTCTTCGTCGCCGGTGATCAGCAGCGAGACCGAGCCCTTCGGGCCGCCATTCTCCTCGACATGACGGGCCACCGCCGCGATGAAACAGGCGATGCCGCCCTTCATGTCGACGGCGCCTCGGCCATACATCTCGCCATTGGCGATTTCGGCGGCGAAGGGCGGGTGCGTCCAGGCGGCTTCGTCGCCGACCGGCACCACATCGATATGGCCGGCGAACATCAAATGTGGCCCGTTGCCGGAGCGCCGCGCATAGAGGTTTTCGATGTCCGGCGTGCCGTCCTCCGAAAACACCGGGCGCTCGACCGAGAAGCCCAGCGGCTTCAGCATGTCTTCCAGCGCGCCGAGCGCCCCGCCTTCGGCGGGCGTCACCGAGGCACAGCGGATCAGGGCGGCAAGGTTTGCGGCGGGGTCGGTCGGCAAATTCATGGGCAAAGCGATAGTCGAAAGCGGAAGGCCTGTCACGGCCAGACATCATGGCCGGCCATGGCGCCGACAATATGGTTTTCATGCCGTATAGTTGCGGGCCAACAATGGACTATCGCATGGCCAACAACGACAGCATGGTCGCAATCGCCGGCGCCGGCAGCATCGGCTGCTATGTCGGCGGCTGTCTGGCGCTGGCCGGCCGGCGGGTAATTCTGCTGGCACGGCCACGCATCGGCGATGTGGTGCGCAAGGATGGTTTGCGGGTCACCGATCTCGACGGCCGCGACCGCTGCGTGAGCCCGGAGGCGCTGTCGGCCACAGCCGATCCGGCGGCCGCCCTGCGCGATGCCGAGGTGATCCTGGTGACGGTCAAGAGCGGCGCGACGCAGGAGATGGCTGCGCTGATTGCCGCCAACGCCCGCCCGGATGCCATTGTGGTCAGCCTGCAGAACGGCGTCGACAATGCCGACAGGCTGCGGACAGGGTTGGCCGGCCGGCAAGTGCTTGCCGGCATGGTGCCCTTCAACGTCGTCCAGTCACCTGACGGCGAGCCACTGCGCGTGCACCGCGCCAGCGAGGGCAAGGTGATGATCGAGGACGGCGTGGCCGGCCTGGCCGAATTGTTTGCTGTCGAGGGGCTGGCAGTTGAAACCCATGGCGACATGACGGCGGTGCTGTGGGGCAAGCTGTTGATGAACCTGAACAACGCGCTGGTGGCGCTGTCCAACCTGCCTTTGGCCACCGAACTGGCAGACCGCCGCTGGCGGCTGATCCTGGCTGGCCAGATCGGCGAGGCGCTGGCGGCAATGAAGACTTGCGGCATCAAATCAGCACGGATTGCCGGCTTGCCCCCTGCGCTGATGCCAAAAGTGCTCCGCCTGCCGGACTGGCTGTTCAAGCGTCTGGCCCGACGCATGCTGGCCATCGACCCAGAGGCACGCTCGTCGATGTGGGACGATCTGCAGCGCGGCCGGCCGACGGAGATCGGCGAGCTGCAGGGCGCGGTGCTCAGCCTGGCGGAAAAGGCAGGCGTGCCGGCGCCTGTAACGGCGCGCGTCGCGGCTTTGGTGCGCGAGGCCGAGTGGCAAAGACAGGGCTCGCCCGGGCTGGCCCCGGAAGCGGTCAGGGCCTGATGGATCAGGATTGGTTCTTTTTCCCCCGTCGACCATCCTGAGGCCGGCCTTCGATCAGGGTGATCTTCTGCCAGATCTTGCGCGACAGGTTGGAGGCCAGGTTCTCGATGTCGTTGACGCCGTCGATGACGACGTTGTCATTGACGGACTGGGCGAACAGCGCGGCGATCTTGCCGGTGATCGACAGCATTTCCGAGCAATAGTCGAGATAGCGCGCCAGGTCGGCGGCGTTGGTGATGCGGACCGGCGAATGCGCGGTCGGCTTGAAACTGGCGGAAAGCGTCGCCGGATCCTTGGTCAGCTGGTGCATGTCGATGACATGGATCAGCGAGCGCAAGCCGTGCAGCTGGCGAAACACTTGCTTGCGCTTGATGCGCTCTTCCGAGCGGATCAGCGCCAGGAAGCCGACAATGGCGAGGATGACCATGTTGAGCGAAGCTTCGATGCCTTGCACCGACTGGACGGCGTCGCCGGGCTTGGAAATGCGGTCGAACGGCAGGACGGTGCCGACGAACAGGAACATCAGCGCCCCGGCGACGACGGCGGCGACGATGAGGCCACGCAGCCACCAGATCGGCGCTTCCAGCGCCTTGGCGCCCTTTGTCAGGTCGCGCGACAAGGAGACCAGCTCGGCGGCGACGCCGCGCAGGCCGGCATCGGGAAAACGCTCCGCGACGCGGTCCTGCAGTTTTTCGGCCGTCTCGATGATCAGTTTCGGATCAAGCGTGCGGTAGCGCATCGACCGGTCCCCGTCAGTCGGCCGGCGCGTTGGTGCGCCTACCGTAGCGGTTGGGTCCAGGCTGCCCGGGAAACAGGCAGAGCACCAGGAAGGCGATGATCGAGACGACCGGCACGAACAGCACCAGCGCCGCGATGCCTGGCTTGTCGAGATCGTGCAGCCGCTTCACCGCCAGCACGATGTTCGACCACAGCGAGGCGATGAAGGCGACGAAGAAGATGAACGACCACATGTTGCTCTCGGGCGAACCCTCCGCCACCAGCGTGAAGCGGTAGAGCGGGAAGGCCTGCACGATGGCCACCAGCAGCCCACCGAGAAAATAGGCCGCGCGGCTGACGCGGCCTGAAGTTTTGAAGAACAGCCAGATGAGGTCGGATTTTTCAGGCAAGCGGGTCCGGTCCATACTGATTGGCGCCCCTGGTGCCTTCGAGAATACCGAGCTCGACCAGCATCCAGATGCCGCCGATGATCGGCACGAGCCCGATCAGCGACCACCAGCCCGACTTGTCCCGGTCGTGCCAGCGTTTGGCGTAGACGGCGAAAACGCTATAGAGCATGGCGAGCGCGTAGATCACATACACAAAACCATAAGGCACGCCGTTGAATGTCGTGCCGATGATGTTGTCTATGATCGCCGCAACAAGCCCGCCGACGAATATCACGCCGACGCAGGCCCAGAGCTTGCCGCGATTGATGCGGCCTTCATAGCTGGTCAGAAGGAATTTCCAGTCCATGCTACCCCTCCATCTCGAACCAGCGCGACGGATTGTCGCGCCGGCGGAAGGTGCGTCCGTTTCCGGAAAAGATCAATCGCGCAGCAATTCGTTGATCGAGGTCTTGGAGCGGGTCTTGGCGTCGACCCGCTTGACGATGACGGCGCAGTAGAGGCTGGGGCCGGGCTCGTTGTTCGGGAAGGCCTTGCCCGGCATCGAGCCGGCGACGACGACGGAATTTGGCGGCACTTCGCCATAGAAGACCTCGCCGGTGGCGCGGTCGACGATCTTGGTCGACTGGCCGATGAACACACCCATGCCGAGCACCGAGCCTTCACGTACGATGCAGCCCTCGACCACTTCCGAGCGCGCGCCGATGAAGCAATTGTCCTCGATGATGGTCGGGCCGGCCTGCATCGGCTCCAGCACGCCGCCGATGCCGACGCCGCCCGAAAGATGCACGTTCTTGCCGATCTGGGCGCAGGAGCCGACCCCGACCCAGGTGTCGATCATGGTGCCTGTATCGACATAGGCGCCGACATTGACGAAGGACGGCATCAGCACCGCGCCCGGCGCGATATAGGCCGAGCGACGCACGATCGAGGAGGGTACGGCACGGAAGCCGGCCTTTTCGAAATCGACGGCACCCCAGCCGTCGAATTTCGACGGCACCTTGTCCCACCACACCGCCTCGCCCGGACCACCCTTGATGATCTCCATCGGGTTGAGCCGGAAGGAAAGCAGCACCGCTTTCTTCAGCCACTGGTTGACGTGCCACTTGCCATCGTCCTGCCGTTCGGCGACACGCACGGTGCCGCGGTCGAGCAGATCGAGCGCCGACTGGATGGCGTCGCGCGTCTCGCCCCGGGTCGCGGTCGAAATCGTGTCGCGCTCCTCGAAGGCCTTCTCGATGGTCTTTTCGAGGCTCGCCAGATCAGTCTTCGACATGATTTCGCTCCGTTACCAAGCTGTTAAGGGGCAGCGCCTTAACCTATTTTGAAAGTCGCGCGGACCCTATGTTAAGGCTTATTGGGGGTCAATCGCGAGTGCGCCATGGGACGGCGCAAGTGAATTATTGGGACGGGTAGAGCAAATGACGCCAATGGAAAAGGCGGGGTGGACGCCGCTGCCGCATTCGGACGAGGATCTGGAGCGCGCAAAGAGCGTGCCGGACACGCCGCAGACGCGCGCCGACACCTACCGTCTGGCCTGGAACGACCCCGAGTTCATGACACGGCGCGAATTGCGCGCGGTGCGGCTGCAGCTCGAGCTTCTGAAGCCGGAGATGATCCTCGCTGAACGCGGCATCCGTTCGACCGTGATCCTGTTCGGCGGCGCGCGCATTCCCGAGCCCGGCGGCGAAGCTTGGGCGGCGAAGAACGACACGCAGAAGAAGAACCTCGAGCTGAACAGCCGCTATTACGAGGAGGCGCGCAAGTTCGCCCGCCTCTGCTCGCAGCAGTCGGCCACCTCCTACTACCGAGAATTCGTCGTCGTCACCGGCGGCGGGCCTGGCGTCATGGAAGCCGGCAACCGCGGCGCCGACGATGTCGGCGCTCCGTCGATCGGCCTCAACATCGTGCTGCCGCACGAGCAGGCGCCGAACGCCTATGTGACGCCCGAGCTCTGCTTCAACTTCCACTATTTCGCCATCCGCAAGATGCATTTCGTCATGCGCGCCAAGGCGGTCGCGGTATTCCCCGGCGGCTTCGGCACGATGGACGAATTCTTCGAGACGCTGACGCTGATCCAGACCGGGCGCATGGAGCGCGTGCCGGTGATCCTGTTCGGCAAGTCCTTCTGGCAAAAGGCGATCGATCTCGATTTCCTGGCCGAACAGGGCACGATCACGCCCGGCGACCAAGACATCATCGATTTCGTCGACACCGCCGACGAGGCCTGGGGCATTATCAGCCGCTTTTACAATCTCTGACCCGCGTCTCAGGCCGGCACTTCGACGATCGCCGTGAGAAAACTGGCTAGATCGTCGGTGACGAAATCGACGTCGTCCTCGTTGGCCGGGTCGCGTTCCCAGATCTCCGAGAAGGTCGGCTCGAAATTGCGCGGCACCACCAGCACCGTGGTCATGCCGAGCGATTTCGGCACGGCCAGATTGCGGGCAAGGTCCTCGAACATCACCGCATTGTGGCCGGTGACGGCGTGCAGCTCGGCAAACCGCTCATAGGTCTGGCGTGCCGGCTTGGGGTTCAGCCCGGCCGCGACGATGTCGAAGATGGCGTCGAAATGCTCGAGTATACCGAGCTGGCGCGCGGTGCGTTCGGCATGCCTGCGATCGCCGTTGGTGAAGATGAACTTGCGCCCGGGCAACTGGCGGATGGCGGCTCCGAGGACCGGATCGGGCACCAGCCACGAATAGTCGATGTCATGGACCTTTTCGAGAAAATCGTCGGGGTCGATGCCGTGGCGCGTCATCAGGCCGTTCAGCGTCGTGCCATACTCTAGGTAGAGTTCCTTCTGCAGCTTGCGCGCCTCGTCGCGCGGCAGCGTCAGCAGCTCTCCGACATAGGCGGTCATCTTCACGTCGATCTGCGCGAACAGGTTCGAATGGTGCGGATAGAGCGTGTTGTCGAGATCGAACACCCAGTCGGTGACATGGGCGAAGCGTGCGGGGTCAGGCAGCGTGGTCATGCCTCCTTATGGCACGCTGGTCAGGTGCTTATCCACAACTTATGCGCGTCGAAAGATGTGAAAGTGGGGCCTCGTTTCAAATTTTAAGCATCGCCGAAAGGTGGTCTTCAGGGCTTGCTGGGCACACAAGCGGTTCTGTGGGAGCCAGCGATGAATCGCCTAATTCTGAAATCCGCCGCCGTCGCTTTCGGCTCGGTAGCAGTCTCGCTTTTGTTGACGCTGATCATCGTCCCCGCACTGGGCTTCCCGATCAGCCGCACGATCTGGCTGACCTCCACAGTCTGCCCACTGGCCCTTGCCTGGATCGCCAGTGCAACCACCTTTTGGCAGAGCGAGAGGTTGAAAAGCGCGCATCGCGAACTCGCCCGGGCACACGCCCAGCTTGCCGCCGCGCACCGGCGCCTGTCGGAAAAGGCCAGCCGCGACGACATGACCGGCATGCTCAACCGCGAGAGCTTCTTTGCTGCGCTCGACGGCTCGCGGCGCAAATCCGATCGCGGCGCGCTGCTGATCATCGATGCCGACCACTTCAAGAAGATCAATGACAGCTTCGGTCATCTGACCGGCGACGACGCGCTGCTCTTGATCGCCGCCGCCATCGAACGCGGTGTGCGCAGCGGCGACGTGCTCGGCCGCATCGGCGGCGAGGAATTCGCCGCCTTCCTGACCGGCGCCACCGAACAGGAGGCCAAACGCGTCGCCGAGCGCATCCGCCGGGAGGTCGAACTGATCCGCTTCCGTCCCGTCGACGAGCGGACGGTTCCGCTGACAGTCAGCATCGGCGGCACCACCTGCGGCGAAGGCATCGGCGTGTCCGACCTGATGCGCGCCGCCGACCGCCGGCTCTACGAGGCCAAGCATCGTGGCCGCAATCTCGCGATCCTCGACCGCGATGTCCCGGAAGCCGCCTGAGGCCCACAGCGCATCACTGCCTCTACCGGCGATCGGAAAATCCTAACCTTGTTTGCACTCAACCAGCCCGGTTACCCGGTTGTAGCAGGTCTTCCGGCGAGGTTGGCACGAAACTGGCTTTTCCTGACGGGCGTGTGCCGTTCAGGGAATGCCATGCGTGGATCGAAGCCCCCATCGAAAGACGTGCCATGACCTTCTTCACCGGGAATTTCTTCACCAGAAAAATGCCGCGCCGCATGATCGTGCAGATGCTCATCGCACTGCCGGCATTGTCGCTGTTCCGCAACCAGGCTGCCGTAGTCGACCCCGACGAGATCGTCGAGGTCAATGGCTGGATCCTCAAGCGGAGCGACCTCGCATGATTTTCGACAGTTACGAGGCCTTTCGCGCGGCCAACTTTCCGGCCAAGGTCTGCATCCTCGGTTCCGGTCCCGCCGGCACGACGATCGCCAGAAAGCTTGACGCCGCGGGCATTCCGGTTGTCGTGCTGGAGGCGGGCTCACGCGAATTCAGCGACGAGTCGCAGGATTTCTATCGCGGCACCACGGTAGGCGATCCCTATTTCGACCTCGACATCACGCGGCTGCGCTTCATGGGCGGCTCCTCGAACCATTGGGCCGGCTGGTGCCGCGTGCTCGACAGCCAAGATTTCGAGCCCAAGGCCTGGGCACCGGACACCGGCTGGCCGATCAGCCGTGCCGATATCGAGCCCTATCTGCCTGAGGTGCACGACATCCTCGAGCTCCCCGACTTCCGGCCGGATGTGCCGATTTCGGACGACATCCGCTGGACACAGCTGATCAAGAGCCCGGCTGTACGCTTTGGCGAAAAATTCGCCGACGAGCTGGACGCGAGCAAGAACATCGCCGTGGTGCTCAACACCTATGCCACCGAGCTCGCCGGCGACGGCAAGCGGGTGACCGGGGCCAGGCTGTGGTCGAGCGGCCAGGACGCCGGCGCCTTCAGTGCCGATTATTTCATCACCTGCACCGGCGGGCTGGAGAATTCGCGGCTGCTTCTGTGGTCGAACCAGCGCTCGAATGGCGGCGTCGTGCCGAACGCCACCGCGCTCGGCCGTTACTGGATGGAGCACCCGACCTTCGAGGGCGGCAATGCCATCCTCGCCGACTATGGCGAGTTCGAGGTCGATGCCGACAACGAGGCCTTCTTCTCGCCGACGCTGGCCGCGATGGAACGGCTGCAGATCATGAATTTCGGTATCAGGCTGATCGAAACGCCCTATCCCCATGTCAAGCGCCTGATCGCCGACCTTGCCTGCACGGCGCCTGACATGGCCGAATGGATGTCCTCCAGGCTCAACCAGAACCTGCGCTGCGCCGCCCAGCTCTATGTCGCCTGGGAACAGGCACCTCTGGCCTCGAACCAGATCGAACTGTCGAAGACCGATGTCGACCATGCCGGCGTGCCGCGCATCGAACTGCATTGGAAAAAGTCGGAACTGGAACGCCGCACCTTGCTGGAGGGGTTGAGACTGTTCGGCACGACGCTGGCTCAGAAGAATCTCGGCCGCGTTCGCATCGCCGACTGGATCGGCAATGGCGGGGACTATCCGACCAACGAGGAAACCGCCGGCCATCATCATATGGGCGGCACGCGCATGGGAACGGATGTGACTAGAAGCGTCGTCGACGCCAACTGCAAGGTCCATGGCATGGACAATCTCTATGTCGGCGGCTCCTCGGTGTTCTGCACGTCAGGCGAGTGCAACCCGACGACGACCATCACCGCACTGGCCTGCCGGTTGGGTGACCACCTTGGTAAGGTGATCGCCGTCTAGCGCAATTCCAGGAAAAGTGCGCGGCGGTTTTCCGTCCGGAATTGCGTACTTAGAGCGGGCCTAAAAACAGGCGGCGCCGGCACCCGGGAAGGCGGCCGGCGCTGCCTTGGGCGCGCCTTTGGGAAGACCGTACTGGGTTTAGAAGCCGTACACAGCAATGCGCACCAGCACGGCCGCGGCGGCCAGCGCCACCAGCAGGATGCCGAGGCCGATGGGCGACCCCCAGCCATACCATTCCATGGCCAGCTTGGCGTATTTGAACTCCTCCTCATGCGAGAGAGGGGCGCGGTGTTGGATCAAGCTCATCTTTTCACTCCTTGTTGGCGGCGGGTCCTTGCCTTGCGCAAGTCACAGCCGCATATTGATGCAATCGTCTTAATGTTAGACAGATTGATAGTTAGATGATCGAAATAAATTCGTCAACCAAAAATCCCGCCGAAATGGCCGAGGCGATCAGCCTCGCCATCATGCGCTGGCAGGATACGACGCAGGCCTATGACGAGGCGGTGGGCGCAAAGCTTGGGCTGAACGCGGCCGAGCGGCATTGCCTCGGGCTGCTCTGTGGCGGCCCGCAATCGGCAGGCGCGGTCGCGGTCGCGACGGGCTTGACGCCGGCCGCCGTCACCGCGCTGATCGACCGGCTGGAGGCACGCGGGTTCCTCACTCGCACGCGCAGCCTGGAAGACAGGCGCAAGGTGGTCATCGAGGCGACGGAGCGCACGCGGGACCTGTCGGCGCGCTATTACGGCGCCATTGCTCAGGAGGGGCAAAAGATGATGGCCAGCTTCAGCGATGCCGAACTGGCCACCATATTGCGTTTCACCACCGCGGCACTCGACCTGCAGCGCGAGCAGCTTGCCCGTCTGAAGACCGAGGCCGGCTGAGTGGTCAGACGGCTGCCGGGTCGAGCGCCGGCTTGCCCTTGCTGCGTCCGACGATGCCGGCCATGTCGGCGGTCTGGAAGGCATCGCGCAGGACATCGAAGGACGGCAGCACGAAATAGGCGCGCTGGAACTTGTCGATCTCGTAGCCGGTGCGCATCACCGTTTCGAGGTCGAAGGGCACATGATGCGCGTCGTTTCCCTCAACGGCGAACTGCAGCTCGGTGAAGGATGACATCAGCCCGGCGCCAAAGGCCTTCAACGGCTGGCCGGCCTCCTGCATCAGCCCGTATTCGGCGGTGTACCAGTAGAGGCGGGTGATCATCTCGTCACCGCCGAGCGCGATCACGTCCTCGGCCTTCTGGCCATACATCTGCATGAAATCCGCGAAGACCGGCTGAGTCAGGATCGGCACATGGCCGAAGAAGTCGTGGAACATGTCCGGCTCGACAATGTAGTCGAGCTCATCTCGCGTCCTGAGCCAGTTGGTCACCGGGAAGCGGCGGTTGGCGAGATGGTCGAAGAACGGCGCGGCGGGGATCAGCCCCGGCACGGCGACGATTTCCCAGCCGGTGAGCTTGCGCAGCTTTTCGCTGACCGCATCGAAGTCCGGGATCCTGTCAAGCAGGCCAAGAGCTGCAACACCGTCGAGATAGGAGTGATGGGCCAGCTTCCGCGTCAGCTTCGTCTGGCGGTCGCACAGCGTGCGCCACACCGCCTGCTCGTCGGCGCTGTAGTCATAGCCCTGCGCCACGGTGAAATCGGCGCGGCAGACCGAATAATCGCCGCGCAGCCCCTGCGCCGCACATTCCCTTGCATAGTCGGCAACGCTCATTGTCATGGCTCTTCTCCTCATGAATTCATGGCCAATCGTGGAGCAATTCTAGCCCGAGACGGCGAGGCATATCCGCTTTGATGATGGCCTAAACGCAGCATTTGAGGTAAAAGGCGCTATCGGAAAGCTGTTGGAGAGTGAAAATGCCTCAGTTTGACGAATTCGAAATCAGGATGCTCGACATCCTGCAGCGCGACGGACGCAAGCCGGTGTCGGAGCTCGCCCAGGAAATCGGCCTGTCGACAACGCCTTGCGCGCGCCGCTTCGAGGCCCTGCAGGACACCGGCGTCATCAAGGGCTTTGCCGCCGTCATCAGCCGTCGCGCCGTCGGCCTGACGGTTGAGGTGTTCATCCAGGTGCGCCTGGTCAGCCATAGCGACGGCTCGCCGGAAAGCTTCATCGCCGCCGTTCAGCGCATGGACGAGGTGTCCGCCTGCTGGACGATGACCGGCGACCACGACTTCCTCCTGCATGTCATGGTGCCGTCGGTCGACGAGCTCAACCACTTCGTCATGCACCGGCTGATGCGGCTTGATGGCGTGCGCGACGTTCACACCCAGCTCGTGCTGCAGAACATCAAGGGCCCGGGCCATGTGCCGCTCGCGCATTTGCGCCGATAAGGTTCGTACTGGCATTTCTGCGGGAAAGCTGCACGCAAACTGCGCAAGAGAGCCAACTCGCCATCCAGATCGCCGGGTAGGACACGCGGACCACCATTGCAAAGGGGTCCGCCATGAACATCGTCCTAATCAATCCGCCGCACACCGCCATCGGCAGCCGCGTGCCGGACGACCATCTGCCGCGGCTCGGGCTCCTGGCGCTGGGCGGTCCACTGCTCGACGCCGGCCATCTTGTGCGCCTCGTCGATGCGGAATTTGGTCCGATGCCGCTTGCTGTACTCATCCTCGACGCCTTGGGCGGCCAGCCAGACTGCGTCCTCATCGGCCATTCCGGCTCGACCTCGGCGCATCCGACGGCCTTGCGCATCGCGCAGATGATCAAGGCTCAAGCCCCGGCGACGATCGTCATCTATGGCGGCGTGTTCCCGACTTATCACTGGCGTGACATTCTCGCTGAAACGGATGCCTTCGACTTCATCGTGCGCGGCGAGGGCGAGGCCACCATCGCAGCACTCATCGAGGCGCTGCAACGGCGCGAGCCGCTGTCTGAGGTGCATGGCATCGCCTTTCGCGACGATTTGCGCCGCCCCTTCGCCACCCAGCCGGCGAAGACGATCGCCAATCTCGACGATTATCGTGTCGGCTGGGAGCTGATCGACCACCGCCGCTACAGCTATTGGGGCGGCAAGCGCGCCGTGGTCATGCAGTTCTCGCGTGGCTGTCCGCATCTGTGCAACTATTGCGGCCAGCGCGGTTTCTGGACCCGCTGGCGGCACCGCGATCCAAAGAAGTTCGCGCAGGAGATCGCCTGGCTGCATCGCGAGCACGGCGTCGAACTGATCAACGTCGCCGACGAGAACCCGACGGTTTCGAAGAAGGCATGGCGCGCCTTCCTCGACGCGCTGATCGCCGAGAACGTGCCGGTGCTGATCGTTGGCTCGACCCGCGCCGACGACATCGTGCGCGACGCCGACATCCTGCATCTCTATCGCAAGGCAGGCGTCATCCGCTGGCTGCTCGGCATGGAAAACACCGACGAACAGACGCTGCAATTGATTCGCAAGGGCGGCAGCACCTCCTCCGACCGCGAGGCGATCCGGCTGCTCAGGCAGCATGGCATCCTGTCGATGGCGACCTGGGTGGCCGGCTTCGAGGACGAAGGCTTACGCGACCTCTGGCGCGGCTTCCGCCAATTGATCGCCTATGACCCGGACCAGATCCAGGCGCTCTATGTCACCCCGCACCGCTGGACGCCGTTCTTCCGTATCGCCAGGGACCGCAAGGTGATCCAACTGGACGCCCACCTTTGGGACTACAAGCACCAGGTTCTGCAGATGACCCGACTCAAACCCTGGATGCTGTTCTTCAGCGTCAAGCTGATCGAACTGGCGGTACAGTCGCGACCGAAGGCGCTGGCGCGCATCCTGTTCCATAAGGATCCCGAGCAGCGCCATTCGATGCGCTGGTACACGCAGATGGGCCGCCGCGTCTGGTTCCGCGAGGTCTGGGGTTTTCTCGTCCGCGACCGCCGCCTGAAGGACGGCCCGACGCTGGCCGAATTCTGGGGCGCACCGCAGGATGCCGAGGAGGAATCGATGATTGTCCAACGCCCGGCGCGGAAGCCGGCCATTCCCGGCATGGGCAATCTCGAAGCTCCGGCTGCGAAAAGATTAGCCGGCTGACAAGCCGTTACGGCACGATCAGCGTGCCGGCGCCGTGCTCGGTGAACAGTTCCAGCAGCACCGAATGCGGCGTCTTGCCGTTGAGGATGACGACGCCTTCGACGCCGCGCTCTATCGCCTCGATGCAGGTCTCGACCTTGGGGATCATGCCGCCCGACACCGTACCGTCCTTGATCAGCGCCTTGGCCTCGGCCACCGTCAGCTCGTCGATCAGTTTCTTGTTCTTGTCGAGCACGCCGGGCACGTCAGTCAGGAACAACAGGCGCGAGGCCTGGCAGGCGCCGGCGATGGCGCCGGCGAAAGTGTCGGCATTGATGTTGTAGGTATGGCCGTCGCGGCCAGGCGCCACCGGCGCCAGCACCGGAATCATTTCGGAGCGCGCCAGGAGATCGAGCAACGTGCGGTCGACCTCCACCGGTTCGCCGACGAAGCCGAGGTCCAGCACACGCTCGATGTTGGAATCCGGGTCGATCATGGTCTTGCGCGCCTTTTCGGCGAACACCATGTTGCCGTCCTTGCCGCACAGGCCGATTGCCCACTCGCCCTCGGCATTGATCAGTGCCACGATCTCCTTGTTGATCGAACCGGCCAGCACCATCTCGACGATCTCGACCGTTTTCTGGTCGGTGACACGCAGGCCGCCCTCGAACTTCGATTCGATGCCCATCTTGTTGAGCATGGCGCCGATCTGCGGCCCGCCGCCATGGACGACGATCGGGTTGACGCCGGATTGCTTCAACAGCGCGATGTCACGGGCAAAGGCCTTGCCGAGCTCGATGTCGCCCATGGCATGGCCGCCATACTTCACCACCACCGTCTTGTTCTCGTAGCGCTGCATGTAGGGCAGAGCCCTGGAGAGCAGCGCGGCCTGCATTTCGGCGGTGGCGGCGATGTCCGTCATCGGTATGGATCCCAGCTTGGCATGAACGGCGGCGTCTTAGCGGGAATTGGCGCAGGCCGCAAACGGCTTTGCTGTCACAAATTGATGAAATCGCGTGCTGCGGGACCTAGGCCGGCGCCTTGAGCGGTGCCCGCCGCTTCTGCCAGCCGGAAATCTTCTCCATCTGCGCGGCGAAGGACAACAGCGTCTCCTCGTCGCCTGGGCGTCCGGCGGCCTGGATGCCGAGCGGCAGCCCGGCCGCGGTGACATGGACGGGCAGCGCAATCGATGGCTGGCCGCTGACATTCTGGATCGCCGGCCAGTGGGTGAACCACAGGCTCTTGTCCATCAATTGCCCGAACAGCGACTCAATCTTCAAAAGCCGGGTGAGGTGCATCTTGTCCAGCATGTTCTCGATGAATTCGTCGGCGCCCTTCGGGTCCATGGCGCCGCAGGCGAGCGGCGGGTGCGCGATGATCGGCATCAGCACGGCGTCATACTGCGCGGTCTCACTGATAAGCTGGCGCGACGTAGCATGCAGCCGCTGCAGGATCTCATAGATCTCGCCGGCCGGAATGATCTCGCCGAAGCGGCTGAGCACGCGCGTGGTGCGCTCGATGTCACCGGCAACAGAGCGGCCGACGCGCAAGGCCTCGGCACGCATGGTACCGGCCACGGCGGAAGCCACCGTCTTGCAGAAATCGGCCATGAAGTCGCGATCGATATAGTGCAGGTCGATCTCCTCGACCGTATGGCCGCCCTCGCGCGCCAGCGCCACCGCCGTGTCCAGCGCCGTCAACGTCTCGACCGAAATCGGCAGGCCGAGCGGCGATTTCCGGTAGACGGCGAGCTTGAGCTTGCCGGGATCGCGCGCCGCCGCGGCGGCAAAACTGCCTTTCGGCGACGGTGCGGCATAGGGTGACAGCGGATCGGCGCCGTGGGTCAGGTCGAGCAGCAGCGCCGTATCGCGGACCGAGCGGCGACCGCGTGGTCGACGACCATGCCGTACCAGCTCTCGCTGACCAGCGGCGTCAGCGGCACGCGGCCGCGCGAGGTTTTCAGCCCGACCAGCCCGCTGCAGGCCGACGGCACGCGGATAGAGCCGCCGCCGTCCGAGGCGTGCGCCGCCGGCACCACGCCGGCCGCCACCAGCGCGGCGGCGCCCCCGGAAGAGCCGCCCGTCGTATGGCCCGTATCCCACGGATTGCGGGTGATGCCGAACGCGGCCGACTCGGTCATCAGCCTCAGCCCGTGCTCGGGCGAGGTGCTGGTGGCGATCGGAATGAGACCGGCGGCAAGATAGCGCTCGGTCATCACCGAATTGAAGTCGGCGGTGAAAGCCGGAATGCGGCTGCCGCCATGGGTCGGCACGCCTTTGATGGCGATGCCGAGATCCTTGATCGCGAAGGGCACGCCGGCTAGCGGCAGCTTGCGGTCGACGGTTTTGGCGCGCGATCGCGCCGCGTCGTAGAGCGGCTCGGCGATGGCGTTGATATCGGGGCGGGTCGCCTCGGCCCGCGCGATCGCCGCATCGACAAGCTCCTGCGGCGAGACCTCTCCTTGCTGCACCAGCCCGGCCAGGCCGGTTGCATCCTGCTCCCACAACACCCGTTCAACCGACATCGCCGCCCTCTCCCGCCTGGCCGGAGGCTAGCCGCAGGCGATTTCCTTGGCAACGGCGCATGATTTGTCGGCGGCAAGCAGGCGCGCCTGGGTGGTGAACAACATCGTTTCCGCGATTGCAAATATAACGCAATCGCCTAATTTGCGGCATGGCGCCGCAGGACATCAGCAAGCTGATCGTCCGGACTTCGATGAAGGACCGGGCCGCGTTCGATCTGCTCTACAGGCAGACAAGCGCGAAACTTTTCGGCGTCTGCCTTCGTGTATTGAACGACCGGGGAGATGCGGAAGAAGCGCTTCAGGAAGTCTTCGTCAAGATATGGACCAAGGCGGACCGTTTCGCTGTCTCTGATCTGAGCCCGATTTCCTGGCTGGTGGCCATTGCGCGCAATCATGCGATCGATCGCATCAGGGCGCGGCGGGTGCCTGCCGCCCATATCGATGCCGCGCTCGACGTGGCCGATCCGGCGCCGGGACCGGAGGCCATGGTTGTGGCGGGCGGTGAGTCCGAACGCATCTACCATTGTCTCGATGAACTTGAAAAGGACCGGGCGGCGGCCGTCCGGGGCGCCTATCTCAACGGCGAAAGTTATGCCGAACTTGCGGAGCGCCATCGCGTGCCGCTGAACACGATGCGTACCTGGCTGCGGCGCAGCCTGTTGAAGCTCAGGGAATGCCTGGAAAGATGACGCTGGCAGAGGACAACGGACCGGAACGTGGAGGCGACGACCTGTTCGCCGCCGAATACGTTCTTGGCGTGCTCGCCACGGACGAGCGCCAGATCGCGGCCCGCCGCATCGACACCGAATCCGGTTTCGCCCGCCTGGTCGACAGCTGGGAAGTGCATTTTTCGCCGATGGCCGCCGCCTATCCCGAGGTAGAGCCTCCGGCCTCGGTCAAACCGGCGGTCGACCGCCGGCTGTTCGCCTCCTCGTCGACTGCGACACAGCCAAGCGCCGGCCTCTGGTCGAGCCTTGGCTTCTGGCGCGGCCTTGCCGCGTCGGCCGTCGCCGCGCTCGCCATCTACGTCGCCGTGCCCTACCTCAACCCGCCGGTCGTTGCGCCGCAGGAGCGGCTTGTCGCCTCGCTGGCGGCCGACGGCAGCGACGTCAAATATCTCGTCGTCTATGACGCGGCGCGCCGCGATGTCGGCCTGTCGCTGGTTTCCGGTGAGCGTGCCGCCGGCAAGGACTTCGAGCTGTGGATGATCGAGGGCAAGAATGCCCCGGTCTCGATGGGCGTCATCCCGGCTGGCCAGATCACGCACCTGGCGGTTACGCCGGCTGTCCAGCAGAAGCTCGCGCAAGGCGCCGTGCTTGCCGTCAGCGTCGAGCCGACAGGTGGCTCGCCGACCGGCCAGCCGACCGGGCCTGTCGTCGCCGCGGGCGATCTCAAAGGCATATGATCTCCCATTTTTGACTTGCGGCATAAGCAGATTTCAAATCTATCTGCCATGGTAGTTGGATCCTGCAAGCATGCAAGCTGGCAAAAGATCGTACGGGGAGATTCCATTCATCAGCCTTCGAGGCAAAACTTTTTTGTCGATCGACGAAACTCACGCCTTTCTACCCCGTATCTCCTTGCGTTCCCAAAAACGGGAAACAATATCCAGAGGAGATAGAAATCATGCGTAAACTCGCCACCCTTTTGCTTGCCGGCACGATCGCCGTTTCCGCGCTCGGCGCTGCAGCCTATGCCGCCAATCCGATGGTTGGAGGCGCCCCGATGTATGCCAAGAAGAACATCATCGAGAACGCCGTCAATTCGAAGGACCACACCACGCTGGTTGCAGCCGTCAAGGCAGCCGGCCTGGTCGACACCCTGCAAAGCGCCGGTCCCTTCACCGTGTTCGCGCCGACCAACGAGGCCTTCGCCGCGCTTCCGGCCGGCACCGTCGAAACGCTGCTCAAGCCCGAGAACAAGGACAAGCTGACCAAGATCCTGACCTGCCATGTTATCGGCGCCAAGGCGCTGGCGGCTGACGTGACCAAGATGGTCAGCGATGATGGCGGCGCGCACAAGGCCAAGACCGCCGGCGGTTGCGAACTGACGCTCAAGGCCGATGGCGGCAAGGTCACCGTCACCGACGAGAACGGCAACGTCGCCAATGTGACGATCGCCGATGTCGAGCAGTCGAACGGCGTCATCCACGTCATCGACAAGGTTCTCTTGCCGAAGATGTAACAAAGGGCCTGCTGCCGGCGAACTGGCAGCAAGCACCCTGCCGATCGCGCGGGTCAATGACCGCGCGATCGGCAAGCGTTCGCTCCGCAGCGTTGCTCCAGGGATGGAGCCGGTGCGGAGTGTTCGTTTTCAGGACCGTCACCGGCTTTTGATTTCCGGCTGGCGGTCTAATCTGGCAAATTGATAGCAGGAGGAATGGCATGACCCGTCGCGACTTTCTCTGGAGCGGCGCTGCCGCCATGGCATTGTTGGCCGGCACGGCGGCAATGCTGCGCATGGGAGGGCCCAAGGATGCGCTGGCGGCCCAGACCTTCGAGGTGACCAAAACCGACGCCGAGTGGCACGCCATCCTGTCCGACGCGGCCTACAACGTGCTGCGCAAGGAAGGCACGGAATACCCCGGCACCAGCCCGCTGCTCAACGAGCACCGCAAGGGCGTTTTCGCCTGCGCCGGCTGCGACCTGCCGCTCTATTCGTCCGAGACCAAGTTCGATTCCGGCACCGGCTGGCCGAGCTTCTGGCAGGAGATCCCCAATGCTGTCGGCAAGACCGTGGACCGCTCGCTCGGCATGACCCGCACCGAAGTCCACTGCCGCCGTTGCGGCGGCCATCTCGGCCATGTCTTCGACGACGGGCCGCCGCCGACCGGCCTGCGCCACTGCATCAACGGCGTCGCACTGACCTTCAAGCCGGCTGCGGCCTAGATCAGGCGAAAATTTGGAATTGCGGCTGTGAGGCGAGCGGTTACTGCCCCCGGCGCCGTGCTTATCCGGCCCGACGGCTATGTGGCCTGGGTTGGCGGGCCAACGCCGACGCCGCTGGCCGACGTGCTGACCAGATGGTTCGGACCGCCTGGCGCGGCATAGCACCGGCATAGCCAATGTCCTGATATGGAGGGATGGTTTGATCTTTTAGCATGACCCCGGAAATCGTTTCCAATTTCCGGGGTCATGCGCGAGAGCGCCAGGCGGGGTTCCGGCGCTCTCAATGGCCTCCGCCGCCACCGCCGCCCTGTTCGGGCGGCTTGCGGATGAACAGGACGAAAAGCCCCAGCGTCGCGAACAGCACCGTCAGCATGAAGAACACGTCCATGAAGGACAGCAGCGCCGCCTGCTGCTGGACCATGCCCGACAGTTTGGAGATCGCTGCCTTGGAGGCATCGAGCCCGGCGGTCTGCTCGAAGTTGAGCGTCATGTTCTGCAGCTTGGTCTGGGCCTCGGCGCTGCCCCACTGCACATGTTCGGCAAGCCTTGCATAGTGGAAGGCGTTGCGGTCGATCAGCACCGTGTTGATGAGGGCGAGGCCGACGGCGCCGCCGAGATTGCGGGTGAGGTTGAACAGGCCCGACGCATTCTTCAGCCGATCCGGCGGCAATGTGCCCAGCGCGATGTTGTTGATCGGCACCATGCACAGCATCATCGAACAGCCGCGCAGGATCTGCGGGATCAGCAGTTCATAAAAATCCCAGTCAGCGGTCAGATGCGTCATCCACCACGTGCCGGTGGCAAAGCCGAAGAAGCCGATCATCATCATCAGCCGCAAATCGATCTTGTTCGACAAGATGCCGGCGACGGGCGCGGTGAAGAACATCGCCAGGCCGCTGACGAACAGCGCCTCGCCGATCATCATCGAATCGTAGCCGCGGATACGGCCGAGGAACACCGGATAGAGATAGGTGAGTCCGTACAGGCCGATGCCGACGACGAAAGAGAACAGCGAGCCGAAGGCGAAGTTGACGTTGCTGAAAGCCCTGAGGTCGACGATCGGCTCCTCGGCGGTGAAGACGCGCCAGAAGAACACCACCGCGCCGACGGTCATGATGATGGCGCAGGCGAAAACCGCCGGCTCCTGCAGCCAGTCGTGGTTCGGGCCTTCCTCCAGCACATATTCCATGCAGCCGAGGAAGGCGGCCATGCCGATCAGGCCCCACCAGTCGAACTTGCTGAACAGCTTGAGGTTGGGCTTGTCGAAATCGATCAGCGACCAGGCCGCCGTCGCCACCAGGATGCCCGGCACGACATTGATCAGGAACAGCCAGTGCCAGGACATGGCGTGGCTGATATAGCCGCCGACCGTCGGGCCGATGGTCGGCGCCAGCGTCGCCACCAGGCCGATCATCGGCGAGACGAAGGCGCGGCGCGACGGCGGGAAGATGGTGAAGGCGGCAGCGAAGACGCTGGGGATCATGCCGCCGCCGATAAAACCCTGGATGGCGCGGTAGACGATCATCTGGTCGATGTTGGTGGCCGTCGCCGCCAGCGCGCTGGCGGCGGTGAAGCCCGCCGCCGAAACCGTGAACAGCACGCGCGTCGACAGCATCCGGCTGAGGAAGCCGGACAGCGGGATCATCACCACCTCGGCGATCAAATAGGCGGTCTGCACCCACGGGATCTCGTCGGAGCTGGCGCTGAGGCCCGCCTGGATCTCGGACAGCGAAGCCGAGACGATCTGGATGTCCAGGATTGCCATGAACATGCCGAACACCATCGCCAGGAAGGCGATGACGCGGCGAACCGGTATGTGGTCGGCCTGCGCCGGAATGGCCGGTACCGATCCTGCGGTCAGGGTTGCGGTCGCCATGACACTGCTCCCGAGGTTCGCTTACTTCGAGGCAGCCGGCGCGGTGCGGCTGTCGACGGCGACGACGACGCTGAGGCCTGCCCGCAGCCTGCCGGTCTTCAGGACGTCCGCCGGCACGTCGATGCGCACCGGGATACGCTGCACGACCTTGGTGAAGTTGCCGGTCGCGTTTTCCGGCGGCAGCAGCGAGAACACGGCACCCGAGGCCGGCGCCAGCGACGACACCGTGCCTTCGAAATCCTGGCCGTCGGTCGCATCGACCGAAATCCTGACCTTTTCGCCGGGCACCAGCCGGGCAAGCTGCGTCTCCTTGAAGTTGGCGACGATGTAGAGCTTGTCCATCGGCACGATGACCGCGAGCTTCTGTCCGGGGCTGACCAGGTCGCCCTGTTCGACCGAACGATTGCCGACGACGCCGTCATAGGGCGCCTTGAGCACGGTGAAGGAGAGGTCGCGTGCCGCCTTGTCGTGGCTGAGCTGCAGCGAGGCCAGCGTGCTGGCAGATTCGGCGCGCTGCGCCTCGAGCACGCCGATATTGGCCTGCGCCGCCGCGATCTGGGCGTCGGCACCGACAAGCGCGGCCTTGGCCTGATCGAGGGCGGTCTGGGCGTCGTCGAGCTGCGCCTGCGTGCCGACATGCGTCTTCAGCAATTGCGCCGCGCGCTGCTGGGCGCGACCGGCATTGTCGGCCGCGGCTTGATCGGCGGTCTTCTGCGCCTCAGCCTGCTGGAGCGAGGCCTGTGCAGCCTTGGTCTGCGCGTCTATGCGGTCGAGCGTCTTGCTCAAGGTGGCGATCTGCGCCTCAGCCTGGGCTACGGCTATCTTGTAGTCGCCGGAATCGATCGTCAGCAGCGGGTCGCCGGCCTTGACCTGCTGGTTCTCGCTCACCTTGACCTGGTCGACATAGCCGGAAATCTTCGGCGAGACGAACGCCATGTCGGCCTGGACATAGGCGTCGTCGGTTGAGATCATGAAGCGGCCGTCGGTCCAGTAATCGTAGCCGTACCAGGCGCCGGCGCCGAGCAATCCGAGCCCGATGATGGGCAAAAGCAGGGAGCGCACCGAGCGCTTCTTCTTCGCCGGCGCCTCGGCCGGTGCGTCGGTGACGGGCTGCAAGGGCACTTCCGGCGCTTCGGTCGACGGCGCGACCTTGGCATTGGGGAATGGACGGACTTCGGCGGTGACGGGCGCGTTCGAGGACATGATATCTCTCTATCGGTCTATATAAGCGAAACCTGTTAGACTGAACCGTTCGGTTCGATATGGGCGTTGACTTAGCGCCAAAACGGGCCCATATCAAGGGCAATCGAACCGTTCGGTTCGAATTATTTTGCGAGGTGTGACTTTTATGGCCGAAACACTATCCGACACCGGCAAGGACCAGTGCGATGTGCTGGACAGCCTGCGTCGCGGTCGCCCGGCGGCCGGACAGGATCCGGTCAAACGCAGCCAGATTATCGAAGGCGCCCGCCGCGTCTTCATCGACAAGGGCTTCGAAGCCGCGTCGATGAACGACATCACGCGCGAGGCCGGTGTCTCCAAGGGCACGATCTACGTCTATTTCGCCAACAAGGAAGAGCTGTTCGAGGCGCTGATCGAGGAAGAGCGCGGCACGATCTTCAAGAATATGTACGACATGCTCGACCGCGCCGACGATCTTCGCCAGACGCTGGTGAAGTTCGGCAAGGTGCTATCGCTCAAGATCACATCGGCCAAGGTGATCCAGGCGCAGCGCACGGTGATCGGCGCGGCGGACAGAATACCCGACATGGGCGCGCGGTTTTACGAACGCGGCCCGAAACGCGGCCATGACAGGGTGGCGGCTTTTCTCAATGCCGCGATCGAACGCGGCCTGCTCAAGATCGACGATGTCGATCTTGCCGCCTATCAGTTCACGGAACTCTGCCTGGCCGGCCTTTTCCGCCAATGCATGTTCGCCTACCGTACCAAGGCCCCGAGCCAGGAGGAAATCGACCATGTCGTCAGGTCGGGCGTCGCCATGTTCCTGAAGGCCTACGGCACCGAAAGGCTTGCCGAGGAAGAAAGCCACCAGATGATTGCGCTGGAGGCGAAGCGCTGACTTGTTGGCGCAATTCCGGACGGAAAACCGCTACACACTTTTCTTGGAATTGCTTTAGCCACCATTGGCGGCGAGCACGATCGCTGCGCGCAATTCCTCGAGGCCCTCGCTCTTCTCCGACGATGTCGCCAGAACGAACGGAAACGCTGCCGGCCGCTTCTTGATCTTGGCAAGCGTCTCCTCGATCAGCCGCGGCACGCCGGCCGCCTTGATCTTGTCGGTCTTGGTCAGCACGATCTGGTAGGACACAGCCGCCTTGTCGAGCAGCGACAGCACTTCGTCGTCCTTGGCCTTGATGCCGTGGCGGGCGTCGATCAGCACATAGACGCGTTTCAGCGTCACGCGGCCCTTGAGATAGTCGAAAACCAGCTTCGTCCAGTCGTCGACCTTTTCCTTCGGCGCGCTCGCATAGCCGTAGCCCGGCATGTCGACCAGCGCCATCGGCGGCAGGTCGGTGCCTTCGCCGGAAAACCCGCCCGGCACGAAATAGTTGAGTTCCTGCGTGCGCCCCGGCGTGTTGGAGGTGCGCGCCAGCCCCTTTTGGTTGACCAGCGCGTTGATCAGCGACGACTTGCCGACATTCGAGCGGCCGGCGAAGGCGATCTCCGGCGGCCCCTCCGGCGGCAGGAATTTCATCGCCGGCACGCCGCGGATGAAGATCCAGGCCTGCGTGAACAGTTCGGGAGCGATCACGGTCTTGTCCAGGGCGTTCAAACGGCGGCCTCCAGCCGGGCAATGTCGGCGCCCCTGATGGCATTGAGGTTGCGGCTGATCTTGTCTACCGGCCAGTTCCACCATGCCGCCATCAGCAGCCGCCGGACTGTCTTGTCGTCGAAGCGCATTTTCACCACCTTGGCCGCATTTCCGGCAACGATCGCATAGGGCGGCACGTCGTGCGTGACAACCGACTTTGCCGCGACGATGGCGCCATGGCCGATCGTCACACCGGGCATTATCACCGCGTCCATGCCGATCCATACATCATTGCCGAGCACCGTGTCGCCGCGTATTTCCTTCGACCATGTCTTTGGGTCGAAACCCTCTTCCCAGCCATGGCCGAAGATGTTGAACGGATAGGTCGAGAAGCCGGACATGGCGTGGTTGGCGCCGTTCATGATGAAGCGCGCGCCCTCGGCGATGGCGCAGAACTTGCCGATGATCAGTCTGTCGCCGATGAACGGGTAGTGGTGCAGCACGCAGCGCTCGGCAAATTTGTCGGGCCCGTCCGGGTCGTCATAATAGGTGAAGTCGCCGATTTCGATGTTCGGCGCGTTGACCAGCCCTTTCAGGAAACCGACGCGCATATGCATCGGGATCGGATGCTTGATGTTTGGGTTGGGTCCGCTCATGGCCTGGCTCCGTATCATCTCGGGCAGGTCCAAAATAGCGTGATTTGGGGCGAGATAAACCGGGGTCCCGCGAAGGACGACAGGACCCCGGTCGCCGGGACGGCCTCCCAAACACCGGCGCGTCTGCGCCGGAAGCCGTCACCGTGGCGTGGTGTCTTGCCGCGACTGATAACATGACGATCGGCAAACCCCTTCGCAGCTTCCCTCAAGCCGCGCGCGCTGCGAGGTCGCAACACAACAGCTACGGCGCGCGGCGAGCCGGAGTTTCGCCGGTTACAAAATGTGATCCGGCAGCAAAAACCCCGGACGAACCGGGGTTTTCGAAACCTTGTGGGGGTCGGGGGCGCCCGCTATTCCGCGGGCGAGGGTTTCTTGCGGAACAACGCCACCAGATTGTCCCATAGCTCGATCTTGGCGCCCTGGCGCTTCATGATCACGCCTTGCTGCAGGATCGACAGCAGGTTGTTCCAGGCCCAGTAGATGACCAGGCCGGCGGGGAAGCCCGCCATCATGAAGGTGAAGATCACCGGCATCCAGGTGAAGATCGCGGCCTGCGTCGGGTCCGGCGGCGTCGGGTTCATGCGCATCTGCAGGAACATGGTGATGCCCATGACCAGCGGCCAAACGCCGATCATCAACATATGCGGCAGCGTGATCGGAATGAGACCGAACAGGTTGAACAGCGATGTCGGATCGGGTGCGGCCAGATCCTGGATCCAGCCGAAGAACGGTGCGTGCCGCATCTCGATGGTGATGTAGAGCACCTTGTAGAGCGCGAAGAACACCGGGATCTGCAGCGCCACCGGCCAGCAGCCGGCGATCGGATTGATCTTCTCCGTCTTGTAGAGCTCCATCATCGCCTGCTGCTGCTTCATCTTGTCGTCCGCGTATTTCTCGCGGATCTCGAGCATCTTCGGCTGCACCTTCTTCATGTTCGCCATCGACGCGTAGGACTTGTTGGCGAGCGGGAAGAAGATGGCCTTGACGACGACGGTAGTGGCGAGGATGGCCAGGCCGAAATTGCCGAAGAATTTGTAGAGCGTGTCGATCAGCCAGAACATCGGCTTGGTGATGAAGTGGAACCAGCCCCAATCGATCAGCAGGTCGAACCGCTTGATGTTGCGATCCTCGGCATAGGCATTGATCTTGGCCACTTCCTTGGCGCCGGCGAAGACCTCGGTCTCGACGGTTGCCGACTGGCCGGCGTCGACATTGATCGGGTCGGTCAGGAAGTCGGACTGGTAGCGATGCCGGCCATCCTCGAAATAGGCATAGCGTGGCTGGAACGGTTGCTTCTCGGTCGGCACCAGCGTCACCGCCCAGTACTTGTCGGTGATGCCGAGCCAGCCGTCGGTCGACTTGCCCGGCTGGAACTGCTTGTCCTTTTCGATGGACGCGTATTTGTGTTCCTGCAGGCCTTCCGTACCGGTGAAGCCGATCAGGCCCTCATGCAGCACATAGATGCTGGCGACGGCCGGCTTGTCGAAGCGGGTGACGCGGCCGTAGTTGAACAGCGAGACGGCGGTGGCGCCGGAATTCTGCACCGTATCGGAAACGGTGAACATGTAGTCGTTGTCGACCGAGAAGGTGCGCTTGAAGGTCAGGCCCTTGTCGTTCGAATAGGTCAGCGTCACCGGCGTCGCCGGCGTCAGCGTTGCATTGCCGTCAAACTTCCACACCGTGTCCGCGCCCGGCACCGCGCCGGTCTTGTCGTTACCGACAAAGCCGATCTCGGCAAAATAGCCATTGGGCAGCACCGACGGGTTGAGCAGTTCGATCTCCGGCGAATTCTTGTCGACCGTTTCCGTGTAGTGCTTGAGCTTGAGGTCGTCGAGGCGCGCGCCGGTGAGGTTGATCGAGCCCTCGAGGCTCGGCGTGTCGATCTTGACGCGCGCCGTCGCCGCCAGCGCCTGCTCGCGGCCGGCCGCCGTGACGGCTTCGCCGCCGGGCGCGTTGGGAATGGCGCCCTGCGGCGGCACCGGCGTTCCGGCAGCACCTGGATTGGCGCCTTCGGCGGCCTTCTTCTGCTCAGCCACCCGCTGCTCTTCGATGCGGGCCGCCTCGCGCTGGGCTTCGACGCGCGGGTTCATGTAGAACACCTGCCAAAGCGTCAGGATCAGCACCGACAGCGCGATGGTGATGAAGAAGTTACGATTGTTTTCCATCGAAAGCCCTTGGCCTATCGTGTTCCGCGCAGTCGGCGTGAGAGTTCGGCCTTCAACTGGCCGAACGGAATGGTAAGCACATCTTCACGCCCGACGATGACATAGTCATTGCCGGGCGCCATGTCATCGGCCGCATGCGTGCGCACGGCTTCCCTGAGCCGCCGCCTGACGCGGTTACGGACGACCGCATTGCCGACCTTCTTGGTGACGGTGTAGCCGACGCGCGGCGCAAGGTCGTCGCCACGGTCGAGAACTTCAACGAGAAAAAGCCGCCCGCGCCGCTTTTCACCGCGGCGGACGGCCAGAAAATCCGCGCGCTTCAGAAGCCGCTTGGGATTTGGTCCCACTGGCTTGCCGGTTGCGGGCAACGATCTCGTCTTCCGTTCAGGCGCTGAGCCGCTTGCGGCCGCGGTTGCGGCGAGCTGCGACGACGCCGCGACCACCCTTGGTGGCCATGCGGGCACGGAAACCGTGCCGGCGCTTGCGGACGAGTTTAGACGGTTGGTAGGTACGCTTCATTTGTTTTAATACCGCGGGGTGCGGCCCTTCTTGATTCTGTCACTGTGTAACAGGAGCTTTGCCGGGCCGGTTTAGGCGCGATCGAAACCGCGCCGGGACGAATGGCCCGAGCGTGAGCGGGCTTATAGAAAGAAGGGTTTTGGAAGTCAATCCGGGGCGGCGGGCCGGGTTGTCGCGGTCTTTCGGGCGACCATATTTGTTCGCCCAAGGATGAAATTGGCAAAAAAGCCGCAATCGCCTAATCTTGGCTGTTCAAGTGTTTGTGAAGACGCTGCATGAGTGAAGCCCTAGCCACGGACGAAAAAGCCGGCCCGGCGACCACCGCCGCCCGTACGGTGCCGCTGTCGCGTGGGCTGTCGACCAAGCTTCTCCTGCTCACCATCGTCTTCGTGCTCTTGGCCGAAGTCCTGATTTTCCTGCCCTGGATCGCCAGCTACCGGTTGAGCTGGCTGAAGGAGAGGCTGGGCACAGCGGCCGCGGTATCGGTCGTGCTGGTGCAGGGCGAGCCCAATTCGCTGTCGCGCACCGCCCAGAACGACGTGCTGATGGCGATCGGCGCCAAGGCGATCGCCGTGCGCGACGGCGGCGTCTCCAGGCTCCTGGTGGTGTCCGACATGCCGCCGCAGGTCGACGAGCACATCGACATCGCCAGTGTCGGCCTGGTCGAGGGCATGAGAGGTGCGCTCGACACGCTGTTCTTCGGCGGCAATCGCATGCTGCGCGTTTTCGGGCCGGTCGGCGAGAGCGACAAGGAATTCGAGCTGATCATGCCCGACTACGCCTTGCGCAACGCCATGCTCATCTATTCGCGCAACGTCGCCTTCGTCTCGCTGCTGATCTCGCTGTTCACCGCCATGCTCGTCTATGCCGCGATCGACTTGATCATGATCGGCCCGATCCGCACCATGACCCGCTCGATGCTGTCCTTCTCCGAGGCACCTGATGACCCCGGGCGGATCATTCGTCCGGCCGCGCGCGCCGACGAGATCGGCGTTGCCGAGCGCGAGCTGTCGCAGATGCAGGAACGGCTGCAGAAGATGCTGACCGAGCAGAAGCACCTCGCCGATCTCGGCCTCGCCGTGTCGAAGATCAATCACGACATGCGCAACATCCTCGCCTCCGCGCAGCTGATCTCGGACCGCTTGCGGCAGGTGAAAGATCCAACCGTGCAGGCCTTCGCGCCAAAATTGCTGCGCGCGCTTGACCGCGCCGTGTCCTATTCCGAAGGCGTGCTGGCCTATGGCCGCACCCAGGAGCCGCCGCCCTCGCGCCGGCGGCTGCGGCTGCGCCAGCTGGTCGAGGACGTGCACGGCCTGCTCGACATCGAGGAAGGCATCGAGTTCGTCAATGCCGTCGAGCTGGCCTTCGAGGTCGACGCCGATTCCGACCAGCTGTTCCGCGTGCTCACCAATCTTTGCCGCAACGCCGTGCAGGCGATGGCGGCGGACACTGAGGGCGCCGTGGTGCGCCGGCTGGCGGTATCGGCCGAGCGCATGGGCAGCGTCAGCCGCATCATCGTCACCGACACCGGCCCCGGCCTGCCCCCGAAGGCGCGCGAGAACCTGTTCGCGGCCTTCCGTGGCTCGGCGCGCAGCGGCGGCACCGGCCTTGGCCTGGCCATCGCCTACGAGCTGATCCGCGCCCATGGCGGCACGGTCGAGCTGGTCGAGAGCATCGGCGGCCGCACCACGTTCGCCGTCACCATCCCCGACCAGCCGGTCCGGTTCGACCAGGCGCGCGGCAGCCTGCGCCGCCCGGCCTAAGGTGTGTTGAGATTCAGGTGAGGCCGGCCTGCAGATGGCGGTTTCCTGCGCTTCCGGTGCTCACGTACTAAAAGTACGCTCCGCTCCGGTTCTCGGAATCCGCAATTTTCGGCTCGGCCTGACCTGAATCTCAACACACCTGATCCGCACTAGCGGAGCGCCTGCGACAAAACTTTTGCCGGATCGGCTTGCTTTTCGGAAATTCAGTCGCTAGGGAACACGTCTCGTCGCGGCCGGTCGTCACGATCGGATCGCGGGGCTATGCAAAGCATGGCCTGTTGCGCGCCCGTAGCTCAGCTGGATAGAGCACCAGACTACGAATCTGGGGGTCAGGAGTTCGAATCTCTTCGGGCGCGCCAAATTTTCAAGGACTTAGCAGAACGCCGCAGACCAAATAGAGAGATTAGTCTGCGATTTGGTCTGCGGAAGCGCAAGATCTTTGGTCGGCATCCGAGGCATCACCCGCGGGAGGTGGAATGGCCCGCAACGGGTCCCGCACTACTCGTGGGCTGACAACACCAATTTGGCGGTTAGCCGATCACGTCTCCGTTCCCAGGTCCTCGAATCGGCAGAATCTGGTCTGTCGTGCTAACCGAGCGACGCTCCCGAGTGACGCGAAGCCGAATCCCTGGACCCACGACGAGAAGGCTTTCGCGCCCGCCCTCGACTCACGACTACGCGGCATGCGCAGGCGTCTCGTTATGTACGGATCGCCAGAAGCGCTTAGCGAAGGCAGGCCGCGAAATCGCGCAGGATGCCTGCCGCTCTGGCGAGGGAATTTTCCGACGCTGCGAAGGACAGTCGGAACGCCGGGTCATGCTGAAACGCAGCGCCGTGCACAACGGCCAGACCGTGATGCTCCAGCAACGCTCGAACAACGTCGAAACTTGACGTGAGCACGCCCGCTTTTGGGTGCATCTTTTTCAGCATCTCTCCGCAATCGAGATACAAGTAAAAGGCACCGCCGGGCGGAACGACTTTCAGGCTTGGGGCATCTTCGAGCGCCGCCATCAGCCGTTGTCCCCGGTGGCGATAAACGGCGTTGCGTTCCGCCAGCAACGTCTTCGGGCCTTCAAGTGCGGCCACCGCCGCAGCTTGCGAGATCGTGCAGGGGCTCGAAGTGCTATTCGAGATGACCTTGCGCATTGCGAGTATCACACCGGCAGGTGCTGCCGCCCAGCCGATCCGCCACCCCGTCATCGCATAAGCTTTCGATACCCCGTTGATTGTGACCGTGCGGTGGCGAAAGTCCGGAGCGGCGGCGAGGAATGAGACGTAGGGCTCGCCGGTGAAAAGGATGTGCTCGTAGATCTCATCTGAGATCACCCACACATCCGGATACTCGCGTAGCACCTCCGCCAGTGCTTCGAACTCTGTGTGGCTGTAAGTTGCGCCGGCAGGGTTTGAGGGCGAGTTGATCACGATGGCCCTCGTTCGGGCAGACAGAGCCGCCCGCAGGGCCACTGGTGTGATCCTGAAGCCATTGTTCGCCTCGCCTCGCACCAACACTTTCTTCGCGCCCAACATGCCTAGCATCTCGGCATAGGAGCCCCATGCCGGCGTGAGCAGAACCACTTCGTCGTCCGGATCAACCAGTACCGTGAGAGTTGTGTGGAGAACGGTTTTCGCCCCAGCTCCGACAGAGATTTCCTTCGGCGAGAAGTCGAGTCCGTTCTCACGCTTGAGCTTGCGGCAGATTGACTCTTTGAGGGCGGCAGTGCCGTCGATCACCGTGTACTTTGTGTCACCCGCAAGCGCGGCCTGGTGAGCAGCTTCCTTGACGTGTTCTGGTGTGTCGAAGTCGGGCTCGCCCACGCAAAGATCGACGATCTCACGCCCCTCGGCACGCAGGTCCTTCACCATCGCGAACACACGCGAGATGGCAGACAGCTCGAAGTTTTCTAAGTTGCGGCTGAGTTTCACGGTCGGCGTTCGCCTGTTGGGATTGGGCTAGATAGTCAGATCAATGAGGAAGGGCGCTCTGTGCCTGAAGCTCTGCTCCATCAAGTCGGCACAGTCCTCCAGGGTGCTGGCTCTCGCAGCCTCGACACCCATGCCCTTGGCGAGCCTCACCCAGTCGAGATCAGGGTTGGATAGGTCGAGCATGCCCATCGCCGTTGGTCCGGGCTTGGCGCCTACGTTGTCAAGCTCGCCGATCAGGATGTTGTACTTGCGGTTGTTCAGCAGCACGGTGGTGCAAGGCAGCTTCTCTCGTGCCTGCGTCCAAAGCGACTGCAAGGAGTACATAGCCGAGCCGTCGGCCTGTAAGCTGATGACGCGCCGCTCGCCCTTGCCTGCAACGGCAGCACCCGTCGAAACCGGAAGGCCATCCCCGATCGCGCCACCGCCAAGATTGAGCCAGTCATACGCCGGGGCGGCGTGTGTATATTTGTAGAAATCGCGGCCGAACGAAATGCTCTCGTTCGAGACAATTGCATTCTCCGGCATGACCGCGGCCAGCGTGATAGCCAGCCCTTCCTGTGTCGGTGCGCCCCGCACTAACTCCGGTCGCGGACCGGGGTCGGGGATGGCAATGTCCGGAGCACCCAATTCGTCGACAAGTGCCTGAAGGGCAGCGACGGAGTCCTGCTCAAAACGAGAGAGCACGTGAATTTGGGCGCTTGATGGATATTGCGTCGAGGGCTTGCCCGGATAGGCAAAGAAGCCAACAGGCGCCTTCGCGTTAACAAGGATGATGTGCTCATACTTTGCGAGCACCTGAATCGCGGCGTCAGTGGCGTAAGGTACGCGCTCCAACTGCAAGCGGCCCCGGCCACGCGCCATATGCGCATTTGAATAACTCGCAAGAAGGTGCGCACCGGTCGCTTGTGCAACGCGCCATGCCAGCGGCTGCGACGGCGCGAGAGTCGCCTGATCGGCGAGCAGTACCAGCACATTTTTGTTAGCGCGTAGAACGCGCGCTGCGTTCTCAATTGCTAAGGGATCGACCGGTGGGGTCGGAGGCACGGCCAACCGATCGCCAACGACGCCCCCCCGGATTCCATGAGGCGTCAGCGGGCAGGATCAGGGTGGCGATCTGGCCAGAGGCCGCATTCGCCGCCTGCACTGCAACAGCAGCGTCTCGACCAACTTCGTCGGCACGGATGCTGGTTCGAACCCAGTGCGAGACAGTTCGAGCCATGCCTTCGGTGTCGGCCGTAAGCGGCGCGTCAAAGGGGCGGTGATAGGTCGCCTGATCGCCCACGATATTGACGATGCCGGCACGGGCGCGGCGGGCGTTGTGCAGGTTGCCCATCCCGTTCGCCAGGCCGGGCCCACAATGCAGGAGCGTTGCGGCCGGCTTGCGTGCGATGCGGAAGTACCCGTCCGCCATTCCAGTTACGACGTTCTCCTGCAGGCCAAGAATACAATGGATGCCGGGGACTTTGTCGAGAGCTGCTACAAAGTGCATCTCGCTTGTGCCGGGATTGGCAAAACAGGTGTCGACCCCGCTTCCCAGCAGAGTCTGAACGAGACTCTCAGCTCCATTCATCTCGCGTTGGTCCCACGGGTTCTCTCCAATCGAGAGGAGAGTATGCGAGCCCAAATCATGCTGAAATCTAATTCTTTTTATTCCTCGCATAAGAGCTTGTTATGTGTTGAAGTGGGCAGCAATGACCGACGCCGCCCCATGTCCCGCAACCTAGACGTTGCCCTGCTACGGACCTTCCTCACCATCGCCGAGGAAGGCCAAATGACGGCCGCTGGGCGCAGGCTGCACCTGACGCAAGCCGCAATCAGCCAGCAGGTCCGACGCCTCGAAGAAAGCCTCAACTGCAAGCTATTCTTCAGAGGAAATCGTTCGCTCCGACTGACCCCGGCAGGAGATCGCCTCCTGTCCGGCGCACGCGCCATCGTCAAACTGAATGACGATGTTCAGGCCGAGATGAGCGAGCCGCCCATGCTCGGCGAAGTTCGCTTGGGCGCACCAACTGACATTGTGAATAGCTTTCTTCCCACTGCGCTCCGCGTCTTTGCGCGGGAGTACCCGCGCGTGGAGGTTACATTGGTTTGCCGAACTTCGCCCAAGCTCACAGAAGACTGGCTGAGCGGCGAGATCGATATCGCCATCGTCGAAGAACCGGTCGGCGCTGCAAAGTACTCGGCCTCGAAGGAGTGTCTGTTGGTCGATCGTCCCGTGTGGATCGGCGCGAGGAACGGAGAGGCCTTCAAACGTTCGCCACTGCCCGTGTCGCTTAGCAACGAAACAAACGCGCTACGTCCGGCGATGGTTCGAGCGCTTCAGGAGGGCAAGATCATATTTAGAACCGTTTCCGAGGTCGGCACGATGGAGACCGTGAGCGCCACGGTTAGGACTGACCTAGCCGTTACCGCAGTTCTCAGATCAACCGTGCCCGATGATGTCGACATTCTAGGCGGTCGAGCAAGTTTGCCTGAGCTTCTTCATTTCGAAGTCAATATGCTGGGGTCCAAGGAGCCGTCCGATCCCGTAGCGATGGCACTCTGCAACACGATCAGAGACGCATTTGCACTACAGCGCCGAACCCTCGGCATTGATTGAGCCGGATCGAGGAGCGCCAACCTTTCGGCGTCACAGAGATGCTGCTGACGATAACGCAAGCTATGTTGCAACGGCGACATCGTCCGGAGCGAGCAGAGTGGCCTTGTCGGCATATTCGGCGGTGCGCTTCAACGCCTCGTCACCGCACTGCCGCAAAAGAGGCGCAACATTTCCCGATCGGCTGATGATTGGAGTGATAGATGAGGCGCGAGGTAGTTCTTGGCGTATTGACTGCGGCCAATTTGGTTTTGCTCTTGGGAATCGGGTTGACGCAAGTTTTGCCGGCGACCGCACAGGGCGGCATGGGCATCCTTCGCGGCAGCGCCTTCGAGCTCGTGGACCCCCGGGGGCGGGTGCGCGCCAGCCTGTCCATCCAGCCCGAGGTCGAAGGGGCGAGCGAAACCGTGCTGTTCCGGCTGATCCATCCAAACGGCCAGCCCTCGGTAAAGATCAGTGCTTCGATGACTGGAGCGGGCTTAAGCTTCGTCGGCGGCGACGACGAGAGCTACATTATCCTCGAAGCGGACGGGCCCGAAAGCCGGCTCAAGATGGTGGAGCAGGGCGGGCGCGAGCACCTGGTCTCGCCCTAGCCGCCGCGAACGGTCGTAGTAGCCTTGGCGAGCCCCCGGTGGTCGACGGAGGCGTTCGCGGACCGACGGCAGCAATATCAGAGTGCTCCAGCGGAGACGTAGTTATCACTTTCACGCTGGCGCGCCATTTTGCCATCGGTTCGAACTCCGTCGTTCCACCAAGGCAACGAACAGATCGCTGTCGCCTGCCCGCAATTCGACACCGGCTCAGCAACTTGATGGGCCCTCGGTTGCTCCGCCAAGCAGCTTCACGTTTAGCCGGCCGCCGGTGAACAGCATGTCGTCGAGGGCTTCGGCCAGATCTTTGGAGGTCACAGCCTCTCCATCGCCATGCATGATGCTCGTTTGCGCGGTACGGCGCATAAGCTCCTTGATGAAGGCTGCGCTGACGCCCTTCGTGCGCGCCACAGCCTCGCCCACGATCTTGTCGGAAAGTTTTAGCCCGCCGCCATACAGGCGCACCAGCTTCTCCCGGCAGTCGTCGTCCGGCAGCGGCACCTCGATAGCCTGGTCGATACGTCCCGGCCTCCCTGTGAGAGCATCTTCAAGTTGTTCGGGCCGGTTGGTGGTAAGGATGAACAGGATGTCGGCATTGTCCTTTAGCCCGTCCATCTCGTTGAGTAGGGTGTTGAGGAGAGACTCTTCGCACGGACTCCCCATATTCTCTCGGTCGCGGGCAATGAGGTCCACGTCCTCAATCACCACCGTAGCCGGCTGCAGCAGGCGCGCCAGGGTCATGTATTGCGACAGTAGGCCCATCTGGCCGGCAGTTATGATGAGTGTCGTATGACCAGGGAGATTGGCGGCGAGGTGGCGAATGGTGTGCGTCTTGCCGGTGCCCGGCGGGCCGTAGAGCAAGATGCCCTTGCGCGTCGATTGCCCAAGCTGTCTCAGCGCTTCCCGGCTCTCGATGAACCGGATCACGTTGCGGTCGAGAAGCTTCAGAGTCCGTTCCGGCAGGATGATCGCGTCGCGCCGCACTTGCGGCAAGCGATGGACCATCACGCCTTTGGAGCGGCCGCGATAGTCACCTTCCGTTTCGAGTGAGAGAACTTTGCCGCGGTAGGAGCGCGCGGCATTGATAGCGGCCTCCAACTCAGAGAAGCAGCGGTCCACCAGGGCCACGCCACCCTCGCCGGCCGGCACGGCAATCTCGACGCAGGTTCCGGCCTCGTGACCGTACTCACGGTGAAAGGACAGCACGACCGCGTAGTGCAGATCTCCATCCCGATTGAGCCACAAACCATTGCTGAGACACTTTATTGGTTCGCTTTCGCCGATATCGACATCTTGGTATTGCGCTGCCGAGATGGTGACGGCGAACTGTCCGTCTTTTGTCAGCGCGGCATAGGTCAGCGTCTCGTAGCGATGTTGCTCGTAGAGGCCGAAGAAGCGAACAGGCGAGGTTGAGAACAGTTTGTCGAGCGCTACCTGCACGTCGGCGCGCATATGGCCGGGAAACTGGCGGGAGGTTGCGATGATCTCATCGTGCGCCAGCCCGCCAAAATGCCAGGCGATTGCCTCATAGGCATATTTGAACTTTTTGTCACGCGAAGTCCGCGCCGGATGGCCGGCGGTGGTCGTGTTTTCGGTTCCACTGGGAGCGGTGGTGATACGAAGCGGGTGACCGGCTGCTTTGATGCGCTGCTGCGCTGTGTCCAGCATCGCTTTCGCGATTGCGAAAGGATAGCTGCCGCACACAGCCTCTCCCTCCTGCGCCACTGTCGCGGCGAAGGCCTCGGCCTCCGCCTCCGATCGGTCGAAGACAGAACGAACGAGATCGACGACAAACTCCCACGGAGTCTGGTCGTCATTGTGAATGACAAGCTGCAAATCGACTGCCTCGGCGGGAGTATTGCGCAATGGGATGGCTCACTTCTCGGGCTGTTGGTGACCAACAATATCTGCGCCACGTTGCATGAATTGTTAACGACTTGACCCTTCCATCGCGCGCTTCGTTGACATATATGCACACAAGATATATGTATCTTGCATATTAGACTGATAGCGCACCAATGGACGAGACGGATTTCCTCAGGGGTTACGACCCGAACGCGTTCCAGCGGCCGTCGGTGACAGTCGACCTGGTCCTGCTGGGGGTGCGGAATGGAAAGCCTGCCGTCCTGTTGCTCAAGCGCGATCAGCAGCCTTATCAGGGCCGGTGGGCGCTGCCGGGCGGCTTCGTCGGCATTGACGAGACGCTTGACGCCGCTGCCGAGCGGGTGCTCCGCGAGAAGGCCGGGATCGGCCACGCTTATCTCGAGCAGCTTTACACGTTCGGTGCGGTTGATCGTGATCCGCGCATGCGCATCATCAGCGTCGCCTATCTCGCGCTGCTCACTGAGACGGCCTTCGCCGCCGCGCTGCAGGCGATGCCTGCCCTGCTGCCGGCCGCGATCCAGGTGCCGTGGTCCGGCGAGGCCGGCGGCCCTGTAAGCGTTGTGTCGCCGGAAAACGGGGCGCTGACGCTCGCCTTCGACCATGCCGATATCCTGGCGACGGCGGTGCTGCGGCTGCGCGGCAAGCTCGACTATTCGGATGTTGGCTTCGCGCTCCTGCCCGAATTGTTCACGCTGCGCCAGTTGCAGGATGTGCATGAGGCAATTCTCGGCACGTCGCTCAACAAGCCGGCCTTCCGCCGCCGCCTGCTCGACAAAGGCTGGCTTGCTGCCACGGGCGCCCATGAGGCAGGCACGGCCTATCGCCCGGCAGAGCTTTACCGTTTTCAACGTCCGTAACCGATTGAGGGAGAAACCATCATGGCTACGATCCGCAACTTTGGCTTGATCGCCCAGCTTCGCAGCGAGGCAAGCAGCCACATCATCCGCTATCGCAACGGTCGCGTGATGCAAAATGGCCGCGGCCTGGTCTTTTGGTTCGCGCCTGAAACCGCCAGCATTGCCGAAGTGCCGATGGACGACCGCGAGATGACGCTGTTCGTCAAGGGCCGCAGCCAGGACTTCCAGACCGTCACCGTGCAGGGCACGGTCGGCTGGCACGTCGTCGATCCGCAACGACTGGCCGAACGCGTCGATTTCAGCATCGACCTGAGAACCGGCAGAACGCATGGCGAGCCGATCGAGACGATACAGGCGCGCATTGCCGGCATCGCCAATCAGGCGGTGCAGCAATATCTGGGGCAGGCGCCGGTGCGCGGACTGCTCGATGCCGGCCCCGCGCCCTTGCGCGAGCGGCTGCAGGCGGTGGTTGCCGCCGATCCGGCGCTGACGGATATCGGCGTCGCCGCCGTCACGGTACGGCTCACCAACCTCGTTCCGACAAGCGAGCTCGATCGCGCCTTGCAGACGCCGACCTTCGAGGCGCTGCAGCAGAAGGCCGACCAGGCGACCTTCGAGCGGCGGGCACTCGCCGTTGAGAAGGAGCGCGCCATTGCCGAGAACGAACTGGCCACCCGAACGGAACTGGCGCGGCGCGAGAAGCTCTTGATCGCCGAAGAGGCCGAGAATGCCCGCAACCGCGCCACCGGCGTGGCGGAAGCGCAGCAGGTGGAGGCGGCGGCCGAAGCCGAGCGTATCCGCGCCGTCGAAGGCGCCAGGGCCGAAGCGGAGCGGCAGCGCATCGCGATCTACCGCGACCTGCCGCCGGCCATCCTGCTCGGCCTCGCCGCCCAGCAGCTCGCCGGCAAGCTGGAGAAGATAGAGCATGTCAATGTGACGCCGGACCTGCTCGCCACCGTGCTTGGCGAATTCCGCAAGGGCCAGGCACTCGTCGATGCCCGCTGAAGGGGCGAAAATGGCGGTGAACCGTCCCCGCGCCGTCTTCGTGACGCGTGAGACCGACTACGAGCTTCTGGTCGCGCGCCACGCCACGCGCGATCAGGCTCGCTTCTTCCTGCAGACGCGCGGCCAGCGCATCGAGGATATCGAGGCCCGCCACCATGCCTTCCACGCGGTCCTGGCGGCGGCTCGGGGCTCGGTGCCCGCGAACTGGCGGCAGGCTTTGGTCCGGCGTGCCGACCTTGACCGGTTCCTCTTCGCCGCGGACGACGTCGTGGTGCCGGTGGGGCAGGATGGGCTGGTTGCCAATGTGGCCAAATATCTCGATGGGCAGCCGGTCCTCGGCGTCAATCCGGCACCGGATCTCTATGACGGGGTCCTGGTAAGGATCGGCGTCGGCAGGCTGGCCAGGTTGCTGGCCGCCAGCATCGCTGGCGATGCAGTCGTGGAATCCCGAACCATGGTCGAGGCCGAGCTCGACGGCGGGGAAACGCTTCTCGCGCTCAATGAAATCTTTGTCGGCCACCGCAGCCACCAGTCGGCCCGTTACCGGATCGAGGCCGAGGGCGAAGCGGAGGACCATTCCTCCAGCGGTCTCATCGTCGCCTCCGGCACCGGCGCGACCGGCTGGGCCCGCTCGATCATGGACGCAACGCATCTCGATCTGGAGGTTGGCCGTGAGGAGCACGCGGTCGGCTTCTGGGTGCGCGAGCCCTTTCCAAGCGTGGCCACGGCCACAAGGCTGCGCGCCGGAAAGATCACCGAAAGGCCTCTTCTGATCACCTCCCGGATGAATGAAGGCGGCGTGATTTTCGCAGACGGCATCGAGCAGGACTTTATTGCCTTTGACTGGGGCAGGCGTGTGCGACTGTTGCCGGCCTCCCGAGTGCTGCGTCTTGTCGTCGACCAGTGAGCAGGCCCTCCTAGGGCAACCATCTAATCATCGATCGGGCGGATATCCGCATCGACGACGCAATAGGGCGCGTAGCGGAAATCGCGGATCGCGATCACTTGCTCGTCCAGCCACTCGACCAGCATGAAGCCGCGCACCGCGCCGTCAGGCGTCTGCGGATCACGGATCAGGACCGCCGGCTGGCCTTCGACAAAGCCCAGCGACAACGCCCAGTCACTGGCGCGGTCGTAATTGCCGAAATAAGTCGAGGCCTGCGCCTTGCCGCTGAGGCGGGTGCGGTTGACGACCTCAAGCTGGATATCCTCGGCGATCAGCGCCCTGACCGCATCGAAGTCGCGCGCGTTGAACAGGTCGACATAGCGGCGCAGGCGCCGCTCGTCGTCGGCATCGAGCCTCGGCATGACCGTCTCCTCCGATGCCAGCGCTCTCAACTCGCCCCGGCCGCGATGCAGCGCCGCCTTGGTGGCAGCCAGCGTCGCGCCCGTCACCTCGCAGGTCTCGGAGAGGCTGAGGCCGAGCACATCGACGAGGATCACGGCGCTGCGCTGCGCCACCGAAAGCTGCATGAAGCTGCGCAGGCTGGCTGCAGCGGCGAGCCTTGCGTCGGCAACGGCGGAAGGATCCTCTATCGTCGTCATGTCGGCCTCGGTCATGCGCGACCGCTCCCGCTGGCGCCGGCGCAGATGGTCCTGCGCGGCATTGTGGGCGATGCGAAACAGCCATTGCTCGGGACGTTCGACCACGGCGTTGCCGTCGAGCGCCTGCAGCGCCTTCAGCATCGTCTCCTGCACGATGTCCTCGCCGTCGATCACCGAACCCGACATGCGGGCGCAGTAGCGATGCAGCTTCGGGCGCAGTCCAGCAAGCATCGCCTCCAGTGTCGCGCGGTCGAGTTTTTGTGTGCTCATTGTCCTCGTTCTCCGCGTGGCTGGTCCAGACGCCATACCGGCACCCGTGGTCAGGCCGGCATGACCTCATCGGCATCCGTCAGCATACGATAGTTGCCGACGATTTTTGCCGCCGATCTGCTGAGTGGCCCGGAGCGCCGCTCTGCGTGATCGGCGCTGAACGCCTTGAAGGCATCGAGCCCGGTAAGAGCGGAACTGTCCTTGTCCTGGCCGACGAGATGGACGAACTCGCCAGTCTCCAGCTCCAGCACCAGATAGCGCACGGATTGCGGCTTCGTTTCGTCGAGCGCCTCGAACACCTTCGCCACCAGCGCCCGGTTGTCGGCGATGCTGGCGTCTTTCACGCCGTAGCGGATGAGATTGTAGCCCATTGTTGTCTCCTGATTGGTGGGTCTGCACGAGAAAGACGTTGCGCATCGCCAAAAAGATTCTCGGCATCCTGCGAATCTTTTCGATCGTCTCCGTCGTCTTTCATCGGTCGAGGCCGCGCCGCGGTCTCTGTGATGAGGAGAGACATCATGCATATCCAGTTTGCCGAACTTCCCGTGTTCGACCAGGACCGCGCCAAGGCGTTCTACACCGGTCACCTTGCCTGCCAGCTCATAGCCGACCAGCCGATGGGCGACAGTGGCTGGCGTTGGATCGAGCTGGCATTTCCCCATGCGGTCACCAACCTGCATTTCGTCAGGCGGGCGAACGCAGCGCCAAGCACGGAACCGGTGCTGGTCCTGGTCGACGACAATGTCGAGGCAACGACCGCAGCCCTGAAGGCGCGTGGCGTCGAGATCGTCAGCGAGCCGCAGGAAGCACCGTGGCAGCCGGGCCGCACCGTCGCCGAATTCCGCGACAGCGAAGGCAACCGCATGGTGCTGGCAGCCGATAATCTGGCGGCGGCATGCCCTCACATCGCGTCGTCGGATCTCGGGTCAACCGCCCCCCGCCACGACGCGCCCGAAGTCGGTACACAAGGCAGTCATCCGCGTTTTAACCCCCAAGCTGCTGCAGCTTACGACAGGCACGCTTCCTGCCTTCTCTGCAGTTTTGGCGACATTGCTCCTTATTGCCATCCCTGCATCGTCCAACGGCTTCCGGTTTAGCAGGTGCGGTCGTTTCCGCTGAACGATTGGCGGAAGGCTTGTTGATAGGCAACGAGGCTTGCGGCCTACGACTGACTTTCTTTGGCAGGATTTTCTTGCGTGGCGGCGCAGGTGCCTCGAACTTAGCAATTCGGCTCTTTGCAATTTGGATGAATGCACCATTCGGAAATGCCGCTAGATAAGCACGATACATCGAGACATCGGATGTATCCTTGATCGATCTCCAAAATTCGAGTTCTGTCGCCGTATTGATGTCTGGCTCATGGAGTGCTGACGGAGACTGATTCGATGCGGCATCTGGGTTGAATGAGAACCCTGGCTCCACCAAGGACGAGTTGCTCCAGGGGACCTGCCTCCCAGAAGTCGCATTCATGACGTCTAACCGGACGCGACGCATAAGAATTTCAATGTCGATTGAAGGAGTCTTCATGCGCTTCACAAGAGAGTCTGCAAAAGGGCTATGATTGGCGGCTCCATCGAGAGCCACATTGCCGGGCTGTGTTGCAAAGCCGATAAAGACTCCCCTGCCAGCATCCAAGGCTCCCAGCCCCTTTCCTATTGCAAGGCCGCGACTCTGACTCTGTCCATTTAATTGCTTAACGAAAGGATTGTCCCGACACGCATCGAGAAGGACGATGGCGGTATTTTCCTCGGCCGTCATGGCTGAAATAATATCTTGCAAGCGCTCAGCTTCTAGAGCCAAGTCCGCCGGACGTTGAAGTGCGGCATCGACAGGCAATAGGTAGTTTTCTCCGTTCGCTTGGAGCCCGTGTCCGGCGTAGTAAAAAAGGGAGACGTCACCCGGCTGCAAGTTTCGCCTGAATTTTCCGATGAGTTCCCTAAACGTTGACGCGTCAGCATCCAGGCCAAGGGTGACCTCAAAACCCATCTCCTCCAAAACTCGAGCGATCGCATTCGCGTCATTCACCCCGTTGCCGAGCGATGGCGCATAGCGGTAGGCAGAGTTGCCGATAACAAGTGCATGTCTGTGGCTGCGCTGGCCGATTTCGACCTGAGAGGATGCCGGTGTCGACAATCCTGCCAGAAAAAGAAGGCACGCGCACAACAAGCAAATCTTGGACATTGCGACGTTCCCGAGTAACGAAGAATATTAGCATTTGTTAAAGCGCGTGGGTACCCACCGTATGAGACGGTCTTGCTTAGGAAAGTATTCAAACTTGCCGGAGGCGGCTCGTTGTGATTCTCCGGGCGTCGTAATGCTTTTTCGGGGATCGACTTCGTCGAGGAAGAATCAATTGCTGGAATGATGCAGCATATGAGGTGCCACCGACTTCACGAGCGTGCAGCAACACCGTTCTATCGTTCAGACCACCGCACCAGCAGCGGCTCGCCCCGCGCTGCGGCCCGAGAAAATACAGCCGCCGAGGAAGGTGCCTTCAAGCGCGGCATATCCATGCACGCCGCCACCGCCGAAGCCGGCGGCTTCACCGACCGCATAGAGCCCTTCGACCGGCTGGCCGTCGGCGCCGAGAACACGGCTGTCGAGGTCGGTCTGCAGGCCGCCCAGCGTCTTGCGGGTGAGGATGTTGAGGCGCACCGCGATCAGCGGCCCGTTTGCCGGATCGAGCATCTTGTGCGGCCTGGCCGTGCGGATCAGTCTGTCGCCGAGATAGGCGCGCGCGCCGCGCAAAGCGGTGATCTGCATGTCCTTCGAGAAGGGGTTGTCGAGCTGCAGGTCACGGGCGCGGATCTGGCGCTCGACCTGCCGGAGTTCGAGCAAAGGCTCGCCGCCGGCCAGAGCATTCATCCGCGCGACAAGCGCCGGCAATTCGGCCTCGACGATAAAATCCTCGCCCTTTTCCATGAACGCCTTGACCGGACCCGGAATGCCCGATGTGGCGCGCCCCAGCACCTGCCGCCAGCTCTTGTTCGTCAGGTCCGGGTTCTGCTCGGAGCCCGACAGGGCGAACTCCTTCTGGATGATTTTCTTGGTCAGGATGAACCAGGAATAGTCGAAGCCGGTGCTCATGATGTGGCTGAGCGTACCCAGCGTATCGAAGCCGGGATAGAGCGGCACCGGCAGGCGCTTGCCGCGCGCGTCGAGCCACAGCGAGGACGGGCCGGGCAGGATGCGGATGGCATGGTCGGTCCAGATGGGCGCCCAGTTTCTTATCCCCTCGACATAGTGCCACATGCGGTCGCGGTTGATAATCGAGCCGCCGGCCGCCTCCGTGATCCCGAGCATGCGGCCGTCGACATGGTCGGGCACGCCGGTGATCATGCGCCTTGGCGGCGTGCCCAGCCGCTGCGGCCAGTTCTTGCGCACCAGCTCGGGATTGGCGCCGATGCCGCCGGAGGCGACGATCACCGCCTGCGCCCTGAGCTCGAAACCGCCTGAAATCTCGCGCGAACTCTTGCGGCCGCGCTCGATAGTGCTTGGTTCCAGGATATCGCCGCGCACGCCGGTCACCGTCTTGCCCGACCGCGTCAGCTCGTTGACGCGGTGGCGGAACCTGAAGCTTATCAACCCGCGCTTCTCGGCCTCGCGCACGCGCTGGACGAAAGGTTCGAGCACGCCGGGGCCGGTGCCCCAGGTGATGTGGAAGCGCGGCACCGAATTGCCGTGGCCGATCGCATTACCACCGCCGCGCTCGGCCCAGCCGACCACCGGAAAGAATTTTATGCCACGCTGCATCAGCCAGGAGCGCTTTTCGCCGGCGGCGAAGCCGACATAGGCCTCGGCCCATTTGCGCGGCCAGAAATCTTCCGGCCGGTCGAAGGCGGCGGTGCCCATCCAGTCCTCGAGCGCCAGATCATGCGAATCGCGGATGCGCATGCGCCGCTGTTCCGGCGAATCGACGAGGAAGAGGCCGCCGAACGACCAGAACGCCTGGCCGCCCAGCGACTGCTCCGGCTCCTGATCGACGATGATGGTCTTCTTGCCGGCCTCCGCCAGTTCTGCTGCGGCGACGAGGCCGGCCAGTCCCGCCCCGACAATGATCACATCCGCATCGTCAGCCATCTTTTTCTCCCCCCAGGCTTTGGAAAAGTATCAGACGTTCTCCCAGCCGTCCTTGCCGCCGGCACGGAAGATGGCGTCGATGACCTTCTGGTTGAGCACCGATTCCTCCAGCGTGAAGACGCGCTCCTTGCCGCCCTGGGCGGCGCGCGCGAAGGTCTCGACCTCCAGCCGGTATTGCTGCGTGCCGGGGAAGCGGAACACTTGGGCTTCCGTGTGGTTCTGGTTGTGCAGCTCGATGCGATGGTGGTCGTAAAGCCCGGCATTGAACGGCGAGAACACCTCGATGAAACCCATCTCGCCGTGGAACACCATCACCTGCCGGGCCGCCATCTGCGTCGACAAATAGAAGGACAGTTCGAAGTCGCCGAAATCGGCACGGATCGAGGAGTAGATGTCGGTGCCGAAACTCTTGTCGCGCTCGATCGTCGCCTGCACGCGCAACGGCTCCTTGCCGGTCGAAAAGCGCGTCGACACCGTCGGATAGACGCCGATGTCGGGCAGCGCGCCGCCGCCGAGATCGAGCTGGTTGCGCATGTTCTTGGGGTCGACATTGTAGTAGGAGAACGCGCCCTGCACATGGCGCAGCCGGCCGATGGCGCCACTGGCGATCAGGTCGCGCACCTTGATCCATTGCGGGTGGTAGGTGACCATGAAGGCCTCGCACACCAGCACTTTTTTGGCGTCGCGCAGCTTGATCAGCGGCGCGATGTCCTTGGCGTCGAGCGCCAGCGGCTTCTCGACCAGCACATGCTTGCCGGCCTCGATCGCCTTGGCCGTCCATTCGACATGCTGCGAGGTCGGCAGCGGGATATAGACGCCGTCGATGTCCTTGGAAGCCAGCAGCTCCACATAGGAGCCGAAGGCATGCGGCGCGCCGAAGCGGTCGGCCAGCGCACGCGCCTTCGACAGGTCGCGGCTGGCGATCGCCGACAGCACGCCGTTCTCCGCCTCGACGATCGCCGGCAACAATTGCTCGCGGCCGATCTTGGCCGTCGACAAAACACCCCATCGGAACATCCGGCTTCTCCATCTCTAATTTGCAGGCGACGAGGTTTGCCCGAAATCGGTGGAAAAGCCAATGCGGGGTGCCGGTTCCTCGCCCCACGAAGTGGGGAGAAGGGTCTTCGTGACGGGCTGAAAGTCGCAGTTGAAGGCGCTTGAACCTCACCCCCGCTCTGCGGGGGCGAGGAATACCTGCGAAGGTAGCGTTCAGCCCCTTCTTCCTGTCAGCGTCATGTCGAAGTTGACGACGTTGGAATAGATCGGCGTGCCGACATCCATGCCGTAGCGCGACCTAAGCACCTTGCCGGTCACGTGGAATTTGATCGTGCCACCCTTGAGGCCGCCGAGTTCGGCGGTGAATTTTTCGGCAAACGTCTTGCCGCGCGCCGTCAGCTGGCCGGTGACCAAAGCCGTCGTGTCGCTGGTGCGTTTGACGCTTGTCGAGCGGAACTTGATTTCGGGGCTGTTGGCCGTGTCGAACACCGCGTCGGAGCGCAGGAAGGCATCGATGCGGTTCTGGCCGGTGCCGACGCTTTCCGGATAGATGGTGAGATTGACCGCCGAGCGCCCGACATCGCTGTTGTCGATGCGGATCGTGCCCTTGAAACGGGCGAAGGCGCCGTCGAAGCCGCCGCCGCCGGCCTTGCCGATGGTGAAGCGGATGCTCGAACCCGCCGGGCTGATCGTATAGCTGCCGGCGGCGTCGCTAAGGGCAACCGCCGCGAAAACAGGCATGGCAAGGCAAGCGGCAAAAGCCGCCAATCCGAGGATGCGCGCATACATGGGTTTTTTCCTTCTGGAGACACGCACTGTCTGCGTCCTCGCCCCATGAACGTATCAGCCGCCCGTCCTATTCCATCTCTTGATCTGACGAAGGTGTGATCATGCGAACGAGCACGCTGTCGCGCAGCCAGAAATGATGCCGCAGCGCAGCCAGCACATGCAGGACGACAAGCGCGATGCCGGCATAGGCAAGATACCAGTGCGCCGCTGCCCAGATGTTCTCCGCCGCGTCCGACATGGCAAGCGGCAGGTTCGGCATGACGAACAGGTTGAACGGCATGCTGGGGATTTCCAGCATCGACACCGAGACCAGCGCCCAGCCGGAAAGCGGCAAGGCAAGCTGGAACGCGTAGAGCGCGAAATGCGCTAGCGGCGCCGCCCGGCGCTCCAAGGCCCCGACCGAGCGCGGCAGCGCCGGCGCCGCATTGCCGAGGCGCCAGGCGATGCGCAGGATGATGAGGCCGAGCAGCAGAAAGCCGAAGGATTTGTGCAGCTGGATCAGCTCGAAGGCCGTGCGCTGGCTCTCGATCCGCACCATGATGAAGCCGAGCGCGAACTGGCCGATGAAGATCAACGCGATCAGCCAATGCAGCGCGATCGCCGCCCAGCCATAGCGGTTCGTGTTGTTGGTGATCATTGTCGCCATGGCCACTCAACGATTGCCGGACCATCTTTCGTCCGATCAGCCACTCATCTTGAAGAAATCGACAAACGCCCTGAGCGCGGGCCGCATCTGCCGTCGGCTCGGATAATAGACGAAGAAGCCGTCGAAGGTCGGACACCAGTCTTCCAGCACGCGGATCAGCCTGCCGTCGCCGATGGTATCGCGGACATAGTCCTCGAAGACGAAGGCAAGACCGGCGCCGTCGATCGCCGCCTGAGCGATCAGATGATCCTCGTCGAGGATCAGCGGGCCTTGAGCAGCAAACTCGATCTCTTCGCCCTCCTTCTCGAATTCCCAGCGGTAGAGAATGCCGCTGGAGAATCGGAAGCGGATGCAGCGATGGTCGGCGAGATCGCCCGGGTGACGCGGTCTGGGCATCCTCGCGAAATAGGACGGCGCACCGACCACCGCGCCGCGGATGTCGGGCCCGATGCGCACCGCGATCATGTCGCGCTGCAGGCTCTCGCCGAGCCGCACGCCGGCGTCGAAGCCGCCTTCGACCACGTCGGTGAAGCGATCCTCGATGACGATCTCCAGCACGATGTCGGGATAGGCCTGGGCAAAGGCGCCAAGCCGGGGCGTCAGCGCTAGGTGGGCAGCCGTGCGCGGCACGGTTAGCCTGAGATTGCCGGCCGGCCGGTCGCGCGCCTCGACCGCGGATTCCAGTGCAAGGTCGATCTCCGACAGCGCCGGCCGCAGCCGCTCCAGCAGCTGCGCACCTTCTTCGGTTGGCGCGACGCTGCGCGTGCTGCGCGCCAGCAGTCGCACGCCGAGCCGCGCCTCCAGGCTGGACACCGCATGGCTGACCGCCGAAGGCGCAATCGCCAGCTCCCTGGCCGCGCCGCGAAAGCTGCCGCATTGGGCGACGGTTGCCAGCACTGCAAGCTGTGAAAGGTGAGTTCGATTCATTGATCTATCTTTTAGAACAACCTGTGCAAACAAGAACCGATTATCGAACGTGAAGCAAGGCGCTATCTCTCCGGCATCGCAACAAGCAAACAAAGGAGACGCGTGATGCAAACCCGCAAGCTAGGCACTGAATTGAACGTCTACCCGGTCGGCCTTGGCTGCATGGGCATGAGTTTTGTTTACGGCGGCCAGGAAGAGAAGGACGCGATCGCCACGCTGCATCGCGCCGTCGAGCTCGGCGTCAACTTCTTCGACACGGCGGAAGTCTATGGCCCCTATGAGAACGAGATCCTGCTCCGCAAGGCGCTAAAACCTTTCCGCGACAGGCTGACCATCGCCACCAAATTCGGCTTCAAGATCCTGGAGGAAGGCAACGGCACCGAGCGCATGGCCGGCGTCGACAGCCGCCCCGAACACGTCAAGGCGGTCGCCGAGGCGTCGCTGAAGCGGCTGGGCACCGATGTCATCGACCTCTACTACCAGCATCGCGTCGACCCCAACGTGCCGATCGAGGACACGGTCGGCGCCATGGCCGAGCTGGTGCGCGAGGGCAAGGTGCGGGCGCTGGGTCTGTCGGAGGCCAGTGCCGCCACCATCCGCCGGGCGCACGCGGTTCATCCGATATCGGCCGTGCAGAGCGAATATTCATTGTGGAGCCGTGACCCGGAGGAAGAGGTGTTTGCCGTCTGCCGCGAACTCGGCATCGGCTTCGTGCCCTACAGCCCGCTCGGCCGCGGCCTGCTCACCGGCACCATCGCCAACCCCGAGGCCTTGAGCGACGGCGACTGGCGCCGCGGCTTGCCGCGCTTCCAGGCCGACGCGATGGCGGCCAACGCCGCGGTCGTCGCTACGCTGGAAAAGATGGCGGCGGAGAAGGGCGTGACCTCGGCGCAGCTGGCGCTCGCCTGGGTGCTGCACCAGGGCGATTTCATCGTGCCGATCCCCGGCGCGCGAAAAATCCGCCATCTCGAGCAGAACACGGCGGCTGCGGGGATCGATCTGAGCCAGACCGAGGTGGCGGCCATCGGCGATGCGCTCTCGCCGGACAAGGTCGTCGGCAAGCGCTACACCGAAGAACTGCTGGCGCTGGTGAATGGGTGAGCGTGATCATTGGGTGATTAGAAAAGAGGGGCGCTTCGGCGTCCCCTTTTTCGATGGCTTTGCAGCTCGGAAGGTTGCGAGACGTCGGCGGGACATTTCTGGCTTCGGCATCACCGAGCCGAGCGTTAAGGCATAGCAGTCCTACCACGGCACAACAGCAATCTCCGGCCAGTTGGCTTGGACACGCACACCCTTCGCCTCATGCGTGCGCTGATTATCCATCACCCGGTTCGGCGTGATGCGGAACGAGAAAATATCGTCGAGCCCGAACGGCGCCACCAGCTCAAGCTGCCCGTCCCCATCATATCGAACCCCGACCGCATGGGTCTTCGAAGCGAAATAGCGAACCGACTCGCTGGAACTCGTGTAGCGCGGACACGGCTGACCGAATTTCTGGGGATACCACAAATGCACCCGCGCCTGGTTACGTACCTCGACCGGTAGCGTCAGCCCCGCGAAATGCTGCGCCGCCCGGCAAAGGACCGCGTCCTCGGCCTCGTAGGACAGGTCGCTGTCATCGAAATAGAACAGGTCGACATCCTTGATGCCGTAACCCGACGGCTTGCCGGTCAGATGGTTCCAGATGCTGTTGTAGAGCGCGCCGGACACCACCAGCCAGCCCGGCAGGTCCAAGCTGGCGTGCCCGCGCCAGCGCTTCGACAAGCAGCGGTTCAGCCGCGACGATGTCGAGAAACGCAGCGCGCTGCTCTTCGAAGGAGAGGCCGGCATAGCGAAGATGGTCCATCGCCCTTTGGAGAGCGATTCGCCACCTGTCCGCAATCCCTCAGGCCCTAAGCACGCCGCCCGTCTGCTTGCCGACATTCTCGACGATGCGCTTGGCCAGCGCCTCGAAATCCTCATCGGTCAAAGTCTTTTCGACCGGCTGGATCGCCACCTCGATGGCGATCGACTTCTTGGCGGCACCGAGTGAGGCGCCTTCGAAGATGTCGAACACCGAGACGCCGGTGATCAGCTTCTTGTCGGCGGCCAAAGCCGCGCGCACCAGCGTGCCGGCTTCGACCCTTCTGTCGACGACGAAGGCGAAGTCGCGCTTCACCGCCTGGAAGGCGGAGAGCTCCAGCTTCGGCTTGGTCCGCGTCGGCTTGGCCTTCGGCTCCGGCACGGCGTCGACGAAAACTTCGAAGCCGCACAGCGGTCCGGAAACATCGAGCGCTGCAAGCGTCTTCGGATGGAATTCGCCGAACGTACCCAAAACCACCTTTGGCCCGAGCTTGATCGTGCCGGAGCGGCCGGGATGGTACCAGGCCGGGCCGCCCGCCTCGACCTGCAGCCGCTCGACCGGCGCGCCGCAGGCTTCGAGTGCGGCGATCGCATCGGCCTTGGCGTCGAACACGCCGACCGGCCCTGAATTGCCGGCCCAGTTGCGTCCGGAGCCGTCGAGCTTGGCGGTGCCGCGGCGCACGCCGGCGGCAACACGCCGCTGCTGGTCGGCGCCGTCACCCTCATAGGTGCCCGAAACCTCGAACAGCGCTACGTCGCCAATGCCCTTGTCGGCGTTGCGCTGCGCGGCCGCGATCAGGCCGGGCAGCAGCGACGGCCGCATGTCGGACATGTCGGCGGCGATCGGATTGGCGAGCTTCAGCGCCGTCTGGCCGCCGCCGAACAGTTCGGCGTGTTTGGCGGGGATGAACGACCAGGTGACGGCCTCCATCATGCCGCGCACGGCAAGCGCACGCTTGGCCGTGCGGGTGCGGATCTGCAGCGTGGTCAGGATTTTGGAATTGACCGCGTCGTGCGACCCAAGCGGCTGCGGCACGATGTTGTCGACGCCGTGGATGCGCATCACTTCCTCGACCAGGTCGGCCTTGCCGTCGACATCCGGCCGCCAGGAGGGGACCTTCACGTCGACGACCTCGCCCGCGCCTTGCGGCTCGAAGCCGAGGCGCGACAGGATGTCGAGGGTTTCCGCCCTGGGCACCTCGATGCCGGTCAGCCGCTTCACTTCCGACAGCGGGAAGGCAACGATCTTCGGCTTGTGGCCGCTATAACCGGTCACCTCCATCTCCGTCGGTGTGCCGCCGCAGAAATCGAGCACCAGCTTCGTCGCCAGCTCGACGCCCGGCACCATGAATTCCGGGTCGACGCCGCGCTCGAAGCGGTAGCGCGCATCGCTGATGATGCCGAGCGTACGGCCGGTGCGCGCGGTGGTGATCGGATCCCAAAGTGCGGATTCGATCAGCACGTCTGTGGTGCTCTCGTCGCAACCCGAATGCTCGCCGCCCATGATGCCGGCGATCGATTCGACGCCGTCCTCGTCGGCGATGACGCACATTTCCGGCGTCAATATGTATTCGCGATCGTCGAGCGCATGCACCTTCTCGCCATCGCGTGCGCGCCGCACGGTGAGATTGCCGGCGACCTTCCTGGCGTCGAACACATGCAGCGGCCGGCCGCGGTCGAAGGTGACGTAATTGGTGATGTCGACCAGCGCGCTGATCGGCCTGAGCCCGATGGCGATCAGCCTCTGCTGCAGCCATTTCGGCGACGGGCCGTTCTTCACGCCCTTGACCAGCCGCAGCGCGAAGCCGGGGCAGAGCTCCGGCGCTTCGATCGTCACCTTCACCGGGCACATGCCGCTGCCGGCATGCGGCATGATCGCGCCGCCGACGAGGCGGCCGAGGCCGCTCGCGGCGAGATCGCGGGCGATGCCGTACACACTTGTCGCGTCCGGCCGGTTCGGCGTCAGGTTGATCTCGATCACCGGATCGTCGAGATGCGCATAAGCGGCGAAGCTGGTGCCGACAGGCGCATCGGCGGGTAGGTCGATGATGCCGTGATGCTCGTCCGACAGCTCCAGCTCGCGCTCCGAGCACATCATGCCGTGGCTCTCGACGCCGCGGATCTTGCCGACCGTCAGCGTCACGTCGATGCCGGGAACATAGGTGCCGGGTGCTGCAAAGGCGCCGATCAGGCCCGCGCGGGCGTTCGGCGCGCCGCAGACGACCTGAATGGGAGCCTTGCCGTCGCCGGTGTCGACGGTCAGCACGCGCAGCCGGTCGGCATCGGGATGCTGCACCGCCGTCAGCACCTTGGCGATGACGAAGGGTTTCAGGCCGGCCTTGTCGTCGACATGTTCGACTTCGAGACCGATCGATGTCAGCCGCTCGACGATTTCCGTCAGCGAAGCGTCGGTCTCGAGGTGATCCTTGAGCCAGGAGAGGGTGAATTTCATGACTGTGTTCCGTCTGGGTTAGACGATGATGGTCTGGGCACGCTGGTCTTCAGGTGACGCGGCAAGTCGTCGGGCATGTGCAGGAAGGGGAGCTGCTCGCGCACATGGGCATGGTGCGTCGGCTTGAAATAGGCCGGCATGTCCATGGCGCCGAGCATGAAATAGATGTGGTCCTCCAACCGCTCGTCGACATAGGCGATCGGCGAGCCGCAGATGCCGCAAAACGAGCGCGTCACCGGCCCGTTCTCGTACATCTTCAGCGCCTTGCCGGTGAAGGCGACCTGGTCGGACATGAAGCCGACAAAGGCCGACACTGGCGCGCCGCTCGCCCGCCGGCAATCGCCGCAATGGCAATAGCTGACATGGTGCGGTTCGGCCGAGGCCTCGAACCGCACGGCGCCGCAACGGCAGCCGCCAGTGTGCGGCGCTGTCATGCGCTCAAGCCCCCGAACAAAGTCGGCATGTCGAGCGGCCGGAAGCCGTAATGCGACAGCCAGCGCACGTCGGCATCGAAGAAGGCGCGCAGGTCCGGCATGCCGTATTTCAGCATGGCGATGCGGTCGATGCCCATGCCCCAGGCAAAGCCCTGGTATTCGTCGGGATCGAGTCCGCCATGGCGCAGCACATTGGGGTGCACCATGCCGCAGCCGAGGATCTCCATCCAGTCGGAGCCTTCGCCGAAGCGCACTTCGCCCGGCCGCGAGCGGTCGCACTGGATGTCGACCTCGAGGCTGGGTTCGGTGAATGGGAAGAAGGACGGCCGGAAGCGCATCTTGACGCTCGGTACCTCGAAGAAGGCCTTGCAGAACTCCTCCAGCACCCACTTCATGTTGGCGACGTTGGCTGATCTGTCGATCACCAGGCCTTCGACCTGATGGAACATTGGCGAGTGGGTGGCATCGGAATCCTGACGGTAGGTCTTGCCGGGGATGACGATGCGGATCGGCGGCTTCTGCCGCTCCATGGTGCGGATCTGCACCGGCGAGGTGTGGGTGCGCAACAGCTTGCGCTCGCCCTTCTCGTCCGGCTGGAAGAAGAAGGTGTCGTGCATCTCGCGCGCCGGATGCCCCTCGGGGAAATTCAGTGCGGTGAAATTGTAATAGTCGCTCTCGATATCTGGGCCTTCGGCGATGGCGAAGCCGAGGTCGCCGAAGATCGCCGCGATCTCGTCGATGACCTGGCTGATCGGGTGGATGCGGCCGCGCTCGGCCGGCGACTGCCGCACTGGCAGCGTCACGTCGACCGTCTCGGCGGCGAGCCTGGCGGCGATCGCCACGTCCTTCAGTTCAGCCTTGCGCTGGGTGAGCGCCTCGGTGACACGGTTCTTCAAGCCGTTGATCGCCGGGCCCTTCACCTGCCGCTCCTCGGCGCTCATCGCGCCCAGTGTCTTCAGCATTTCGGAGACCGAGCCCTTCTTGCCGAGCGCTGAAACGCGCACGGCTTCGATCGACGCCTCGTCGGCGGCCGAGGCGATGTCGGCCATCAGGGAATTTTCGAGAGTTTCCATATCGCTCATGTTCCAGACCCGATTAGGCATAAGAAAAACCCGCGCCAGCCGTGCCAGCGCGGGTTCCCCAAATCAGAATTGCGAATGCTTGGGAAGCGCTGGTCTTAAGCGACAGCGCTTTCAAAAGCGTTCGGCGTGGTGTTCTTGAGGTATTCGAGCGCGACCTTGGCCTTGGCCACGAGAGCGGCGAAAGCCTGCGGCTCGTGGATGGCCATGTCCGACAGGATCTTGCGGTCGATCTCGATGCCGGCCTTGTTGAGCCCGTCGATGAAGCGGCCATAGGTCAGGCCGTGCTCGTGCGTCGCGGCGTTGATACGCTGGATCCACAGCGCGCGGAACGAGCGCTTGCGGTTCTTGCGGTCGCGATAGGCGTACTGCAGCGACTTTTCCACCGCCTGCTTGGCGATGCGGATGGTGTTCTTGCGGCGGCCGTAGAAACCCTTGGCGGCTTTCAGGACCTTCTTGTGCTTGGCGTGCGAGGTGACGCCTCTCTTTACGCGTGCCATGTCATGATCTCCTTAATCGTGTCCGGACCGAATGCCTTAGAGGCCGTTCGGCAGAAAATTCTTGATGACCTTCTTGCCATCCGGTTCAGCCAGAACCATCGTGCCGCGGGCATTTCGAATGAACTTGTTGGAACGCTTGATCATGCCGTGACGCTTGCCGGCCGCAGCCGACAGGACTTTACCCGTACCTGTGATCTTGAACCGCTTCTTGGCGGCCGATTTGGTCTTCATCTTGGGCATTTTGCTACTCCGTTTCTATGAGGTCCCTGTCGTGCCTTCGGCACTCCGCGCCTCTTGTTTTGTTCGCTTCGGGCCGACCAAAGCCCGAAAAGCAAATGAAACCGCCACGGCATGCCCTGCCGGGCGGTTTTCTTGGAACGGCGGTCCTATACGTCAAAGCAGGCTTGCGCGCAACACCCGCCGGGATGCGACGTTATGGCAGCCGGAATAGAACCGGCAGTATCCCCGACTGCTGCGCGCCATCGATGGTTTCGAAGACGGGCAGCGCCACCAGGAACACCAACCCGTCGAGCAAAGTGGTCAACAGCAGGCGCGGCTTGAAGCTGCCGGTATCACCTTCCTCATAAAGCGAAAGCCTTGGGAAGAAGCGCGGCACCTTCGCCAGATAGGCCTGGTATGGCGCGCCGAGAGCCTCCCTGAGGAATTTCTCCTCGCGCAGGATGACAATGTAAAAGGCCCCCGCGCAGAGCAGCCCAAAGCCGATCGTGGCTGTGATCGAGCCGATCTGTGCGCCGACGCCGGCGGCGGCGATGCTCGAGAAGACATAGAGTGGGTTGCGGGTGATCGAATAGGGTCCGCCGGTCACCACCTCGGCGGATTTGCGCCCGCCAATATAGAGCGTCGACCACAAGCGTCCGACGACGCCGAGGAAGATCAGCAGCACGCCGAACATTTCGATGGACTCATGCACCGGGGTGTCTGGCGGAAAGGTCGACTGCCCGAACAGCAGCGCCGCGAACAGGACGACGACGAGCACCGCAAGCACCATCCGGCGCGTGTGCTGGTAGTTGCCCAGCCCATATTTGAAGTCCTCGGCGCGCTTCACTTCATTGACCATGTCGCGGGATCCGATCGTCGAGGGTTCGATTGCAGCGTCTGGACAAGAAAAAGGCGTCCCGCCGATCGCCGGGACGCCCTGGGGTATGATTCAGGCGGATTTAAAGCGCGATGACCACGCTGAACTGATCGTGATCAGCGGGGTGCCAGCACCATCATCATCTGGCGGCCTTCAAGCTTCGGTTCCGCTTCGACCTTGGCAATCGGCGCCACTTCCTCGCGGACCTTGTTCAGAAGCTGCATGCCGAGTTCCATATGCGCCATCTCGCGGCCACGGAAGCGCAGCGTCAGCTTGACCTTGTCGCCTTCCTCGAAGAAGCGCCGCACGGCCTTCATCTTGGTCTCGTAGTCGTGGCTGTCGATGTTCGGGCGCATCTTGATCTCCTTGATCTCGATGACCTTCTGGTTCTTGCGCGCCTCGGCCGCCTTCTTCTGGTTGGCGTATTTCAACTTGCCGAGATCGAGGATTTTTACGACGGGCGGTACCGCATTGGGCGATATCTCAACCAGATCGAGCCCGGCCTCTTCGGCGAGCAGCAATGCGTCGTTGATGGAAACGTCGCCGCGGTTCTGGCCTTCTGCGTCGATAAGCTGGACCCGGGGAACCCGGATGTCGCGGTTGGAGCGCGGCCCATCCTTGGTGGGCGCCGCTGCTTTGAAAGGTCTGCGAATGGTCGTGGTCTCCTTGAGCCGTTTCGTTCAGGGTTGTTGCAGTTCGGATGTTCAGGACGCGCCAATGTGGTGAGCGCGCGGCGCAAGTCAATAGCACAGCCTTCTCAGGAAATCACCTGATCGCGAGCCTGCACCAAGCAAAGAAAGTTGTAGACCGCTTTTCGTTGAGCGCCCGGCTGTGCCAAAAGACCCGGCGTGAGGGAAAGCCATGACCGCCACTGCGCCTGAGTTTCTGGAAGTCGAGGGAACCGATATCGCCGTCAGACGGGCGCCGGGGGCTGCGCCCGGCGTCGTCTGGCTCGGTGGCTACAAATCCGACATGCTGGGCACCAAGGCCGAGACGCTGGCTGAGTGGACGGCAAAGGAAGGCCGCGCTTTCCTGCGTCACGACTATTCCGGCCACGGCGAATCGGGCGGCGTCTTCGCCGATGGCACCATTTCGAAATGGCTTGGACAAAGCCTCGCCGTCTTCCGCTGCTTCACCAAGGGCAAGCAGATCCTGGTCGGCTCCTCGATGGGCGCCTGGATCGCGCTGCGCATGGTCCAGGAATTGCGCAAGGCGGGTGACGACCGCATCGCCGGCCTGGTGCTGCTGGCCCCGGCGCCGGATTTCACCGCCGAGCTGGTCGAGCCGGTGCTGACCGAGGCTCAGAAGGGCGATCTCACTGAGAAGGGGTTCTTCGAGGAGCCGTCCGACTATTCGGCCGAGCCTTACATCTATACGCGCGCCTTGATGGAGGACGGCAGGAAGAACCTTGTCATGACCGGGCCGATCGACACCCATTGCCCGGTCCACATCCTGCAGGGCCTGGCCGACGCCGACGTGCCGTCGAGCCATGCGCTGAAGCTGGCCGCCCTGCTGCCGGCCGATGACGTGACGCTGTCGCTCATCCCCGATGGCGACCACCGCCTGTCCCGACCCCAGGATCTCGACATGCTGATGCGGGCGGTGGGCGACATGGTGCGGCGAGCAGGGTAGGTCATGCGCATTTCCATCCCGATATCCGCCTTTGTCGCGGCGATCGTCGGCTTTGGCGGCACGCTGGCCGTTGTCATCGCCGCCGCCAAGGCGGTCGGCGCCACCCAGGTCGAGACGGCGAGCTGGGTCACCGCGCTGTGCCTGGCGATGACCATCGAGTGCTTGTGGCTGTCCTGGCGCACGAAAATGCCCGTCATCACCGCCTGGTCGACGCCAGGCCTCGCGCTGATCGCGGCATCGAGCGGCTTTACGATAAATGATGCGGTGGGCGCCTTCATCGTCACCGCCATCCTGTTGATCGCCACCGGCCTGTTCAAGCCGCTGACCCAGCTGATCGCCAGGATACCGGCCTCGGTCGCTTCCGGCATGCTGGCCGGCATCCTCGTCAGCTTCGCCACCGGCGCGGTCAAGACCATTCCCGCCGACCCCTGGCTGATCCTGCCGCTGATCGGGACATTTTTTGTCATCCGCCTGTTCAACCCGGCACTGTCGGTTCTTGCGGTGTTGATCGGCGGCGGCTTCGCGGCCTTCCTCACCGGCCGTGTCGGCGGCCTGCCGACGCCGGAACTGTCGACCCTCACACTGATTGCGCCACATTTCAGCACTGCATCGATCATCGGGCTGGCTCTGCCGCTCTACCTCGTCACCATGGCCTCGCAGAACCTGTCCGGCCTCGCCGTGCTGAGGGCCGCCGGTTACCATCCCGAGCCTGGCCCGCTGATCGGCGTCACCGGCCTGTTCTCGCTGCTGTCGGCGCCATTCGGCGCCTCGACCACCAATCTGGCGGCGATCTCGGCGGCGATCTGCACCGGGCCGGATGTCCACCCCGACCCGGCCGAGCGCTGGAAGACCGGTCCCTTCTATGCGTTTGCCTATCTGGTCTTTGCCATCTTCGGCGCCTCGCTGGTGGCGATCTTCGCTGTCCTGCCGCAGAGCCTGATCGTGCTGGTCGCCGGCCTGGCGCTGATGGCCCCTTTGGCCAACGCGCTGTCGATAGCCTTGAAGGAAGAGGGCGAGCGCATGGCCGCCACCGTCACCTTCGCCGTCACCGCTTCCGGGCTGACGCTGTTCGGCGTCGGCGCCGCATTCTGGGGCCTGGTCGCCGGCCTGGCCGTGCTTTTCCTCGAAATGCTCAAAAAGAAATAATCATTTCAGCTCTTTGTCCGGTTTTGGCCGGATCTGTCTTGAATCGCCGTTTTCCCCATCCCATTTCGATTCCACGCAGCCGATCTGGCTGTCTCCAACGGAAGGACTGGGAGAAAATGAACACGACTGCATTGATCCGCCCGGCCTGGACGCCGGCGACCATCGCGTTGATGGTGATCGGCTTCATGGTGTTCTGGCCGCTCGGCTTCGCCATGCTCGCCTACATCATCTGGGGCGACCGGCTCGACGGCTTCAAGCGCGACGTCAACCGCGCCACGGACGGTATCTTCGCCGGCTGCCGCCGCGGTTCCGACAAGGCCGCGCGCTGGGGCCACGGCTCCGCCCGCACCGGCAACGTCGCTTTCGACGACTGGCGCGAAAAGGAGCTTGAGCGCCTCGCCGAAGAGCGCCGCAAGCTCGACGAGATGCTGACCGAGTTCGACGACTACGCTCGCGAACTGCGCCGCGCCAAGGACCAGGACGAGTTCGATCGCTTCATGGCGAATCGCAACAAGTCGACTGCCCCGACGACGACAGCGTCCAAGACCACCGGGACGACCCCCAAGCGCAAGGGTTCGAATCTGCTTGACGACTGAGGCCGCGCGACAGGCCCCGGCACGATAGACGGCGTCGCGCAAGCGGCGCCGTTTCTTTTTTGTTCTCTTTTCAGCTTCGCTCCACTGGTCGTTTTCCTCGAATCGCGTATCGTCCAGCCATGTCCTTCGGCTTCTTCCGCAACCTGACCAAGCCCAAGCCGACGCCGATCGTCGAGCGCGAACATTGCGTCGCCGGCCGCACGCTGCCGCTTAAGATCGTCGAGAGCGCCAGGGCTCGCCGGCTGACGCTGCGCATCGATTCCGGCGGTCAGGGCCTGCGCATCACCGTGCCGCCGGGCCTGCGCCGCGGCGAGGTCGAGAAGTTCCTCGACCGCCACCAGGACTGGCTGGAGCAGCGGCTGGCCAAGGTGCCGACACGGCCGCAGGTGCGGCCCGGCATCAAGATTCCGGTGCGCGGCGTGGCGCACCGAATCGTCCATGAACCCGCCAAACGCGGCACCGTCACCGTGTCGCGCGACGAGCGCGGCCCGCTGCTGATCGTGCATGGCGAGCGCGTGCACCTGCCGCGCCGCATCGCCGATTTCCTCAAGCGCGAGGCCAAGCGCGAGATCGAGCGCCTGGTGACCAAGCACAGCGCCGCCATCGGCAAGCGCGCCAAGGCGATCCGTTTCAAGGACACGTCGAGCCGCTGGGGCTCCTGCACCTCCGACGGCAATCTGTCCTTCTCCTGGCGCATCATGATGGCGCCCGCGCCGGTCATAAACTACCTCGTCGCGCACGAGGTGGCGCATCTCAAGGAGATGAACCACGGCCCGAAATTCTGGAAATTGTGCGAGCAACTCTGCCCCGACACCGAGCGCTGCAAGGACTGGCTGAAGCGCAATGGCGGTGCGCTACAGGCGATCGTGTTCGATTAGACCAATTCCAGGAAAAGTGTGAAACGGCTTTCCGTCCGGAATTGCGTCGTCCGGGCCAGCTTGGCCAGCCGCTCAATCATCGTTCGCCGCGTTCAACTCCTCAGGCCGCAACCCCTCGTCGCCCTGGCGAGGCCACGGCAGGAAATTCCGCTCGAAGGCGTCGCCGCCGAAATAGTCGAGCGCGCGGTGCGCCTCGGCGCCGTTGAAGGCTGCCTTGTCCATCAGATGCGCGATCACTTCGTGGGCCTGCGCGATCTTTTGCCTGAGTTGGGCAACGCTCTGGTCAGTCATGACTATCTGCTCCCGCCTGTGTTTCCCTAATTGAAAGGTAGTGCTTTCCGCCCCGGCGGCAAACAGCATGCTTTTTCTCGACTCTTAAGCTGTTTCGTGCCAATCCCCGCGCCATGGCGCTCGACATCAAGATATGCGGGTTGAAGACCGATGACGCATTGGCCGCGGCGCTGGCCGGTGGTGCCAGCCATGTCGGCTTCATCTTCTTCGCCAAGAGCCCGCGCTATGTCGCGCCCGAAGAAGCCGGGCGCCTGCGCCAGGCGGCAACCGGCAAGGCCGGCGCCGTCGCCGTGACGGTCGATGCCGGCGATGCGTTCCTCGACGAGATCGTCGAAAAAATGCACCCCGACATGCTGCAGCTTCACGGCTCGGAGACGCCGGAGCGGGTGGCCGGGGTCAAGGCCCGTTATGGCCTGCCGGTCATGAAGGCGCTGTCGGTCAGCGAGGCCGCGGATATCGAGCGGACAAAACCCTTCATAGGCATCGCCGACCGCTTCCTGTTCGATGCCAAGCCGCCGAAAGGTTCGGAATTGCCGGGCGGCAACGGTGTCGCCTTCGACTGGCGCATTCTGGCCGGCCTTGACGCCGGCGTCGATTACATGCTTTCCGGTGGGCTCAACGCCGCCAATATCGGCGATGCCCTCCAGCTTGCCAATCCGCCCGGAATAGACATTTCGTCGGGCGTGGAAAGCGCGCCGGGCGTCAAGGAGCCGGCGCTGATCGAGCAGTTTTTCCGGGCCGTCAGGGCAGAACGCGACAACCGCGCCGCCTGAGCGTGCTCTAAACCAAAGCATGTCCCGGAGAAGTGGGAACCGGTTTTCCGCCAAGGACATGCTCAAGACCAGATGCAGGAGATCGGCGATGGACAAGCCGGCGACACCCAATTCCTTCCGCACCGGACCCGACGAGCAGGGCATGTTCGGCATCTTTGGCGGCCGTTTCGTCGCCGAGACGCTGATGCCGCTGATCCTCGACCTGGAGCGGCACTGGAATGAGGTCAAGAACGATCCCGATTTCAAAGCCGAGCTGCAGAACCTGTCGACCCACTATGCCGGGCGGCCGTCAAAACTTTATTTCGCCGAAGGCCTGACGAAACATCTCGGCGGCGCCAAGGTCTACTTCAAGCGCGAAGACCTGAACCACACCGGTTCGCACAAGATCAACAACTGCCTCGGCCAGATCCTGCTCGCCAAGCGCATGGGCAAAAAGCGCATCATCGCCGAGACCGGCGCCGGCCAGCATGGTGTCGCCTCGGCCACGGTCGCGGCCCGCTTCGGCTATCCGTGCGTCGTCTATATGGGCGCCACCGACGTCGCCCGCCAAAGCCCCAATGTCTTCCGCATGAAGCTGCTCGGCGCCGAAGTCAGGCCGGTGACCGCCGGCCACGGCACGCTGAAGGACGCCATGAACGAAGCGCTTCGTGATTGGGTGACCAATGTCGAGGACACCTATTACCTGATCGGCACCGCCGCCGGCCCGCATCCCTATCCGGAACTGGTGCGCGACTTCCAGTCGGTCATCGGTTCCGAGGCGCGCACCCAGATCCTCGAACAGGAAGGCCGGCTGCCCGACACCATCATCGCCTGTGTCGGCGGCGGTTCGAACGCCATCGGCATGTTCCATCCCTTCCTCGACGACAGGCAAGTCCGCATCATCGGCATCGAAGCCGGCGGCCGCGGCCTCGACGGCATCGAGCATTGCGCCTCGATGAATGCCGGCGCGCCCGGCGTGCTGCATGGCAACCGCACCTATCTCTTGCAGAATGCCGACGGCCAGATCATGGATGGCCACTCGATCTCGGCCGGCCTCGACTATCCCGGCGTCGGCCCCGAGCATTCCTGGCTGCGTGACAGCGGTCGCGTCGAATATGTGCCGATCCTCGATGACGAGGCACTGGAAGCGTTCCAGCTGACGACGCGCGTCGAAGGCATCATCCCGGCGCTGGAATCGGCCCATGCCATCGCGCATGCGGTCAAGATCGTACCGGCCATGGACAAGGACCAGATCGTCATCGTCAACCTGTCCGGCCGCGGCGACAAGGACGTGCACACGGTGGCCTCGATGCTGGGCATGGAGATCTGATCATGACCACCCGCATCGACCGCCGCATGGCAAAACTGAAAGCCGAAGGCCGCCCCGCCTTAGTCACCTATTTCATGAGCGGCGATCCGGACTATGTCACCGCTTTATCGATCATGAGGGCCTTGCCCAAGGCGGGCGCCGACATCATCGAAATGGGCATGCCATTTTCCGATCCGATGGCCGATGGCCCGGCGATCCAGGCGGCGGGCCTGCGGGCGCTGAAAGGCGGCCAGACGCTGGTCAAGACGCTGCAGATGGCGTCGGAATTCCGCGCCAGCGACAATGAAACGCCGATCGTTTTGATGGGCTACTACAACCCGATCTACATCTACGGCGTCGACCGTTTCCTCAAGGACGCTATCGCCAGTGGTATCGACGGGCTGATCGTCGTCGACCTGCCGCCGGAGATGGACGAGGAACTCTGCATCCCGGCGCTCAAGGCCGGCATCAACTTCATCCGCCTGGCGACGCCGACCACCGACGACAAGCGCCTGCCCAAGGTGCTGCAGAACACCTCCGGCTTCGTCTACTATGTCTCGATGACGGGCATCACCGGCTCTGCCCTGGCCGACACCGGCAAGGTGGCGGCGGCCGTCAGGCGCATCAAGGGCCATACCGACCTGCCGGTCTGCGTCGGCTTCGGCGTCAAGACCGCCGAGCAGGCGCGCATTATCGGTGCCAATGCCGACGGCGTCGTCGTCGGCACCGCGATCGTCAATGCGGTGGCCAATGTGCTCGGGCCCAAGGGCGAAAAGACCGCCGATCCGGCCGAAGCGGTCGCCACTTTGGTCAGCGGGCTGTCGCAAGGCGTGCGCTCGGCCCGCCTTGCTGCCGCCGAATAATCTTCCTACCTCTTCGTCAGGACAGGAGCCGAAGCGATGAACTGGATAACCAATTACGTCCGCCCGAAGATCAATTCGATGCTCGGCCGTCGCACCGACATGCCCGAAAACCTCTGGATCAAGGATCCCGAGACCGGCGAGATGGTGTTCCACAAGGACCTGGAGCAGAACCAGTTCGTCATCCCGTCCTCCGGCCATCACATGAAGATCTCGGCCAAGGAGCGGCTGAAATACTTCTTCGACGACGGCAAATACGAGACGCTCGAAAACCCCAAGGTGGTGCAGGATCCGCTAAAATTCCGCGACGAGAAGCGCTACACCGACCGGCTCAAGGACGCCAAGGCCAAGACCGGCCTGGAGGACGCCGTCGTCAATGCGCTGGGCGCCATCGACGGCTTGCCGGTGGTGGTGACCGTGCAGGATTTCGCCTTCATGGGCGGCTCGCTCGGCATGGCCGCCGGCGACGCCATTGTGCACGCCTTCGAGGTTGCCCTGCAGCGCAAGCGGCCGCTGATCCTGTTCGCTGCCTCCGGCGGCGCCCGCATGCAGGAAGGCATTCTCTCGCTGATGCAGTTGCCGCGCACCACGGTCGGCGTCGACCGGCTGAAAGAGGCGGGCCTGCCCTATATCGTCGTGCTCACCAATCCGACCACCGGCGGCGTCACCGCGTCCTACGCCATGCTGGGCGATGTCCACATCGCCGAACCCGGCGCGCTGATCGGCTTTGCCGGCCCGCGCGTCATCGAGCAGACCATCCGCGAAAAACTGCCCGACGGCTTCCAGCGCGCCGAATATCTGATGGAGCACGGCATGGTCGACATGGTGGTGTCGAGGCTCGAATTGCGCCAGACGATTTCGCGGCTCTTGAAGATGCTGCTCAAGATGCCGGAAGAGCAGAAGCCGCTGGAGCCGGAGATCCTGCCGCCGGCGCTTGCCCAGCCGGAAGCACGGCCGCAGGCCTGACGCGGCGTTCTTAGCCGCGAACCGCGATTGCGCGAGACTCCGCGCACGCTTAGGATTCTTTTATGACCACGCTTGCCGCCGACCGTGAAATTGAAGCCCTGATGGCGCTTCACCCGAAAGGCTTCGACCTTTCGCTCGACCGGATTTCGCGGCTGCTCGAGCGGCTGGGCAACCCGCAGGACCGGCTGCCGCCGGTGATCCACATCGCCGGCACCAATGGCAAGGGCTCATGCGCGGCCTTTTCGCGAGCGCTGCTCGAAGCCGCCGGGCATCTGGTCCATGTGCACACTTCGCCGCATCTGGTGAACTGGCACGAGCGCTACCGTCTTGCCGCCGATGGCGGCGGCAGGCTGGTCGACGACGAGGTTTTCGCCGAAGCCATCGCCCGCGTCGCCAAGGCCAATGCAGGCAAGAAGATCACCGTCTTCGAGATCCTCACCGCCGTCACCTTCATCCTGTTTTCCGAACATCCGGCCGCGGCCGCCATCATCGAGGTCGGCCTCGGCGGCCGCTTCGACGCCACCAATGTCGTGGCCAGGCCGGCGGTGTCGGTGATCATGCCGGTCTCGCTCGACCACGAGGCCTATCTCGGCGACCGTGTCGAGCTGATCGCCGCCGAAAAGGCCGGCATCATCAAGCCCGGCTGCCCGGTTGTCATCGGCGCCCAGGAAACCGAGACGGCGCTGCAGGTGCTGATCGAAACCGCCGAGCGGCTCGATTGCCCGACCTTCGTCTACGGCCAGGATTTCCTCGCCTACGAGGAAAACGGCCGCATGGTCTACCAGGACGAGGACGGCTTGATGGACCTGCCGCCACCGCGCCTGCCGGGGCGACACCAGTTCGCCAATGCGGCGGCGGCGATCGCCGCGGTCAAGGCGGCGGGTTTCGAGATCAGCCATCGCGCCGCCGAGAAGGCGATGACCAGCGTCGCCTGGCCCGGCCGCATGCAAAAGCTGGCGCAGGGGCGGCTGGCGGAGCTGGCGCCGAAGGGCGCCGACATCTGGCTCGACGGCGGCCACAATCCAGGCGCCGGCATCGTCGTCGCCGAGGCGCTGGCCGAGCAGGAAGACAAGAACCCGCGGCCGCTGTTCCTGATCTCCGGCATGATCAACACGAAGGACCAGAGCGGCTATTTCCGCGCCTTCAAGGGCCTCGCCCGCCATGTCTACACGGTGCCGGTGAGCATGAGCGATGCCGGCGTGCCGAATGACGAGCTGGCCATCCGCGCCGTCGAGGCCGGCCTGTCGGCCGAGCCGGTCAGCTCCGTCGCCAGCGCCCTGATGCTGCTGCGCGACACATGGGACGGCCCGCCGCCGCGCATCCTGATCGGCGGTTCTTTGTACCTGGCCGGCGCCGTGTTGGCCGAGAACGGCACGCCGCCGACCTGAGCGCGCGTCCGATCACCGCAAGGAGCCAGTGATGATCAAGGTAAAGCAGCTCGCTCACGCCTGCATTTTCGCGCATGATCTGGAAGCGACGCGGAGCTTCTACCGGGACGTGCTCGGCATGGACACCCAATTCAATTTCCTGCGCGACGGCACGGTTTTCGGCTTCTACCTCAATTGCGGCGGCCGCAGCCATGTCGAGGTGTTCCAGAAAGACGAGGCCAGCTACAGCGAGCTGAACCAGATCAACCATTTCTGCCTTGAAGTGGAAAACATCGATGCGGCGATCGCCCACATAAGGGCGAAGGGCATCGACATCACGGCCAAGAAACATGCCTGCGACGATACCTGGCAGGCCTGGATCCGCGACCCCAACGGCGTGAAGATCGAGCTATTCGAATATACCGAGAAAAGCGCGCAATTCGTTGGTGGCGATCGCATCGCCGACTGGTGATCGCTGGGCCGCGAGAGATTTACTTCAGCTCGATCTCGATGAAGGCGTATTCGCCCTCATTGGCGTTGATCACGTCGTGCTCGACGCCTTCCTTGCGGAAATAGGGCGCGCCCTTCTTCATCTCGGCGAAGGATTCGCCGTCCTTGGTCAGGAGCTTCACCTTGCCGTCCATCAGCGGCACGACGACATAGTCGTGGCCATGGCGGTGCCAGCCGGTGTTGTCGCCCGGCTGGAAGCGGTACTCGGTGACGATGACGCGCTCATTGTCGATGAAGACGGTGGCCTTGGCGGATCCGGTCATGGGGTTCTCCTGTCCTTTTCAAGCAGAAGACATGGAAGACCGTTGCGCGAGGGCCAGAGCACGTTGAGCGATGACGCCAAAGAAAAGCCCGGCGCGATGGCCGGGCTTGTCCTTCAAACATTTTGATTGGCTCAGGCGAGGTTGCCGTTGATCCAGTGTGACAGCGCGGTCTTCGGCGCGGCACCCACCTTGATGTCGGCGCGTTCGCCACCCTTGAAGATCATCAGCGTCGGGATCGAGCGTACGCCGAACTGCGCCGCCAGTTCCGGGTTCTCGTCGATGTTCAGCTTGGCGATCTTGACCTTGCTGCCGAGTTCGGTGGCGATCTCTTCGAGCGCCGGCGCGATCATCTTGCACGGGCCACACCATTCGGCCCAGAAATCAACCACGACCGGCTCCTTGGCGTTGAGCACATCGGCCTCGAAATTGCTCTTGTCGACCTTGACGGTGGCCATGCGGAAATCCTTTCGAAAATTCGGTTGCACCAAATGTGGTGGTTGTCGCGCCCTTCTTCAAGCAGTTCTTGTGTCACGCTCCCGTGAGTCGAGCAAGGGCATCGTCCATGACCGCCGACGGCAGTTCGATCAGCCTTGGAGCCTCGGTAAACAGCAGTGCTGCCGAGATCTCATGGCCGGGATAAAGCGGCTGAAGCAGCGCCCGATAGAGCGCGAGCTGCAGCACGTAGGCCGGCGGCACCTCGGCAATCGTCGCCGGCGCCGGCCGGTTGGTCTTGTAGTCGACGATCGACACCCTGCCCGATGTCACCGCCAGGCGGTCGATCTTGCCGGAGATGGGGCGTTTCCTGCCCTTCACCTCGAGGCTGCCCATGATCGAAACCTCGGCGCGCGATGACGAACCGAACAGCGGTGCGAAGCGCGGGTCGGCGAGGATCGAGAACACCGAGGCGAGCACCCTGCCACGCTCGGCCTCGGGCCATTCGGCGCCGGCGCGCGCCAGATAACGCTCGGCCGCATCCCGGCGTTCGCTCTCCGCGATGCCGGGCAGCATTTGCAGCAGTTTGTGCAGCGCCAGCCCGCGCATAACTGCGAAACCGGGCTCGGCCTCCGCATTCAGCACCGGCGAGCGCGTGTCGGCTACGGTTTCCTTGGTCTCGTCGATCAATGCCGAGGCGCCGGACGGCGACAGCGGCCGCGGCAGGTCCTCGTAAGGCGGCAGCGGCGGGAACAGGCTCTCCGGCAACGGCGCGAACTGCAGTGCCGGCCTGTTCTCTCCGCTTGTTGTGATGGCCACCGGCGGCAGCTTGGTCATGTTGAAGCGATGCACTGGCTCGCCGGTGGCGGGATGCTTGCGCTCAGTGCTTTCAGGCGCGCCGACCAGCGCGCGGCTGACGATCGAATGCCAGGTGCCTGTGTTTGGCGCGCGCTTGCCGTGATAGGCGCAGACGATCAGCCGGTCCTCGGCGCGCGTCATGCCGACATAGAGCAGCCGGCGGTACTCGTCGTCGGCCAGTTCGCGCGCGCGGGCGGCTGCGGTCTTGGAAAAGCCGTTGGCGACGTCGCTGGCCGAGCGCCAGAGATAGCCCTTGCCGACGAAATGTTCGCCCGAGCCTTGGAACGGCATCAGCCTCGGCAGATGCTGGTCGCTGAACGGCGCCGAGCCGCCATCGACCAGGAAGACGACTGGCGCCTCCAGGCCCTTGGCGGCGTGCACGGTCATGACGCGCACCTCGTCGCGGGTCTGGTCCATCTCGCGCTTGATCTCGGGGCCGGTGCTTTCCAGCGTCGCCAGGAAGGCTTCCAGCCCCGGAAGGCCGGTCCGTTCCTCGGCCAGGCAGAAGCTCAGGAATTCGTCGATGATATCACCGGCTTCCGGTCCGAGCCGCGCGATCATCCTCTTGCGCAGCCCGTCGCGGGCGAGTGCCGCGGCATAGAACTCGAACACCGGCTTGAACGCCGCTTCGTCCGACCAGGCATCGAGCCGGCTAACGATGGCGGCCAGCGCGATGTCTTCGCCGGCGTGCTGTCGCAGCGATCCGATCAGCGACTTTCCCGATGGCCGTCCGTTTGCCAGCGCAAACAATCGCTCCTCGGAAACGTCGAAGATCGGGCTGCGCAGCACGGCGGCCAGCGACAGGTCGTCTTCCGGCTGAATGAGGAAATGCCCGAGCGCGATCAGATCCTTCACGGCGATATGGCCGGGCAGGCTAAGCCGGTCGGCGCCGGCGACCGGGATCTGCCGATTCTTCAGGCTGCGCGACAGCGCATGGACGAAACGGTCGCGCTTGCGCACCAGCACAAGAATGTCGCCGGCCGTCAGCTTCCGTCCCTTGCCTTCGATGGTCTCGCCGTCCCTGAGCCAGGCCTGGATGGTCGCCGCCACATGCTCGGCAACGCGCACCGCCGGCGCGCTGGCATGGTTGACGGGCAAGGTCCAGTCGTCGGGTTCCTCGACCGCATCGGCGCCGATCGACGGCCAGACCTCGACATAGCCCGGCGCATCGGTGCGGATCGCCTTGTGGCTCAGCGGGTCGGGATCGTGGCTGATGCCGCGCCGTACGCCCGGTTCGGCGAAGACGCGGTCGACGGCGGCCAGCACGTCGTCGGTCGAGCGGAACGACCAGGTCAGCTTGAGATCGGCGAACGAAGCGTCCGCGTCGCGCACGCGTCCGGCAAACAAAAGCCGGCTGTCGGCAAAGGAGTCCGGGGCGGCACCCTGGAAGGAGTAGATCGACTGCTTTTCGTCGCCGACGGCAAACACCGTCCGCTGAACGGTCTCGCGTTGGCCGAGCCCGGCAAAGAACTCTTCCGTCAGCCGCTTCACCACCTCCCACTGGTCGGGACTGGTGTCCTGCGCCTCGTCGAGCAGGATATGGTCGATGCCCTGGTCGAGCTTGTATTGCACCCAGGGCCCGGCGTCGGGCCGCGCCAGCAGGCTGACCGTGCGGGTGATGAGATCGTTGAAATCGAGGAAGCCGCGGCCGCGTTTCAGCTGCTCGTAGCGCGCGATCAGCCAGCCAGCGATCGTCAGCGCGGCGCACGTGCCTTCCAGCATCCGGAACAGCGCCAACCTGTCCGAAACCTCGATTATGGCATTGACCGCCACCAGATAGCGCTCGGGCAAATCGGGCAGCCGGTCGAGCAGCGCCTTTTTGAATGCCTTTTGTGGATCGTAGGGGTCGCCGTCCGCCTTGAGGAAGGCCTTGCCGAGCATCTGCAGCCGGCGGATCGGATCCTTCTCGGCGAAGGCGGCACGGGCATAGGGCAGCAAATTGTTCAGGACGGTTCGGGCGTCGGTGGCCTCGGCGGCATGGGCGAAGCCGGCAAAATAGTCGGGCAGGAAGCCCGGCAGCGGCCAGACCGAGCCGGCTATGCCTTCGGCTGTTTCGCCGGCGCGGAACCGGAATTCGTCGAACAGCGGCTGGAAGCCCAGCCCGCCACGGCCAAGCGCGCCGATGAAGGCGCGTAAGCCGTCGCGCTTGTGCACGATTTCGGCAAGCAGCGCGTCGAGACCGGCTTCGCCGCCGCGCTCCAGCACGGTGGCGAAGGCCTCCGCCAGCCCTGCCTCGCCGGCGGTGGTGCCCGAAATCATGTCGCGTCGCGCGGTGGCGAAAAGCGACGCCTCCATCTGCGGGTCGAGCATTTCGAAATGCGCGGGAATGTTGGCTTCCAGCGGAAACTGGTGCAGCACCGATTCACAGAAGGCGTGGATGGTCTGGATCTTCAGACCGCCCGGCGTTTCCAGCGCCTCGGCGAACAGCCGCCGTGCCCGGCGCATCGTGTCGCGATCGGCCCGACGGCCGTCCAGCGCTTCGATCCGCGCCGCCAGTTCCGTGTCGCCGAGCGACGTCCATTCGGACAGCGTCGAGAACACCCGGTTCGACATGTTGGCGGCGGCGGCGCGCGTATAGGTCAGGCACAGGATCTTCGACGGATCGGTGCCGCGCAACAAAAGCCGGATGACGCGCTGCGCCAGCACATGCGTCTTGCCGGAGCCGGCATTGGCCGACACCCAGGCCGAATTCAGCGGGTCGGAGGCGCGCGCCTGGCTGGCGGCGGTGTCGCTCGGGATCGGGTAGGCCTTCTTCATGCCTCCCCCGCCTCGTCGTCGCTGTCGCCGCCGGCCGACCATTCGAGCACGCGCGCCAGATGGTCGTAGTCGCCATCCGCCTCGCCCTCGCGGAAGGGCAGCGCGCGCGACAGATAGCCGGTCGTCGGGTCGGCATAGTGGAAGAGCAGCTTTTCCAGCCGCGCCCAGGCCTCTTCGGCGAGATCGGCGGCGGTCCTCGGCTTGCGGTAGTATTCGAGGATCGATTCCTCGAACACGTCGCCATTCGGCTTCAGCCTGACGAAGGCGAGCTGCGATGGCTCGCGGGCGCCAAGATCCCTGAAGGCACCGCGCCTGAGCAGCGCGCCTTCCAGCGCCAGCTGCGGCGCCAGCAGCGTGTGCGCCTGCGCTTTGGAGGGCGAGGAGCCGGTCTTGTAGTCGAGAATGTCGGCCATGCCGCCGGCCAGCAGATCGACGCGATCGGCATGGCCGGACAGCGTCACGCCGGTGCGGCCGACCGTGGTCTTTTCAGCCCGCTCCTCGGCATGGCGCTTTGCCACGGCGTCGGCGCGGCCGTGCTCCCATTCGATGATGTTGGCAGCAAGCTTCTCGAAGCGCGGCCACCACACCGCCTCGACATCGGGCGGCAGCGCCGCCTCGGCAAAGCAGATGCGGCCGGCTTCGATCAAGCCAGCGAGGGCGCCGGGCTCGCGCGGGTCCAGCACACGGCGCGAGAACAAATGCAGGATGGCGTGAAACAGCGTGCCGCGCTCCGCCGCACCGGGATCGCGGATCACCGGATCGAGCGGCATCAGGCCGAGGATCCTCCTGGCGTAGATCGCATAGGGGTCGCGGCGCAGCGTCTCGATCTCGGTGACCGAGAAATGCTGCGGCCGGACGCCGAGCGGCGGCCTCGGCTGCGGCCTTGGCGCAAAATCCTGTTTTTCGCCGGCGTCGAGCGCCCGCGCCCAGGCCAGCAATTCGTCGCCGCGGCACAACGGCGCTGCCGCATGCTCCTTGCCGATGAAGGTGAGCAGGCGCTGCAGCCAGCGCGAGGGCACCGCCGGTGCGTCGCCGGAACGGGCGGAGCGCGTCAGCACGACCTTTCTCGCCCCCATCGCCATCTGGAAATCATGCGCGGCTAGGCCGATGCGCCGTTCCGGCGGCTCGAGGTCGATGCCGGTCTTCATCAGCCGCGACATGAAGCGGTCGCTTTCCGGCTTGCGCGGCCACACGCCTTCATTGAGCCCGCCGATGACCAGCGTGTCGACGCTCTGCAATCGCGCTTCCAGCGCGCCCCAGATGGCGATGTTGCGATCGGTGCCTTGCGCCGGCTTGACCGTTTCCGGCGCGATCAGCGCCTCCATCACGTCGGGCCATTCGACGGCCGCGAAGGAGAACGGCGCCGATGCCGCGACCAGGCCGCGCAGCAGCTCGGCGAGCTTTTCGCCGGCATCGCCGGCATAGAGCTCGACGAGGCTGCCATCCATCGCCCGGCCGAGGTTTTCCAGCGCAACGATGCTCGCCCGCGTCAGCGCGGCGAGATCGGCATCGCGCTCGTCGCGAAAAGCGAGGAGCGGGGAGAGTGCCGCCACGAGGCGGGCAAGCACTTCTCGCGCATTCTCGATGCCGCGCACCGTCAGGCGCGAAAACCAGAAGGGCGGCCGGCTGTCGCCAAGGCCCGAGAGCCGGGCCTCGAAAAGGTCTGCAAGCGAAGCGGCATCGGGGCGTCCAGTGCCGCCGCGCAACGCCACCAGTTCGACGATCTCCGCCGCATGGCGGACATCAGCGCGTTCGAGGCCAAGGCCGAGCAGCGGGTGCTTGAGCAGCGACAGCAGGCCGACCGGGTCACCCGGCCGGAACACGGCTTGCAGCGCCAGTCTCAGCAGGCTGGCGGCTGGCGTGTTGGCCAAAGGCGTGCCGCCGGAATCGTCGGTGATGACGTCGAAGCGCTTGAGCTCCGCCGAAACGCGCCGCGCCAGCGCACGATCGCCGGTGACGAGTGCGGCTCGCTGGCCGGGCTGTTCGACGGCGCGTTTGAGCGCCACCGCGATCGCCACCGCCTCATCGCGTTCGCTGGCGGCTTCCACCAAAATCACGTCGGCCAGGGCCTCGGCGATATCCCCGGCTTGGAAGGCAAGCCGTGTCTCGGTCCACAGTTCGGTGGTCTCGGCCGGCCGCAGCGCCTCGCTAACCAGGGCCGCGCGCAGCGCCAGCGGCCGGTCTGCGGCGGCGATCTCCTCGACATCCGCCCGAAGCACGCCGATGCCGTTGATCAGCTTGGCCAAGCCGTATTGCGGGTGGCCAAGCAGGGCCGGACGCGCGCCGGGTGCCGAAAGGGCGGCGAAGGATGCCTCGTCCAGCCTGTTGTCCAGGCCGGGCAGCACGACGGCGCCGTTGGGCAGGCCGGCAATCGCGGCCAGCAGTTCGGCCGTCGCCGGGATCGAGCCGGTCGAGCCGGCGGCGATCACCGGCCCGGCCGGCGGATTGCGTTTCAGCCGCGCCGCCTCCAGCCGGATCAGCGCGCTGCGATGCGCGGCCGGGTTGGAGCGCTGGCGTTCTTCCAGCAGCTTCGGCCAGTTGTCGGTGACGATGCCGAGAAAATCCAGCGTCACCTGCCACCAGCCGGCGAGATTGCCGGTAACCAGATCCGCGAGTTTGGCCCAGTCCGTGCCCTCGGTCTCGATCTCGTCCATCAGCCGCGCAAGGTCGCGCGCCAGCCAGATCGCATCGGCGGCCGAGGCCGGAATGACGATCTCCTCGTTGAAACGGGCGGCGACCGCCGCCGGCAGATGGCTCTTCCACAGCCGCACCAGCGGCGCCAGCAAGAGCAGCCGTTCCTGCGCCGCGATCGGCTGCGCCAGATCGATGGCTGAAGCTGCGTCGGCATCGAAGGCGGCTTCGTCCTCGTCGAACTCGCCGAGCGGGCGCACCACCGGCAGGATCGCCGAGCGGCCGCCCAGATGGTCGACGAAGGCGCCGCGCAGGGCGCGCGCGGCACGGCGGGTCGGCACATAGATGGTGACGTCGGCCAGCGCCAGCGGATCGCCGTCGAAGCGGAAACCGGGAACCAGCCGGCCGGCCAGCAGGGCCTCCGCCAGCGTCGGCAGAAACGGCGCTCCTGATGGGATCGAGAAGACGCGGCGCGAGCCGCTCATTGCGACTCGGTGAGAACGCCGGCGACCGCCGCTTCCGCCAGCGGAATGGCATCGGGCGTGCCGACGGTGATCCAGTGCCCTCGCATCTGCATGCCGAACAGGCGGCCAGCGGCAATGGCCGTATCGAAATAGGCGTTGAGCGAGTGCGGCTTTGCCGGTGCGTCCTTGAAGACGCGGGGATGAATGATCGCCGCCCCGGCATAGATCACCCCGGCCGGATCGCCCTTCGAGCGCCGCAACGCGCCGTCTGGCGCCATCAGGAAATCCGTACCGACGCAGTGTCCGGTCGCTGAGTCGAGATCGGTAAGCATCAGCAGAATATCCATTTTCGAGCCGTCCCATGCAAGGGAAAGGCGCTCGAGGCTGGGCTGGCCGCTGTCGATCCAGAACGTGTCGGCGTTGATGATGTAAAAGGCATCTTTGCCCAGATCCTGCAGCGCCTTGACGATGCCGCCGGCCGAGTCGAGTAGGGCAGCGCTCTCGTCGGAGATGACGATTTTCGGTGCCCGCCTGTCGGCGACATGGGCGACGATCTGCTCGGGAAAATAATGGACGTTGACGATAGCCGTCTCGACGCCGGCCGTGGCCAGACTGTCCAGCCCCCAGTCGAGCAGCGTCTTGCCGGCGATTTTCACCAGCGGCTTCGGCATCGTGTCGGTGATCGGCCGCATGCGCTTGCCGAGCCCAGCGGCAAGCACCATCGCAGTCTTGGGGTTAGCGGTCACAGAGGTCGTTCTTCCAGCAGGTCATGGGCGACATAGAAGGCGTGTAACCCGGCGAGCGCCGGATGCGCCAGTGCTCGCCGCAGATAGTCGCGAATGCGCGGCAGATGCTTGAGGTAGAATGGCTTGCCGTCGCGCTTCTCGAGCCGCACGAAAATGCCGAGGATCTTGGAATTGCGCTGCGCCGCCATCATGGCGTAGGCCTCCCTGAAGGCCTCCTCGTCGAAACCGCCGGCCGCGTGGCGCGCCGCGACATAGGCATCGACGGTTCGCTTCTCGATCTCGGGCGATACCGTGACCCGGGCATCCATCGCCAGCGAGGCGACGTCATAGGCGGCGGGCCCGATCAGCGCGTCCTGGATGTCGACGATGCCGAGGCGGTCGTGCCCGGACCGCTCGCCGCGCCAGATGATATTGGGTGAATGAAAGTCGCGCAGCATCAGCGTGTATTCGCTGGCCGCGAGCCGGTCGAGAACCGCGTTCCATTCCCTGGCGTAGCCGGCCCGCAGGGCATCGCTGGCCGGGGCGCCGGTCAGCATCGGCACATACCAGTCGACCAGCAGCTCGGCTTCGATCATCATCGCGTCACGGTCGAAGGGCGGCACGTCGTGGAAGACTCCGGGTGCCGCCTCCATCCGCTCTGGCCAGGCTTTGCCGTGCATCATCGCCAGCAGTTCGGCCGCTGCCGCATTGCGCTCGGCGACCGGCTGGCCGTCGCTACCCAGGAACCCCTCCGAGCCGAGATGCTCAAGCAGCAAAAAGCCCTGGTCGAGATCCTCGGCATGGATCTCCGGCACACAGACGCCGGCAGCCAGCAACGCCTTGTCGATGGCAACGAAGGCGGTGACGGATTGCGCGGAATGGGCGATCACGGCATAGGGCTTGCCGTCACGCACCGGCGGGCCCAGCACCAGTCGCGGCGAATTCATCAGCACGCGCGGCGCAAAGCCGGCGCGCGAGACGATTTCATAGGAGCGGGCCGAGGCGTCGCCGACGAAATGGCGGCGGCTCGCCTCACCCCAGCCGGCCGAGTCGAGAAAATCACGCATCGCCAGCGACCGCGCCGCGCGCTCGATGGCAGCACCTTGCCCCGACAGGCTTGCCCGGCGCCCTTCGGCCTGATGAACGAGTTCGATCCAGAGCGTGCTTGCCGGCATCTGGGCTTCGGCTCGTTCCGGCCATTCCACCAGCGCTGCCCCTTGCGCCAGCGCGTCGTCGAAGCCGAGTTCGTCGAGTTCGGAGGCCGAGGACAGGCGGTAGAGATCGAAATGATGCACGGGCACGCGCGTGTCGTAGCTCTGCACCAGCGTGAAGGTTGGGCTCGGCACGTCAAGGGCCGTATCGTCGGCCAGCGCCCTGATCAGCGCCCGTGCCAGCGTCGACTTGCCGGCGCCGAGATCGCCCTTCAGCGCCAGCACATCGCCGGGGCGCAGCGCCATGGCGAGATCCTCGCCGAGCCTTGCGGTCGCGGCCTCGTCGGCGAGAAAACGCTCCAGCCCTGCCATGAAGCGCGCTACTCGGCCGCGGCGCGAATGCCCGAAGGCGCGTCGGGGAAGGTGCAGATGACCGTGGTGCCGCTGTCCCTGCCGGTCTGGATGCGGACGCTGCCGCCATGCAATTCGACGAAGCTCTTGACGATCGACAGGCCAAGCCCGGCGCCGCGCCGACGTCCGCCATTGGTCCTCGGCTCGAAGCGGCGGAATACTGAATCGAGCACGTCCGGCGGCATGCCGGGGCCGTCGTCGTGGACGGAGAATTCCACACCCTCGGCCAGCTGCCGGCAGGCAAGCATCACCGTGCTTGCCTCCGGCGCGTAGTTCGCGGCGTTGCTCAGGAGATTATAGAGGATCTGGCGGATGCGGGTTTCGTCGCCGTGGAAGCTTTTCGGCGCCGCCGCCGCATCGACCTTGAGCTTGATCGAATGCTCCTCCAGCCGCTCGGCGACCAGTTCGGATGCTGCCGCGATGGTCCGCTCGACGCTGACTTCGGAAATGTCGAGCTGCATGATGCCGGCGTCGACCGTCGCCAGGTCGAGTATGTCGTTGACGATGGTGAGCAGCACCGAAGAGGACGAGCCGACATGCTCGACATATTCGCGCTGCTTCGGCGTCAGCGGACCGGTCGCCGGCAGCGACAGAAGCTCGGTGAAGCCGATGATGTTGGTCAGCGGCGAGCGCAGCTCGTAGGAAACGTGCTGCACGAAATCGTTCTTCAGCTGGTCGGATTTCTCCAGCGCCTCGTTCTTGTCCTTCAGCGCCCGCTCGACATTGACGCTGTCGGTGACGTCGACGAAGGTCATCATCACCTGCCCGTTGGGCAAATGGATGACGGCATAGCGCAACACGGTGCCGTTGGTGAGTTCGGTCTGGCCATGGCGGTCGCGGCGCTCGTCGTCGAAGCCGGTGATGGCGGCGACGAACCCGCCCCACGGGCTGTCCGCGGCGCGCTGGTCGCAGAGGTCGCGGATCGCCTGGACATGGACGTTGGGCTTGACCACGTCCTGGCTCAGCCCCCACAGCGCGACGAAGGCCGGGTTGGAGAGGCGAAGCCGCCCGTCGGGTCCGAACACAGCAACACCTTCGGCAAGGTTGTCCAGCGTCTCGCCCTGGACCCGCACCGCCGTCTGGTAGCGGCTTTCGAGGTCCATCTTCTCGGTCAGGTTCTCGAATACCCAGGTCACGCCGCCCTTGGGCTGCGGGTTGGCGACCACGCGGATCGTCTTGCCGTCAGGCAGATGCCACCAGTGCTCCTGCGATTCGACCGCGCGGTAGGCGCTGAGCAGACCCTCCTTCCAGCGCCGCCACTCGGGCTGCTCGGCGATCTTGCCTTCGCTGCGCAGCCGGTCGAGCAACAGGGCATTGTCCGGGGCGCTGTGCAGGAAGCCGCTGTCGAGATTCCACAGCTTCTGGAAGGCCTGGTTGAAGAAGCGCAGCTTCTCGTCGGTGTCGAAGATCGCGACCGCCGTATTGAGCTGGTCGAGCGTGTCGGCGTGGCTTCTGACCGTGCGCTCATATTCGCCGCGGATGGTTTCGGTGGCGCTGGTGTCGCAGGCAAGCCCGGCCGAGCCGTCGGTGCCGGCGAAATCGGTCACCGCGAACACACGACGGTCACCCTCGATCACCGTCGACAGCGTCTGTTCGAAGACCAGGCGCGATTTGTGCTGTTCGGCGATCGTCTCGCGCGCCTGGCCGCCGAGGAATTCCTTGGCCTCGCGAACCGCGGTTTCGGCGTTCGGCGCCTCGACCGCCTCGGCATAGGCGCGGTTGACCCATTTCAGCCGCCCGTCGGCCGCGCGCAGCCATGCCGGCATCTTCAGTGCGTCGAGCAGGCCGAGCATGGTGTCGTAGTCGGCGCCGAGCCGCTGGTTCTCGATCTTGAGCCTTGCCTGGCTGCGCAGCGTTTCCGACAGCGAGACGAAACGCACCAGCACATGCGCCGCGCTCTTGCGGCCATAGACTTCGAGCGGCACGCCGGCCTGCGATTCGATGACGAGATCGAAGGCCTTTGCCTTTTCGCGCAAGGCGGTGATCGCGTGTTCGAGTGCCGCCGCCGAACGCGGCATCAGCCAGCGACCGAAGGCGAGGAAGGCTGCCCGGTCCTCGGGCGCGCCGCTCTCCACCGGCAAGGTTCCGAGGAGCTCGGGCTTCTTGTTCTCCGAGGCCCAGACGACCACGCGCTGGTCGCGCAGGTTGAGCAGCGCCTCGGAGCGCTGCAGCGCCGCGTTGACGTCTGCTATGCGGGTCCTGAGTTCGGCATTCTGCGCCGAGGTGCGCGCCCTTTCGCGGATCAGGAAGATCGCCGAGACGAGTGCCGCACCCATCACGCCGGCGAACATGGCCATTTGCATGACCTCGACCGCGCTGACCCCCAGTCCGGCCTTTTGCGTTGGTTCGGCATGCGCGGCAAACACAAGCAGTGGACCGGAAAGCACCGAGGTGGCAAGAAATGTCCCGATGCGGGCTCCGGCACGCGATGAAAGACGCCCGCCCGCGACGGCGGGGCGGGTCCTTGTCGAATCGTTATGGCCGCCGGAAACGGCCTGTCCCGCCTGACGCGGGTTTTCCCCCGGCATGTCTTGGTCCTCTTCGCCGCCTGAATGCAAGACCGCCCTGATGCGTGCGCCGTCCCTCGTCCCCGGACCGCGAATCACAACATAGCGCTTGCTGGAATCGGCGTGAAGAATCAATCGACGCAAAAATAAAGCCGGGCGAAATGTCAATCGCCCGGCGTCAATATGTGGTAGGAATTTTCGCTTTGGTTAATAGCGGTAGTGTTCCGGCTTGAACGGCCCCTGCGGCGTCACGCCGATATAGGCGGCCTGTTCGCCGGACAGTTCGGTTAGCCGGGCACCGAGCTTGCCGAGATGCAGGCGCGCGACCTTTTCGTCGAGATGCTTCGGCAGCACGTAGACCTGGTTCTGGTACTGGCCAGGCTTGCTGTAGAGTTCGATCTGCGCCAGCACCTGGTTGGTGAACGAGGCCGACATGACGAAGCTCGGATGGCCTGTGGCGTTGCCGAGGTTGAGCAGGCGGCCTTCCGACAAAAGGATCATCCGCTTGCCGTCCGGGAAGGTGATCATGTCGACCTGCGGCTTGACGTTGGTCCATTTCAGGTTGCGCAGCGACGCCACCTGGATCTCGTTGTCGAAGTGGCCGATATTGCCGACGATCACCATGTCCTTCATCGAACGCATATGGTCGAGGGTGACGACGTCCTTGTTGCCGGTGGTGGTGATGATGATGTCGGCGGTCGGCGCGGCGTCTTCCAGCGTGACGACCTCAAAACCGTCCATTGCCGCCTGCAGCGCGCAGATCGGATCGACCTCGGTGACCTTGACGCGGGCGCCGGCGCCCTTCAGCGAAGCCGACGAGCCCTTGCCGACGTCGCCATAGCCGCACACCACGGCGACCTTGCCGGCCATCATGGTGTCGGTGCCGCGGCGGATGCCGTCGACCAGCGATTCCTTGCAGCCATATTTGTTGTCGAATTTCGACTTGGTCACGGAATCGTTGACGTTGATCGCCGGGAACGGCAGCAGGCCCTTCTTCTGCAACTGGTAGAGCCGGTTGACGCCGGTCGTCGTCTCTTCGGTGACGCCGCGGATCGCTTCCTTCTGCTTGGTGAAGAAGCCGGGCGAAGCCTTCAGCCGCTTCTTGATCTGGGCGAACAGGATCTCTTCCTCTTCGCTGCCCGGGTTGGAGAGCACGTCCTCACCGGCTTCGGCGCGCGCGCCGATCAGGATGTACATGGTGGCATCGCCGCCATCGTCGAGGATCATGTTGGAGGTGCCGCCATCGGTCCACTGGAAGATCCGGTCGGTGTAGTCCCAGTAATCCTCGAGCGTCTCGCCCTTGATGGCGAACACCGGGATGCCGGCTTCGGCGATCGCCGCCGCCGCATGGTCCTGGGTCGAGAAGATGTTGCACGAGGCCCAGCGGATATCGGCGCCCAGCGCCTTCAGCGTTTCGATCAGCACCGCCGTCTGGATCGTCATGTGCAGCGAGCCGGTGATGCGCGCGCCCTTGAGCGGCTTCTTGTCGCCGAATTCCTCGCGGCAGGCCATCAGGCCCGGCATTTCCGTTTCGGCAATCTCGATCTCCTTGCGGCCCCAGCCGGCAAGCGAGATGTCGGCGACCACATAGTCCTTGCTACCCGTCATGGCAGTGCTCCGGTGTGAATTGTCTGCGGCACGCGCCCGCGCCGGAAGGCGCATGGAGGGGCGCGGATTGCCGGCCTGACTAGCAGATCGGCCGCCAAACGACAATGGGATATAAAGAAATCTTTATTCGTGCATGTCCTTGCGGGGCGGCGTAGGCTCTTCCAGATAAGCCGCGGTCAGCTTTCCTCGCCGAAGCGCGAGGCGACCAGCTGCTCCAGCGCGTCCATCGCCTGCAAGGCTTGCGGCCCGCTGGCGGTGACGCGGATCGAATAGCCGGGGCTCGCCGCCAGCATCATCAGCCCCATGATCGACGTGCCGCCGACCTTGACGCCGTCCTTCTCGACATCGACCGTGGCGTCGAAACCGCTGGCGACCTGGACGAACTTCGCCGAGGCGCGCGCGTGCAGGCCACGCTGGTTGACGATCGGAAACTCGCGCACGACGTGGTCTTTCTCCGGCGACAGCGCGTTCATTTGCTGCTCAGGAGCTGGCTGGCCACGTTGATGTATTTGCGTCCCGCCGCCTGCGCCTCGTCGAGCGCGGCGGCCATGTTGTCGCCCTTGCGGATCGAGGAAAGCTTGATCAGCATCGGCAGGTTCATGCCGGCGATCACCTCGGTGCGGCCGGATTCCATCACCGAAATGGCAAGGTTGGAAGGCGTGCCGCCGAACATGTCGGTCAGGACGATGACGCCGGCCCCGGTGTCGACGCGCGCCACGGCGTCGACGATGTCGCGGCGGCGCTGCTCCATATCGTCATCGGCACCTATCGCCACGGTTTCGAAATTGTCTTGTGGCCCGACGACATGTTCCACGGCATGTCGGAACTCGGTGGCCAGTTGACCGTGCGTTACAAGCACGAGTCCGATCATTCGTTGGTGGCTCCCGTCATCGCCGCTTCACAGGCGCATTTTATGCTCGCCAGCCATTCCAGGCGGCGGGAGCGCTATCTTGTCGACGCGAGGCGCGTTGACAAGCCCAAAATTGCGCCGGCCCGGGCCATTTTGACGCATTGCAACAAAAAATCCGGACCGGATCATAAAAAAGGCGCGATGGACAACCGCGCCATCACCGCCGGCAAAGCGGTCGCGGCGTTGCGCTCGGCAAGGTCGATACGCGGCACCGGGCAGCCGGCGACCGGCTCGCTGATTTCCTCCTGGAAACGGGCCATCTCTGCCTTCGGCACCAGCCGCACATGCAGGTCGATCACGCCGCCCGGCTCGAACAGCAGCGGACGCGGAATGAACCCAGGCACCTCGGCGAGACCGGCGATGGTCGCCGGCACGCGGCAGACCAGCCGCCCCGCATGGCTTGAGGCAAGCAGCCTGTCGTCGCCGATCATGCGTGAAAACAGCCCCCGTGCGCGGCAATGGTCGAGCAGTATCAATGCCAGCGTCGTCTTGCCGGCGCCCGACGGCCCGGTGATGAGGACGCCGCGCTCGCCGATCAGGATCGCGGTTCCGTGGATGTTTTCAGGCTTCGCGGCGGCATCGGGCATGAGCGTGTTCGAACCGGTCAGCCTTCGGCCGGCAAGGTGACGACGAAGCGAGCGCCCTTGATCTCGCCGGGCTTGGTGCCCGGGATGTTCTCGGCCGTCAGCGTGCCGCCATGCGCCTCGACGATCTGCCGGCTGATCGACAGGCCGAGGCCCGAATTCTGGCCGAAGGCTTCGCCGGCCGGCCGGTCGGTGTAGAAGCGCTCGAAGATGCGGTCGATGTTGTCGGCCCGGATGCCGGGACCGTTGTCGTCGACGGTGACGATGTTGACCTTGCCGGCGCGCGCCAGCGAAATGGCGATGTGGCCATGGTCTTCCGGCACGAAGGAACGCGCATTCTCGATCAGATTGGTGATGACCTGGCCGATCCTGAGGTCGTGGCCGGTGACGAAATAGCCTTTGACGCCTTGCGGCAGCTTGGCAACCTTGAACTCGATCTCGACCGCCTTCTTGTTGCGCGTCGCCTCGCGCGACACGGCGACGAGATCGGTGATGAATTTCTTCAGGTCGACAGTTCCGGCGTCTTCGCGCGCGAGCTCGGCGTCGAGCCGGGAGGCGTCGGAAATGTCGGTGATCAGCCGGTCAAGCCGGCGGACATCGTGCTGGATGATCTCCATCAGACGCGCGCGTGAATTGTCATTCTTCGCCAAAGGTAGAGTCTCCACGGCGCTGCGCAGCGACGTCAGCGGGTTCTTCAATTCATGCGAGACGTCGGCCGCGAAACTCTCGATCGCCTCGATGCGGGCATAGAGCGCATTGGTCATGTCGCGTACGGCGATCGACAGATTGCCGATCTCGTCCTGGCGGTCGGAAAAGTCGGGGATTTCCTCGCGGTTCTTGACGCCGCGCCGCACCCGCACGGCAGCGGCCGACAGCCGCCTGAGGGGATTGGCGATGGTCGAGGCAAGCAGCATCGACAGGATGGCGGTGACGAGTGCGGCGATGCCGAAGACGCGCAGGATCGCCTTGCGCTCGGCGGCGACGATCTTGTCGATGTCGCCGCCCTCGGTCGACAGCATCAGCACGCCGAGCACGGCGCGGAAGCGCTGGATCGGCACGGCGACCGACACGATCTGCTCGCCCTGCTCGCTGATCCGCACGATGGTCGACGGGCTGCCGGTCAGCGCCTTGACCACTTCGGGGAAAGCCGCACCATTGCCGCCCGGCTGTTCGTGGTAGACCGGCAGGTCGGTGTTGCGGAAGAAGTCGAAGACGAATTTCTGCACCCGCTCCAAAAGGTCCGGTTCCTCCTCGTCGACCGGCGGCAGGTCGTAGCGCAGTATCTGGCCGCGCGAATAGAGATGGCGCGAATCGAGCAGCAGGTTGGCGTCGCGGTCGTAGATGCGGGCGCGCGTGCGCGTCGGCGAGATCAGCCTTCTCAGCACCGGCGCGACGCGCTCCGGATTGATCGGGAAATCCAGATTGTCGAGCTGGTCGGAGCCGGGTCCGAGGCTTTCGCCGGCCTGCAGCTCGAGCAGCTTTTCCGGATCGATGCTGATCGAATCGGTTTCGACCGTCGCCGACGCCGCGATCGCGCCGGCGATGATCTCGCCCTGCGTCATCAGGCTTTCGACACGGGCATCGATCAGCCCGTCGCGGAAGGTGTTGAGGTAGAGAATGCCGGTGACCAGGACGGCCAGCCCGGCAAGGTTGAGGAAAAGGATGCGCCGTGTCAGGCTGGAAAAGATGTGATGGCCGAGGAAACGGCGCATCGGCACGGTGATCTTCGACAGGAATGCGGGCAGAATCCGCGACGGGCGCCTGGCAGCGCCCGCCCTTCTGCTCCGCTCTACGTCCACTGCCATCGAATAGCAGCTCCCGCTGAAATTAAGCCTCGCGGAACCGGTATCCGACTCCGTAAAGGGTTTCGATCATCTCGAAGTCATCGTCGACGGCCTTGAACTTCTTGCGCAGCCGCTTGATGTGGCTGTCGATGGTGCGGTCGTCGACGTAGACCTGTTCATCATAGGCCGAATCCATCAGCGCATCACGGCTTTTTACCACACCAGGACGCTGCGCCAGCGAATGCAGGATCAGGAATTCCGTCACCGTCAACGTCACCGGCTCGCCCTTCCAGGTGCAGGTGTGGCGCTCCTGGTCCATGACCAGCTGGCCGCGTTCCAGCGAGCGAGCCTGCTGGCTGGGCGCCTTGGCCGCCGCCTCGCGGGCGCTGGTGCGGCGCAGCACCGCGCGGACACGCTCGACCAGAAGGCGCTGCGAGAACGGTTTGCGGATGAAGTCGTCGGCACCCATCTTGAGGCCGAATAGCTCGTCGATCTCGTCGTCCTTCGAGGTCAGGAAGATCACCGGCAGATCGGACTTCTGGCGCATCCGGCGCAGCAGCTCCATGCCGTCCATGCGCGGCATCTTTATGTCGAGGATGGCGAGATTTGGCGGCCGCGCCGCCAGGCCTTCCAGCGCTGACGCCCCATCCGTATAGGTCTCGACGCGGTAGCCCTCCGATTCGAGGGCAATCGACACAGACGTCAGAATGTTGCGGTCGTCATCGACAAGCGCGATTGTTGCCATTTCAAGCGGCTCCCTCATGAGCTGTCCCTTCTTTCGTAGAGAAGGGGCTTTTGCAGGACAAATTAGGTACAAAATGTGGCATAGGCTCCGCCCGCTGTCACGGACGGTGTACCGGCGGCCACTATCGCACCCTACGCGGATTGGACGATCGACGACTGCCAATCCTTTGGGCAACCATCAGACTTTTTTGCACATATAAACGATTTAAACAACTTTCAAAATTTTTAAATCGATTAATGATTTGATATCATTCGTGTTTTCTGGTTCTGACCGTATCAGCCTCGTTTGCGGGGCACCGGTAATTCACCGGCCAGGACGCGGCAAATCACAGAAGGGACACTTGATGTCGGAAGCCGGCAAACGCAATCCCGCATGCAAGATCGATCTCGAGACCACCGGTATGGTGCGCTATAATTTTAGCGCCGCGGCACTCTACGAGGAGGCGATCGGCCGCGGCGAGGCCCGGCTCACCGCCCATGGCGCGCTCGTCGCCGAGACCGGCCAGCACACCGGCCGCTCGCCGAAGGACAAGTTCGTCGTCCGCGACGCGACGACCGAGCCGCATGTCTGGTGGGACAACAACAAGGCGATTTCGCCGGCTGAGTTCGACACGCTGCTTGCCGATTTCCGCACCCATGCGGCAGACAAGGACCTCTATGTCCAGGATCTGGTCGGCGGCGCCGATGCCGAACTGAAGCTGCCGACCAGGGTCATCACCGAATTCGCCTGGCATTCGCTGTTCATCCGCAATCTGCTGATCCGCCCTGAAGCCGACGAACTCGAGCATTTCGTACCCGAAATGACGATCATCGACCTGCCGTCCTTCCGCGCCGATCCGGCCCGCCACGGTACCCGCACCGAGACGGTGATCGCGGTCGATCTCACGCGCAAGATCGTGCTGATCGGCGGCACTTCCTATGCCGGCGAGATGAAGAAGTCGGTGTTCACCATGCTCAACTACCTGCTGCCGGCGAAAGGCGTGATGCCGATGCATTGCTCGGCCAATGAAGGGCCTGCCGGCGACGCGGCGGTGTTCTTCGGCCTGTCGGGCACCGGCAAGACGACGCTGTCGGCCGATCCCTCGCGCACGCTGATCGGTGATGACGAGCATGGCTGGGGTCCGCACGGCATCTTTAATTTCGAGGGCGGCTGCTACGCCAAGACGATCAGGCTTTCGGCCGAGGCCGAGCCGGAGATCTTCGCCACCACGCGGCGCTTCGGCACCGTGCTGGAGAATGTCGTGCTCGGCGCCGACCGCGTGCCGGATTTCGACGACGGCAGCCTCACCGAAAACACGCGCTGCGCCTACCCGCTCGGCTTCATCCCCAACGCCAGCAAGACGGGCCGCGCCAGCCATCCGAAGAACATCATCATGCTGACCGCCGACGCCTTCGGCGTGATGCCGCCGATCGCCAGGCTGACGCCGGCGCAGGCGATGTACCATTTCCTCTCGGGCTACACGGCCAAGGTGGCCGGCACCGAAAAGGGCGTCATCGAACCGGAAGCGACGTTCTCGACCTGCTTCGGCGCGCCGTTCATGCCGCGCCATCCGTCGGAATACGGCAATCTGCTGCGCGAACTGATCGCCGGCCACGACGCGGATTGCTGGCTGGTCAACACCGGCTGGACCGGCGGCGCCCATGGCACCGGCCGCCGCATGCCGATCAAGGTGACGCGGGCGCTGCTCGCAGCCGCACTCGACGGCTCGCTGAAATCAGCCGATTTCCGCACCGACGCCAATTTCGGTTTCGCGGTGCCGGTGGCGGTTGCCGGCGTCGACAGCGCCATTCTCGATCCCCGTTCGACCTGGGCCGACAAGCCGGCCTATGACCGGCAGGCGGCAAGGCTGGTCGGCATGTTCGCCGCCAATTTCGAGAAGTTCGAGCCCCATGTCGATGCAACGATCATGGGCGCCGCGCCGCGCCTGCAGGAAGCCGCGGAATAGCCCTTTCGGCATCCGCTTGCCTATCGAGACCCGGCTTCGGTCGGGTCTTTTCTTTTTTGTCCCGCCGCGTCATGACTGCGGCATGAATGCCGACGAGAAAATCATCATTGCCGACGAGGCGACAATCCACCCCGGCGACCTGCACGAGGATTTCATCCGCTCGTCCGGCCCAGGCGGCCAGAACGTCAACAAGGTGGCGACCGCGGTGCAGCTGCGCTTCGACGCCGCCAACGCGCAGGGCCTGTCGGAGCGCGTGCGCGAAAGGACCATAAAACTCGCCGGCCAGCGCGCCACCAAAGACGGTGTCGTCGTCATCGAGGCGGGGCGCTTCCGCACGCAGGAGCAGAACCGGGCGGACGCACGCGCCAGGTTGACGGCTCTCGTGGCCAAGGCGGCCGAGCCGCCACCGCCGCCGCGCAAGAAGACCAGGCCGTCGAAGGGCGCCGTCGAGCGCAGGCTGAAAACCAAGGCTGGGCGCTCCACGGTGAAGAAGCTGCGCGGCCGCGTTGGTGACGACTGAGGTTGTCTGCCCGGCGAAAGCGGCTTTCGGGTCGCCGTTTTCTTCTGAGGATGGCATTCTCCGCCGGACAAACCGGATGAGGCGGAAACTCTGATGCTCGTTCTGCCCAAAGGCGTGCGCCATATGCCCGGCTACCTGCCGCGTGCCGCGCAGGAGGCGCTGGTCGAGGAGATCAGGAAGGTGGTGCAGGCCGCACCCTTGTTCGTGCCGGCCATGCCGCGCACCGGCAAGGAGATGAGCGTGCGCATGACCAATTGCGGTCCGCTTGGCTGGGTCACCGACAAGCAGCAAGGCTATCGCTATCAAGCGGCGCATCCGACGACCGGATTGCCTTGGCCGCCGATCCCGGACGCGTTGCTGGAATTGTGGCAAGAGGTAGCGGCCTATCAGCATCCGCCACAGGCCTGTCTCGTCAATTTCTATTCGAGCGAGGCCAAAATGGGTTTGCACCAGGACCGCGACGAGGCGGATTTCTCCGCCCCCGTCGTCTCCGTGTCATTGGGCGACGACTGCCTGTTCCGCGTCGGCCAGACGACGCGCGACGGCGGCACAAAATCGTTCAGGCTGAAGAGCGGCGATGTCGTCGTGCTCGGCGGCGAGGGCCGCCTCTGCTCCCATGGAGTCGACCGGATTTATCCGTCGACCTCGGCGCTGCTCAAGAATGGCGGGCGGATCAATCTGACGCTGCGGCGGGTGACGCTGCCGGCGTGATGGCCCGGAGCTGGGGGCGCCTCGGGCCTGGGCACTGCGCTTACTTCGAAGCGTGTTCGGTGCCGGCCTGGAGAGTGGAAATCCTACTGCTGCGCAGATAGACGGTAACTGTCGGCTCGCGATGCAGGACCTCGTATTGCTGCAGCACAAGCGCGATCCGCGGATCGTGCAGCATGAGATCGTCCCAGAGCGGCCCGGTCCCGGCGCTGTAAAGCACGATATCCGGTTTCTTGGTGGCGATCTCCGAAGCCAGTTGCCCGATAATGTCGTCGCGGATGGCTTCCAGCCGGTGCCGCTGCCCGGGATCATCGGTGCTGGCGGCAAGCAGGTTGGCGTTGTAGACGGCCCAGGCCGCGGGATAGCGCGAGACGAAGTCGCCATTGACCAGCCTGGCGAGGGGGTGGGCCACCTGCAGCCGGGCTGCAAGCGACGTGATCGTCGGCTTTGGGCCGATGCGCTGGATCGAGGCGACGGACCGCTCGATTGACCCGTTGTCGGCGGTGAGGAAAAGCTGCTGGATGCCGGCCGAGGTCTGCAATATGAGGAAGCCGCCAAGGGCGGCGGCGAGCCAGCCGACCGGCTTCACGCGGCCATTGTCGCCCGCGCGCAGCAATTGCACGCCAAAGGCGAAAATGCCGAGAACCATCATCGGCAGGGCATGGTTTGGCCAGCCCTTGCCCATGATCAGGAAGGCTGGAACGAAGCCGAGCGCGGCCAGCAGCAGGATTTTGGCGTCCCAATGCATCTGCCTGAAACCGCGGGCAAGAAGCACCGTCGCCGCCGCGAAAAAGAGCAGCAATCGCGGCCAGGTCTTGAGCAGAGTCAGGAAGGGCGCGCGTGCCGGCAGATAGACATCTCGCAGAAACGGCAGGATCTCGGTCAGGAATGTCGTCTGGAAAATCACGACATAGGCGATGTAGAGCGCAACGATCGCGGCGCCGATGATGTTTTCGACGACGAATAGCGGTTTCAGGGATCGCCGCTGGAAAGCTAGGCACATGGCAGGCAAGGCAAAGGCCAGTGCGAAATGCGGCGGCTTGACCATCACCACGATGGCCGCGCAGACACCCGCGACGACCTGTTCCCAACCCGTGCCGGCGGCAAATCCCGGCGCCCGCTGGCGAGCGCATTGAAGCGCGATCCAGGGCAGGATCGCGATCGTCGCAAAATGCTCGCGCTGGCCGAATTCGCCGGGGTGGAAGCAGAGCAGGACAAAGAGTGCGGCCGGCAGCGCCCAAAGCGCGCCGGGCTGGCGATAGGCCGCATCGGCGCGCGCCAGGATGCGGGCGGAGATGGCAAGGCTGGTCAGTCCGGCGCCGATCACGCCGAGGGCCAGCCACAACTCGGCGCGGCCACCGACCAGCCGTTCCAGAACCATGAACGGCATGTAGAGCCAGATCGAGAACGGCGGATTGACCTCCATGAGGTCGACGTTCAGCCGCTCGCCGTTCAGCAGCCGGTCGCAGACGACCAGCAGCCACGACACATCGACATTGGTCGGCACGACCACGAGCGCAAGCCATGCTGCGTAGGCGGCCACCGCCAGTGTCAGAGAGAGTGGCACCACCGTCAGCCAGAGGGGGCGCGTCGCCAGCGCCACGCCGGCCAGGGGCTTGTCGAACGGTTCAGCCCCAGACATAGCGGAACGTCCGGCAGTCGAGCGTGATGGAATTCGCCAAAACTGCGGCGATGCCAGCCATAACGACCGCAACGGCCGCGGGCAGGCCGAGCTTCTCGATGAGAAGGATCGGCAAGGTGATCGCCGGGCTCACCATGCTGTCTTGCGCCGAAGTCCCTCGGCCTCCTGACTTACGGTGGAGCGAACATAGACAGTGATTGCCGGCTCCGTGTGCAGCACATGATAGTCGCTCAAGACAGCCGCGATTCTCTTGTCGTTCAGCATGAGCGCATTCCAGGCGGGATCGACTTCGGGGCCCGACAGCACGATATCGGGCTTCCTTGCCGATATCTCGGCGGCGAATTCGCCGATTGTCCGATCGCGGATGCTCTCCAGCCTCTGTTTCTGTTCGGGATCATCGGCGGTGCGCACAAGTTTTTCCGCCTTGGAGACCACCCACGCACCCGGGTGGCGCGATATGAATCTGCCATCGACCAACCGGGTCAGGGGGTGTGCCGCCTGCATCTGAGCGGCAATCGATATGATCGTGGGATGCTCGATCGTGCCGCGGATTGCGGCGACCGATCGCTCGATCGGCCCGTTGTTCGCCGCCAACGCGATATACTGCGCTCTGACCGTCGTTTGCAGCACGAGCACGCAGCCGAAGATCAGCGCGGCCCTGCGCACGATCCCTGCCTTGTGAAAATCACCAAACCGCAGGAGCTGAAGGCCTGACGCAAGTACCGGGATCGCCACCATCGGCAGCGCATGGTTCGGCCAGCCCTTGCCCATGAGCAGGAATGCAATGACCAGGCCGAGCGCGCTCGTCAGCAGGATCCGGGTGTCCCAGTGCACATGCCTCGTCCCGCCCATGGCGATGACGATGACGGCGGACAGCAGCAGCACGACCTTTGGCCAGTTCGCCAGATTGTCGATGAACGGAGCGCGGATCGGCAGGTAGACGTCCCCGAGAAGGGGCAGGATGTCGGTGAAGTAGGCGCGGTCAAAGATCGCAATGCAGGCGACATAGCCGACGGCGATCGCTGCGCCGATGAGGTTTTCTGTGACGAAGAGCAGTCTTGGGGAGCGCCGTTGAAATGCAAGACACAGCGATGGCAGCATCAGGGCGAGCGCGAAGTGGGGCGGCTTGACCATGACCACGAGAGCCGCACCCAGCCCGGCCAGGATGCGCTCGGCAAGCGATCCGGCGACGAAATCCGGCGTCCGCTGGCGCGCGCACTGCAACGCCAGCCAGGGCAAGATGCCGATCAGCGCGAATTGCTCGCGTTGACCAAACTGGTCCGGCAGGAAACACAGGATCATGAACACTGCAGCCGGCAATACCCATAGGACGCCAGGCTGCCGGTAGACCGGGTCAACAAGGACCAGAATTCGAGCGTAAACGAACAGGCTGGCCAAACCGAGACAGACGACCCCGAGCGTCAGCCAGAGTTCAGCACCTATGCCGGTCAGCTTTTCCAGGAGCATGAACGGCATGTAAAGCCAGATCGAAAACGGTGGGTTGGTCTCCAATATGTCGGTGTTCAGCCGCTCTCCCGCGAGCAGCCGGTCGCAGACGACCAGCAGCCACGACACATCGACATTGGTCGGCACGATCGCGATCGCCAGCCATGCGGCATAGGCGGCTGTCGCCAATGTCAGGAAAAGCGGCGCCACCGTCAGCCAGGCGGGTCGCGACGACAGCTCCAGGCCAGCCAGGGGCCCGTCGAAGGGTTCAGCGCTAGACATTGCGGAACACCCAGCGGCCGAGCACGATGTAATTCACCAGCGGCACGGCGATGCAGGTCAGAACGACCGGAACGGCCGCGGGCATGCCCAGTTTCTCGGTGAGAAGGACCGGCAGGGCGATGGCTGTCGCCAGGCCTGTTGCGTTGAGCAGGAGAAAGCGCGGCAATTCGAAGGCGTGGGCGCCTGCCGACACGAAGGTGAAATATTTGTGCCCGGCATAGGAAAACAGCCCAGCGACCGCATAGGCCACCGCCGACGCCAGGGTCGCCGGCAATATGGCCGCCCCCGCGCCGCCTCGCGAAAGCAGCAAGGCGCAGGCGCCATAGATCAGCGTCGAGGCGCCGCCGATGACGGCGAAGCGCGAAATCCGGCCATAGCGGGGCATGTTCAGCATCTTGGGGGTCAGGCCGCCAGTCTGCCACCTTTGGGCGCCGCGTCGAAAGCCGCATCTTTGCCGAACACGGCCAGCAGCGACACGCCGAAAGGCAGTTCGGCATTCGGCACGATCCGGCTCTCCGCCGAAAACAGCGCCTTCATCGCGCTGTTGATCGGCTTCGGCGGCATTGCCTGTCCGGAGGCGGTGTTCGAGCGGCGCAGGCGATCGGCAAGGCGGGCAAGTGCCGCGACCGGAAACAGCGCCGCGTTGGTATAGCTCAGCTTCTCGATCCGGTATCCGGCCTGCTCGATGCGCGCCTTCAGCAGTTCGCGCGAATAGCGCCTCATGTGGTGCAGCCCGACATCGTGCTTGCTCCACAGCCATTGGTGCGCGGGAACCGTTAGCACGACCTTGCCGCCTGGCTTCAGCATACGGCGGATCGTTGCCAGCGAGGCTTCGTCTTCGGCAACGTGTTCCAGCACGTCGAACAGGCAGATGAGGTCGAAGCCTTGCGACGCGACGGGCATCCCGTCGGGGAGGTGCCCGGCAAGGAAGTCGTGGCCGGTCTTCTCGCGGGCGATCTGGCGGGCAAGATCGTTCATCTCCACCGCCGTGACAGCGCCGAACTGTTCCAGCATCTGGATATTGCCCCCCGTGCCGGCGCCGATCTCGAGGATATCGGCGTCGCCAGGCAGGCCGAGACCGCGGATGACTGCCTCGGCGATGGCGCGCCGCCCGCAGAACCACCAGTGCTCGTCCTCGGTGGCCGCCATCTGTCGGTAGGCGTCGAGCTCCATCAGTCCGTCCCCTCATATGTGCGGCGCACGATGTAGATCGGGCGCTGTTTGATCTCGGCATAGACGCGACCGAGGTACTGACCGATGATGCCGATGCCGAGCAACTGGATGCCGCCGAGGAAGAGGATGCTGACCAGCAGCGAGGCATAGCCGGGCACGTCGATGCCGAACACCAGTGTCTTGGCGATGATCAGCAGGCCGTAGAGGAACGACAAGGCCGAGATCGTCGCGCCGACATAGGTCCAGATCTCAAGCGGCGCGGTCGAGAAGCTGGTGATGCCTTCGAGCGCGAAGTTCCACAGCCGCCATCCAGAAAACTTGGATTGGCCGGCGATGCGCTGATCGCGTTTGTATTCGACCGTCGCGGTGCGAAAGCCGACCCAGGCGAACAGGCCCTTCATGAAACGGCGCCGTTCGGGCAAGGAGCGCAGCGCTTCGATCACCTGGCGGTCGATCAGCCTGAAGTCGCCGACATCGTGCGGGATCTTCTGCTGCGCGATCCAGTTGTGGACGCGATAGAACATCGACGCGGAGCGCTGCTTGAGAAAGCTGTCGCTCGACCGGTTGGCGCGCTTGGCAAGCACGACCTCGAAACCCTCGCGCCATTTTTCGACGAGCAGCGGAATGACATGCGGCGGATCCTGCAGGTCGACATCCATGGGGATCGCGGCATCGGCATCGCAGCAGTCGAGACCGGCGGTGAGCGCGGCTTCCTTGCCGAAATTGCGCGACAGGTCGATCACCTGGATGCGCCGATCGGTTCGCTGTGCCTCGATCAGCCTCTCGAGCGTCGCATCGCTGCTGCCGTCATTGATGAAGATGAATTCGAAGGCGACGCCGGCGTCCTTCAGCGGGTCGATATTTTCACGCACGGCCGCCAGGAACGGAGCGATCGCTGCTTCCTCATTGTGCACCGGCACGATCAGCGCGACCGTGGCCGCCCCGCTCTTCGGGCTCGTTTCGCCGGCAGTGGCCGGTCGATCGATATGAAGGAATGGCGCGTTCATTGCCTGCCGAAGCCCGCGGATCAGGCCCCGACAATAGAAAAGCTCGGTTAAGATGACTTTAAGGAATGCCTCAAGATTTCACAGCTTCCTGAGAGCCACTTCCTCGACCAGGTGATTGGCGCCCTTGCGCAGGATGAGATCGGCCCGCGCCCGCGTCGGCAGGATGTTTTCGCGCAGGTTCTTCAGGTTGATGTTGGCCCACAACCCTTCGGCGATGGCGCGCGCCGCATCTTTCGAAAGCTGCGAATAGCGGTGGAAGAAGGAGTCCGGATTGCGGAAGGCGGTTTCGCGCAACCGCATGAAGCGCTGGATATACCATTGGTGGATCAGCGCCTCATCGGCATCGATATAGATGGCGAAGTCGAAAAAGTCGGACAGGAACGGCACGATCTTGCCATCCCTCGGCAACTTGCCCGGCTGCAGCACATTGATGCCTTCGAAGATCAGTATGTCCGGTCGGTCGATGGTGACGAACTCGCCGGGAATGACGTCGTAGGTCAAATGCGAATAGACAGGCGCGCGGACATTGCGCTGCGCCGATTTGATGCCCGACAGGAACCTGAGCAGTGCGCCGACGTCGTAGCTGTCGGGAAAACCCTTGCGCTCCATCAGATTGTCGCGGCGCAGGATCTCGTTCGGCAGCAGGAAACCGTCGGTCGTGATGAGATCGACCTTGGGGCTCGACGGCCAGCGCGCCAAAAGTTCCTTGAGGACGCGCGCCGTGGTCGATTTGCCGACCGCGACGGAGCCGGCAATGCCGATGATGAAGGGCGTCTTGACCACGTCCTGGGCGTTGAAGAAGGCCTGCCGCTGCCTGAACAGCAGCTGGCTCGCCTCGACATGCGCCGAGAGCAGCCGCGACAGCGACAGATAGATGCGCTTGACCTCTTCGAGGTTGACCGGGTCGTTCAGCGAACGCAGGCGGTTGATCTCGTCCTCGGTCAGCGTCAGCGGCGTGTCGGCGCGGAACTGTGACCATTGCTCGGCCGAGAAGAAACGATAGGGCGAATATTTCTCGGTAGGAGCAAGCTGGTCCATCGAGTTTCCTGCCCTCCTCGCGGTCAGCCCTTCGACCGGGATGCCTTTTCGGCGACGCCCGAGCGGCCGGTGCGGCCCTCGAGTTCTCTCAGCACGTCGTCCAGCGGAACCCCCGCTATGCCAAGGACGACAAGCCAATGATATATAAGATCGGCACTTTCCGAAACGAGGGCCTGCTTGTCGCCCTTCACGGCGGCGATCACCGTCTCGACCGCCTCTTCGCCGAGCTTCTGTGCCGCCTTGTCGATGCCCTTGGCGAACAGTTTTGCTGTCCACGAGTCCGGGTCGCCGGACCGGGCGCGTTCGCCGATGATTTTTTCCAGATCGGGCAGCGAAAATTGAGCCATGGCAGCCGTTTAGAGCCGATTATCCAGGGAGTCCAGCCGCATGGGCAGCCCGGCACGGGCCATATGCGCCTTAGCTTGCGCGATCGTGTAGGTGCCGAAATGGAAGATCGAGGCCGCGAGCACGGCCCCGGCATGGCCGTCGCGTATGCCTTCCACCAGATGGTCGAGCGTGCCGACGCCGCCGGACGCGATGACCGGCGCGCGCACCGCGTCCGCAATGGCGCGGGTCAGCGCAAGGTCGTAGCCGGCCTTGGTGCCGTCGCGGTCCATCGACGTCAACAGGATCTCGCCGGCGCCGCGATCGACCATCTGCCTTGCGAAGTCGACGGCGTCGATACCGGTCTTCTCGCGCCCGCCATGGGTGAAGATCTCCCAGCGGTCGGCCTCGTTGGCCGCGGATACCTTCTTGGCGTCGATGGCAACCACGATGCACTGGTTGCCGAACTTGTCGGCGGCTTCCGCGACGAAATCCGGGTTCTTCACCGCCGCCGTATTGATCGACACCTTGTCGGCGCCGGCCAGAAGCAGCTTGCGGATGTCGGCCACCTGGCGCACGCCGCCGCCGACGGTCAGCGGCATGAAGCATTGTTCGGCGGTGCGGGCGACGACGTCGAAGATGGTCTCGCGGTTGTCCGACGACGCTGTGATGTCGAGAAAGCAGAGCTCGTCGGCGCCGGCCGCGTCATAGGCCTTGGCCGCCTCGACCGGATCGCCGGCATCGACCAGGTCTACGAAATTGACGCCCTTGACGACGCGGCCGTTCTTGACGTCGAGACAGGGGATGACGCGGGCCTTCAGCATCAGCTTTTCTCCAGGGTCGCAAGCAGGTCGACCAGCAACTGACCGACCAGTGGCGGCACGTCGCCCTTGGCGTCGAAAGCCGGATCGTAGGCGGAGATGGTGAGGCCGACGAGCGTCAACGGTCCGGCCATGCCGCACATCGCCTGACGCACTTGCTCCGGAGCCGGACCGCCAGGAGTGGCGTAACGGTTGGCCTGCAGCGCTTCGGGGTCATGGACATCGAGATCGATGTGCATGTGGATGCGCTCGGCGCCGGCGTCCTTCAGCTTTTGCGCCGCGCCGGCCCAGTCCGGGCATTCGGTCCGGATGACCGGCAGCGTCTCCAGCAATTGCTCTTCCGCAGTGTCGAGGTCGCGCGCGTTGACCAGCACGCAGCGGGCAGGATCGATTGCCTTGAACCCGGGGATCCGCGCCGAGATAGGTCGCCAGCAAAGCCCGAGCACGGTCGCCAGCGCCATGCCGTCGAGAAAACCCGATGTCGAGGTATCGGGCGTGTTGAGGTCGCCATGCTGGTCGGCCCAGATCATGGCATCGGCGCCTTCGCCGGCCACCGCGCCGGCGCTGGTCAGGCAATTGCCGGCAAGCACAATGGGAAACCGGCCACGGTCACAGGCAATGCGGACTTCACCCGACACAGCGTTGCAGACGGCGAAGCCGGTTGCGATCTCACGCTCCTGCTCGTCGCTCATCCTGCCTATGTCGTGAACGTCAATGTCGTGCCCGGCAAGCTTGAGCGCATCGGTCAGCCCGCCGGCAATCAACGCGTCCGGCCCCTGGCCGCAGCCGCCGTGATAGTAACCGCTGTCATAGGACGCCAGGATGATCGTGACGTTCACGGCGTTGTCTCCGCCTGTTTGCCGCTCAAGATCGCCAGCGCCTCGGCCGGATCGATGCGCCCGTCATAAAGCGCGCGGCCGGAGATCGCGCCTTCGAGCCTCTTCGCGTCGGGCATGGTCATGCGCACGATGTCGGCGATCGAGGCGAGCCCGCCGGAGGCGATCACCGGGATCGACACCGCTTCGGCCAGGTCGATGGTGGCGTCCCAGTTGATGCCGGTCAAAACGCCGTCGCGGTCGATGTCGGTGTAGATAATGGCGGCGACGCCGGCGCCTTCGAATTTCTTCGCCAGTTCGATGACGCCCAGGCTCGACGCCTCGGCCCAGCCTTCCACCGCCACCTTGCCGCCCTTGGCGTCGATGCCGACGGCGATCTTGCCCGGGAAGGCCCTGCAGGCCAGCCTGACAAGGTCGGGGTCACGCACCGCAACCGTGCCGAGGATGACGCGGGCAAGCCCGCGGTCGAGCCAGTCCTCGATCTGCTCGAGCGTGCGGATGCCGCCGCCGAGCTGCACCGGGTTCTTCGTCGCCTTGAGGATGGCGCCGACCGCCGCGCTGTTGACGCTCTGGCCCTTGAAGGCGCCGTTGAGGTCGACGACGTGCAGCCACTCGAAGCCTTGCTCCTCGAAAGCTTTAGCCTGCGCGGCCGGATCGTCATTGTAGATCGTCGCGGTCGCCATATCGCCGTGCTTCAGGCGCACGCATTTGCCATCCTTTAGGTCGATGGCCGGAAACAGGATCATCTAGGCGCCCTCGACAATGACGAAGTGGCCGGTCGATGCCGCCAGCCGGTATTTCGAGGCTTCCTTGTATTCAGGCGATTCGTAGCAGGCGATCGCCGTCTCGTAAGACTCGAACTCGACCAGCACGTGGCGGTTTCCGGTCGGTCCCTCCGGGCTCACATAACGTCCGGCGCGCACGGGGAACTTCGCGCCATATTTGACGAAGGCTTTTGCATTGGCCTCGATGTACTGCTTGTAGACCTCGGGGTCGCGAACATCGATCATCGCCATCCAATAGCCCTTCTTGCTCATGGGTTAAGGCCTCCAGCGCAGGAAATTGGTGATCAGCGCCAGGCCGAGCGCCTGGCTCTTCTCGGGATGGAACTGTGTGCCGACGAGATTGTCGCGCGCGACTGTCGCCGTCACCGGGCCGCCATAGTCGGCAATTGCCAGCACCTCGTCGGCCTTCTTCGCATCGAGATGGTAGGAATGGACGAAATAGGCGTGCAATCCCTTGGTCCCGGTCGTGATGCCCGAAAACAGCGGATGCTTGCGCGTCATCTCGATCGTGTTCCAGCCGATCTGCGGTATCTTCAGTGCCGGATCGGTGGGCGTGATCTCCTTGACGTCGCCGGCGATCCAGCCAAAGCCCTTGGTCACGGTCTTTTCCAGACCACGTTCCGACATCAGCTGCATGCCGACGCAGATGCCGAAGAAGGGCCGGCCCTTGACGATCGCCACCTCTTCCACCGCGTCCCACATGCCGGCGACGGCCTTGAGGCCGGCCGCGCAGTCGGCATAGGCGCCGACGCCGGGCAGCACGATGCGGTCGGCGGTGCGGACGCGTTCCGCATCGGCGGTCAGCTCGATCGCCGCCGCGATGCCGGCCTCATGCGCGGCGCGCTCGAAGGCCTTGGTGGCCGAGCGCAGATTGCCCGACCCGTAATCGATGATCGCAACCCGCATGTCAGGTTTTTCCCGGGATGTGGGTCAGTCCCAGCGCCATGCCCATCTGCGCCGGGCGCGCCTGGGTGGCGTCCGGAATGATGCGCGGCACGGGCGCCGGCTCATCCGCCTGCGCGTCGGCTTCCAGTGCCTGGCGCGTCTCGGCGTCGTCGAGCCTGTCGGCTTCGACGACGCCCCAGTCGTGCCAGCCGCGGCGGCGCAGGGCCGCGATCCGCAGCGCCTGCCCCTCCAGCCCGACATAGAGCGAGACCAGCAGCGACAGCAGCGAGCCGGCCCAGGCCAGCCCCAGTTTTTCGCCAAGCATCGACAGGATGGCCATGACGACAAAGGCCAATGCGGCCTCGATCCACAGCCGGTGCCAGGCGAGCCACAGCGGCGAAAACAGAAAGCCGAGCCAGCTGAAACCGTCGCGCACAAAGACTGAATCAACCCTCTCGCCGCGGCCCGACGGTTCCATCACGACATAGATGGCCATCGCCTATCCTTTCAGAGATCCCTTGGTGGAGGGCACCGCGTCCGGCTGGCGCGGGTCGCGTTCGAGTGCTGCGCGCAGCGTCCGCGCCACCGCCTTGAAGCAGGTCTCGGCGATGTGGTGGTTGTTGGCGCCGTAATGATTGGTCACGTGCAGCGTGATCCCGGCGTTCTGCGCCAGCGCCTGGAAGAATTCGCGCACCAGCTCGGTGTCGAAGGTGCCGATCTTGGGCGACGAGAAGGATACGTTCCAGACCAGGAACGGACGGCCGGAGACGTCGATCGCCGCCCTGGTCAGCGTCTCGTCCATGGCAAGATCGATCGAGGCATAGCGCATGATGCCGCGCCGCTCGCCGAGCGCCTTGGCCAGCGCCTGGCCGAGCGCGATGCCGGTATCCTCGACAGTGTGGTGGTCGTCGATGTGCAAATCGCCCTTGGCCTTCACCGTCATGTCGATCAGCGAGTGGCGCGACAACTGGTCCAGCATATGGTCGAAGAAGCCGACGCCGGTCGCAATGTCGGATTTGCCCGAGCCGTCGACATGGACCGATACGGAGATATCGGTTTCTTTGGTCTTGCGGCTTGCTTCGGCGGAACGGGGCGACATGACCTCATCCTTGTCCAGGGTTTCACGCCTTCCAAGCCCTCACACGCTTGAAAGCGAGAGCCTTCTAGCAGCATGATCCGGCGATTGCCAGTTGCCATGCGCGGCGCTATCGAGGCTTGCCGGAGGCCGGTTTGCAATCGCTTGACCCATGCATACATATGGCCGATCAAGTCACTCGTAACGCGCCGGATCGCCTTATCGGGATCGGTGCTGATCGGAGCAGGAAATGTCGAATGAACTGACCATGCATGCCACGACCATCGTGACGGTGCGCAAGGGCAGCAAGGTGGTGATCGCCGGCGACGGCCAGGTCAGCCTTGGCCAGACCATCATGAAGGGCAACGCCAAGAAGGTGCGCCGCATCGGCAAGGGCGGCAATGTCATTGCCGGTTTCGCCGGCGCCACCGCCGATGCCTTCACTCTTCTGGAGCGGCTTGAAGCCAAGCTCGAACAATATCCGGAGCAGCTGACGCGCGCCTGCGTCGAGCTCGCCAAGGACTGGCGCACCGACCGCTACCTGCGCCGGCTGGAAGCCATGATGCTGGTGGCCGACAAGTCGGTCTCGCTGGCGCTGACCGGCACCGGCGACGTGCTCGAACCCGAACATGGCGTCATGGCCATCGGCTCCGGCGGCAATTACGCGCTGGCCGCCGCCCGCGCCCTGATGGATTCCGACAAGAACGCCGAAGAGATCGCCCGCAAGGCGATGCAGATCGCGTCCGACATCTGCGTCTACACCAACAACAACTTCGTCATCGAAACGCTCGATGCCGCCTGAGCGGGCCAAACAGAGCGATGTGTACGAATTTCGGCCGGTGACCGAAAAGGACCTGCCGATGATCGCCGGTTGGCTGGCCGAACCGCATGTCGCCGAATGGTGGGACGATCCCGACAAGGAAATCACCGAGATCCGTGAGCATATCGACTCGATTTCGGTCGAACCGCTGATCGTCGAGCTGGACGGCAAGCCGATCGCCTATCTGCAGAGCTACGATCCGCATATGGAGGACGATCATCCCTATGCCGACCAGCCGTTCGGCACGCTGGGCATTGACCTGTCCATCGGCAGGCCGGAGCTGGTCGGCGTCGGCCATGGCTCGGCCATCGTGCGTCAGTTCGTCGAACAGCTTTTCGAGGAAGGGGTGCCGCGCGTCATCATCGATCCGCATCCGCAGAACGCGCGCGCCATCCGCGCCTATGAGAAGGCCGGCTTCAGGGCGATCGGACGCAGGCAATCGGAATATGGGGACGCCGTGCTGATGGCCGTTGATGCGGCCGATGGCGACGCGCAAGTGGGGCACTGACCAAATGAACACTATCGGCGAAGACAAGACGCTATCGGCCTATGAAGACAGCTGGCGGATGGGGCTTCTGCTCGTTCTCGCCCTGATCATCTTCCAGGCAGGGGTCCTCTACGGCATGGGCCACCCGCCGATCTGCACCTGCGGCTATGTCAAACTGTGGCACGGCGTCGTCCAGAGCTCGGAAAATTCCCAGCACATTTCCGACTGGTACACGCCTTCGCACATCATCCACGGCTTCCTGTTCTATGCGCTGGCAAGGGTCCTGTTCCCGCGCTCGCCGGTCGGCCTCCGCCTGGCCTTCGCCGTCCTCATCGAGGGCGGCTGGGAGCTCTTGGAAAACAGCCCCTTCATCATCGACCGCTATCGGGCCGGCACCATCTCGCTCAACTATTACGGCGACAGCATCATCAATTCCGTGGCGGATACGTTCGCCATGGTGCTGGGATTTGTGATGGCGCGAAAGCTTCCTATATGGGTGATCGTCAGCCTTGCCGTGATCTTCGAACTGGGCACCGGCTACATCATCCGGGACAATCTGACGCTCAACGTGATCATGCTGCTGCATCCGTTTGAGTCCATCCGGCAGTGGCAAAGTGGAATTTGAGTGATATGAGCACATTCTCCCCGCGCGAAATCGTTTCGGAACTCGACCGCTTCATCATCGGCCAGAAGGACGCCAAGCGCGCCGTGGCCATCGCCTTGCGCAACCGCTGGCGCCGCCAGCAGCTCGAAGGCCAGATGCGCGAAGAGGTGATGCCGAAGAACATCCTGATGATCGGCCCGACCGGCGTCGGCAAGACCGAGATCTCGCGCCGCCTGGCACGTCTCGCCAGTGCGCCCTTCGTCAAAGTCGAGGCCACCAAGTTCACCGAGGTCGGCTATGTCGGCCGCGACGTCGAGCAGATCATCCGCGACCTGGTCGAGATCGCCATCGGCCTGGTGCGCGAGAAGATGCGCGAGGACGTCAAGGCGCGCGCCCACATCAATGCCGAGGAACGGGTGCTTGAGGCGCTCGTCGGCAAGACGGCAAGCCCGGCCACACGCGACTCCTTCCGCAAGAAGCTGCGCGACGGTGAGCTCGACGACAAGGAGATCGAGGTCGAAGTGGCCGACACCGGCAGCGGCGGCATGCCCGGCTTCGAGATTCCCGGCATGCCGGGCGGCAATATCGGCGTGCTCAACATAAACGACATGCTGTCCAAGGCGATGGGCGGCCAGAGGACCAAGACACGCAAGACGACGGTGAAGGAATCCTACGCGCTGCTGATCAGCGACGAGTCAGACAAGCTGCTCGACCAGGACGAGGTGGTGCGCCGGGCGCTTGAATCGACCGAAAACGACGGCATCGTCTTCCTCGACGAGATCGACAAGATCGCGTCGCGCGAAGGCGGCATCGGCGCCGGCGTTTCCCGCGAAGGCGTGCAGCGCGACCTGCTGCCGCTGGTCGAGGGCACCACGGTGGCGACCAAATACGGACCGGTGAAGACCGACCACATCCTGTTCATCGCCTCGGGTGCGTTCCACGTCGCCAAGCCGTCGGACCTGCTGCCGGAACTGCAGGGCCGCCTGCCGATCCGCGTCGAACTGCGGGCGCTGGAGAAGGACGATTTCGTCCGCATCCTGACCGAGACCGAGGCCAGCCTGATCAAGCAGTACATCGCGCTGATGAAGACCGAAGGCGTCGAGCTCAGCTTCACCGATGACGCCATCGATTCGCTTGCCGGCATCGCCGTCGATCTCAACGCCAGCGTCGAGAACATCGGCGCCAGGCGCCTGCAGACGGTGATGGAGCGGGTGCTGGACGAGATTTCCTACGACGCGCCGGACCGCAACGGCACGTCGGTCACCATCGATGCCGCCTATGTGGAAAAGCATGTCGGCGACCTTTCCAGGAACACGGATTTGTCCAGATTCATCCTGTAGAAGCGGCGCCGGGCAGCTCCCGACCCAAGAACCAGGGTGTGGCCAAATGGAAGCATCTGGCCGCTTTCGTCCGGCGAGACGAGGCGGTTCTCTCGACTCTCCATTGAGCTTTACCTAGTTTGCCCGGCGACTCACAGGCGGCGGTGCATGAAAAAACGCATACTTCTCCTTCTCGGCTTGGCGCTGGCGGCAGCGGTGCCCGCCGCCGATGCGGCGACGCTGGTGCCGCCGGGAAACCGCAATGCCGAGCAGCCCGACATACCGGGCGCCTCGAGCCGCCGCACCCAGGCCACCAACACCACCTTCCAGGCCAAGTACCGCAAGGTCTACGCGCTGCTGCAGAACGACGCCGACCTTCGCGGCAAGATCAAGCAGCAGGCGGCGGCTTATGGCATCGATCCCATTCACATCGTCGGCGCCATCGTCGGCGAGCATACCTACAATGTCGATGCCTACGACCGGCTGCAGACCTACTACGTCAAGGCGATCTCCTATCTGTCAAGCAGGCTGTCCTTCGCCTATGAGGGCGAGGACATCACGGATTTCGTGCAGCGGCCGGAATTCAAGAAATGCGCCGGCCTGACCGATAGCTACGATTTGTGGGAGTGCCGCGAGCAGGTGTGGAACCATGCCTTCCGCGGCAAGAGTGTGGGCGGCGAGAGCTTTCCCAACGACCGTTTCGGCGCCACCTTCTTCCAGCCCTATTATGCCGGCCAGACCTTCGGCCTTGGCCAGCTCAACCCGCTGACCGCGCTGCAGATGAGCGATCTCGTGCACAAGGTGTCCGGCCTGCCCAAGCTCGACGTCGCCGATCCGAACGGGGTCTATAAGACCATCATGGATCCGGACCTGACGCTGCCTTACGTCGCGGCGACGATCAGCAAATCGATCGATGCCTACAAGAGCATCGCCGGCTTCGACATTTCGGGCAATCCCGGCCTCACGGCGACGCTCTACAATGTCGGCAATCCCGAGCAGCGCGCCGAAGCGCTGAAGGCCGAGAACGACAGGCGCCGAGCCGCCGGCGAGCCCGAAAAGCTGCCCGAGGAAAATTATTATGGCTGGCTGGTCAACGACAAATTGTCGGAGCTGAAGGCGCTCTTTTAGAGCTGAGGGGTGCCGCTTAGGTCTGGGATTCGAGGAACGCCTCGAATTTGCGCAATTCCTCGGCGTCCACCCCGACCATGTGCTGCGGTGCTGGATAGGCGCCGGACTGGATGTCGTCGGCATATTCACTGAATGCTGCAATGCGCTCGCTCTGGATACGGTCGAACTCCGCCGCCAGGTCGCGATAGCGTTTGGCATGGCGCGGATAGTGTCCGCGATGGGTGCCGAGCACATCTTCCGAGAACAGATACTGGGCATCGCACCCGGCGCCGGCCCCCATCGAGATCATGATCAGCGGCGTGCGCCTGGAGATCGCGCTCGCCATTTCGGCCGGCACCACCTCGATCTCAGCGGCGAAGGCACCTGCCGCTTCCAGGTCCCTGACCTGCTTCCAGACGAAGGCAGCACTTTCGGAGGTCTTGCCGACCGCCTTGAAGCCGCCCGTCCAGGTCGCATGCGCCGGGATCAGCCCGACATGACCGCAGACCGGGACATGCTCGTCGCGCAGCCTCCGGATCGTCTGCAGGCTGGCCGAACAGTACATGGCGTCGGCGCTTGCCGCGCGCAGCTTCACCGCCGTGCGTAAAATCTCGTCGGTGGTCGCGCCCATTTTGGACTGCTCGTCACCGGGAATGGCAAAGCAGGTCGGTGCCGCATCGCGAAACCGCGGGTCGAAGATCAGGTCGTAGGGGACGGAGATGATGTCGATACCGGCGCGCTCCGCGGCTTCGGCCTCTTCCAGCGAGAAGACCCTGAGCTTGGAAAGCTGCCGCTTGCCCTTCAGCGATTGCAGGTCGGCGACCGTCGGTCTGGTGCGCGGCATTTTCTTCCCCCTATGTCCTTGATTTCCGGATGGCGCGCCTCACGCCGCCAGCAGCGACTTCAGCTTGACCGTCTGTGAGCCGAGCGCCTCCGGCGCCGGCTTCGCCCGCTTGGCGATCAGCATTTCGGCCAGCCTGATGTCGCGGGCGACCGCATTGCCCGGCCCGATGCCGCTTGCCGCGACCAGACGGCCGTCCCCAGCCAGATGGAACAGGATGAAGGCGCCGTCTTCGAGGTCACGGCGCACGACGCTGTGCCCCTCGTCCGACAGCCCGGCGATCTGCAAGGTCAGGCCATATTGATCCGACCAGAACCACGGCACGGCGGCATGGGCCTCGCCGGCGCCCAGCATGTTCCTGGCCGCCAGCGCGCCTTGCTCCTGCGCGTTGCGCCAGGCTTCAAGCCGCACCCGCCTTCCGCCATAGACGGCAAGCGGAAACGAGCAGCAATCGCCGGCGGCAAAGATGTCCGGATCGCCGGTGCGAAGTTCTGCGTCGACGGCAATGCCATTGTCGATGGTCAATCCCGCTTCCGCAGCCAGTGCGGTCACCGGCACTGCGCCGATGCCGATGATGGCGAGGTCGGCAACGACCTCCAGCCCGCCGGCAAGCGCGATGCGCACCTCGGCGCCGTCATCGGCGATCGCCGCGATGCCCTGGCCGGCGAGGATCGTCACGCCTTCGGCCTCGTGCTGCTTGTGGATGATCTCGGCGATTTCGGCGGGCACGCCGCGCATCAGGATGCGCGGCTGCGCTTCGACGACGGTGACATCAGCGCCAAGTTTGCGCGCCGAGGCAGCGAGTTCGAGACCGATGAAGCCGCCGCCGACGATTGCCACGCGGTTTCCGGCCCTGAGATGGGCGCGGATCGCCTGTGCGTCATTGAAGGTTCTGAGATACACGCAGCGCGCTCCGAGGCCCGGCATCGGCAGCTTGCGCGGCAGCGAGCCGGTCGCCAGCAGGAGCTTGTCGTACGGCAGCGCCGAGCCATCCGACAGGCGCACGACATGGGCGGCGCGGTCGATCGCCACGGCCTGAACCGAATGGATATGCCGGATCGACCGTTCGGCCAGGATCTCATCGCTGGCGATCGCCTTGATCGCGGGCGCCTCGCCGGTCATGGCCTCCTTCGACAGCGGCGGCCGCTCATAGGGCAGATGCGGCTCGTCGCCGACCAGCGTCACCGGACCTTCGAAGCCGAGATCGCGCAGCGCGAGTGCGGCGCGTCCGCCGCATTCGCCGGCGCCGATGATGACCATTGCCTTTGTCATCGCCGTCATCCGATCTGAATGAGGACTTTGCCGGCGTCGACCTTGACCGGATATGTCCTGAGGTTGACGCAGACCGGCGCGCCTCTCGCCGCCCCGGTCTTGTAGTTGAAGCGGCCATTGTGCTTCGGGCATTCGATGATGTCGTCCATCACCAGCCCGTCGGCCAGATGCACCTTTTCATGCGAGCAAAGCCCGTCCGTCGCGAAATACTCGTCGTCGGGACTGCGGTAGATGGCGAAGGTGCGGCCGCCATGGTCGAACCGCATCACGTCTTCTTCGTCTATGTCCGCGGCCTCACAGGCCTCGACCCAGTCGCTCATTGGTTCCTCCGGAAAAATTGGATTGCTCTGCGCCCATCAGGCCGGTCATTCAGCCGCGGCGACGGCGTTGTCGTTGTGCAATTCCTCGCGATACGGCCTGGCGGTCGGCGGCAGCTCGCGCCTGAGGAAATAGTCTTCGTTGCGCAACTGGCGCAGGAAGACCGGGATCACTTCGCGGTAGCCGGCCAGGATCGACGGCGTCGGCGCCGGCAGGTCATGCTTGATCAGCTCGTGCAGCCTGGGCAGCGCGTGATAGGGCACCATCGGGAACATGTGGTGCTCCACGTGGTAGTTCATGTTCCAGTAGATGAAGCGGCTGATGGGGTTCATGTAGACGGTACGGCTGTTGAGCCGGTGATCGATGACATTGTCGGCCAACCCGCCATGCTGCAGGATGCCGGTCAGCACATGGTGCCAGGCGCCGTAAAGGCGGGGCAGCCCGACCAGCATGAACGGCAGGAACGAGCCCACATAGAGCGCCAGAGCGATCGTCGCCGCATAGATCGCCAGCCAGATACGGGCGAAGAAGATCGCCCTCGGCTGTTCCTGCTCGGGCACATAGGTCTTTTCCTCGGCGCTGATGATGCCGGCCGCGTGGCGGACCATGTCCTTCATGGCATGCCAGGCATCGAGGACGCCGACGAAGGCGAGAATGACGCGGATGAGGTCGGGCGGCCGCATGATGGCGATCTCGGGGTCGCGGCCGACGATGATGGTGTCGGTATGGTGGCGCGTATGGCTCCAGCGCCAGGTCACCGGGTTGCGCATGATCATGAAGCAGGCGATCTGATAGATCGCGTCGTTCATCCACTGCGTGCGGAAGGCGGTGCCGTGGCCGCATTCGTGCCAGCGCGAATCGGTCGATGAACCGTAGAGCGTGCCGTAGATGAAGAAGAACGGCACGCACCACCAGGTACCCCAGAACCAGGCGCCGCCGGCTCCGCTCAGGATGAGCACGCCGAGCCAGATGATGGTGTCGCGCATCGCCGGCCCGTCGGAGCGCTGCATCAGCTCCTTCATCTGCTTGCGCGGAACATCGGTGTGGTACCAATCGGCCGCCGCCAGCCCGTTCTCGACGGCCAGCTGCGTATCCCGGCCGACCAGGCTGTAGTCGCGCCGGGACGGCGTTGCAGACAGTGTTGCCGCCATTGGAAACCTCCACCAGCGCCTCGCGGTCCCTTCCCGGCGAATGCCAAGGGTACGATCGCAGGCGTCGAAATTCAAAATAGCGCCACTGGATGATAGGATCAATCTCACAAAGATAGTTTCTATCATTTCCCATCAGGATGATGTAAAAGGGTTCGACACATCAGAGGGCAGTCATGGCAAAACGGCCGACCATCACCGATCTGGCGCGCATCTCCGGCGTCAGCGTTGCCACCGTCGACCGGGTGTTGAACAACCGCCTGCCGGTGCGCGAGGAAACAGCGCGCCGTGTCTATGAGGCTGCGACCGGCATCGGCTATCACGCCGCCGGGCTGATCAAGCAGCGCATGCGCCAGGAACTGCCGGAATACCGCCTCGGCTTTCTGCTCCTGAGGGGCAATGATGTTTTCTACAGCGATTTCGCGCGGGAGCTCGAACTGGCGGTGTCGCAATCGCAGCGCTTCCGTGGCGTCGCAACCATCGACTTTGCCAGTTCGCTGGCCCCTGACGAGATCGCCGCCCAGATGCGCAAGCTGGCGGCGAAATCCAGGGCCGTCGCCGTTGTCGGCCCGGACCATCCGACGTTGACGGCGGCCGTCGAGGCGCTGAAGACGAGGGGGCAGCCGGTCTTCTCTCTGCTGTCCGACTTTGCCGCCGGCATCCGCGAGGGCTATGTCGGCCTCGACAACCGCAAGGTCGGTCGCAGCGCGGCCTGGATGATCGCCAAGGCGGCGAGGAAGCCTGGCAAGGTCGCCCTTTTCGTCGGCAGCCATCGCTTCCATGGCCATGAGCTGCGCGAGATCGGCTTCAGGTCATTCTTCCGCGAGCATGCGCCGGAATTCACGGTGATGGAGACGCTGGTCAACCTGGAAGCCAACCAGGTGACCCATGATGCGATGATCGATCTTCTGGCGCGCTATCCAGATCTTGCCGGCTGCTACGTCGCCGGCGGCGGCATGGAAGGCGCGGTCTCGGCGCTCAGGGCGGCGAGGCCTGAAAACATGCCGGTGGTCGTCTGCAACGAGATCAATGCCGAATCGCGCGCGGCGCTAGCCGACAACATCCTCACCATGGTGATTTCCACGCCGCTGCCGGCGCTCTGCCGCGAGCTTGTCGGCCTGATGGCGCATGCCATCGAAACCGGCGCCGCCAATGCGCCGGGCCAGACCTTCCTGCCCTTCGACATTTACCTGCCGGAAAACATCTAGGCCATCGAGCCATTCGGAATGATGGGATCCATCACCCTGATAGAAAATTGCAAGGCCCTGCCGCGAAAATCCGGCATCGGTTTTTAGGAATCGCTCTTGACGGCCTCCCCCAAAATGGAATAAATATTTCACTGACTAGGCATTTTGGTCCTTTCGTTCCGGAACATCTGTTTCAAACAGAGGGCTTGGCGTTCCAATCGCTGGCAAAACGCCATCCGGAGCAGGGGAGCAGGCGGGAGAGATTCCTCGGGAGATCGGGGATTCCGGGCGAGATCGGTGCAGCCGGACACCAATGTGTGGAGGAGAAATACAATGAAGAAACTGATTTTGGGCGTCGCCTTTGCGGCGCTGATGAGTTCGTCGGCATTCGCGGCCAAGGTCGGCGTGTCGATGGCCAAGTTCGACGACAACTTCCTGACCGTGCTGCGCAACGGCATGATCGAGCAGGCCAAGGGCATGGACGGTGTCGAGCTGCAGGTCGAGGACGCGCAGAACGACGTCGCCAAGCAGCTTGACCAGATCAAGAACTTCGTCGCCTCTGGCGTCGACGCCATCATCGTCAACCCGGTCGACACCTCGGCCACCCAGGCGATGTCGGATGCGGCGGCCGCGGCCAAGGTCCCGCTGGTCTATGTCAACCGCGAGCCGGTCAACGTCGACACGCTGCCGGAGAACCAGGCCTTCGTCGCCTCGAACGAGGCCGATTCCGGCACGCTCGAGACCAAGGAAGTCTGCCGCCTGTTCACCGAAGCCGGCAAGAAGGAAGCCAATGTCTATGTGATCATGGGCGAGCTTTCCAATCAGGCCGCGGTAATGCGCACCAAGGACATTGACGACGTGATCGCCACGCCGGAATGCAGCTTCATCAAGATCATCGACAAGCAGACGTCGAACTGGAACCGCGATGAGGCCCAGAACCTGATGACCAACTGGCTGTCGACCGGCAAGCCGTTCGACGGTGTCATCGCCAACAACGACGAAAGCGCCATCGGCGCCATCCAGGCGATGAAGGCCGCCAACATCGACATGAAGACGGTCGTCGTCGGCGGCGTCGACGCCACCCAGGACGCGCTGGCTGCGATGCAGGCGGGCGACCTTGACGCGACCGTGTTCCAGGACGCGGCCGGCCAGGGTGCCGGTGCCCTCGACGCGGCGCTGAAGCTGGCCAAGGGCGAGAAAGTCGAACGGAAGGTCTATATCCCCTTCCAGCTCGTCACGCCGGCCAACATCGACAAGTTCCTGAAGAAGAACTGAGCCAGGCGCTTCGCCAGAGCAATTCCAGGAAAAGTGTGAAACGGTTTTCCGTCCGGAATTGCGACTAAAGAGTAGAGCGGCGCATCCAATCCAGAAAAACAGCGCCGCTCCTCACTTTCCTCCCGCCCCAGCGGGCGGGAGGATGAATGCGGCCGACGGAGGAAAAAACGTGGCACAGACATCTCATGGCATCGGTGGGCTCACCTATGATGCAAAAAAACGGGCATGGCCTGCCGAGTTCAACGTTTTCCTGGCGCTCGTCATCCTCGTCGGCGCTTTCGAACTGATTGGCCGGGTCTTTCTCGGCGACAGTTTCCTGTTCAACACCCGCGACAATGTCGATGCGATCTTCAACCAGCAGCGCCTCGAAATCATCATCCTGCAGGTGTCGATCGTCGGTATCATCGCCATCGGTGTGACGCAGGTGATCATCACCGGCGGCATCGACCTGTCCTCGGGCTCGGTCGTCGGCGCCACGGCGATGATTGCGATGAGCTTCGCCCAGGTGGCGACGGTCAATGGCAACCCGAACCCCAAGGCGATGTTCGTCGGCTGGTCCGACCTGCCGGTGATCGTTCCGGTGCTGGTCGCCATTGGCTGCGGCCTGCTGGCCGGCCTGGTCAATGGTGCCTTGATCGCCTACACGCGCATCCCGCCCTTCATCGCCACGCTCGGCATGATGGTCACGGCGCGCGGCATCGCCAAATGGTGGTCGAAGGGACAGCCGATCTCGTTTCCGACCGAGAGTTTCGCTGGCATAGGCAAGGGCCTGATGCCGGTCGTGATCTTCATCTCGCTGGCGATACTGTTCCAGCTGATCCTGACCTACACCAAATACGGCAAGCACTGTTATGCGATCGGCTCCAATGAGGACGCCGCGCGCATGTCGGGCATCAAGATCGCCAACCACAAGATTCTCGTCTACGTCATCGCCAGCATCCTCGCCTCGCTCGCCGCCGTGGTGCTGTGCTCCAAGAACCTCACCGCCCAGTCCGGCATGGGCGTCATGTATGAACTCGACGCCATCGCCATGGCGGTCATCGGCGGCGTCTCGCTGTCGGGCGGCCGCGGCTCGATCATCGGCACGGTGATCGGCTCGCTGATCTTCGGTGTCATCATCTCCGGCTTCACCTTTCTGCGCCTCGACGCCTACTACCAGGAGATGGTCAAGGGCGTGATCATCGTCGGCGCGGTGGTTCTCGATCAATGGCGCCAGCGTCGCCGCGCGATAGGAGCTTGACCATGTCGGACATCATTCTGAAGACCGAAAACCTGACCAAGCGCTATGGCGGCGTGCATGCGCTCGAAGGCGCCAACTTCGAGCTGCGCAAGGGCGAGCATGTCGCCATCATGGGCGACAACGGCGCCGGCAAATCGACCTTCGTGCGCCAGATCACCGGCGTCGAGCAGCGCACCGACGGCAAGGTCTGGTTCGACGGCAAGGAAGTGAACTTCGCCGGCCCGATCGAAGCGCGCGAGGCGGGCATCGAAACGGTGTTCCAGAACCTGGCGCTGGCCGACGATCTTGACGTGCCGTCGAACCTGTTCCTCGGCCGCGAAAAGGTGCTGTTCAACCTCGGCCCCTTCTCGATCCTCGACCGCAAGTATATGCGCAAGGCGACCGAGGCCGCACTGGTCCGCACGGCGGTGAAGATCCCCAATTTGTCCAGCACCATCCGCCACATGTCGGGCGGTCAGCGGCAATGCGTGGCGATCGCCAGGACCGCGACCTTCGCCTCCAAGCTGATCATCATGGACGAGCCGACGGCCGCCCTTGGCGTGCAGGAGACGGCGCAGGTCGAAAACATCATCCGCACGCTGAAGGCAAACGGCGAGCCGCTGATCCTGATCAGCCACAACATGCGCCAGGTGTTCGATCTCGTCGACCGCATCGTCGTCTTCCGGCGCGGCAAGATCGTCGCCAACCTTCGCAAGCAGGACACCGACGGCAACGACATCGTCGCCTACATCACCGGCAGCAAGACCGGGGAGGCGGAACTTGCGGCAGCCTAGTATTGTTTGCGGCGGGCGGTAGCCTCTAGCGGCCCGCTGCAATCCAAAAATCATCCGCGCCCCGATGGGCGCGGAAATTCGTTCGAACCCATCCCCCAAAGGAAATACCAGATGACACTTCGCTTCGCTCTTCTCGGTGCCGGTCGTATCGGCAAAGTCCACGCCCGTGCCGTCGGCTCCAACCCCGAGGCAAAACTGGTTGCCGTTGCGGACGCCTTCGAGAAAGCGGCGACGGAACTGGCATCGGCTTACGGCGCCGAGGTACGCACGATCGGGGCGATCGAGAAGGCCAAGGACATCGACGCCGTCATCATCTGCACGCCGACCGACACCCATGCCGACCTGATCGAGCGCTTTGCCAAGGCCGGCAAGGCGATCTTCTGCGAGAAGCCGATCGACCTCAATGTGAAGCGGGTCGAAAAGTGCCTGGCCGTGGTCGACAAGGCCAAGGCCACGCTCATGGTCGGCTTCAACCGCCGCTTCGATCCGCATTTCGCCGCCGTGCGCAAGGCGATCGACGACGGCGCCATCGGCACGGTCGAGATGGTCACCATCACGTCGCGCGATCCCGGCGCGCCGCCGCTCGACTATATCGCCCGTTCGGGCGGCATCTTCCGCGACATGACCATCCACGATTTCGACATGGCCCGCTTCCTGCTCGGCGAGGAGCCGGTGGCGGTCAGCGCCCATGCCTCGGTGCTGGTCGACAAGAAGATCGGCGAGGCTGGCGATTTCGACAGTGTCAGCGTCATCCTCGAAACCGCCTCCGGCAAGCAGGCCGTCATCTCCAACTCGCGCCGCGCCACCTATGGCTACGACCAGCGCATCGAGGTGCACGGCTCGAAAGGCATGGTCGCGGCCGAGAACCAGCGGCCGGTGTCGATCGAACTGGCCAATGAGAAGGGCTACACCCGCCCGCCGCTGCACGACTTCTTCATGACCCGCTACCTCGACGCCTACGCCAACGAGATCGCGGCCTTCATCGCCGCGGCAACAAAGGGCAAGAAGGCGGCACCCAGCGGAGCGGATGGCCTCGTGGCACTGAAGCTCGCCGATGCGGCACTGAAATCAGCGAAGTCGGGCAAGACCGTCCGCCTCGACTAAGGTGTGTTGATATTCAGGTGAGGCCGGCCTGCAAACGGTAGCTTTCTGCGCTTCCGGTGCTCACGTACCCAAAAGTACGCTCCGCTCCGGTTCTCGGAAACCACCATTTTCGGCTCGGCCTGACCTGAATCTGAACACACCTTGGGCTATTTGGTATCGAACACAGGAGCAAAGCGATGAACGGTTCAGCCGGTCGCAATTCGGAAACGCGCGCCATCGTGACCGGCGGCGCGCAAGGCATTGGCTTCGCCGTCGCCGAGGCGCTGGCCGATGAAGGCTGCCGCGCTTTGGCGCTGATCGGCCGCTCGCAGGAGAAGGGCGACAAGGCGGTCGCCTCGCTCAAGAAGGCCGGGGTCGACGCCATCTTCATCAGCGCCGATGTCGCCAAGGTCGCCGACTGCAAGCGCGCCGTCGACACCGCGATCGCCCATTTCGGCACCGTCAACGCGCTGGTCAACGCCGCCGCCACCTCGGCACGCGGCTCGCTGGTCGAGACGAGCGAAGAGCTTTTCGACGCGATCTTCGCGACAAATGTGCGCGGCCCGTTCTTCCTGATGCAGGGCCTGGTGGCGCATCTGCTCGAACGCAAGGCACCCGGTTCCATCGTCAACGTGCTGTCGATGTCGGCGCATGCCGGCCAGTCGTTCCTGACGCCCTATTCGACCAGCAAGGGCGCGCTGATGACGCTGACCAAGAATGTCGCCAGCTCCTATCGGAAGAACCGCATACGCTGCAACGCCGTGCTGCCTGGATGGATGGACACCGAGGGCGAGGCGATCGTGCAGAAGAAGTGGCACGACGCGCCGGACGACTGGTTGGAAAAGGCCGAGGCTTCCCAGCCTATGGGCCAGCTGGTCAAGCCCGCGCAGCTTGCCCGGCTGATCACCTATATGCTGAGCCCGCAGGCCGGCGTCATGACCGGTTCGCTGGTCGACTACGACCAGAACATAGCCGGCGTGATCGGCGAGTAGTGACAAGCGCCTCAGCTTCGACTATATGAGCCGCATGATCCACCTGACCGCCACGTTCTGGTACTTTAGCTACGGCAGCTCGCTGGCGGCGGGAGGATTGCGCTCGATCTGAAGATTGCAGCATCAAAATCCGAACAGCCGCCAGACCTGGCGGCTTTTTTGTTTCAGCCGGCAGGTCTCCCAATCAGGAGCAGAAAGCCGTGTTGACCACCACAGACGATCTTCGGGTCACCGAAATCAAGGAACTGAGTACGCCGGAAGAGGTGATGCGGGAGATACCGCGCACGCTGACGGCGACGCGCGCCGTTGCCGCCTCGCGCAATGCGATCCATTCTATTTTGACCGGCACCGACGACCGGCTGTTGGTCGTCGTCGGCCCTTGTTCGATCCACGATCCGGTCGCCGCCATGGACTATGCCAGCCGTCTGGCAGCGCTGCGCGAGTCCCTGGCGGACCGGCTGGAGATCGTCATGCGCGTCTATTTCGAGAAGCCGCGCACGACGGTCGGCTGGAAGGGCCTGATCAACGATCCCGACCTCGACGGCAGCTTCAACATCGACAAGGGGCTGCGTATGGCCCGCAACGTGCTGTCGGCCGTCAACAATCTCGGCCTGCCGGCGGCGACCGAATTCCTCGACATGACCACGCCGCAATATATTGCCGACCTCGTCGCCTGGGGCGCTATCGGCGCGCGCACCACCGAGAGCCAGATCCATCGCGAACTCGCATCGGGTCTCTCCTGCCCGGTCGGCTTCAAGAACGGCACCGACGGCAATTTGCGCATCGCCGCCGAGGCGGTGAAATCCGCCGCCCAGCCGCATCATTTCATGGCAGTGACCAAGGGCGGGCGCAGCGCCATTGCGACGACCACCGGCAACGAGGACTGCCACGTCATCCTGCGCGGCGGCATTCAGCCCAACTATGATGCGGCGAGTGTCGCCGCCGCCTCTGCGGAACTCGGCCGCATTGGCATCGCACCCCGGTTGATGATCGATGTCAGCCACGCCAACAGCTCGAAGAAGCCGGAGAATCAGCCAAGGGTGGCGGCCGACGTGGCGGGCCAGGTTGCCGCGGGCGACGAGCGCATCATCGGCGTCATGATCGAGAGCAATCTCGTCGCCGGTCGCCAGGACGTCGTGCCCGGCAAGCCGCTCGTCTACGGCCAGAGCATCACCGATGGCTGCATCGACTGGACGACCACCGAGACGGTGCTGCACGGTCTTGCCGGCGCCGTCGAGTGGCGCCGCTCGGCGCGCCGCGCCATGCTGGATAGCCGCCAGGGCGCCGCCTGACGCTGTTGAAACAGCCGCGCCGGAACCGGCGCGGCTGCCGCTATCGCACGTCGATCCAGCGCTGTTCCTCGAACGAGCGCGCCATCGCATGCACGGTGCGCTCGATCTCCAGGCCTTCATCGAAGTCGATGATCCGTGCCGGCTTGCCGGCGAGCCGGGTCAGGAGTTCGCGGCATTCGATGATCTTGAGGTCGTTGAAGCCGAGGCCGTGGCCGGGCGCCGGCAGGAAGGCGTCGTAGGGCTTGTGGTGCGGCGCCACCAGAATGGTACGGTAGCCCTGCTCGGTCGGCCGGTCGGCGGTGAGGTAGAGTTGGAATTCGTTGAACCGCTCCTGATCGTAGAGGATCGAGCCTTTGGAGCCGAAGATCTGGATGGCGATGCGGCCCTTGCGGCCCCAGGCCGAACGGTTGACCAGCAGCGTGCCGGCGACGCCGTTTTCGAGATGCATCAGCACGCTGGCGATGTCATAGGTTTCGACCGCGCGGCGCCCGCCAGATGCCAGTTTGCGGTCGGCATAGGGCTTGGCCATGTCGCACATGACGCGGGCGACGCGGCCGAACAGCACGTTGACCAGGGACAGCGGATGCACGGCGAAATCGTCGAGCGCGCCATAGCCGGAAGCCGCTTCGTGCTTCCAGAAGAACAGCGCCTCGGGGTCGGCCATGAAATCCTCGTCCATCTCGATGCGCAGATGGTTGACCTCGCCGATCATCTTTTCCTCGAGCAGCTGTCCGATATGGCGGATGGCAGGGTTCTGGATGTAGTTGTAGCCAAGTGCGGCCACCTTGCCCGATTTCTTCGCCGCCGCGGCCATGGCTTGCGCCTCGGCGAAGCCCGGCGCCATCGGCTTTTCGCACCACAGATGCTTGCCGGCCTCGAGGATGGCGATGGCCATTTCCGGGTGGAACTGGTTGGGCGTGGTCAGCGAGACGACATCGACCTCCGGGTCGTTGACGACGGCGCGCCAGTCGCCGGAGCCTTTGGCGAAGCCGAATTCTGCGGCGCGGCGTTTGGCGAGATCCGCATCGACCTCGCCCAGATGCACCAGCCTTGGCTTGGCGACTTCGGGAAAGACGGTGCCGACCGCGCTCCAGGCAATCGCATGGCACTTGCCCATGAAGCCCGTACCGATAAGACCGACTCCGACCATCTCTGCAATCTCCACTGCGGGGCAAAATAGTGTGGATGAATTAATCCATTTTGCTCGCAAATGGAACGTGTGACTCATTTTTTGTGGCCTTCTTGCACAGTCTCGCTATGATGTGCACAGAGGGGGCGTCGACAGATGGGCTTGGGCGGAGCGACGATGGACGAACGGGTGCCCCGCGATTTCGAGACGCTGCGGGCGACGATCCTGGAGCGGCGCCAGAGCCTGCCCAAGCGTATCGCGCAGATCGCCGCCTATGCGCTCGACAATCCCGACGATATCGCCTTCGGCACTGCAGCCAGCATCGCCGCTTCCGCCGGCGTTCAGCCATCGACCCTGATCCGTTTTGCCCAGCAACTCGGCTTCGACGGCTTCACCAGCCTGCAGCAGGTGTTTCGCGAGCGCCTGCGCGAGCGCAATTCCTCCTATGACGAAAGGCTGGCAGCGCTGCGCGCCAAGGCCGAGGAGGGTGCCGGCCACCGGGCGATTTTCGACGGCTTCGTCGCCGCCGCCAGCACCTCGCTCAGCGACATTTCGCGCACGCTCAACGAACCGCATTTCGAAGAGGCGATCGCTCTGCTGGCCAAGGCCGAGACCATCTATGTGCTGGCCAAGCGCCGCTCCTATCCGGTCGCCTCCTACATCGCCTATGCGCTGGGCAAGCTGAAGATCCGCAACCAGCTGATCGAATCGGCCGCCGGCCTGAACGCCGAGATGGTCGGCTTTGCCACGCCGAACGACGCCGTCATCGCCATCAGTTTTTCGCCCTATGCTCCGGCGACCATCGAGGAGACGCGCGCTATCTCCGAGCAGGGCGTGCCAATCGTGGCCATAACCGACAGTTCGTTTTCGCCGCTCGCCCAGTTCGCCAAGGTCTGGTTCGAGGTCGCCGAGGCCGATTTCGCCGGCTTCCGCTCGCTGTCGGCAACAATGGCGCTGGCCATGGCGCTGACCGTCGCCGTCGGCGAAAAGCGGCGCGATACGGGCCGCAAGCGCAAAGTCTAGAGCAATTCCAGGAAAAGTGCTTAGCGGTTTTCCGTCCGGAATTGCGTAAAAACAAATACTTAAATGACCTCTACCGCCGCTTCGCCTCCTGCCACCAGGCGCGCTGCGTCGCGCGCAGGCGGCGACCCGAACTGACGGGCATATTCCCGGCTGAACTGGGAAGCACTCTCGTAGCCGACGGCGAAGGCGACCTGTGCCACGTTGCCTGGCTTGGCGACCAGCAGATGGCGGGCCTCCAGCAGCCGGATCTGTTTTTGATACTGGATCGGGCTCATGGCCGTCGCCGCCTTGAAGTGGCGGTAAAATGCAGCGCTGCTCATATGGGCAATTTCGGCCAGATCTGCGACCCGGATTGTCTGATGGCAATGCGTCCGGATCCAGGCGATCGCCTGGCCAATCCGGGCCAGATGGCCATCGGTGCGCGCAAGCTGGCGAAGCTTTCCGCCTTGCGGGCCTTGCAGCAGCCGAAACAAGATCTCGCGTTCGAGCATGGTCGCCAGCACGGGGATCTCGGCTGGCCGGTCAAGCAGCCGCATCATTCGACGCAACGCGTCGAGCAGCTCGTCATTGACGGGAGAGGTGGAGAAACTGTCGCCGCCAACCGCCGGCTCGTGCTCGACGAGGAGCGCGGCGACAGCCTGCAGGTCAAGGGTGAAGCCGATGGCCAGGTAGGGACGCGCGGCGCTCGCTTCGACGATCTGGCTGATGGTCGGCGTCTCGACAGTGTAGATGAAATAGCTGGCGGGATTGTAGCGAAGGGCCCGGTCGCCGATCAGAACCGTTTTCGCGCCCTGCAGCACGAACAAGATCCCCGATCCCCACACGCCCGGCAGCGGCGCAGAAGTGACTTCGCTGCGGCCGATCGAAACGCGGGGGATCGCCGTCGGTGTTCGACGCCCGCGCGCGTGGCGGCCGGCGATATCGATCAGCTCTCGTAGGGCCTCGCTCATTGCGTCAACATCGCGCATCCACACGCGCCGCGCAACCATTGTGAGAGGATTAGGCAAGAGCGGAAGAGGTTTCGGCGCGCGGCGTTTCCTGTGCCGCGCCATCTTGGGGGTCTTCGACATGGATAGATGGAGACCCCAAAATGACGACATCGAAAAGCGCTGTGGTGACCGGCGCCAACAAGGGCATCGGTCGCGAAATCGCCCGGCGGCTGGCGACGATGGGCTTCAAGGTCTGGCTCGGCGCCAGGGATGCCGAACGTGGCATGGCAACGGCGCAGGAATTGCGCGCGGAAGGCCTGGACGTTCGATGGCTCGAGCTGGACGTGACACGGGACGAAAGCGTAGCGGCTGCCGCCAAAACCGTCGGTGCGGAAAGCGCCTACCTTGACGTTCTGGTGAACAATGCCGGTGTCGCCATCAATTACGAGCTGCCGCCGAGCCAGCAGCATCTTGCCGATATCCGGGCCACCTATGACGTCAACGTCTTCGGACCGATCCGCGTGACACAGGCCTTCCTGCCGCTGCTGCTTGCAGCGCCCGCCGCCCGCATCGTCATGGTGAGCAGCTCCACGGGATCCATCGGCCGCGCGCTCGACTCCGGCACCCCGAACCATTCGGTCAACATGATGGGTTACGGCAGCTCCAAGACGGCCCTCAACGCCATCACCGTGGCCTTCGCCCGGGAACTCGCGCCGCAAGGCATCAAGGTCAATGCCGCGGCGCCCGGCTACACCGCCACCGACCTGAATGGGCATAGAGGCCACCGCACCGTGCAGCAGGCGGCTGAGATCGTCATACGCCTGGCGACCCTGGATGCCGATGGCCCGAATGCCGGGTTTTTCAACGACGATGGTCCGCTTCCCTGGTGAATGGAGCCAAACCTGCCTCGCACCGATTTGGCGGCACTTTCCAGCAAAGGAATGCTCATTCCATCTTGACTATGGATTGGAATTATTATTTCATATTGACGGCGCCACGCTGCCGCTCGCACGTGTACCCCAAAATGAAGTTGCTCAAGACAACAAGGCCGATGGGAGGTTCCAATGGGCGAAGCCGTGGAAGCGAGACAGACACCGCTCGACGTCATCACCATCGGCCGTGCGTCGGTCGATCTCTATGGCCAGCAGACCGGCTCGCGGCTGGAGGACATCACCTCCTTCGCCAAGTCGGTTGGCGGCTGCCCGGCCAATATCTCGGTCGGCACGGCCAGGCTCGGCCTGCGCTCGGCGCTGCTCACCCGCGTCGGCGACGAGCAGATGGGCCGTTTCATCCGCGAACAGCTCAGGCGTGAAGGCGTCTCGGTCGACGGCCTCAAGACCGACAGGGATAGGCTGACCGCGCTGGTGCTCCTGTCGGTTGAGGAGGAGGGCGTCTCGCCGATGATCTTCTATCGCTCCGACTGCGCCGACATGGCGCTGGCGGAGGAGGACATCGACGAGGCCTTTATCGCCTCGGCGCGCTCCGTCGTCGTCACCGGCACGCATTTTTCGCGGCCCAACAGCGACGCCGCCCAGCGCAAGGCGATCCGCATCATGAAAGCCAAGGGCGGCAAGGTGGTGTTCGACATCGACTACCGCCCCAACCTCTGGGGTCTCGCCGGCCATGCCGAAGGCTTTGAGCGCTATGTCAAATCCGACCGCGTCTCGGCGCAGTTGAAGACCGTGCTGCCCGATTGCGATCTCATCGTCGGCACCGAAGAAGAGATCATGATCGCGTCCGGCGCCGACGATTGCCTGAGCGCGCTGAAGACCATCCGCTCGCTGTCCAAGGCCACCATCGTGCTGAAGCGCGGCGCCATGGGCTGCATCGTCTATGACGGGCCGATCAGCGACGATCTCGAGGACGGCGTCGTCGGCAAGGGCTTCCCGATCGAGGTCTATAACGTGCTCGGCGCCGGCGATGCCTTCATGTCGGGCTTCCTGCGCGGCTGGCTCGGCGGCGAGAACCTTGCCACGGCGGCGACCTGGGCCAATGCCTGCGGCGCCTTCGCCGTGTCGCGCCTGCTCTGCGCGCCGGAATATCCGACCTTCGAGGAGCTGCAATTCTTCCTCAAGCACGGCAGCAAGCATCTGGCGCTGCGCAAGGACGAGGCGATCAACCACATCCATTGGGCGACGACCCGCCGGCGCGACATTCCTTCGCTGATGGCGCTGGCCTGCGACCACCGCGTCCAACTCGAGGATGTGGCGGCAAAGGTTGGCGCCGATGTCGCGCGCATCGAGGATTTCAAGGTGCTGACGGTCAAGGCGGCCGCCAAGGTTGCCGCTGGCCGCAGCGGCTACGGCATGCTGCTCGACGAGAAATTTGGCCGCGACGCCATGTTCGAGTTCGCCCGCCATCCCTTCGCCTGGCTCGGCCGTCCCGTCGAACTGCCGGGCTCGCGGCCGCTTCGCTTCGAATTCTCGCAGGACATCGGCTCGCAACTGGTCGAATGGCCGGTCGAGCACTGCATCAAGTGCCTGTGCTTCTACCATCCCGACGATCCCGAGGCGCTGAAGACGGAGCAGCAGCAGAAGCTCCGAGCGCTGTTCGAGGCCGCGCGGAAGGTAGGCCGAGAACTTCTCGTCGAGATCATCGCCGGCAAGCACGGCAAGCTCGACGACACGACGATCCCGCGCGCGCTGGAGGAACTCTATGCGCTCGGCATCAAGCCGGACTGGTGGAAGCTTGAACCGCAGGCTTCGGCAAATGCCTGGGCGAAGATCGAGGCGGTGATCGTCAGGAACGATCCATGGTGCCGCGGCGTCGTGCTGCTCGGGCTGGAAGCGCCGCAGGACGAGTTGGAGGCGGCCTTCGCCGCCACCGCTAAGGCGCCCATCGTCAAAGGCTTTGCCGTCGGTCGCACGATCTTCGTCAACGCCGCCGAACAATGGCTTGCCGGCAGGATGTCGGATGACGAAGCGGTGGCCGACATGGCATCGCGCTTCGAGCAATTGACCGAGGCATGGCTTGCCGCGCGCGGCCGCAAGGCCGCATAAGAAGACGGAAAGCCGGAGGAAACGACATGACCAAGACCGTTCGCCTGACGATGGCGCAGGCTGTGACCCGCTTTCTGTCCCGCCAGATGACCGAGATCGACGGCAAGAAGGTTCAGATCTTCGGCGGCGTCTGGGCGATCTTCGGCCACGGTAATGTCGCCGGCATCGGCGAGGCGCTTTATCAGGTGCGCGACGACCTGCCGACCTTCCGCGCCCACAATGAGCAGGCGATGGCGCATGCGGCGATCGCCTATGCCAAGGCCAATTTCCGCCGCCGCTTCATGGCGGCGACCTCTTCGATCGGCCCCGGCGCGCTCAACATGGTGACGGCGGCAGCACTTGCGCATGTAAACAGACTGCCCGTCCTGTTCTTGCCCGGCGATGTCTTCGCCAACCGCTTGCCGGATCCGGTGCTGCAGCAGGCCGAGGATTTTTCCGACGGCACGGCGACGGTCAACGACTGCTTCCGCGCCGTCTCGCGCTATTTCGACCGCATCACCCGTCCCGAGCAGATCATCCCGGCGCTCAACCGCGCCATGCAGGTGCTGACCGATCCGGCCGAATGCGGGCCGGTGACGCTGTCGCTCTGCCAGGACGTGCAGGCCGAGGCCTATGATTATCCTGAAAACTTCTTTGCCGAGCGCGTCTGGACGCCGCGCAGGGTGCGCCCCGATCGCCAGGAACTGGCGGCCGCGGTGGCAGCGCTCAAGGGCGCGAAAAAGCCGCTGGTGATCGCCGGCGGCGGCGTGCTCTATTCGCAGGCGTCCGGAGAATTGGCGAAGCTGGTGCAGGGCGCCGGCATTCCGGTCTGCGAGACGCAAGGCGGCAAATCCTCGCTGCCGGACGATCATCCGCTCAACATGGCCGCGGTCGGCGTTACCGGCACTTCGGCCGCCAACCGGCTGGCGGAAGAGGCCGACGTGGTGCTCGCCGTCGGCACCAGGCTGCAGGATTTCACCACCGGTTCCTGGGCGCTGTTCAAGAATTCCGGCCGGACCATCATCGGCCTGAACAGCCAGCCTTTCGATGCCGGCAAGCACTGGGCACTGCCGTTGGTCGCCGACGCAGCGGAAGGGCTCTCCGAACTCGCTGCCGCGCTGAAGGGCTGGAAGGCGCCTGCCGCCTGGACCGACAATGCGATCAAGGGCAAGACGGACTGGCAGGCCGATGCCGCCAAGGTGACGGCCTCGACCAATGCCGCCTATCCGTCCGACGCGCAGGTGATCGGCGCCGTGCAGCGCACGATGGGCGCCAGTGTGACCCTGCTGCATGCCGCCGGCGGTCTGCCCGGCGAGTTGCACAAGCTCTGGCAGGCCGGCGCGCCCGGCTCCTACCATGCCGAATATGGCTTCTCGACCATGGGCTACGAGATCGCCGGCGGGCTCGGCGTCAAGATGGCCAAGCCCGACGAGGAGGTCGTCGTAATGATCGGCGACGGCTCCTATCTGATGCTCAATTCCGAGATCGCGACCTCGGTCATGCTCGGCCTCAAGCTGGTAATCGTGCTGCTCGATAATAGAGGCTATGGCTGCATCAACCGGCTGCAGATGGCGACCGGCGGCGCCAACTTCAACAATCTCTTGAAGGACTCGCGCCACGAGATCCTGCCCGACATCGACTTCGCCGCGCATGCGGCAAGCCTCGGCGCCATCGCCGAGAAAGTGTCGTCGATCGCCGGGCTTGAAACCGCGCTAGAGCAGGCGAAGAAGAACGCCCGTACCACGGTTCTTGTCATCGACACCGACCCGCTGGTGTCGACCGATGCCGGCGGCCACTGGTGGGACGTCGCTGTGCCGGAAGTCTCGGCACGGCCGCAGGTGAACGCCGCGCGCAAGAAATACGAGGAAGCCTTGAGCGAGCGGCAGGCTTGAGCCCGCCGCTCATAAAAACCTGAGGTCGCCTTGCAACGATCTGACATTGGAGTGACGACTTGAGAGCCAAACTGGGCATGTCCCCCATCGCGTGGTGGAACGACGATCTTGCTGAACTCAGCGATGACGTGTCGCTGGAGGAGTGCCTGGCGCAGTCGCGCTCGGCCGGCTTCACCGGCATGGAGATGGGCCGCCGCTTCCCCAACGACCCCAAGGTGATGCTGCCGATCCTGAAGGAAGCCGACGTCACGCTGTGCGGCGGCTGGTTCTCCGGCACGCTGGTCGATGAGGAGATGGCGAGGAACAAGGATCGCATCCAGCCGATGATCGATCTGTTCAAGGCGGTGAACGCGCCTTGCATCGTCTATGGCGAGGTCGGCCGTTCCATCCAGGGCGACCGCTCGAAGCCACTCGCCACCAAGCCCAAACTTTCCGGCGACGAGATGAAGGCCTACGCCCGGCGGCTGACCGAATTCGGCGAATGGTGTGCCGAGAAAGGCATGCCGCTGTCCTATCATCACCACATGGCGGCGGTCGTCGAGACCGAGCCGGAACTCGACGCCTTCATGCGCCATTCCGGCGAAGGCATTCCGCTGCTGCTCGACGCGGGTCATTTGGCCTTTGCCGGCGGCGACGTGCTGCGCGCCATCGACAATCATCACAAGCGCGTCAACCATGTTCACGTCAAGGACGTACGCATGGGCGTGATCGACAGTCTCGACCGCACCAGGCAGTCCTTTCTCGACGCCGTGGCGCTCGGTGCCTTCACCGTGCCCGGCGACGGCTCGCTGGATTTCGGCGCTATCGTGCAGAGGCTGGCGGATCATGGCTATGAGGGCTGGTTCGTTGTCGAGGCCGAGCAGGATCCAAAGAAGAATCCGCCGCTCAAAATGGCCCAGGTCGGCTACAAGGAGCTGATGCGGGTGATGACGGCTTCGGGGTACACGGTCGAGACGCAAGGCTTCCCCAACGCATGAACGCTGGATTTGCCGTGACCGGCGGCCTATCCGAGGTCCGGTTGGTGAAATCCGGATTGGCCCGATGAAAGATAATGAGCACCCGTTCTTCCGGCCGCTGTGGCGGCGCGTTGCCATCGTCGCGGTCTGCCTGATCTGGTCGGCAATCGAGTTCGCCTCCGGCACGCCATTCTGGGGCGTGATCGCGCTCGGCTTCGCTGGCTACGCCGTCTGGCAGTTCTTCTACCTCTACAAGCCAGCCGAAGAGGGCAAGGCACCGACCGAGCCCGAACCGAAGGAGTAACCCAGATGTCGAAGCTGCTCGTCAAAGCCAACAAGGGCCATGGCCGCGTCGCCCATGTGACGCCGAAAAATGCCGGCTGGACCTATGTCGGTTTCGATCTGCATCGGCTGAAGCCCGGTGAAAGCGCGTCCGGTGAAACCACAGATCGCGAAGTCTGCCTGGTCTTCGTCACCGGCAAGGGCAAGGCAAGCGTCGGTGGCAAGGATCTTGGCCTGCTCGGCCAGCGCATGTCGCCCTTCGACGGCAAGCCGTGGTCGGTCTACATGCCCGAGGGGTCGGACTGGTCGGTCACCGCCGACACCGATCTCGAGCTTGCCGTCTGCTCGGCGCCGGGGCTTGGCGGCGGCCTGCCGGTTCGCGTCATCGCGCCCGACGATCTTGGCCAGGAAACCCGCGGCAAGGGCACCAACACGCGTTACGTCACCAACATCCTGCCGGAAGGCAAGCCGGCCGATTCGCTGCTGGTGGTCGAGGTCATCACGCCGGGTGGTCACACCTCGAGCTATCCGCCGCACAAGCACGACCAGGACAATCTGCCGGCGGAGTCTTATCTCGAGGAGACCTACTATCACCGCCTCAACCCACCGCAGGGCTTTGCCTTCCAGCGCGTTTACACCGATCCCGACACAGACGGCGCGCGTGCGCTGGACGAGGCGATGGCGATCGAGGATGGCGATGTCGTGCTGGTGCCCAAGGGCTATCACCCTTGCGCAGCTTGCCATGGCTACGACCTCTATTATCTCAATGTCATGGCCGGGCCGAAGCGCACCTGGAAATTCCACAACGCGCCCGAGCACGAATGGCTGATGAAGGCGTGATCCAGAATTTGTTGGTCCAGCACGGAAAAATCGTCGGCTAAGGACCCCGCTGGGTCGATTTGCCATCGAAAACTCTTCAAAGCTTCGTCAATCCGTCATGGAAATCACCTATGGCAGCGGGCTGACGAGGTTTTCTCATGCGCTACGCCATTTACTTCACTCCCAGGCAGGACGAGCCGCTGGCGCGGATCGCCGCCAACTGGCTTGGCCGCGATCCGTTCGGCGCCGCGACCCGGCCGGTCGAGGCCGTCGGTGAATTGTCGGCGGCGGAAGTCGCCTTCCATACGGCGTCGGCGCGGCGCTACGGCTTCCATGCGACACTGAAGGCGCCCTTCCAGCTGGCGCCGAACGAGACGGAAGCCTCGCTGCGCGCGGCACTCGACAGCTTCGCCGAAGCGACCATGCCGGTCACCATTCCACGCCTCGTCGTCGGCCAGATCGACGGCTTTTTCGCGCTCGTGCCGGAAGCGCCGCTGCCGGCGCTCAACCGTTTTGCGGATGACGTTGTGCTCGGCTTCGACCGCTTCCGCGCGCCGCTGACCGAGGCTGAGATCGAACGCCGCAGCCCCGATTCGCTGAAGCCGGCCGAATTCCGCAACCTCTGCCAGTGGGGCTACCCTTACGTCTTCGAGACCTTTCGCTTCCACATGACGCTGTCCGGCCGCGCCGCGTCACAGGAAAGCCCTCGTCTGCGCGCAGCAATAGACAGCCTGTTCGCGGAGGTGCTGCTGCGGCCGGTGCCCGTCGATGCGCTTACGCTGTTTGTCGAAACCGAACCGGGCGCGCCGTTCATGGTGCTTTCCCATCACGCGCTCGGGCGTCGCCCGGCCAGAAAAACTGCCTGAGATCAAGGACTGCCTGAAATGACCGCCGAGACCGTTCTCACCAACGCCCGCATCGTGCTTGCCGACGAGATCGTCGAGGGCTCGCTCGTGCTGCGCGACGGCCTGATTGCCGCCATCGATCCCGGCGCCGCCCGCACCGGCGAGGACATGGGCGGCGACTACGTGATCCCCGGCCTGGTCGAACTCCACACCGACCATCTCGAGGGCCACTACGCGCCGCGGCCGAAAGTGCGCTGGAACCCGATCGCCGCCGTGCTTGCCCATGACGCGCAGGTGGCGACCGCCGGCATCACCACCGTGTTCGACGCCTTGCGCGTCGGCATGGACGAGGATGCCGACCTGAACTCCGCCGACATCCGCAAGCTGGCCGATGCGATCGAGGATAGCGTCGAGCAGGACCGGCTGCGGGCTGATCACTTCATCCATCTGCGCTGCGAAGTTTCGGCACCCGATTGCCTGAGGGCCTTCGCCAATTTCGAGACCGATAAGCGGGTGAAGCTGGCTTCGCTGATGGATCATGCGCCGGGACAGCGCCAGTTCGTCAATCTCGAGACCTATGCCTATTATTACCAGCGCAAGCTGAAGCTGACGGATCGCGCCTTTCAGAAGTTCTGCGAGAAGCGCATGGCGGAATCGGCCATGAACTCCGGTCCCAACCGCGTCTTCATCGCCGCCGCCTGCCATGAGCGCGGCATCGTGCTGGCGAGCCACGACGACGCCACCTCGGGCCATGTCGAGGCGGCGATCGAGCAGGGCGTGCGCGTTGCCGAATTCCCGACCACCGAGGAAGCGGCACGGACCTCGAAAGCGGCCGGGCTCGGCGTGCTGATGGGCGCGCCCAACGTCATGCGCGGCGCCTCGCATTCGGGCAACGTCTCGGCCCGCACGCTCGCCGGCGACGGCCTGCTCGACATATTGTCGTCGGATTACATTCCTTTCAGCCTGATCCAGTCGGCCTTCTTCCTCGGCGATGTCGTCGAGGGCATTTCGCTGCCGCAGGCGGTGGCCATGGTGTCGAAGAACCCGGCCGAGGCGGTCGGCCTCAGCGATCGCGGCGTCATCGAACAGGGCCGGCGCGCCGACCTGGTGCGCGTGCGCGTCGACGACCATGTGCCGGTCGTCCGCACCGTCTGGCGCCAGGGGCGCCGGGTCGCATGATGGTCTCGGCATTGATCGAACGCGAACTCTCCACCGACACCTTTCCGATCCGCCACGGCGTTTTTGTCGCCGTGGTCGGACCGAGCGGCGCCGGCAAAGACACGGTGATCGGCTTTGCCAAGGCGCGTTTCGCCGATGAGAGCCGGCTGGAGTTCGTGCGCCGGGTCATCACAAGGCCGAGCGATGCGGCGAGCGAGGACCACGACACGCTGGCCGACGCGGCCTTTGCCGAAGCCGAGGCCGACGGCGCCTTCGCCATTGCCTGGGAGGCGCATGGCCTGCGCTATGGCATTCCGGCCGATGTCGACTGGTCGGTCGCCAACGGCCAGGTCGCCGTCGCCAACGTGTCGCGCGGCATCATTCCGGTGTTGCGCGACCGCTACGCCAATCTGGCCGTCGTCGAGATCACCGCCACGCCGGAAATCCTCGCCGAGCGGTTGGCCATGCGCGGCCGCGAATCGCGCGGCGAGGTGCTGGCCCGCCTGGCGCGCAGCACATCGGTTGCGCTGTCCGGCCCCGACGTTACCTCGATCGACAACAGCGGCGCCCGCGAAGTGGCAGGCGAACGCTTCGCCGAAGTGCTGCGCAAGGCGATGGCGTTCTCCGACCTGTCGAGCATGATCTAGGACGCCTTTTTGCCTTCTCCCCTTGTGGGAGAAGGTGGATCGGCGCGCAGCGTCGAGACGGAAGAGGGGTGTTGGAGGAAACGCGGCGCGAGAAAATTGAAGGATCTTAATCGCTTACCTCTTCGAGGTGGCGATCCTTCCAACACCCCTCATCCGACCTCGCTTCGCGAGGCCACCTTCTCCCACAAGGGGAGAAGGGAGAGACAAGCAGCTACTCCGCCGGCGCGCCCGCCACGTTCTTGCGCGTGGCGTCGATCATCTGCCGCCGTGCCCGGAACACGCCCCATTGCTGGTCGACCAGCACGCCGATCAGGATCACCCCGCCCATCACCGCGAAGTTGAGTGAGGAGGGGATGCCGAGCAGATTGACGAGGTTCTGCAATTCCTGCAGCAGCACCGTGCCGAGGATGACGCCGATCAACGAGCCTTCGCCGCCGCGCAGCGAGAAGCCGCCGAGCACGGCCGCCGCAATGGCGTAGAGCTCGTAGAACTGCCCGTGGCTGGCCGGCGAGATCGAGCGCGTGTACATGGCGAAATAGATCGCCGACAGCGCCGTCAGCACGCCGCAGATGACGTAGGCCGCCATCACCACGCGCCCCGTGCGGATACCGGAATATTTCGCCGCTTCCTCGTTCTTGCCGATGGCGTAGAGATAGCGCCCGAACACCGAGCGGTGCAGCACCACCCACATCACGACTGAGATGACGATCAGCGCGATGAAGCTGTTCGGCACGCCGTAGCTGCGGCCGGCGGTAAGGAATTCAAGGTCCGGAAAATTCTGGCCGAAGCCGAAGCCAGCCGTGCCGTCGGCGGTGTAGAAGCGCGCCGCGCCGCGATAGATCAGCAAGCCGCAGAGCGTCACCACGAAGGGCTGCAGCTTCAGCCGCGTGATCAGCCAGCCATGCACCAGGCCGATGACGGCGCCGAGCGCAATGATCAGCACGAAGGCCAGCGGCCAATCCATCCCGCGCACGGCGATGAAGTCGATGAACAGAGTCCCGAGCAGCGCAACCACCGATCCCACAGACAATTCGATGCCGCCGGTGATGATGACGAAGGCCTGGCCGATCGACAGAATGCCGAACAGGCCGATCAGGTTCGAGGTGTTGGCAAGGTTGATCGGCAAGAGGAAGCGCGGATTGATGATCGCCACCACCGTTCCCACCACCAGGATGAGGATCAGCAGGCCGAGGTCTTTTTTGCTCATCGTCTTCTCCCCAATGCCTGCCTGAGCAGGTTCCGCAAAAGTGTTCTACGGTCTTGCGACCAGAACCTGCGGCGAAACAAAATCTAGTTCGGCTTCTTGCCGACCGCGAGCAGCAGCACGTTTTCCTGGCTGAAATAGTCCTTGTCGAGAATGCCCGAGATCTGGCCCTCATGCATGACGGCGATACGGTCCGAGACGCCGATCACCTCCTCCATGTCGCTGGAGATCATCAGCACGGCGACGCCGGCATCGGCCAGCGCCCGCATCAGCCCGTAGATTTCCGCTTTGGCGCCGATATCGATGCCGCGCGTCGGCTCGTCGAGGATCATCACCTTCGGGTTCATCGCCAGCCACTTGCCCAGCACCACTTTCTGCTGGTTGCCGCCCGACAGCGTGCCGGTGCGGGTCGCGACCGATGGCGCCTTGATGCCGAGATTTGCTTTCTGCTTCTCGGCGGTGGCGACCTCGGCGCTGGCCGAGACCAGCGAGCGCCGTGCATGCGCCGGCAGATTGGGCAGTGAGATGTTCTGCGCGATCGACAGATCGAGCAGGATGCCGGTCAGCTTGCGGTCCTCGGGCACCAGGAAGATGCCGCTGGCCACCGCATCCGCCGCCGAGCCGAGCGCGAGTTCCTTGCCGTCCAGCTTGACGCTGCCGCCGAAGCGTTCGTCGATGCCGAACAGCACGCGCGCCAGTTCGGTGCGGCCGGAGCCGACCAGGCCTGCAAGGCCGAGGATTTCGCCATGCCTGACGTCGAGATCGACGGGACGGTCGGGATAGGCGCTGGTGCGCACTGCCTTGGCCGAAAGCGCCACGCCGCCCGGCGGGCGCGCCGATTCGGCAGCCTTCTCGCGTTCCTTCAGCATGCGGCCGATCATCAGCTTGACCATCTGGTCGTGGTTGATGGTGCTTTTCGGCAATGTGCCGGCGAGCATGCCGTCCCGCAGCACGACGACGCGGTCGGCGACGCGCTCGACCTCATGCAGCCGGTGCGAGATGAAGATGACGCTGATGCCCTCCGCCTTCAGCGCCTTGATGACATCGAGCAATTTGTCGGTTTCGGCGAGCGGCAGGCTGGATGTCGGCTCGTCGAGGATCACCAGCCGCGCCTTGATCGACAGCGCCTTGGCGATCTCGACCATCTGCTGCTGGGCAAGCGACAGCGATGCCACCGGCGCATCGGCCGAGAAATTGGCGCCGACCCGCTTCAGCAGCGGCGCCACCATGGTGCGCAGCTTGGTGCGGTCGACCAGCTTCAGCGGCCCGGCGCGCAGCGGCTCGCGGCCGAAGAAGATGTTGGCGGCAACATCGAGGTTTTCGAACAGATTGAGTTCCTGGTGGACGAAGGCGATGCCGGAGCCGAGGCTGGCCTCGACGGTGAGCCCCTCATGCGCGACGCCGTCGACGGTGATGGTGCCGGTGTCCGGCCTCGTCACGCCGCCGAGGATCTTCATCAGCGTCGATTTGCCGGCGCCGTTTTCGCCGACCAGTCCGATCACCTCGCCCGGCCTCACCTCCATCGAAAACCCGTCCAGCGCCACCACGCCGGGATAGGTCTTGCGCACGCTCTCCAGGCTCAGAAACGGAGCGACCGTGGATGCAACGATGGATGTGTCGGAATAATTCATCACGCCATGATTCATCGCGCTTGCCAGCAGCCGGTAGGCCCCAGAACGACCCCTTCAGCAGACTGACGGGCCTTCGCAGGCCCGTCAATACGAACGCCGGCTCAAGGCAGTCCCTTGAGCCGGCGCAATTGTTCTCGTCCTAGTTTCCGGACATCGCCTTGAGGTTGGCGGCGTAGGCGTCGACATCGTCCTTGCCGATGATCTTGGTCGGGATGATGATCAGCCCATCGGCCGGAACGCCCGACTTGTCGCCCTTGAGATAGGCGGCCATCAGCTTCATGCCCTGATAGGCCCATTCGAAGGGCTGCTGCACGACGGTGGCGGCCACGGTGCCTTCCTTGACGCCGCCCAGCGTGATCGGATCGTCGTCGAAGCCGACGACGGTGATCGAGCCGAGCTTGCCGGCGTCGCGCAGCGCTTCATAGATGCGCGGCGTGTTGTAGGAGTAGAAGCCGACCATGCAGGTGACGTCTGGGCTGGCAACCAGCGCGTCCTCGACATTCTTCTTGGCGCGGGCCTGGTCGATGTCGTCGCCGCGCACGTCGATCAGTTCGATCTTGGTGCCGGTGAGCCCGTCCTTCATGCCCTGGATGCGCTCCTTGGCGTTGTCGGCGCCGAGCAGGCCGACGAAGCCGAGACACTTGCCGCCGTTCGGCATGGCCTTCTTGGCGATCTCGGCCGCCTGCTTGCCGGCATCGACATTGGACGAGCCGATATAGGCAACGCGCTTGGTCTGCGGGGCGTCGCTGTCGGTGGTGAACAGCGCCGTTTCCGAAGCGATCTTGTTCAGCCCGTCGGTCGAGGTCTTCGGGTCTACGGCCGACACCATGATCGCCTTGACGCCTGCGGTCACCAGATCGTCCATCAGCCGCTGCTGGATGGCGACCGACGACTGCTCGGGATACTTCAGCTCGAGATTGTAGTCGGGCAGTTCGCCCTGCGCCTTCTTCACGCCGGCTTCCGCCGCCTTCCAGAAGTCGGACGCGCCGTTGACGACGAAGGCCAGCGTCGGCTTGTCGTCGGCGCGCGCGATTGCGCTCGCCGACAGGCCGAGAGCCAAGGCCGCGGCGGCGATGGATGCGGTACGGATCACAGATTTCATGTTCAACCTCCCTTTTGAAACTCATCGCTGATGTCTCGGCTGCGGCCCGGACGCCCTCCTCCTCGAGGGTCTGACAGCAAAAGAACGGCGCCAATCCAGCCGCGACCGAAACACTAGACACTCATTTGTCGTTCGTAAATAGTCCGATTTGTCTGACATTTTCGTGAGTGCGCGGCGGGCTTTTTCCGGGGCAATCCGGACGGGTGGCGCGCCACGCATCGGGTCTCGTCGCGACCGGTCCGAACCCGGATCGGTCACGACGAGTTGACAGTAGAACGCTTACGACTATTAGTAAATAGTATTAGTCATGGTGCTGGGAAGGACGCGTCGCGGGGCGGAGGAGGTCGGTGCCGCGGGGAACGTCAGGGAGGAAGGACGGCGGCGGCGCCATGGCTGCTGCTGCGCGAAAAGCTTGAGAAAATCACCGTTTTTGCGGTCTCGACCAGTTGTTTTCGTCGCCATGCGGCGCTACTGGCACAGAACGCTTCGCGTATGATAATAGTTATAATCGTGCATCTCCGATTAATGGGCCTGATTGAAACCGCCTTGCCGTCGATGCCGGCCTAACGGGGCCGGACTTTGGGAAACGATGCCGACATGAGCGAACCGACGGAACTGCGCGATCCCCCGGAGGCCTCCAGGCGTCGCAAGCCGTCCGCCAGAGGTCCCAAGGGTCGCGTCACCATGACCGACATCGCGAGAGCCGCCGGCTGCTCGCAGGCGACGGTGTCCTTCGTGCTCAACAATTCGCCGGGCATCCGGCTGTCGCAGCAGACGCGCGACCGGGTGATCGAGGCGGCGCGGACGCTCGGCTATGCCGCGCCGGCCTTCTCCGCCTTGCGTGCGCCCGTCACCCCGTTCGAGGGCTTGGACGGCGTCATTGGCTTTGCCGTCGACCAGCTCGCCACCAGTCCGGAAGCGGTGGTAGCCATCGAAGGCGCGCGCCAGGCCTCGTGGAATGCCGGCAATGTGCTCCTGGTGGCGCAGACCATGGGCGACGCCGTCATGGAGCCGAGGGCTATCCAGGCGCTCACCAGGCGCGGCATCTCGGCGCTGATCTACATGACCATCTTCACCCGCGAAATCACCGCGCCGGACTTCCTCTACAGCCTCGACATCCCGGTCATCCTGCTCAACTGCTATACGGCCGACTATGCCTTCCCCGCCGTGGTGCCCTCCGAGATCGCCGGCGGCCAGAGTTCGACCCGCCATCTGATCGGCCATGGCCACCGCCGCATCGCCACCATCACTGGCGAGCCGTGGATGCAGGCGGCGCAGGATAGGCTCAAGGGCTACCGCCGCGCACTCGCCACCGCCGACATCCCCTTCGACCCGGAACTGGTGGTCGAGGGCGACTGGTCGGCCAGTGCGGGTTATGCAGCGACCGTCAAGCTGCTGGCGCTCAAGGATCGCCCGACCGCGATCTTCTGCCAGAACGACCGCACCGCCATCGGCTGCTACGAGGCGCTGAAGGAGGCCGGCCTGCACATCCCGCAGGATATTTCCGTGGTCGGCTACGACGACGAGGAAATCGCCCGCCACCTCTTCCCGCCGCTGACGACATCGATCCTGCCGCACATGGCGATGGGCCAATGGGCGATCGAGCAGCTGGAAGCGCCGCCTACGCCCGGACGAGGGCGGTATCCGATCACAAAGCTCGAATGCCCGCTGGTGGAGCGGGAGTCGGTGGCGGCTGTGGCGTCCGCATAATTCCGGTGACCCGACCCCATCGCAGGCCTATGCTGGCATCGCGTGCGATCCTCACTTGGGTACCGGAAAGACGCTCATGTGGCCGAACCGTCGTTTATGCGATCTGCTGAAGATCGAGCATCCGATCATCCAGGCCCCTATGGCTGGTTCGGCGACGCCCGAGCTCGCCGCGGCAGTGAGCAATGCCGGCGGATTGGGATCGCTAGGCTGCGCATCGATGCCGCCGGATGGTCTGCATGAAGCGGTTCGCAAGGTCAGAGCGGGGACCAATCATCCGTTCAACCTAAATTTCTTCGCTCATCCGCAACCCCGCACGAGTGATGCCGTCCTGGCCCAGACCATGGACAGGCTGCGCCCTTACTACGAGGAGCTGTCTCTCGGCGCGCCGCCGGCAAGGCTGCCATCGCTGGGACCGGGCTTCGACGAGGCCAGGCTCGAACTCGTGCTCGAGGTCCGCTCACCTGTCGTCAGTTTCCACTTTGGCATACCGGACGCGACAGCGATCGGCCGGCTGAAGCAGGCCGGACTCGTGATCATCAGCACCGCGACGAACGTCGCCGAGGCGCGCAAGCTCGCCGAGGCCGGCATCGACGCCGTCATCGCCCAGGGATGGGAAGCGGGCGGGCATCGCGGCTCTCACGTTCCGACCGATCCAGGTGACGGCGTGGGAACGATGGCGCTGGTTCCCCAAATCGTGGATGCCATCGATCTCCCGGTCATTGCCGCGGGAGGCATTGCCGACGGCCGAGGCATAGCGGCTGCTTTTGCCCTTGGCGCCAGCGGCGTGCAGATCGGCACCGGCTTTCTGTCCTGTGACGAGGCCGGCACGGATGCGCCGCGCCGCGCCCTGATCCGCTCCGCGACCGACATGGATACAATGGTCAGCAATGCCTTTTCCGGCCGCGCTGCACGGACGAAGCGCACGCGTTACGCCCTGGAGATGGAAGAGAGCCGAACGCGCCTGCCGGATTTCCCGCAAATGTATTCGCTCAGTGCGCCGCTCGGCGATGCCGGGCACGCAAAGGGGAATGGAGATTTCGATTTTCACCTGTACGGGCAAGCAGCAGCGCTGAACAAAGAGCTTCCGGCTGGGCAGTTGATGCGCACGCTTGTCGCCGAAACGAAGGCGATATTCGACGCCCTCTCGGCATAATGCGATGGCAGGACCGCGAGGCGGCCCGGTTCGAAACCGGCCTTCGCCTACCCACCGACCATCAGCTTGACGACTTCGTCGTGGTTGGTTTCCGAGATCTTGCGCTCGCCGGCCTGGACGCCGCGCCTGAGGATGACGATGCGGTCGGAGACGGCGAAAATGTCCTGCAGATTGTGCGAGATAAAGATCACGCCACGGCCTTGCGCCTTGAGCTGGTGGATCAGCGAAATCACCTTGCGCTGCTCGGGCACGCCAAGGGCTGCGGTCGGTTCGTCCATGATCAGGATCTGCGCGTCCCAATAGACGGCGCGGCCGATGGCGACGGCCTGGCGTTGACCGCCGGAGAAATTGCTGACCGGCGCATCGAGCCGGCTGACATGGAAATCGAGCCGCCCCATCGTCTGCTTGGCGGCAACCGCCATCGCCTTGCGGTCGAGCACCGGCAGGAAGCCGAAGGCTTTACGCATCGGTTCGCGGCCAAGGAAGATGTTGGCGCCGATCGACAGATTGTCGGCCAGCGCCAGGTCCTGGTAGATGGTCTCGATGCCCTTCTCACGCGCCTCCTGCGGCGTCGAAAAGCTCACCGGCTGGCCCCTGAGCAGGATCTCGCCGCCGGTCGGCTGGAAGACGCCGGAAATCGCCTTGATCAGCGTCGTCTTGCCGGCGCCGTTGTCGCCGGCCAGCGCCACCACTTCGCCCGGCCGCACGACCATGGAGAAATCGTTCAAGGCGCGGACGGCTCCAAAATGCTTGGAAAGGTTGCGGACCTCCAGCAGGGGCGTGGTCTGTTCCTGACTATTCATCCTGGCGGGCTCCACTGAACCGGCGTTGCGCCTGGTCGATAAGGACGGAAATGATGATGACGAGGCCGACGGCGATGAACTGCCAGAACGGCTCGACATTGACGAAGACCAGCCCGTACTGGATGACCGCGATCACCAGCGCGCCGGCGACGGTGCCGAAGATGGTGCCAGAGCCGCCGAACAGGCTGGCGCCGCCGATGACGACGGCAGCCACGCTGTCGAGCAGCAAGGGTTCGCCGGCCTGCGCCGCGCCCGCGGTGAAGCGCGCCGCGTAGAGCGCGCCGCCGAGGCCGGCGCACATCGCCGACAGCACATAGAGGCGAAGGATGTGCCCCCTGATGTCGATGCCGGCACGGCTCGCCGCCTGCACATTGGCGCCGATGGCGTAATTGTGCTGGCCGAACCGGGTCTGGCTCAGGATGTAGTGCATCACCACGACGAAGACGGCGGTGATCATGACAAGATAGGGCACGCCGTGGAACTTGCCGTTGCCGAGCAGCGCGAACCAGGAATTCTGCACCGGCACCGTCGTGCCGCCAGCAAGGAGATAGGCGGCACCGCGCGCCACGCCGAACATGCCGAGCGTGCCGATGAAGGGCGGAATTCTCAGCCGCGAGATCAGCAGGCCGTTGATGATACCCGGCACGCCGGCAACGATCACGGCAGCCAGAATACCTGCCAGCATGGCCAGTGGCAGCGGGATGGCGGCTCCCGCCATGTTCGTGGCATGGGCGGCGACGACGGCCGCAAGGCCCATGATGAAGCCGAGCGAGAGGTCGATGCCGCCCGAAATGATGACGAAGGTCTGGCCGGTCGCAAGCAGCAGCGGCGCCACGGCAAAGATCGCTATGGATTGCACGTTGAACGGGTTGAGAACGAAGGTGGCGCCGAAGGCGAGCCGCGACCAGACCTCGAAACAGATGATCAGGCCGGCGAGGAACAGCCAGGCACGTCCATCGGCGATACGTGCGATCAGGCTTCTTGTGGGATCACCGTGGTCCGCCTGGGGGGCAACATGCGTTTCACCGCTTGATGATGTTGAGGTCATGAATGGATCCGATCCGCGGCGCCGCCTAAAGCAGGGTCCAGGGCGCAGGTCCCCTCCCGGCGCGCCGGAAGGAGACCTGGCTGACTGGACTTATTCGGAATAAAGATACTTCGAGATGTTCGGGTCGGCGATGTTGGACTTGTCCATGATCGTGAAGCCGGTGCCGATCGCAACCGGGATCGAATTGCCGGTCAGATGGGCATAGGCTGAAACGACGCCAAAATAGCCGATCTCGGCGGGATGCTGGGCAATCGCAACGTCGACCAGGCCCGTGTTGATGTTGTCGACGATGCTGGTCGGCGCGTCGAACGCCACGACCTTGACTGTGCCAGTCTGCCCAGCTTGCTGAACGCCATTCGCCGCGCCGAGCGCGGAGAACAGGTTGGCGCCGAACACGCCAACGAGATCGGGATTGCGCGCGAACACGGCCTGCAGCTGCGAGGCGGCCTTGTTGGCGTCGTTGTCGTTGAACTGCGTTTCGAGCACGGTGATGCCGGGATGGTTGGCCGCCATCTCTTTCTTGAAGCCCTCTTCGCGCTGGTCGGTGGTCGAAATGCCAGGCTTCACGTTTGAAACGTAGACCTTGCCCTTGTCGCCGATAGCGGTGGCCAGTGCCCGCGCGGCAATCTCGCCGCCGAGGATGTTGTCCGACGCGATGTAGGACAGCGGGAAATCAGCGTCGCCGGCGCCGGTCTGGTAGACGCCGCTGCCGATGAAGGTGTCGACGGTGATCACCGGAATGCCGGCATCGCTGGCCTTGCGCAGCGGCTCGACCAGCTGGACTTTGTCGGTCGGCGCGATCAGGATCGCGTCCGGCTTCTTGGCGATGACCGCGTCAAGCACGGGAACCTGCGTTACCGGGTTGAAGTCCGGGGCGCCCTGGAAGACCAGGTTGACGCCGAGCGCATCAGCCGCCGCCTGGGCGCCCTTGCGCATGGTGATGTAGAAACCGTCGGTGGTCAGGCCAGGAATGAGCGCAATGGTGTACTTCTTGTCCTGCGCCGACGCAGGCGCGATCAGCGCCGATGCCGAGATGGCGAGCGCCGCGAGCGCGGCAACGATCTTCTTCATGAATTCCTCCTCATGGTGGTTGGCAGATATGTTGTGGACACTGGAATGGCCGTCGATCTCGGATCGCGACCATGGTGAAACGGATTTCACCTGACTGGCTGTTGCGGGCGGCTTTCCTCCCAAGCGCTCCTGTCGTCAGTCCAGCCAGTCGAAACCGGCCATTGTGATGTCAGCGGTCTCGTCCCCCGCCTCCGCAAGGTCGACAAAACCGCGCCGCCCGGCACGCATTCGCACCGGGTTGGCACAGTTGTAACACTTTGCTGAAATAAATTGCAAGCGGCACTTTGGCGGGCCGAACCGCCGCGATTTCCAGATCGGACACCATCTGTCTGCTCCGCAGAGCCCCGCCTGGGCGACTATCGCCCCAACCCGTCTACGGCACAACGGGTGATTTTCGCGGGCGCTATCGCGGCAACAGCGCCTCAAGGATGGCCTGCGCCGTCTTGGTGTCGGTGACGAGAGCATTGATCAGCTTGGCACGCGCGGCACCGATGATCGCCGTCGCTTTCTCCGGCCCGGCGGCAACGCCGATCACCAGCGGAATGGCGCGCAGCTGGGCCGGCGACATGGCGATCATCCGGCTTTCCCCTTCCCACGAGATGAGCGTGCCTTCGGCATCGAAATAGTGGCGAAGGACGTCTCCGGCGGCCTGGAACAGCGCCTGCTCGCTGAGCGTCGCCGCACTTGCCTCCGGCGGGTTGATGGCATGCGGCAGACCGACGCCGACGACCGCCACATCGGTCCGGTCCCAGAGGGCCACGCTGTCGCTGATCGCCGCATCGCCGAGGAAGACACCGCGCAGTTCGGTCGACGGCAGATAGGGCGCATGGATGAAATGCGGCGTGCCGCCGAACTCCTCGGCCGCCAGCCGCACGAACTCGTTTATCTGGAAATGCGCCGCCTGCTGCTGCATGCCGCCGGTGGCGGCGACGGTGAGCACGCCGGGAATGCGCGGCAGGCCGGCGCGGATCACCTCACGGATGGCGCGCCCCCAGCCGATGGCGACCACCGAGCCGGCCGAAAGCTCCGTCTGCCTGAGCAGGCCGCCCAGCGGCGCTGCCAGCGCCGTCAGCACGCCAACTGCCGGCGTCTCGACGACGGCCGCGTCGCGCAGCCCCAGTCCCTCGATCAGCTGCGCGGTGACAGCTTCGGGCGTGACGATGTCGAGCACCTCGATGCGCACGATGCCCTCCGCCCGCGCCCGCTGCAGCAGGCGCGAAATGGTGGCGGTCGAGACTCCCAGCCGCCGCGCGATATCGACCTGCGACATCTCCGCCTCATAGTGCAGCTTGGCGACCGTATGCAGCATCGTGCGCGATGCGGTCGCATCCTGGATGGGAGGAACAGACAGCTTGCAATTCCTTTCAGCAATGTGTTACAGACCTGCCGACCACGGGAGTTATCGCCCAAATTTGGCAAAGCCGCAACTTGGGCTCGCTTCCATATCGCGTCCCGAGGGCGCCAGGATCGGACAAAAAGACCATGACCAGGATGACCACCGCGGAGCGGCGCGGCTACCAGCAGATATGCGGCAGGGACGGGGCGATGATGGCCGTCGCCTGCGACCAGCGTGGTGGCATGCGCACCTTGCTGGCGTCGGATCCGGAGGAGCAGGCCAAAATCACCAACGACATGCTGGGCGACACCAAGGCCGACATCACGCGCTACCTCGCCAGCGAGGCGTCCTGCGTGCTGCTCGACCCGCTCTGCGCGGTGCCGCGGGTCGTCGACGAAGGCGTGCTGAACCGCGACACGGCTTTGCTCATCGGTCTCGACGCCTCGGGCTTCGACGTCTCGCCCGACGGCTACCGCCTGTCGCGCCTCGTGCCCGGCATCAACGCGCGCCGCGTGCGCGAGCTTGGCGGCACCGGCGGCAAGATCATGGTGTATCTCAGGGCCGACAAGCCGGAAGCCAACGAGCACAATATCGCCATCCTCAACCAGTGCATCGCCGACTTCGCGCAGGAGGACTTGCTGCTCGTCGTCGAATTCCTCACCTACCAGCTCGAGGGCGAAAGCGTCGAAGACTACACCGCCAGGATCCCCTCGCTGATCGAAGAGGGCACGCGGATTTCGCTGCAGTGCGGGGCAAAGGTGCTCAAGCTTCCCTATCCCGGCACGCCGGATGCCTGCGCCAGGATCACCAGGCTGGCCGGCGACGTGCCATGGGCAGTGCTGTCGGCCGGCGTCAACCATTCGACCTTCCTCGGCCAGGTCGAGATCGCCATGATGAACGGTGCGTCGGGCGTCATCGCCGGCCGCTCGCTGTGGAAGGATTGCATCTCGCTCGACCGTGACGTGCAGCGCGAGAAGCTGAAGACCGTCGCCGTGTCGCGGTTGCGCGAGATCCAGGCGGTGATCGGCAACTACCGGCGCAAAGCCGCCTAAGGCATGCTGATATTCAGGTGATGCCGGCCTGCAAACGATGGCTTCCTGCGCTTCCGGTGCTCACGTACTTAAAGTACGCTCCGCTCCGGTTCTCGGAAACCACCGCTTTCGGCTCGGCCTGACCTGAATCTCAACATGCCTTGGAGCGCTCTTTGGTCAAAATAGCCGGAGCGCTTTTTCCACCGGCTATCGGCGCCAGACAAGCACGAGACGTCATGCGACAAAAATCGATGGCCATAGGGATCGATATCGGCGGCACCAATCTGCGTGCCGCCCGCATCTCCGCCACGGGCGAAATCCTCAAGCGCATCTCCGAGAAAAGCGCGCCCGACCCGGAGCTGGTGCTCGGCCGCATCGCCGACATGGTGCACCAGCTCGATGCTCCGGAAGTGGCGGCGATCGGCATCGGCGTTCCCGGCCGCGTCGATGCGCGGCGCGGCACGGTGCTCTCCGGCGGCTATGTCGATCTCGCTTCGGTCGCCCTGGCGCAGCGGCTGGAAAGCATGGCGGGCAAGCCCGTCATCATCGACAATGACTGCAACATGGCGCTGACAGCCGAAATGGCCCGGGGCGCTGCCGTCGGCCACGACAATATCGTCATGTTCACCATCGGCACCGGCATCGGCGGTGCGGTGGCGGAAGCTCGGCGCATCGTGCGCGGCAAGGCGACGGCCGGCCAGCTCGGCCATATCGCCGTCGACCTCGATGGCGAAGCCTGCAAATGCGGCCGCCGCGGCTGCGTCGAAACCACCAGCTCGGGCACCGCCCTTGGCCGCCACATTATCAGCGCCGGTCTCGGCCCCGAAGTCACGGTCGACCAGCTCTTTGCCCGCGACGCCGCCGGCGACGCGCTGGCGCGCGGCATACTGGACGCCTGGGCAAGGCCGCTGCGCGCCGCAATCGACACGGCGGTCGCTATGTTCAACCCGGACCTGGTTCTGCTCGGCGGCGGACTGGGTGGGGCGGCACACAGGGCGCTCGCCAACGCGCCGGCTCTCGCGCCCTGGTACCAGGCGCCGGTGCAGCCGGCCCTGCTCGGCGACGATGCCGGCGTGATTGGCGCCGGCCTGCAGGCGCTTGCGGCTGAGGGCGCGGACACAGCGACCACGGGCGCGCGCCGGGTCATGACACCGGCCAAGACGGCACCTGCTCCAGCTTCACCCTCGGCTCGGCGTGCCGTGCCTAACCGGCGCGCCGTGCTGGTCAACGGCATCCCCGCTTCGGGCAAAAGCACGGTCTCGCGCGGCATTGCCAAGCGCATGGGCTGGCCGCTGCTGGCGCTGGACACGATCAAGAACCCGTTTTTGGAAGTGCTCGGCGGCGGCGACCGCGAGTTCAACCGAACGCTCGGCCGCGCCAGCTACCAGGCCATCTGGTCGCTCGTCGGCGAGGCCCCGTCGGGCAGTATCTTTGTCGTCGACGCCTGGTTCGGCTTCCAGCCGCGCCAGGTGCTCGAGGATCATCTGAAGCGAGCAGGCGTCGTTGAGACCGCCGAGATCTGGTGCCATGCGCCGGGCGAAATCCTGGCCGAACGCTACCGCGCCCGCCTCGACCAGCGCCTTCCCGGCCATCCGGGTGCTGCCTACATCCCTGAACTGATCGAGCTGGCCAAACGCGCCGAGCCGCTGCGCCGCGGCCCGCTCTGCGACGTCGACACGACGCAACCGATCGATTTCGACGCCCTGACGGCGTGGCTGCGCACGACGCTCCCATCCTAGACAGGGTTATCGCACAAGGGAGGCCCCCGGCCGCTTTGCGGCCACCTTCTCCGAGAGAGAAGAGACGAGCATCGACGCCGGCGACCTCCTCCCCTCGGAGAGAGGTCGGATTGCTCCGAATTGCCCTTTGCAATTCGGTTGGCAATCCGGGTGAGGGGGCACTTGTCCTTACACCTGGCGTCGTAGGCGTCACGACTGCCGCTAGAACCAGCGCTCCCGGCGCGGCTCGCTGGCGCTAAGCGCCAGACCCAGCAGCAGGCCCGCCGCACCGCCCAGGATGAAGGCGGACGACACGGTGCCCGGATTGTCGTGGACGACACCCGACACCGATTGTGCCCTGCTGCGCAGCGCCTGCGCGGTGCGGGAGGCGCGCTCGGTGGCATTGTCATACCAGCCATTGGCCTCCTCGACCGCCTCTTCGGCCCGCTCGGCCAGCGTCCGGTTGATCTTGCTGATCTCGCGCTTCAGCTGCGCGACCTGCTTTTCCAGGACTTCCTGAGCCTCGCGCTGCGTCATTCTCGGTGCCGTGGTTTCGTTCGGGTCGTCGGCCATTGTTGTCTCCTTTGCTGAAGGGCTTCTGGGGTCAACGGCGAGCCGCGGCGCAAGGTTCCCAACTGACAGGCAACCAACCTCTGGGGCCTTGGCCCCAGCCTCGACTGCCGGAGGTTTCAACACAGCCGCTGGAGCATGATCCCGAAAAGATCATGCTCCAGCACTGGGAGAGAGTCCCATCCCGATCAAATCGGGATGGGACAAGGATCTAGAACCCGTAGAAGACCCAGACATGCCGGCGATAGCACCGCCTGCGCCGATAGCCATGGCGCCAATAGCTGCGGCAGTACCGTCTCCAGACGCGACGCCTGCGGCGGCGATAATGGCGGCGATGCCAGCGGCGATGATAGACAGGCTCCACATCCGCCTGCGTTCCGTCATCATCGAAGGGCCCCGTCTCCGGCGCGTCGAGCTCATCGAGAATGCCGGGCCCGACATTCGGAACCCCGGCCACCGCATTGAGTGGTCGAACCGTGCTGGCAAGGGCAGCGGCCCCCGCAACACCAAACATTGCCGTCAAGAATGATCGCCGATCCATCAAAAACCTCCCGATCTCCAACCAGCGAAACAAGGCTAGCAAAAGGGGAAATAGCGCGGCGGAGGCGAAAGCCTAGGGGGCGGGCTTGGAGGACGGATTGGCGGGGCTGGCGGGAGCTCGATTGCTCTCTACCGCCTAGACTAGGCGCGCCGCGCAGTGGCGTGATTGTAGAGCCACTGAAGAAAGGCATAGCCGTGCGGGCTGATGTCCAGCATGCGCAGCCTGCGGCGGATCCGGCGTTCAGCACGCAGAAGCGCCTCTTCCTGCTGAGGAAGGTAGGGGCGTAACATCTCGAATGCGGCGAGCTTGTCGGCGAGCATGCGTTTGGTTCCGTAGACAAGCGTCACGCTGTCGCGATGGATTCGATGTGCCGCCATGACGTCGTCGATGAAGCCGACTTTGCCGCCGCGCGCCGTCAGGATATTCAAAAGCCAGGCGGCAGAGGCGACAGTCGTTGTTCGATACCATCCCGGCAACGAATCGAGCGCGGCTTTGCGAACCATTGTGGCGCTCTTGGGGGTAAAGTTGACGTTCAGCAACCGGTCGATGTCATAGACGGCATCGCCCACACCAGGTCGGACCGAAAGCTGGCGCGTTCCGTCTTCGCAGACATGCTCGACCCGGTGGGCGGAAATCGCGCATTCCGGGTGCGCGTCCATGAATTCGACCTGCCTCTGCAGTTTGAACCGGTCCGTCCAATAGTCATCGCCATCGAGAAAGGCGACGTACTCGCCCTGAGCCGCGTCGATCGTTGCCATGACATTCGACAGGCCAAAGTCGCCGTAGTTCGACTTGGCGCGCAGCAGCTTCACGCGGTCCGGCGCGCCGGCGTGGATGTCCTCGAGCACCTCCAGCGTGCCGTCCGTCGAGGCGTCGTCGCCAACGATGACCTCGATGGGGAAACGGGTTTCCTGCTGAAGCGTACTTTCGACGGCCTGTCGGATGTAGTCGACTTGCTGGAACGTGACGACGGAGACCGAGAGTTTCATACGACAGCGTCCGACTGCCTCGTACGCGGCAGATTGTACAACAGGCCAAGCGTGACCACGATCAGATGCGAAGCGAAAATCAGGCACATCGCAATGCCAGCACCGGTCAGAGCCAGCCGGGGGATGAGGGTGAAGGAGGTCAATACCGCGACCAGCGCGACGACGGCGTACTGAGCCGCGAGCCACCAAAAGCGGCGCGATGCGACCATTCCGAACTTCAGCACGTCGGCGATGCATCGCAGGGTCGCGGCGCCGATCAGCCATACGAACAGGTTCCCCTGGGCCGCGAACTCGGTTGTGTAGACCAAGCCGAGGATCACGTCACCGAACGCGGCCGCGATCGCGACGGCCAACGTTCCGAATGCCGCTACGCCCAGGACGAAACGTCCAAGCAGGCCGACGAAACCCGCGCGGTTACCCGCCGCATGATAGTGCGCGAGCCGAACGCTGACCGCTATTCCCATCGAGTTGACCACCCGGTTCGGCGACATCGAGAGTGCGGTCAGCGCGGCGAACAAACCCAGGGCCGACAGGCCGAGCGCGCTTTCCACGACGAGCCGCGGGAGATAGACCGCGATCATCACCAGTACGGTGGCGAAGGCGAGCGGAAGCGCTTGCAGGGCGAGCCCCTGAAGGGCGCCCCTGTCCCAGATTGGCCTGACCGTTTCCAAACTGCGCAGTTTTGCGCATCTGCGACCCATGGGCACGTCGTAGAAAGCGAGGACCAGAAGTTGCGCAAGAAACTGGCCGAACACCGCGACCACAAGCGAGCCTGTGGCCCAGTAGCCGGCCGACAGGAACAGCAGCGAGAGCGGACCGAGCAGACAAAGCGAACGGCCGATGTAGTTCATCCGCTCGTGCGCCTGGAAGAGGCCGTGGACCATGTCCGAAACCAGCTCCATGCATCGGGTCAGCGCATAGAGGACGACGACCCAGATGACGACGGCGGAATTGCTCTGGAGAATCCCGCTCGCCACCATGAGCACCAGAGCGACGCCGGCGGCCACCAGCCGCAGCGCGAGATAGTTGCCGAAGAGATAGGGCCCACTTGTGCTGCTCGAGTGGATTTCGCGCAGACCCATCTTGGCCACCTCGCCGATCGGGATGCACAATGCCTGCGCGAGCGCATAGATGCCGACGGTCATCGGATCGGACAGCTTCGCCAGCAACATGAGCGCGAGCCACATCGAAAGGGATGAGAACAGACGCCCGATAAAGACCGACCGGAAATTGCCAAGGATGGAGCGACGTCCGCCGTCCACATGGTCTTGATCGGCGGCGAAGTGCGGGGTGGCCAACATCAGTGTCCGGTGGCGACTGCGATCGGGGCGCGATAGGCGGGGAAGTATCCGACGTCCGGCGCGGCATCCCCGCAATGTGCGCACAGCAGCGCGCGGTAGGCGGACTTGTCCAGGATCCAGCGGCCGACCTTGAAATCGTGGCGGACCGAGGAGAACCGGGCCTTGAACGCGAAAAGCGAATCCTCGTGGCCCCCGCGACCTGCCCCCAGGTGCAGTCGTGTCGCGCCCAGCGACCGGGCGATATCAGCGACGCCGTCGAGGAGGCCCTTGAGCGGCGACAGGGCGCGGAACTTCGCGTTCACGCCCGTGAGGTGCGCCTCCGCGATGTCTCCGCACACGGTGAGAAGCAGGATCGCTGCCGCTTCGCCCTCGACTTTCGCGACGGTCAGATGTGCGAGACTTCCAAGCGCGTCGCGCAGCGCCTCGAAGTAGCGGTCCGAGAACATATAGCGCTCCGAGGCCTCGTTGTTCCGCATCGTCGCGCGGTAGAGCTCGGCGAAGGTCGGATACGTGGACCATTCGCTGTCCCGCTCCACCACGAGACCGGCACGCTCCGATTCCTTGATCTCCTGCCTCAGCACCTTCGGGTAGAGCCGGCGCCTGGTTTCGCGATCATGCGTCAGGTCGATCGAGACGCTGCGCCCAAGGTGAAACACTTCTCCTCCCGGCGTCAATTCGTCGCCGTGGAAGCCCTCGCAGTGGCGCCAGTTCTGCAGCAGCGGATGAAACCGCGTGAACAGCGTGACGAGCTCCTGATCCGCCCAGGCAGCGCGGATTTCCGACCATGCCCTCGCCCGAAACTCGGTGTCGTCCAGTCCCAGCCCGACCGGACCGGTGTAGCCGTAGACCGAGTTTGCGTCGGTCCGGCCATCCTCGAACGAGGCGACGTACGGCCACGCCATGAACCGCTCAGGGGTGCCGTGAACGACCATCCACGCGCGCCCCTCTCCCATTCTCTCGGCGAAGGCATGATAGGCCGCACGGTGATAAAAATCGTGTGGTGCGCGGCCCAGCCATTCATCCCATGCAGGGTCGCTCGGCGAAAGCAGGACCGTCGGATCAGGCATGCTTCACGTTCCGGGCCTTGCCGGGCCAGATCTCGGGAAATATTTCTGGATCGGAATAGTCCGGCCTTCCCGCGCGATCGGGCCGACAGAGCTGGTCGTGCGGCAGGACGATTGCCATGCCATTTGCCGAGGTGAGCGGCTGGTAGGTGTTCGCCGCGTCCTGCATATGGACCGCCACGGCGAAGCGCGGGTGCGTCGCCCGGTTCGGAGCGCTCGCGTGCAGCGCCCGCATGTGGTGGAAGCTGACCTGCCCCTTCTTGAGCTGCATGGGTGTGATCAGGTGTTCCGGGATCGCCCGGCCCATGCGCTGTTCGATACTGTCGAGGTCCGGGTCGTTGAAACCACGCAGATGTTCACACTCCGGCCATAGATGGCTTCCGTCGATGACGTAGAGCGTGCCGTTCTTCACTTCTGCGTCGTGCAGCGGGATCCAGGCAGTCAGCATGCTCATTGAAGTGCAGGTGGACCAGTAGGAGTGGTCGGTGTGCCAGCCGACTACCGTCGCGCCAACCGCGCCAGCGGCGGGCGGCTTGTAGATCGCCTGGTCGTCGAACAGCCTGATCGCCGGGGCTCGCGCCAGTCGGGCCGCGATCGCTCCCAGCACGGGCTGCATCACAAGCTCCCGTACACCGTCATTCTGAAGCGAGCAGAATTCGTTGTTGCGGACGCCGTCGCCGTCGCCGGGCCGCCAGTCGCTGAACTTCGCCTTGCGCGGCAGGGTTCGGTCGCGTTTACCGGCGTGGTGTGCCTCGATCGCCAGCCGCGCCGAGTCGAGAAGCGCGTCCGGGAGCACCTGGGGCGCTATGTGCCAGCCAGTTCTTTCGTAGCGCGCCACGTCCTCTTCAGTCGGCAGCAGTGCCTCGTCGACGAGTTCGCGACCGCGCAGGTTCATCTCGTTGGTCGTCATCCTCGGCTCCTTTGGTCCGCAATCTATTGGCGCAGAAACGGCGGCAAGCGTGGGTCGTGGCATTGAGCCAGCGCCGCACGAACCGCGGGCGCCTGTCGCACGATCGCCGCGATCCTGGATGTCAGCCGCTCCACCTCCGCTTCGCTGACTTGCATTCCGGTGGGCAGTACCATTACGCGCTTGGCGATCTCCTCGGTAACCGGCAGGGTTCGACCCGCCTGCGGAAAAAGGCCAGTGTAGGGCTGCATGCGATGGCAGCCTGGATAGAAGTAACGACGGGCGACAACGTTCTCGAGGCGCAGCGCAGCGACGAGCTCATCGCGGGTCAATCCGGCCGTGGCGGCGTCGATCTCGGTGACGATGTAGTGGTAGTTGTGCTGCTGGTTCATCCGCCGCGACATCAGGCTGATCCCGGGGATCGCCTGAAGGCCGGAGGCGTAGGCCGCATAGTTGCGCCGATTGTGCGCGATAATGGCATCCATCGACTCGAGCGACGTCAGGCCCATGGCGGCCGATGCCTCGCTCATCTTCCCGTTGGTGCCGAGGTGCTTGACGGTGTCCTCGTCCGAGAACCCGAAATTCACCATCAGCCTTAGCCTTCCGGCGAGGTCACTGTCGTCGGTGACGATCGCGCCGCCTTCAAGGGCATGGACGCACTTGGTCGCGTGGAAGCTGAAGACCTCCGCGTCACCGTAGCCGCCGACCGCACGCTTTTTGGTGCCGCAGCCGAAGGCGTGCGCGGCGTCGAAGAGCAGTTTCAGGCCGTGGCGCTGCGCGATGTCCTCCAGCGCGTGGGTCGCGCACGTGTTTCCCCACATATGTACGGCCAGGATACCCGTGGTACGCGATGTAATGGCAGCCTCGACGCTGTCGGGGTCGAGGCAGTGGGTCTTGGGGTTGATATCGCAGAATACGGGTCGCAGGCCCTGACGCCATAGGGCGTGCACGGTTGCCACGAAAGTGTAGGAGGGAACGATGACGTCTCCCGCCATACCCAATGCGCTGATGGCCAGCTCAACGCCGACCGTTGCGTTGCAGGTGGCAATGCAATGACGGGTGCCGGCAATCCTCGCGACGCGCTCCTCAAACTCAAGCAGCATCGGACCGCGGTTTGTCAGGCGCCCGCTATCGAACATTCGGTCGATGCGACCCATGAAGGTGGCCCGATCGGGCATGTTGGGCCGCCCGACGAGCAGCATCTCCGCGAAGGCCGGCTTGGCACCCAGCAGAGCGACATCTGCGTTGCGTCCCGGGATCGCAAAGACCTTCGCAGAGTACCTTCGCCCAGGAACCACCGGAACGGGGGGCGCGATCATGTCCTGCTTGGAAACCGTGTGAGACGCCATGCAACAACCCCCCACCCAAGGAAGTTTACAAACTTCGATAGTCCCCGCAATATGCTGAAAGTTCTCCTGGCCACTGTAGTTCTTGGGTCCAGACGCGTTCTCGTTGCGTCAACAATTACTTGCGCGCGGCAAGGCGTCGGACCCTCATTTTGTTATGGTTTCTAGTCTGTCCCAATTCCCCCTAACCTTAAACTTATCCTTTTAGCGTAGCCGGACTACCTCTGCCGCGACGATCCTTAGCCTGGCGGCTGCAGAAGTGATTTGCCAGCTGCCTTGCCGCGGAGACTTCTCCCTGCCGGATGCCCGCCTGGTGGTTGTGCTTCCGCTCGGCGGGCGCTTTAGGGAGACGAGCCGCCGAGCCCGCCGCCTCTTCCTCTTCTTCGCTCAGGAACAGGCCGTCGAAGCTGGCGCACACGCGCGTTGCCGGGCGGCGGCGACCTCGCGCCAGGCCGGCAGCGCGACAAGCCAATGGTATGCGGTCTGGGATGACCGGGCAGGGGTCGAAAGCGGAGCGGCAGCTTCGGGATTTGGGATGGCGATAGCGAACGTTTGTAGGAAGGCGTGAAGTCTCGATCTGACCCGAAGCTGAGCAGCCCTAGGCTCAGGAGCAAAACTCGCCTAACATGACAGCGAGCGTGCCCCACGTCTGGAGCTGGCATGCAGCGCAAGCTTGCAGCGATTCTTGCCACCGACGTCGTTGGCTACAGCCGCCTTATGGAAGCGGATGAAGCCGATACATTGGCGCGCCTGAATAGCACGCGAGAGAACTTGATCGATCCGAAAATCGCAGCTCACAATGGGCGAATCGTCAAGCTCATGGGTGATGGTACGCTGGTAGAGTTCCCGAGCGTTGTTGATGCAGTCACCTGCGCCGTCGAAATCCAGCGCACCATGGCAGAGTGCAATGCCGAACTGCCGAAAGAAAAACAGCTCGAATTCCGCATTGGCATCAACCTTGGCGACATCATCATCGAAGGGGCGGACATCTACGGTGATGGGGTGAATGTGGCGGCGAGGCTCGAAGGGTTGGCGCCGCCGGGAGGCGTGTTGATTTCGGGAACAGCATTTGATCAGGTCGAGAGGAAGCTGGACTACGGGTTCGAGTTTTTGGGCGAACAGCGTGTCAAGAACATCGAGAAGCCCGTTCGCCTCTACCGAGTGGACCCGCGCACCCCGGATATCTCAGGAAGTCGCAAACCTGACGGAACGCGGCGCTGGATCGCAGTCGCGGCCACAGTATTGATTCTGATCGTCGCGGGGCTGGTGCTTTGGCAGCGCTTTGGTGACGATCTCGTTCGACCCGGTGACGTGGCCTCGCAATCGAAGATGGCGTTGCCGCTGCCCGATAAGCCGTCAGTCGCCGTGCTCCCGTTCACCAACATGTCCACCGAAGCTGGTCAGGAAGCTTTCACCGACGGCATGACTGATGACTTGATCACCGACCTTTCCAAGGTTTCCGGCCTCTTCGTGATCGCGCGAAACTCGACATTCGTTTACCGCGGCAAGCCGGTAAAAATCAGCCAGGTCGCCGAAGAACTTGGCGTGCGTTACGTCCTCGAAGGTAGCGTCCGTCGCGCCGGCGGGCAGGTGCGAGTCAACGCCCAGCTCATCGATGCCCTCACCGGCGGGCATGTGTGGGCAGACAGGTTCGATGGAAACGTCGCCGATATTTTTGCGGTCCAGGACGTTTTTGTCGCAAAGATCGTCGAAGCGTTGAAGGTCAATCTCACCACCACCGAAAAAACGGAAATTGCCCGCGCCAAGCCGGACAACATTGCAGCCAAGGAAGCTTTCGAAGGGGGTTGGAGCCTTTATCTCCGTTACAACGCAAAGGACACAGCTGCCGCCATCACTTCCTTGAAAAAAGCAACCGAGCTTGATCCCGAATATGGGCGAGCTTATGCCGCCCTGGCGCTGGCCTACTTCCGCGTCGTTGAATCACTCTGGGGTAAAGAACTCGGTAGGGATGAACCATATTTCTGGTGGGGAGCTCATGATTACGTAGAGCTGGCCAAGAAATATCCAACGTCACTGTCTTATACGGTCGAGGCATTGCGGGACGTTTATCAAGGTCTGGCCGAAGATGCACGCAGGAATGCCGGTCGAGCGATTGCATTGGATCCCAACGACCCCGAGGCACACATCGCAACGGCTTGGGCGCTGACGATCTCAGGCGAACCTGCCGAGGCGCTGAATTTCGTCGCGACCGCCATGCGGCTCAACCCGAACTATCCAAGCCACTACGTTCTCGCTCGTGGATTGGCGCTTTTTGCAATGGGCGATCTGAAACAAGCGGCTGAGGTGTTCGGAGAAGGCGTCAAGCGAAACCCAGACGCAACTGCGCTCTTTCTACCTCTCAGTTCCGTGCTGGCGCAGCTCGGTCGCCGGGAAGAAGCGAGACAAATGCTACTGAAGTTCCGACCGGGCGTAGATCAGAAAGGACTCGAAAACCTTCCCGACACCTTACACCTCTCGTTCAAATGGGATTATGAACACGCAAGCGTCCGGGAGCGCCTGAATGACGGTGTCCGTATCGCTGCGCTGCCGCTGGACGTCACCGTTACGAGCCTGGAAGCAGAGCTTGAGACCGGCAATTTATTTTCCCAGCTATACGCAACGAGGCGACTGGGTTGGTTTGGACCAGCGGCAGCACAAGCCGTTCCGGCTCTGGTTGAGGCGCTCAAGGTTGAGCATCTCCGCCGGGAGACCATCGAGGCGCTGGGAAAGATCGGGCCTCCGGCACGAGCTGCGATACCTGCGCTCGTGGCACTCCAGAATGAAGCTCTGGTTGGCGTTTACGCAAAGGACGCGCTGTCCAAAATCAGAGGCAATTGATGGACCCTGGACGCGCGCCAGGGATTTCCGCTTGTGGCAACTCGGACCTCCGCTCCGGAGCCGCTGTTGGGGGACAAGGAGACATCAAACGCGTCCAGTCCGCCATCCCAATTTATGAGTACACGGCCTAGGCGAACCACCAGCGTTCGGCGATCTTCTGCCCGTCCATCGGCCAGTTCGACGCCACCTCGCCATGGGCGAGAGCCTTGGTGTGGGCATCGACATAGGAGTTGAAGACGAGATTAATGAGCCCGCCGTCGTCATGCAGCAATTGCTGCATTTCGGCATACATGCCGGCACGCTTGGTATCGTCGGTCTCCGAGCGGGCGGCGACGAGCAGCTCATTAAAGCGCGGATTTTTCCAGAGCGTTTCGTTCCACACCGCTTCCGCCGCATAGGCGGTGGTGAACATCCAGTCGCAACTCGGCCGGCCGGCCCAGTAAGAGGCGTAGAACGGCTTCTTGAGCCAGACATTGTCCCAGTAGCCGTCATTGGGCTCCCTGATCACATTCAGGTTGAGCCCGGCCGCCCGGGCATGCTCCTGCCAGAGGAGAGCCGAGTCGGTCGCACCCGCGAACGCGGCATCCGCGACCGACAGGTCGAACTGGGTGTTCTCGGCCCCCGCCTTCTTGAGGAGGCTCTTGACCATGTCGGGGTCGTAGACGTGCTTCGGCTGCGGATCGGTCGCGAACTTGACGGTCGGTGCGATCGGATTGTCGTTGCCGATGGCGCCGTGGCCGAGAAACACCTTCTGCACGATCTCGTCGCGATTGAGCGAGTACTTGATCGCATTGCGCACATCGGGATTGTCGAAGGGCGCCTTCTGGACGTTCATGACATAAACGTAGTGGCCGTAGCCCGTCGTCTCCGAGATCACGAGATCGGGGTTCTGCGTCAGAATGTCGAGCGTCTTCAGATCGCAGCGATCCATGTAGTGGACCTCGCCGGTATAGAGCGCGTTGGTGCGCGCCGTTACATCATTGATCGCCAGGCATTCGACACGGTCGAACCAGCCCTTGTCGGATTTGAAGTAGTTCGGGTTTTTGTTGAAGGTGGCGATGACGCCGGGCTCGAATTTCTGGAGCATATAGGGGCCGGTGCGGATGCCCGACTCCCAGTCGACGCCGCCCTCTTTCGCCGGCATTACCGGGATGTCCGAGATGATGTAGGGGAAGTCGGCATTGCCGCCATCGAGCTCAAAGACGACCATCTCGGCACTGTCGGCGACGACGTTCTTGACCGAAGCCAAGAGCGATTTCATCACCGATCTCGTGCCCTCGACGGTGTGATGCCTGACCGAGGCCACGACATCATCAGCGGTAACCGTCTTGCCATTGTGAAAGGTGGCGCCTTTCCTCAGTGTGAACACCCACTTCTTGGCGCCGTCTGACGGCTCAAAGCTCTCGGCGAGGTCGGGGACCACGTTGCCCTTGGAATCGATCTCGGTCAGGCTGTTCGACAAGGTTCCCAATAGCGCGGTGCCGGTAAACGAGTTGAGGGAGAGACCCGGGTCCAGTGTATCAGTGGCGGCACCCTCGCCCATGCCGATCTTCAAGGTGCCACCCTTCTTGGGCTCGGCGCGCACCGCCTTGACGAACATCGCATTGGCGGCCGTGGCGGTAAGGCCGGCGGCGAGCGCCAGTTGAACAAAGTCACGACGCGAAACCCTGCCTTTCGCGGCAAGCTTGGCGGCCGACTGCAGCTTCAATTCGAACTCCGTCATTTCCTGGTTTCTCCTTCAGATCCAGATGGAGAACGGGCATGTCCAAGAAAAGGAAACGAGGAGGCGCATCCCCTCACGAGATGGGCGGGTAACCTCTTCTGTTCGTTCTTGTTTAGTTACTCCGTCGCGGGCAACGGTTTCGGCCCGCGGCAGATCATAGCGCGCCCGAGTGTGGCGGGCAAACAGCCGTCATCCGCCGCCAGTTCCCGAATGATCGCAGTTGGGGCCGGGAGCGGACAGTCAGCTTTCAGCCGCTAAAGGGGCGGAAGCCGACATTCAGGACCTTGGGGAGCATCGACGCGATCTGACCCAATCCTTGCATCGATCAGAGATTGGAAAGTCCAGTGCTTTCCCATGTCGCCGATATACCGGGAGTCCGGTCAGTCCGCCATGCCTGGATGGTGGTAGTGAACCACTGCGTCGAGGATCGTTTCATAGACGCTACTCGTGCCCGTCTCTCTTAACCATGGCTCTGGCCTGCTGCATTAACCACATGCGCCGACAAGACGCAGCCAAAACCAATGTGCGGGGTTTACCTGCATGGAACATTCTCAACACAGATTCTATTGCCACATTGAAGCCGGTGGAACGTGGGGCGTTTGGGACCGCATCGCTAACCGGCCGGCGAGGTTGGGAGGACGCGATCTCCTCGGTTGCACATCCCAGCGAGCTGAGGCTGCGGAAGGCGTTCTGACGCGGATTTATGCCAACGGATTGGAAGCGCTCGGCGTTCGCATAGCCGGGAAAGCTCTCTAGCGCCGTTTGTCGGCTGGCCGCCGTTCTACACCGGCGTTGCGCTTCCTGAGGGGCTCACCCCGTCTTTGTGCCCAGCGACCTTGGGGCCTTCAGTCTTATTTGAGAGATTGCTCATCTGCGATAAGATGCGTTTCAGAGCTGGGTTACTAGTCTCGCAGGGCCGGTGCAGTCGGGGTTTGGCTAGGGTGCTGCACCGGCCTTTTCACACGGGCTCGCCTCACGAACTGCGAATGAGCTTCTTGACCCGTTGACGGTCTTCCTCCGACCACTGCGCCGGGTCTTCCCCATGAGCGAGCGCGCCGTGCAACTCGACATGCTTCATCACTTCCGCCTCTGTCGCGGCTGTGAAAGATGCCGGGCAGGCTTCATTGCCGGGATAGTCCTTGCACCGATATGAATGGGCCATGGCGTTTATCCTCCCGAACGGGAGGGTAACACGCGATGGCTTGAATCCCGAGCGGCCAGATAGGTGGTTGTCATCCATCGCATCGCCGCCAGCGCGCGATGCAGCCCACAAAACTCAGCCAAGAGCCCGCGCCTTCTCCCAGCACGGACGACGCGCATCTTTCAGATTAGCGATTGCTAAATTTCGAGACAATTGGATTGCCGAGGCTTAACTGCCGCATGCCATGATCAGGCGGGTTTCCGACTGGAGATGGTGCGATGCGCGCTCGAACTTGGGTCAGGGATGTGCGGCTCGGCGAGGCCCTCGAACTGAAAAAACACATAGCTGCCCTCGAGCGAGAACTCATCGCGGAGACATCTGGCTCTGTCGGAATGTTGAAACTCGCCGAACTTGGCCAACAATTGCGTAGGCACAAATTTCGGTTGGAGGTGCTGGAGCGGTGCATATCCGGGCTCTCCGAACGAGCGCGGCCTGCGGAAATGGCTGGTGATGCACGAAAAAGCGCCCGCGATCCGGGGGTAGAAGGCAGTTCCGCCTGTTAGCAGCGGCCCTGACGTAAGCAACCCGCGCCAGGTGAGGAAACGATGACGCGGGCTGCCCACATACACCGGAAAAGCGGCGGCTTCCGGTGCGCTCATCCAATTTTTTCGGAAACGCCAATGTTCCATGCAAGAACCGGGATCTAGAAAACCGTATTATCGATGGAACATGAATGATATAGTGGGATTAGGGCCTGAGCATTCCCCGATTTTTATGGCCCCCTGTCCTACGGGTGACCGGCGCCCCCCCAAACCCCACCCCCAACGTCGGTCGCCCCGTCTTTTCCTGGCATTTTGCGGGACGATGGTTGATAGACGTCGAGATGTTTAAGCTAGATGCCGGGCGCGCAGGTGAGTTGACGCTTGGGGAACTCGCCGATACCGAGCGCATGGTGCGGGCGGCGATCGACTTTATGGATCGAACGCGGCAACTGCGCCAGCACACTGCGCGCTAAATGCACACTTTGACGGTCGCGAAAGTGACCACCGCTTCTGGTGCAAAGTCTTTCAGGAACTGGAGGCGCTGAGCCAAAACCCGCGTCACGAAGGGCCATTCGCGCGGCGATCCAGAGGGCGAAGCACTGGCCAAGGCACTCATTGAGACTCTAGATCGATTTACTGCTTTGCGACCTGATCGCCGTTCTTGACACGCAAAAATGCCCTTCACATATTTGCCGGCGGCCGTCTGCGAAGACGCTTTTTTGAGGCCCAAGCACTCGTTCAGACTGTATGGAGGATCTCATGAACGACAGGACTTTTGATCGGCCCGTGTTGGTAAAAAATGGGCAGGTTATGATCGAAGAGATTGGATGCCTGGCTGATGCATTCGAGTTCCTTGAGGAGTGGCCAAGGAACCGCAGGGGACCGATTTATGACACCGCGTTTCGCGCCTGTCAGCGAGCCCATGATGGCCACATTCCACTTTCCGTCGCGCGTGACGCATTCGCTGGCTTCGCCAAATCGGCAAAGATTCTAGAAGATGTCTCTGCCGCAATGCCTTGGATGGCAGGAAAGACCGGCCGCGGTGGTGCAACGGCATAACTCACACCTCTATTGAGGTCGCCGGCGTCGTGGCAGGTTATGACGCCGGTGCCACTTTCCGACCTCAGCACCTCTAAGCGCGAACGTCTGGTGTAGTGCCCGATGCGCGCGTTCGGAGGGCATTTCGCTGTTACATCGCCGTGACAAAAGGACGCCACGGTGGCGTCAACCGGTTACCAACGGCAGCAAATATCTCCAGCCTTCTGGGAGTGGCGTGTCAGCGTCCCCAGAGGCTGCGTGGGCGTGTCGCCGGTTGGCTGTTAGCGCGACGACTGGATCGCTCCACGCCTCGCAAGCGGGATAGCGAAATCTCGTGAAGGCTAGGTCAAGCTGCGTTCTCCGTTCTGAATCGGCGACGGGTGGCGGCTGGGAGAGGTGGATGCCATGCACGTTGGGCGTCTGGAAGTTGGCGGGGAATTGGCGCGAGGCAGCCCGCGTGCACGCGCCTGGCCGGGCGGTGCAATGACCGCGCAGCGCCGCCTCGCAGCGATCCTGGCTTGCGACGTGGTCGGCTATTCGCGCCTGATGGAGCGCGACGAGCGCGGCACGCTCGAGCGGCTCAAGACATACCGCAAGGACCTCCTCGAACCGCTGGTCTCCGAGCATCAGGGCCGGATCGTCAAGCTCACCGGCGACGGCATGCTGTGCGAGTTCGCAAGCGTCGTCAACGCGGTGACCTCGGCGATGGCGATCCAGCAGGCTTTGGCAGAACACGAGGCGGAGACGCCCGAGGAAGAGCGGATTCGCTTCCGCATCGGCGTCAATCTCGGCGACGTGGTCTGCGAGGAGGACGGCGACCTCTACGGCGACGGTGTCAACATCGCTGTCCGCCTCGAAAGCATCGCCGATCCCGGCGCCGTGGTCGTCTCGGGCACCGCCTACGACCACCTTCAGGGCAAGCTCGACGGAGGCTTCACGCCGCTCGGCGACCTGCGCCTCAAGAACATCGAGCGGCCTGTGCGCGCCTATCGCGTCGAGACCGACGCCAGCGCCTCGGTGACTGCACCGCCTCCCCTGCCTGCGAAACCCTCGATCGCGGTTCTGCCTTTCACCAACATGAGCGGCGACCCCGACCAGGAATACTTCGCCGACGGACTGGTGGAGGACATCATCACGGGATTGAGCCGGGTGAACTCCTTCTTCGTGATCGCCCGCAACTCGTCCTTCACCTACAAGGGCCGGGCGGTGGACCTGCGCCAGGTCGGGCGCGAGTTGGGCGTCCGCTACGTGCTCGAAGGTAGCATCCGCAGAGCAGGATCGCGGGTGCGTATCAGCGGGCAGCTGGTGGACGCGATAAGTGGGCACCATGTCTGGACCGACCGCTTTGAGGGCGACGTGAGCGACATCTTCGACCTGCAGGACAAGGTGACCGAGAGCGTCGTCGGTGCGGTCGAGCCGCGCATCCGGCTGGAGGAGATCAAGCAAGCGCGCATGAAGCCGACCGACTACATCGGTGCCTACGACCTCTACCTTCGTGCGCTGCCGCGCTTCTACAGCATGACGCGCGAAGGCTTCGCCGACGTGCGCCGGCTCACCAACGAGGCGCTCAGCATCGACCCAGGCTTCACCCTGGCGAAGGCACTCGGTGCTTATATTCGCAGCCTGTCCGTGAGTCAGTGCTGGCACGAGCCCGACGATATCCGCGTCGCCGTGCGCATGGCCCGCGAGGTGCTGGCGGACGCGCGAGACGACCCGACAAGCTTGCGTTTCGCCGCGCAGGTGATCGCCTACAGCGCCAAGGATTACGAGACGGCGCTGGACACGATCGAACGGTCCCTGCTCCTCAACCCCAATTCGGCGCAGGGCTATACGGGCAGCGGCTGGGTGAACGCCCATTCCGGCCGCCCCCTCGTCGCGATCGAGCACTTCCACAGGGCAATGCGGCTGAGCCCGGTCGACCCCGAGAAGGGCATCGCGCTCTCCGGCATCGCGATGAGCTACCTGATGCTCGAACGCTACGAGGAGGCGCTGGCTTGGGGAGAACGAGCGCTGCGCGAGATGCCGAATTACGGCTCCTCGCACCGGGTGGTGATCATGGCGCTGGTCAAACTCAATCGGTCGGACGAAGCGCAGGCGGCGGCGCGGCGGCTGATGGAGGCGTTCCCGACCTACACGCTCGGCCTGCAGAGGCAGATCAACCCGTGGCGGGACAAGGTGTTCGCCGAGCGCTACGTCGAGGCGCTGGGTATTGCCGGCGTGCCGGAGTAATCGTCGCGTTTGCAAAGATGCCCTCTCCTGCGCGTCACGTCCGGCCAGCCCTTGATCCCGCGTCGCTTCTGGAAGGATAGTTCTCTGGCCGGCTTGTCCGATAACTGAGCGCGTAGAGCAGCTGTGAACAGCCGGCGAGCTCTCTGTTGGGTTCGCGTCGAACTTCCGGTTTCCACCCTGACGAGACCTACCGACGGTCCAGACAAATGTCGCCTTCGGGTCATTGTCGCAAGTTCAGCTGAGGACGGGCGAGTTTCTGCTTGGAGTCGGAAAGCCGACCCCCCCTGGTCGGGACATTCGCTGCACAGCACGGCCGGCCGATCATGTTCGATCGTTTTACAATTGCTCCCTAAGTTATTGAATTGATTGAAGGGGGCCGCGTCGTGTTTTACAGGCAATGTCTTGAAATCACACCGAAAGGGCTAGCTTCCCAAGCTGACGGTCAACGACCCAGCAATGGGCTGTGAACGGTTTCTGGGTCGGCAAATGAGGAGTAAAAAGTCTGCAGCTGTTCGGTGCCGCCATCCGTTGACATTGCTGAAATTCCTAGGAAAACCTCGGCTTCCTTTGAGGTTCTTATATGGACGCCGAAGCTCAAAGAATAAGCCATCATGCGGGCTTCCACGTCGGTGACATTCGCAATGATATTCACGTAAATGCCGCTTACAATTCGGCGACACCTATTTGACACATCAATTCGAATGTCTTCTTCATTTACTACAATCTCTACCAGATCAAAACCAGTCAGTTCGGCTTCGCGACCTTGGACCTCTATCACGATCCAAAACAAAAAAACCCGATTGCTTAGTATACCCAAGCATTACCTTATGGTGTCCGAAAATAGAATCTCTTTCACCTCGCACATAGAGCATACCTGTGGCCTGCACTGACCACTCTACGTCCGTTTGACCACCGGTCACAACGCGAAGTTCTTTTAGCTCATCGACCTCTATAAGCTTTATGACGTCGGTTGACGACGATATCTCAAGAAATTGCGATGAGATGCCCATATCGAAAACATACTGCGCAATCTTGGAAGAGAGGATTTGCGATTTCCCAATATAATCGGGCGTCGGGTTTCTGAAAGAAAATTGATGCACACCGAAGCGAGATCCAATCGGAAAATGTCTAAGCCTTCCCCCAAGGTACATCAAAGTCGCAGCACTCAAACACGATCCCGGTAGAAGCATGCGCGGAATAATATGCTCCCGGTGCCTGTCATGATCGAGGATATACTTTCCGATTGATGTTGAGTACCACGACGCGCGGATGATCCGACCAATCGACAACGCGGCCTCAACAAACCCACCCTCAGAATCAATGTGGATCGGTGTGCGAGGAGGGGGAGCTACGCGACGAAGGAAATCCTCGAATTTTGTATCGTCACCATCTTCGATTGGCCCGAAGGCATTAATCTCGTGAAATCCTCCGAGTAGTCTTTCCACTTCCGTCTGCGGATGTGTGTATTCGAACTGCAAGAGTCTCCCCTCCTCGGCTTGCCGCAACATTTACCGGAAGACCGTGTGGTAAGCCAGCGCAACCGGCCACCGTCATCCCGTCGGAGTTTCAACTATTGCCCATTTTAGTGCGAATTCGGCCTGCCGAGCTGTCGAAACAGTCGTTGATCAGAATGGCAATTTCACTGGCCTGTCACACCGGCGCTCTAAGCCCAATCGGTTTTACGTTTCGAACGTAACCCATTGAAATAAACAAGCGCGCTTAACCGAGCTTTACAGCCAAGCCATTGGAGTCCGGTCGAAAGGGCTAGCTTCCCAAGCTGAAAGGCCAAGAGCTGCGATGAACGTCCCGAAAATTGCACCTTTATTGACGGCCTAACAGCCCGTAGTCATCATTTATTCGATTCACCTGGGTGCTTTTGATGACCAAAAAATACTTGTCGATCGTTTCGAGCGATTTAGGGCCATTGCGAAGCGCTGCTCTTATCTTGTCGTACTGTGTGGCTGTAACGCTGCTCCTAGGCCCTGGTCCTCGCCTTCAGGGCTTCTTGATAAGCATTCTCAATGGCGATTCCGCGTCGATATATGAGGCCGCCTATGGAGATCAGGTGGTGCCCTTTTTAACTTTGGGCGAATGGCTGACCGAAGCTTATCAACCTGCCTTTCTAATCCTCGCATTCGCAATTTCAGTTTTATCACTCACGGCGCAAAGCCCCCAGCGGATGCTGGGACGGGCAACTGCTGTCGGGTTTATTGCGCTAACGGTCAATGACGTGACCCATAACCTTTTTGATTTTTCGGCATTCGCGGAATCTTCTTTCTCCAATATTGTAGGAGCATTTTTTTTAGCGTGCGTTATTGTCTCATGGACCCAAATCGTCGAGTGGACGATCAACCATTTTCAAGTCGAACGGCCATACATTCTCGCCTGCCTTTGCCTAGAAGTCTGTGTGCTTGGTTTAGCGTCCAACGCAATCATCTTCTACGCTGCGGATTTTTTCTATAGGCCTCTGCCGGTCCACATAGACGCTTATTTGGATGCGCCACTGAACGGGGGTTTATCAACAAATCCCTCACAATTCGATGTTGGTGAGAAGCCTTTCGCGCTGTTCCCCGCAAGTTTCGACGGCTCGCTTTTGAGGTGGTACGACCCTGGCGCGGGACTCAGTGCGGCATGGCATGCCACCAATCAGAACGCGAAGTTCGATCTTAAGATCGATATTCTGTCTGGATGTGCGGAAAGCGATTGGATTCCCGATCCCGAAGCTGAGAAGTCAAGCTTCCGCGTCAACGACGTTAGGCGAGTGTCAATCTCATTCGATGGTGGCGCTTCTGACATCTGGATTCTAGAGACCGACAGAAGCCCGTCGACATTATCCCTTGCGATAGATTTGGCCGCCGCATTTGGCATGGAGGCCGGTAGCAAGCCAGGACTGAAAAACATCTGGCAATTTATTGGCAGTAAATCGAGACTCACCTTTGGCAGTGGTAGCAGAACGGTATCTTTCTACGCAGGTAGATCCTTCCTCGAGCCACATGACAAGGGTAACATCATCGAGCTTGGGCAACGGAAGCTTCACGTCGAGATAGACGGCAAGCCTTACCAAATCAATTTCGTTACGCCACCATCTAAAGTGGGAGACCTAGTCGCTTGCAAGTTCATTGCAAGCCGCGGTGCTTTCCAAAGCGGTGCTCTTACATTGCCCAACTCCGCCCTGAACGTAGGAGTGAGAGCTACGATCGTAGCCCGACCTACTGAGTTGGTTTCACGACAGGAGAGCGAATTGACCTTAGCCGGCGAAAGTGGGTGGGTCGCCGTGGACGACATCGATAATCGTTCGATCCAGGATATGCCTGATGGCGTTGCCAGTCTGATCGAGGCCGAGGGCAATTTGTCGATAGATGTCGATGGGAAGCCGCAGGAGGTCCGGCCGACAGACCGATACAGGGCCGTCGGATGGTTTCGGGCGGGTGGAACTGATGGCGGAAAACTGCGATTTTTGGGCAATGCGAAATCGCTGACAAAAAATGAGCGGCGACTCAATCAGACAAAGTTCGAGAGTACCAAGCTCATGGAGCAACTGACGGTGCTATCACCGCTATGGCTTATGTTTCTAGGATCCTTGCTTGTTCCCCTTCGGTCGGCATTTCGGAACAACGCGACCTTCAAATGGGTGCCGGCAATAGTCAGACAGTGAGAATTCTCCCGGCAACGCGCCAAACCAAAACAAGCGTTAGCCCTCCGCGGATCTGGATTGGCGCCGCGCCGACAATTCGTGCTGAGAACGAAGGGCGAATGTGTGTACGGATTTTGTACGGAAAATGCCTGCACGCTGTGTTCCGTATTTGGCTGCAGGAGACTGCAACCGAGAACAAAACGAGCATCGTTTAAAGACTGATTTTCATTGAGAAATTTTGCGCGCCGGAGAGGATGAAGATGAGAACTGGAGCTTCAGGCTCATAACCTGAGGTCACAGGTTCAAATCCCGTCCCGCGCTCGACGGCTCGAGGGAGCGGGGTTTGTCGCCAACGGCGCGGATCGCGCCATTACCGGAAGCTCGACATTTGACGAAACATCGACCGCTACGAGCCTGTTTGCTGACATCGCGTGCGGCCGATCGAATGTGATCCCGAATGGTCTCATCTGACGATCGAGAACTCGAAACGATCAAAACGAAAGACGGCTCTGTACTCGTTCACCCGCTCCGACGTCCCGACTGGATTGCGGAAGACCGCGCCGCAGGTTGTCTGATCTTTCGGAATAGCGTCGCACAGGAAGTTCTCCTGCACCCAGCTGGTTTCTTTATCTAGCCATGCGCCTCCCCCGCGCAGTTCGCGACCAAGGATGAGAGACCTGATTTCCGAACCGGTAAGCCGGTCCTTCGCATCCAAATCGGCCTCTTCCGGCAATTCCGGCAAACCGGCCTTGTTCAGGCCATCCAGAAGGCGTCCTATGTCGGCCGGGTTCTTGAACACAAAATACCTCTGCGTGACCAGCTGATTTGCCCCTCCATCCTTTCGTTCCAACATGACTTCCTTCAGCCTGTCGCTGTAGGCTGCGACCTGGTCGCTGCGCCCGAGATGTGCGTAGGCCGAAACCAATACCTGCAGGCCATAGAATTTCGGCCATGGATCGGGCGATTGGAGATCAATCCTTTCAAGGTAGTCGACGGCCTCCGCGAAACGACCCTGGCCAAATTCAGCCAGCCCCGCCTGGTAGTGCCGATAGTCATTGCCGCCTGGGTCGACACGGTTGGCCGCGTCGAGATAGTCGCGCGCCTCGTTCGGCCTGCCATTGAAAGTCAGGGCGTCTGCCAACCCGACATAGTTCAAGGGATCGCTCGGGTCGAGCGCCACTGCCTTGAACATAACGGCGACTGCCTCGTCGGACCGGTGCTCGCGAACCAGCAAACTGGCAACGAGCTGATAGTACGAGGGCGAAGGATGCTTGGCCGCCTCCTCCAGGTACTTGTAGACTCTGTAAAGCGCGATAGTTTCCGAAAAGGCCAAAGCCTTGACCCGTGGCCCGTCCATCTCCCAATAGGCCCATGCGAGCGATGCTGCCGCCGCGCCGAAATTCGGATCGAGTTCCAGCGCCTGCTGGAAAAACCTGACCGCCTGCGCAAACTCCTCTGGAGTATTGCGACGATTATAGATTTCCATGCCCATGAGGTAAGCTTCGTAGGCTGCGGGATTGCGCGTGCCTCCCGCGAAGTCAGCCTTACCTTGGGCGCTGACGAGACGGAGCTTGAGCGCGCCTGCGATGCTGGCGACGACCTTGTCTTGTAGCGCAAAGACATCCGCCCACTGGCCGTCGAAACGTTCCGCCCAGAGATGACCGGTGGTCGAGCCGTCGATCAATTGAGCGTTGATACGCATGTCGTCGCCGACCCGACGTATCGAGCCCTCCAGCATGTACCGGACACCAAGCGCTGCGGCGATCTCTGCGGGTTTAGTCTCCTTGCCCTTGTAGGCGGAAGCCGCGTTTCGCGACACGACGAACAGGCCGGGTATGCGTGCAAGTTCTGTGGTCAGGTCTTCGGTGAAACCGTCTGCCAGATAGCCTTGCGCCTGGTCGTCGCTGAGATTGTCAAATGGAAGCACGACGAGGGATGGCCGGGCGTCGGCTTTCGCGTTGGCCTCCAAAGCGGCGGGCCGAATCGGCGGCTCCCACGGTCGCCACCAGGCTGCTGCAAGGCCGACTGCGACAACAAAGACCCCAACAGAGACGGCCAGATTGCGCCAGAAGCGTGGGTGTCGATTGACATCATCCCTAGGCTTTCCCGCCACCGCGGGATCGAGCAGCACCCGGTATGCCTGCACCGGTTCGGCGATGTTCTTCAGCTTCTGTTCGCCCATCGGCTCAAAGCCGAAAGCCAACTTCTTCTCGACCTCTTTGGCTACTTTTCCCGAGACACAGATGCCGCCAGGTTCCGCTAGCTGTTGAAGCCTGGCAGCGACGTTGACGCCCTCGCCATACCGGTCCTCGCCCTCGACAATCACCTCGCCGAGATTGACCCCGATCCTGACGCGAATCCGATGATCTTCGGAAACGGCGGCGTTGCGTTCCACTAGGCCGCGCTGCAACGACACGGCACATTCGACCGCGTCCACGACGCTGCCGAATTCCGCGAGCATCCCATCGCCTATCAGCTTGAAGATGTGGCCGTGGTGTCGGGCAATCTCGGGCTCGAACAGTTCCTTGCGTCCGGCACGAAGGCGTTCGAACGTGCCCGTCTCATCGCGTTCCATTAGGGCGGAATAGCCCACGACGTCGGCGGCGAGAATCGCGGAAAGCTTGCGGTCCATTGTCTGCCCTGGCTCCGGCGGATTATAGGATCGGTCGCACGAAAAGGAAACGTCCGACCTCACCAGCGCATCAGCGAACCCCCTTCCTTCCGCGCTTCATCGATGGCTGCTACTGGGACGCCCAAGTGAACGACTTGCTGTCCTGCTGGTGCGGGAGGCTTATGTCAGCCGAATGCTCGTGGGCCTCCCTCCGCAGTCGCGCCAAGCGAAGACCGTCAACGAACGCAGCTTCTACTGGGCGATGCGGATCTAGGCGTGGCGTTTGCCCCCTGCCGCATTTCACCAATTCGAGACATTTGGGCTTGCCTCCCGGATTGGCTAGCTTGGGTCAAACTTTCGCGTTCAAACGGCAACGCCGCGTTGCCTTGTCGTTGGTGCCAAATTACCGTCCGAAGCAGTTCTATCTTTTGTTCAGAAGCCCCGTCGGAAAACCGGTCCGAATCAAGCTGTTCGAAAGTTTGGCGCACCCGACAGGATTCGAACCTGTGACCTCTGCCTTCGGAGGGCAGCGCTCTATCCAGCTGAGCTACGGGTGCCTTCAGGATCGGCGATCTTGAAAACGAACCAGCCGGTGAACCGGCCAGTCACGGCTTCTTAGCGGAAGCGGCGGCGGGCTTCAACGGGCAATTGCGCTGCCTCCTCGCGCAGAGGTCACAGGTTCGAATCCAGTCGGGTGCGCCATTTATGTGCTGAATGAGAGCTGGATCGAACGGGGCCGTCCAACGAGAAGCCAAGCCCGCCGGCCCGCAAGCCTGAAACGAAAAACCCGCCTCGGCGGCGGGTCGCTGGCGCAAATCAGCACCATGTCCAAATTTATAGCATAATTGCCGTCACCGGGCAACCGATCGCGAGCCGCCTTCACTCCCCTGCCTCACTCTTCACCGCCCGACTGCGCCCCCTGCGTGGCGCCCGCTTCACCTTCTTCGCGCCGGTCAGCTCGTGCATCGCATCCAACTGCATCTGCTGCATTTCGGCCAGCCGCGTCCATTGGCGCGAGATGAGGTAGTCGAGCTTCTCGTGCAGGTGCCGCACTTCCAGCTCGGCTTTCAAATTGACCCGGTAGTCGTTGAACGAGCGCAGGCGGTCTTTTGCTTCCTGCCGCCTCTGGCTCATCATGATCACCGGCGCCTGGATGGCGGCGATGCAGGAGAGCAGAAGGTTCAGGAGGATGAAGGGGTAGGGATCGAAGGCGCTTGTGGCGCCCTCGATCAGGTTGATGCCGATCCACACCAGCAGCACGCTGGCGAACGAGATCAGGAACCACCAACTGCCGCCAAACGCGGCCATATTGTCGGAGACGCGGTCGGCGAATGACCTGTGCTCCTCGAACTCCTCTTCGCTGTTTTCGGAAATCGTGTCCTGCCTGGCGATGCTCTCCACCACCTGCCGGTCCAGCTCGGAGAATTCGCCGTGCTCCTGCTGCAGAAGCTCCTCCATGTAGCGCATGCGGTAGCGGCCGAGCTCCTCGCGGCTGATGCGGGCGCCGGTCGGCAGGTCGGGATGGTCGGCGCGGATGCGGTCGGCGAGGCTCGGGCGCAGATCGTCGATGCGCACGAGGTCGCGCTTGCGGAATCTTCTACCTGATATCGCCGATGGCTTCTTCTTCGGCTTTACCCGTGATGCGCCGGGTGCGGCCGGCTCGGAGTCCGGCACGTCTGGCGTTTCGAGGTGCTCGTCCGAACTGTGATCGGCATCCCCGATGGTCGGCGCCTCGAAATATTCGCCGCCGCTGTCGTTGTCTGGCATCTTCTCGGGCGTCTTGGGGGCGGTGCTCATGCTGCGGGCTCCTGCTGTCTCGCTGGGCGAGAGGCCGGGGCGGCGGAGCAGATCCACCGCTCGGGCGGATTCCCGCATCCCATGTTGGTCTTTTCAGGTCGAGGGGGGAGAAGCCGCGTAGTAGCGGCACTGCGTTCACGATTGCGCGAGAAGGGCGCCCGGCCTGCGTGCCGAACGTGCCGGCAAGTTGCGAAGCTTTTATCCGGCCCTTCGCAGGCTCAGGGCGTTCGTCGTTCGAAAAGCCAAGCAATTGGCTTTTCGTCCGCTATGCGGACCACTCCTCACTGCTGCACGAACATCAGCCGCGTCTTCGCATCCGCCACCGTTGGCGACAGACTCCGTTGGATCAGCGCCTCGACATGATCGTTGCGCTGGCGGGCGCTGTCGGCGCCCATCACCACCACGATCAGCTGGCGGCCGTCGGCGCTGTAGGACGTCACGATGTTGAAGCCGGAGGCCCTGATATAGCCGGTCTTGATGCCGTCGACGCCGCGCACCCGGCCGAGCATGTCGTTGTGGCCGCGCACCAGCCGTCCCCGGAACATGAAGTCGCTTTCGGAGAAATAATGGAAATGCTGCGGGAAGCGGTTGCGCAGCGCCATGCCCAGCACCGCCATGTCGCGCGCCGTCGTCATCTGGCCGCCGTCGGGCAGGCCGGACGCGTTGCGGAACACGGTGCTCGACATGCCGAGCTGGCGCGCCTTGGACGTCATCATGCCGGCGAACTGCTCCTCTGAGCCGCCGAGATATTCGCCCACCGCCACCGCCACGTCATTGGCCGATTTGACGACGATGGCGCGGATGGCCGAATCGACGTCGATCGTCTCGCCGCGCCGGAAGCGCAGCTTGGTCGGCGGCTGCCTGGCGGCATTGTCCGAGACCGGGATCTGCGTCTCTTTGCTGACGCGGCCGCTCTCCAGCGCCTCGAACAGCAGATAGAGCGTCATCATCTTGGTCAGCGAGGCCGGATAGCGCTGCGCCGACGAGTTGACCTCGAAGAGCTGCTTGCCGCTCCTGGCATCGACGACGATCGCCGCATATTTCTGCGGCGCCGCCGGCACCGCCAGCACGGTGTCGGGCGGCGCGGTGGTGCAGCCGGCGACAAGCACCAGCAGCGCGAACGCGGCCATGATCTTCTGGATGAGCGGGAAGGGACGCTGGTCGGACAAGGGCTGGACTGTTCTGAACGCGGCTGTTGCTGAGATGCGGCGAAGCTAACGTAATGCGCCTGCCGCGTCCATTTGGTTAACACCTGTAGTGACGCATTTGCCCAGGTTTCAGAGGCTGGCGCTGCCCCTCACCTGCCTGCCGGCATCCTCTCCCCGTATAGTGACGGGGAGAGGGGCGCTATCATAAACGGCTTCGCCAATCACCAGCGTCGCAAGATGGGGCGCCGGGGCTGCGGCCAGCCTCTTTCTCCCCGTCACTATACGGGGAGAAGTGCCCGGCAGGGCAATGAGGGGCGGCGCCAGCCTTGGCAATTGGCGGGTTCCTCTGCGGCCCTGTCCTGCCGCTCGCCCAGCACCCTCCCATACCCCTGCCCCGAAAACGCCCGCTTCCTCTCCTGTTTTGCTCACGGGGTCGCGCTGCTATTATGCGCGTGGCAAAGGCTTGGGGGTACGACATGACGGGTGGAATGGAACTCGGCGCCAAGGCGCCGTCGCTTCTCAAGGCATCGCTGGGCCGTACCGGCAAATGGGCCGGCAGCGTCGCGTTCGTCAGTGGCGCCGTTTCCGACGTGCTCAATCCGTTGGCGCCGTTTGCCGCCTATATCGCTTTAATCGCCGCTGTCGCGGCGGTCATCATCGCGATTGCCGTCGTGCTCAAGCTGGTGCTGGCGGCCAAGGCCGTGCCGGCATTGATTTTCGCCACCAGTGCGGCTGCGGTCGCCGGCGGCGTCTATGGCCTTCAACAGCAGACCAATTCGCAAAACGGGGTGATTGCCAGCCTGGTGCCGGCGGTGGCCGAGCTGCAGCAGTCGATGGGCATCGTCGCCGAGAAGGTGGCCAAGATCGAGCAGACGGTCACGCAGACGCAAAAGACGGTCGAGGCTGTCAAGCAGTCGACCGATACGGTGGCGAAGAAGACCGAGGAGATCGCCTCCAACCAGCAGCAGCAGACCGTCCAGGGCGCGGAAACGCAAAAGACCGTCGAAGCGGTCAAGCAGACCACCGACACGCTGGCCGCCGGCCAGCAGCAGCAGGTGGCGCAGGCCGAAAAGCTGCAGGCGACGACCGAGCAGATCGCCGCCTCGATCGACACCATCGCCAAGGGTTTTGCCGCTCTTGCCGCGCAGGGCGGCGCAATCGCCGACCCCAAGCGTCCCGACGAGTACTACCACAATGCCCGTGTCTACGAGCTGTCGGGCGACATGCTCAATGCACGGCGCTCCTATCTCGCCTTCGCAGGCTTCGATGTCGACGCCGTCGACCCCTACACGCGCTTTGCCACGCTGCTTCGGGTGCAGGACGGCAAGGCCGGCGCCCGCGAGGTGTTCGGCGCGCTCTCCGACAAGGGCAAGGCGCTGTCGATCAAGCTGGTCCATCTCATGCAGTTCGACGATGTCCAGCGCCTTGACAAGCTCAACGCCTTCATCGCGGCCCACCCCGATTTCGCCCCGGCCTATTTCCTTTTGGCGCAGGAGTTTTCCGAAGATCGCCTCGGCAGCCAGTCGCTGTCCGACAAGCGCAGCGAAGCCCAGGCGCTGACAAAATTCGTCGCCTACGAGAAGGATGGCGGGCTGCTCAAATATTTTGTCGACCAGAGAGAGCTCGCCGACTGGCTGGACCGCAGCCGCAGCCGTCTGGCCGCGCTTGGCGACGTGCTCGATCCTGCGCTGTTCGCCCCGACGCTGACGCCGATGCGGTCGAACCAGGGCTGGTCGATGACCATCTCGCTGCCCGAGCCGGCGATCGCCATTTCCTGGCGCCTGGGCAACAGCGGCCCGTTCACCGACACCGGTTTCATGGCGATGAACGACCAGCGGACCGGCAAGCCGATGCCCAATCCGAGTTTTGAGCTGCCCGACAGCACCGCGGCCACTACGATCGGGATCAAATATCTCGATCTCCGCGGCCGCGAGACCGGCCCGTTCGACATCAGCTTCGATCCCGACGCCGCCCTTCAGCAAGGCGCGAAGCAGATCCTCGACCAGTTCTGGACGTCGTGGATCGCCTTCGACGCCAGCGGCAACCATGGCCTGGTCTATTTCTCGCAGATGCTGTCGTTCCGCTGCGCCATCAAACAGGTGCATTACGGCCTGAACGGCGCCGCGCTCGACAAGGAGATCAAGATGCCGCCTTGCGACAAGAAGGACCCTTACGCCATCCCCTACGACTACCAGCCCTATTTCAAGGTCGCCGACAGCGTGAAGTCGATGTCGGTGCAGGTCACCTACACCGACGGCACAAAGTCGCCGGTGCGGGAGTACAAGCGGCAGTAGACTTGGCGTCGGCGCCGCCCCTCACCTGCCTGCCGGCACCCTCTCCCCGTAAACGGGGCGAGGGACGCTCTCATGGCTGATTTCGCCAATCACCTGCGTTGCAAGAGAGCGCCGACACTGCGGGCTGCTACTTTCTCCCCGTAAACGGGGAGAAATGCCCGGCAGGGCAATGAGGGGCGGCGCCGACAGTCGACAAGTGGCCGCCTCACGCTGAGGCTCGTGCACAGCCTGATGCAAAATGCCTGCCCTCATGCTTGCACAACCGGCGCCGACCGGGCTTTGCTCACGCCGGGCAGAATCGGCAGGTGGACATGGATACGGTCACGATCAACGCAAAGGGCATTTCGGTCTCGCTCGACCTCGCGGTCGGCCACCTTGCCGACATGGCGGTCGACATCGATGGCCGCCGGCTAAACCCATTGCATCGCGCGCCCTGGGTCGGCGCGCCGCGCGAAACGCTGCCTGAAAACCTGCCCGAGGGTACGGTGCGGCTGTCAGGCGATTTTCTCTGTGCGCCGTTTTCGCGCAGCGATGTCGAGGAGGCACCGCTGCATGGCTGGCCGGCCAATAGCGCCTGGGATGTCGTCGAAAACAGCGCCATCGCCGATGGCTGGCGCGCCACGTTCCGGCTGCGCCGCAAGGTCATGGGTGCCGCCGTCGACAAGGTCCTGACCGTTCGCGACGGCCATCCCTTCCTCTATCAGGAGCATGTCTTCTCGGGCGGCGCGGGTGCCATTTCCGTCGCCCATCATCCGATGACGGCAATGCGCGACGGCGGCCGGCTCGCCTTTTCGCCCAAGCGCTTCGCCGCCACCCCCGCCGACCCGCTGGAGCCCGATCCGGCCCGCGGCCGCTTCATGCTCGCCTACCCCGCACGCTCCACCGACCTGGCGCGGTTTCCGACCGCCGATGGCGGCGCGACCGACCTTGGCGAGTACCGCAACGAACAGCTGCGCGAGGATTTCATCACTCTGGTCGAGGCCGATCACGGCGGGCCGGGCTGGACGGCACTGGCGCGGCATGCCGAGCAGGATCTGGTGCTGGTGCTGAAGAACCCGGCCGAACTGCCCATCACCATGCTGTGGTTCAGCAATGGCGGGCGCGACTACGCGCCATGGAACGGCCGCCACCGCGGCGTGCTCGGCATCGAGGACGGCCGCGCCGCCGTCGGCCATGCCGCCTCGCTCGGCGACAATTGGCTGAAGCATGAAGGGGTGGCGACAGCCTTCGCGCTTGCCGAAGGGCGCTCGGTGTCGTTCCGCCATGTCATCGGCGCCGTCCCCCTGGCCGGCGGCGAGCCGCCGCGCGACATCGAAACCCTGCGCGACCGGATGCGCATCCTCGCCGCCGACGGTGCGACGAAGGAAATTGCCTTCGACGGCGACTTCCTGCGCATCGGCCGGTCCGTCCCGGCCTGAGGCGCGAGCGCCGCGTTTGAAATTTCCACCAACTGTCGCCAAGATGCGCCGATCACCCTGCGGAACATCCAGCCAGGAATGCCTCATGTCCGAAATCGCCCATCTCGCCGCCACTATCTTCAAGCGTGCCGGCAAGGCGCCGCGGTTCATCGTCGCCATCGCCGGCCCTCCCGGCGCCGGCAAGTCGACGCTGTCGGCCTCCTTGCATGACCTGCTGCCGGAAGGATCCTCGGAAGTCGTGCCGATGGACGGTTTCCACTATGACGACATCGTCCTCAACCAGCGCGGTCTTCGGCCAAGAAAAGGCGCGCCGGAAACCTTCGACTTTGCCGGCTTCGAAACGCTGTTGAAGCGCATCCGTTCGGGCGAGCCCGACATTGCCATCCCGGTGTTCGACCGCAGCTTGGAATTGTCGCGCGCCGCCGCAGCAATCGTCGGTGCTGACACCAAGTTCATCCTGGTCGAGGGCAACTATCTCCTGCTCGACGAGGAGCCATGGTCGAAGCTGGCGCCGCTGTTCGATTTCACCATCTTCGTCGACGTGCCGCGCGACGAGCTCGAACGCCGCCTGCTGGAGCGCTGGCACGGGCATGGCCGCTCCGATGAAGACGCCCGCGCCTGGATCGCGTCCAACGACATGCCCAACATCGACCGCGTGCTGGCGCGGCGGCGGCCCGCCGATCTCGTCATCGGCGATCATGGCGGATTTTAGCAGTGTTGGTCGGGGAACCTTAAGACTTTCCGGTCGTTATGCCCGACACGGCATTTAGCTGTATCAGGGAAAATCCGATGGCAACCAGGACCAAAAAACCCGCCAAGGGCAAGTCAGTTCAACCCAGGGCAACGCAGGCAAAAGCGGGTGCCGGCCCGGCAATCGCCGAGCGCTCGAAGGACGCCAAGCCTGCCTTCGGCAAGGCCGCGCCGAGGAAAGTGGTGCCCGGCGCCGCGCCGAAAGTCACCAAGGCCAGGAAGCCGGCGGCAAGCACCTCGAAGGGCGCCGTTCGCACGGCAGCCAACGTTGCGGCCGGAGCGGTCGTCGCCACTGCGCGAGGCGTCGCGTCGCTTGCGGCCTCCGTCGTCGGCCGGGGCGGGTCCAAAGCCAAGGCAAAATAGGGCCGGTCCTCCGTCCTTGCGGCCGGCCGCGCTCAGCCCCTTGCGGGAATGGTCAGGCCTTTTTGCACCGCGGGCCGCGCGAGGCCGCGCTCCAGCCATGCCGCGACGATCGGGAAATCGTCGAAGCCTACCAGTTCGCGCGCCTCATAAAAGCCGATCAGATTGCGCACCCAGCCGAGCATCGAGATGTCGGCGATGGTGTAGTCGTCGTCCATGATCCATGTCCGACCCTTGAGCCTGGTCTCCAGCACGCCGATCAGCCGCCGCGATTCGTCGCGGTAGCGCTCCAGCGGCCGCTTGTCGGCGATCTCGCGCCCGGCGAATTTGTTGAAGAAGCCGACCTGTCCGAAGATCGGCCCGATCGAGGCCATCTGGAAGAACACCCACTGGATCGTCTCGTAGCGCCGGATAGGGTCGGCGGGGATCAGCTTGCCGGTCTTGTCGGTGAGATAGAGCAGGATGGCGCCGGATTCGAACAGGCCGATCGGCTGGCCGCCGGGACCGTTCGGGTCGATCATCGCCGGTATCTTGCCGTTCGGGTTCAGTGATAGGAATTCCGGCGTCCAGCTCTCGTTCTTGCCGATGTTGACCGCGTGTGCCTCGTAGGGCAGGCCGAGTTCCTCCAGCGCGATCGAGATTTTCACGCCGTTGGGCGTTGTCGCGGAATAGAGCTGGAGGCGGTCTGGATGCTTGGCCGGCCAGCGCTTGGTAATCGGAAAGGCGGACAGGTCGGTCATGGAAGGCTCCGGGATCGGAAGCGGCGCAAGGGGCGGGTCGCAAAGAATTAGGAGCAGGCCCGACCCCGATCAATATGGCCGGCAAAAGTTCCGGGCAAATGGTGCAGAACGGCCTCAGACCGCCTTGAATGCCAGCACAGCATTGGTGCCGCCAAAGGCAAAGCCGTTGCTGATCGCGACGCGCACCTTGCGCTCGCGCGCCACGTTCGGCGTCACGTCGAGATCGCAATCTGGATCAGCTTCGCGGAAATTCGCCGTCGGCGGCACGATGCCTTCGCGGATCGCCATGACGCAGGCGATCATCTCCAAGCCGCCCGAGGCGCCAAGGCAGTGCGCATGCATCGACTTGGTCGAGGAGATGGAGAGCGAATGCGCGTGCTCACCGAAAACGCGCTTGATCGCCGCCGTCTCGATCTGGTCGTTGGCCTTGGTGCCGGTGCCATGCGCGTTGAGATAGTCGATGTCTTCCGGATTGAGCCCGGCGTCCGCCAGACAGAAACGCATCGCTGCTTCCGGTCCTTCAATGGTCGGCGCGACGATGTCGGATGCGTCGGCGGACAGGCCCGTGCCGGCGATCTCGGCCAGGATGGTGGCGCCGCGCGCCATGGCGTGGTCGTAGCTTTCCAGCACCGCCATGCCGGCACCTTCGCCGAGGATCAGGCCCTGGCGATCGGCCGAGAACGGTCGGCATGTGTCAGGCGACAGAACGCGCAGCGCTTCCCAGCCCTTCAGCACGCCCCACACCAGCGGCGCGTCGGTGCCGCCGGCGACCATGACGTCGGCGCGGCCGAGCCGAATCTGGTCGACCCCCGCGGCGATCGCGTGGTTGGCCGACGAGCAGGCCGAGGTGACGCCGAAGACCGGCCCGCGCAGGCCGAGATGCATGCTGACCTGGCCGGAGGCCGCTCCCGGCATGACTTTCGGCACCGTGAAGATGCCGGCGCGGTTCTTCTTCTCGATCAAAATCGCGCGATAGTTTTCCTCGACCGCCTCAAACCCGCAGACCCCGACGCCGACGATGGTGCCCATGCGGTAGGTGTTGTCCGCATGCGCGGTCAATCCGGAGTGCTGCATGGCTTCGCGCGCGGCAATCACCGCCAGCAGGCTGAACCGGTCCATCGATACCAATTGCTTGCGGTCGATGCCGTGCTCGGGCAGCGCCTTGATCTCGCAGCCGATCTTGACCTTCAAATCATGCAGCAGCGGATTGTCGATCGGGCCGATCGCCGAGCGGCCGGCGCGCATTTCGTTCCAGATTGCCGGTGCATCGGTGCCGAGCCCGCAAATCCCGCCGATGCCGGTAATGACGACGCGCTTCAGCATTCGGTTAGGCTTTTTTCGCGATCAGCGCGCGAACAGCCTCGACCATGTCGCCGACATTCTTCAAATTGCTCCAGGCATCGACCGTGTTCATCTCGATCTCGATGCCATACTGTTCTTCGAGATCGAAGATGATCTCCGTTAGTTCGAGCGAATGGATGCCCAGCGACGTCAATTCGGTATTGGTGGTGATCTCTTCGCCGCCAGGCTCGGCATGAGCCTTGATCTTCTCGATGATGTCCGCTGCCAGCTGGTCAGCCATTCGGTTTCTTCCCCAACTTTGTCGTTTCCCGACGCCGACTGATCAGCGCCCCTTTGTCCCCGGATTCACATCGTCGTCGTCGCCCTATACCCCGCCAGGCGCTGCGTGACCGTTCCAAGGAGGCTCCCTCTATAGAAACCGAAACGTTGTGAGGCAACAAGCTATATATCGACAAAGCCACGGGAGTGCTTAACGTTGGTCGTGTGGACATGATGGAAACTATCTCGACTTCGGCGCCCGCGGCCCAGCGTGTTGCGGGGCGAGCCAGGCTTTTCTGCGGCAAGAGCGATGGTCGCACGCGCCTTCGGCGTCTCTATCAGGACGGCTCGGCCAAGATCCGCATGCCGGCAGTCTCGGCCGATCCGCTGGAAGCCGTGCTGATCAACACCGCCGGCGGCCTGACCGGTGGCGACCGTCTCGACTGGGAGGTGGATGTCGGCGCCGGTGCCTCGGCCTCGATCACCACCCAGGCCTGCGAAAAAATCTATCGCGCGGCATCGGATCGCGCCGAAGTGCGGCTGAGGCTGACCGTCGGCGCCGGCGGCCGCATCGCCTGGCTGCCGCAGGAAACCATCGTCTTCGATCGGGCGGCCTTCGCCCGCACGCTCGATGTCGAGCTTGCCGCCGATGCCGAGGCGCTGCTGCTCGAGGCCACCGTCTTCGGCCGCCTGGCGATGGGCGAGCGCGCGACGCATGGCGGTTTTCACGACCGCTGGCGCGTCCGCCAGGACGGAGCGCTCGTCCACGCCGAGGATTTCCGTATCGGACCGGCTATTGCCGCCAGCCTTGGCCGTGCGGCCGTCGCCGGCGGCGCCGCCGCGATGACGACGGTGCTGTTGGTCTCGCCGCGCGCCGAGGCGTTTCTCGAACCGGTTCGCGCAATCATCGGCGGTGAGGGCGACGCCAGTGCCTGGAGCGTGAAAAAATCTGGCAAGCTTCTTGCGAGGCTGTTTGCCGAGGACGGCTACCAGCTCCGCAAGCGGCTGGTTCCGCTTGTCGAATTGCTCAACGGGCGGGCGGGCCTGCCCAAATTATGGTCACTCTGATTCTGCCACTTTGATTCTACCTCTTAGGAAAACGCATGAACCTGACGCCGAGGGAAAAGGACAAGCTGCTCATCGCCATGGCGGCGATCGTGGCGCGCAAGCGGCTCGAACGCGGCGTCAAGCTCAACCATCCGGAGGCGATTGCGCTGATCACCGATTTCGTCGTCGAGGGTGCTCGCGACGGCCGTGCGGTCGCCGAATTGATGGAGGCCGGCGCCCATGTCGTCACCCGCGCGCAGGTGATGGACGGCATCGCCGAGATGATCCACGACGTCCAGGTCGAGGCGACGTTTCCCGACGGCACCAAGCTGGTGACCGTGCACGAACCGATACGGTGAGGAGAAAAACATGCTCGAGCTGCGCCCAAATTGCGAATGTTGCGACAAGGACCTGCCGCCGGAGGCGACGGATGCGCTGATCTGCACCTTCGAATGCACCTTCTGCGCCGATTGCGCGGAAAACGTGCTTGGCGGTGTCTGCCCGAATTGCGGCGGCAATTTTTCGGCGCGGCCGATCCGCCCGGCAGCGAAGCTGGAGAAATATCCCGCTTCGACCAAGCGCGTGCTCAAGGCCGAGGGCTGCGGTCCCCGCAAGGCCGCGTGACCGGCACGAACCCTGTCAGCAGAGAAGGCATTTCGATGATATCAGCTCCGATGAAACGAACCACGCTCGCGACGATCCTGCTGCTTGCCGCCGCCATGCCCGCCTACGCTCATGTCGGCGTCGGCACCACCTCGTCCTTCGCGGCCGGCTTCATGCATCCGCTGTCGGGCCTCGACCACATGATGGTGATGATCGCCGTCGGGCTTTGGGCGGCGCTCAAGGGTGGCAAGGCGATCTGGGCCTGGCCGGCGGCGTTTGTCGGCGTCATGCTGGTCGGCGGCGCGCTCGGCATGCTGCACGTGCCGCTGCCCTTCGTCGAACCGGGCATCCTCGCTTCCGTCGTGGCCTTGGGCCTGCTGGTGGCGCTGGCGGTCGATCTGCCTGTCTCGGCGGGGGTTGCCACTATCGGCCTGTTCGCGCTGTTTCATGGTCATGCCCATGGCACTGAGGTGCCCGAAAATGCCGGCGGGCTGGAGTACATGGCCGGCTTTGCCGCGGCCACCGTGCTGCTCCATGCGACGGGCATTGCGGCTGGTCTGGGCCTTGGTATGCGCTTCCGCGGCTTTGCCCGTGCGGCCGGCGCCGCCTGCGCGGCTGTTGGCGTCGGCCTCGTCTTCGGCGTGCTGTGAGGCCTCAGATGATCCCGGGCGAAGTCATCACCGCGAGCGGCGAGATCGAACTGAACAAGGGCCTGCCGACCGTGACGCTGAAAGTGGCCAACAGCGGCGACCGGCCGATCCAGGTCGGCAGCCACTACCACTTCTTCGAGACCAATGAAGGGTTGAAATTCGATCGTGCAAGGGCGCGCGGCATGCGGCTCGACATCGCCGCCGGCACGGCGATGCGCTTCGAGCCGGGTCAGGAGCGCGACGTCACGCTGGTGCCGCTCGGCGGCAAGCGCGAGGTCTACGGCTTCCAGCAAAAGGTGATGGGCAAGCTGTGAGATCGATTGCTGATGCATGTCGCCCAAAAGTGCTGAGTGGTTTTGGGGCAACGACATGCATGGAAACAAGCAGCGCTTTCGGCTCAGCCCGACGGCTTGGCCGCCGCATAGATGACGACTTTTCCCGGATCGTCGAACTCGATGGCGAGAACGTCCTCGGCGGCCACGCGCCTGGAATCGATGGCATTGAACAGCAGCGCGTTCGCCTCGATCTCCTTGCGCAGTTCCGCGATATCGTCCTGATGCTGCTTGATCTTGGTCTCGATCGCCGGCGGCGGGCCGCCTTCGCTGCGCGCCGCGTCGGTCAGGAACACGATATCGACCTTGTCGAGCTTGGACGTCTTGCGCACCGTGCCGATGTTTTCGCGCGTCCGGTCGATCGCGCTGCTGACCTTCCCGGCTTCAGTGCTTGTCCTGGTCTCTTCCTGCTTGACCTCCGAGCCGATGATGCGGTCAACGGTCTCGTTGCTTCCAAACCCTTGCGCGTTGAGCTCGGTGTGGGAGCCGGCCGCAGCGAGAAGCGCCAGCGCGGCCATCGCTTGCAGCCATCTTGTCGTGAGGGTAATCGCCATCGCTCGCTCCAGACGGAACTCTTTTCGGGACGCGGTTCAGCGCGAAAAGATAGAAACGAATCCCGCCCGGCGAAGGTTCCCTTTCTGATGTGGCGGGCGGGCCGGGTGCCGGCCCGCCGCAACCACGCGTCAGCTCGCCTTCTTTGTGATCAGCGTCAGTGCGCCGTCGGGGTTCATGCTGGCGGCGATAACCTGCGCCGAGGTCAGCCCCTTGGCTTCGAGCGCCGACTTGACCTTGGGCGTCGCGTCGATCGAGCTGCGCAGCTTCTGCAAACCGCCCTCGCCGCGCTGGGCGATCACCTGGTTGACCTGCGTCTGGGTATCCTTGGGCAGTTCCGTGATGTCGACGATGTTCACGCTCTGGATCGTCGGCACGGCCGGCTGCGCGCCGGGCGCGGCGGGTGCTGCCGGCGGCTGGCTGGGCTGTTGCTGCGCGGGCTGTTGCTGAGCGCTGGCTGCACTCGCCAACGCCAGGGTGGCGGCGGCTGCGATAAGTATCGTTTTGCGCATGGATCTTCCTTCCATCGATTTGGCAAACGGTCGTTTTGGGGTGACTCGCCCACCTCAACCGCCAAATGGGAACACAAGGTGTCGCTTAGCAGGTCATTGCGTGACCATAGGATGGCGGCAATGTGGGGCATGGCTTCGCAGCCGCATTTCGGGAGCAATTGCTGATGGCTAGAATTACCCGCGCCGCCTTTGCGCAGATGTACGGCCCGACGGTCGGCGACAAGGTGCGGCTGGCCGACACCGAATTGTTCATCGAGGTGGAAAAAGACCTCACCGTTCACGGCGAGGAAGTGAAATTCGGCGGCGGCAAGGTCATCCGCGACGGCATGGGCCAGAGCCAGGTTTCGCGGGCGCAAGGCGCGGTCGACACCGTCATCACCAACGCGCTGGTCATCGATGCGTCGGCCGGTATCTTCAAGGCCGATATCGGCCTCAAGGACGGCCGCATCGCCGCCATCGGCAAGGCCGGCAATCCGGATACTCAAGATGGCGTCACCATCATCATCGGCCCCAGCACCGAGATCATCGCCGGCGAGGGCAAGATACTGACTGCCGGGGGTATCGACGCGCATATCCACTTCATCTGCCCGCAGCAGATCGAGGAAGCGCTGATGAGCGGCATCACCACCATGCTCGGCGGCGGCACCGGTCCGGCGCACGGCACTCTGGCCACCACCTGCACGCCGGGGCCGTGGCACATGGCGCGCATGATCCAGTCCTTCGACGCCTTCCCGATGAACATCGGCCTGTCGGGCAAGGGTAACGCCTCGCTGCCGGCCGCCCTTGAAGAGATGGTGCTCGCCGGCGCCTGCTCGCTGAAGCTGCACGAGGACTGGGGCACGACCCCGGCTGCCATCGACTGCTGCCTGTCGGTCGCCGACGACCACGACGTGCAGGTGATGATCCACACCGACACGCTGAACGAATCGGGGTTTGTCGAAAACACCGTCGCGGCGATCAAGGGCCGCACCATCCATGCCTTCCACACCGAAGGCGCCGGCGGCGGCCATGCGCCTGATATTATCAAGGTCTGCGGCCTGCCCAACGTCATCCCGTCCTCGACCAATCCGACCAGGCCCTACACGGTCAACACGCTGGCCGAGCATCTCGACATGCTGATGGTCTGCCATCATCTGTCGCCGTCGATCCCGGAGGATATCGCCTTCGCCGAAAGCCGCATCCGCAAGGAAACCATAGCCGCCGAAGACATACTGCACGACATCGGCGCCTTCTCGATCATCTCCTCGGACAGCCAGGCCATGGGTCGCGTCGGCGAGGTGGCGATCCGTTGTTGGCAGACCGCCGACAAGATGAAGCGCCAGCGCGGCTCGCTGCCGCAGGAGACCGGCGAAAACGATAATTTCCGCGTCCGCCGCTACATCGCCAAATACACCATCAACCCGGCCATCGCGCATGGTCTGTCGAAGGAGATCGGCTCGGTGGCGGTCGGAAAACGCGCCGATCTCGTGCTGTGGAACCCGGCCTTCTTCGGCGTCAAGCCGGAGATGGTGCTGGTCGGCGGCTCGATTGCCGCAGCGCCGATGGGCGATCCCAACGCCTCGATCCCGACGCCGCAGCCGATGCACTACCGGCCGATGTTCGGCGCCTATGGCAAGGCGCTGACCAACTCCTCGGTGACCTTCGTTTCCAAGGCAGCTTTCGAGTCAGGACTGCAAGGCCGCCTCGGCGTCGACAAGGCCATGGTCGCGGTCGAAAACACCCGCGGCGGCATCGGCAAGCATTCGATGGTGCTCAACGACGCCACCCCGCATGTCGAGGTCGACCCCGAAACTTACGAGGTGCGCGCCGACGGCGAATTGCTCACCTGCGAGCCGGCAACCGTACTGCCGATGGCGCAGAGGTATTTTCTGTTCTGACGCGGCAGTTCGATCGCCCGGGCAAAAAGCGTTGCGGCTGCTATCCGGACGCCGCAATATGCCGTCGAGCAGAAGTCGCATTGTGATCAGGCATGGCCACCGAAATCGCCTCTCCCCACGACGTCTTTCCGCATATCCGCATCGTCATGGGCATGGTGATCGGCCTTGGCGTGACGCGGCTGCTGTCGGGGGTCGCCCGCATCGTCCAGCATCCCGGCCAGTACAAGCTCTATCCCGTGCATCTGGCCTGGGTCGGCTCGATGCTGTTGTTGCTGGTGCATTTCTGGTGGTGGGAGTTTGGCCTCTACGCCATCGAGACCTGGACCTTCGGCACGTACCTGTTCCTCATCTTCTATGCCGTCACGCTGTTCCTGCTCTGCGCGCTGCTGTTCCCGGACTCCATGCTCGACTACACCGGCTACGAGGATTTCTTCTATTCGCGCCGCGCCTGGTTCTTCGGCCTGCTGGCGATGACCTATCTGCTCGACGTCGTCGACACGTTGCTGAAAGGGCCGGAGCATTTCGCCCACTACGGCAATGAATATCTCATCCGCACCCCGGTTTTCGTTGCGCTGTGCATCGCAGCCATCCTGGTCCGCGATCGCCGCTTTCACATCGTCTTCGTCGCCGGCACGCTGATCTATCAGGTATCGTTCATCCTGCGGCTCTTCGACACGATCGTATGACGGCGGCGGATGGTCTAGAACATGATCCCGAAAAGTGGGAACCGGTTTTCGGAAAAGATCATGCTCAAACAAAAAGCTAGAGCCCATCCCGATACCATCGGGATGGAACAGGCTCTATGCTTCTCGGAAAAGGCAGGTTTCAACCATGTACAAGGCCGTCGGATCGCGCGGATCCCGGGTTAGTCGTGTTCTCTGGATGCTCGAGGAACTCGGGCAGCCCTATGAATTCGTCGAGGTCAAATTGCGCTCGCCGGAAGCCTATGCGCTGAACCCGTCCGGCAAGGTACCGATCCTGATCGACGGCGAGCTCATGGTGACGGATTCGGCAGCGATCTGCGTCTATCTCGGCGAAAAGCACGCGGATAAGGGCATGGGCGCCAATTCCGGTCTCGCAGGCCGGGCCGAGATGGATTCCTGGATGCATTTTGCCCAGTCGGAATTCGAGGCACCGCTGTGGAACAAAGTGCGCCACCGCTTCCTGCTGCCGAAGGAGGTGCGGGTCGATGTCGGCCCCGCTGCGGCGCATGACTTCGCCACGGAGGTCAAGGCGCTGGACCGTCGGCTTGGCGACAAGCCCTTTGCCCTCGGCGACCGGTTTTCCGCTATCGATGTGCTTTTAGGCGATATGGGCGGCTGGGCCCGCGCCGGCCGGTTCCCGATAGAGTCCGACAGCGTCAACGCCTATTTCGACCGCGTGCTGGCCCGTCCGGCCCGCGCCCGCGCGCAGGCCAATGGAGGATCTTCCAGATGAAGCTCGACATCCGCACCGACTTCACCAAGTTTCCGCGTGCCGTCTCCGTGCTGGCAGGCGCAGAGGCGGGGCCGACCGTGCCTTACGCCAAGGCTGTGCTTGCTCACGACGAGCGGCATCTGCGCCGTCGCGCCATCGAGACGTCAGTCGGCGAGAAGGTGCTTGTCGATCTGCCGGAGGCGGTTGCCTTGAACGACGGCGACAGGCTGGTGCTGGAGGACGGCCGTCATGTCGAGATCGTAGCGGCGCGCGAAGAGGTCTATGACATTCGCGCCCGCAATGCCGTGCATCTGGCCGAACTCGCCTGGCATATCGGCAACCGCCATCTCGCAGCAAGCATCGAAGCCGATCGCATCCTCATCCTGCGCGACCATGTCATCAAGGCGATGCTGGAGGGACTCGGCGCCACGGTGAGCGACGTCTCCGAGCCATTCAAACCTGTACGCGGCGCCTATTCCGGCCACGGCGGTCATGATCACGGTCATGCCCATGCCGAGGCGCATGCGCACAGCCATTCTGAATCGCATTCCCATTCCCATGCCGAATCGCATTCCCATTCGCACGGCCATTCCCATTCGCATGATGATGACCACCACCATCATGACTGACCAGCCTTCCGGCATCGCCTTGCTGCGGCTGATGGCATGGCTGTCGCCGGCCTTTCCTGTCGGCGGCTTTTCCTACAGCCATGGCCTCGAACGCGCCGTGCACGACGGCCTGATAACCGACAGGCAAAGCCTCGCTGCCTGGCTGGAGACGCTGGTCGAGATGGGCTCGGGCTGGAACGACGCCGTGCTGTTCGCCGAAGCCTGGCGGCGTGCCCGCGAAGCCGGCGACCTGGATGAGATTGCCGCACTCGCCGAAGCCTTGGCCGGCTCGCGCGAGCGTCATGCCGAGACCATGCTGCAGGGCGCCGCCTTCCTGAAAGCGGCATCGGCCTGGCCGTCTCAGGTGCTGGATCGTCTGCCAGAAGACTGCGCCTATTGCGTCGCCGTCGGCGCCGTTGCCGGCGGCAATGGCATCGCCTTGCAGGATGCACTCTCTGCCTTTCTGCAGGCTTTCTTCTCCAACCTCGTCCAGGCAGCGATCAGGCTTGGCGTCGTCGGACAGAGCGACGCCACCGCGCTGCTCGCCGGCTTCGAACCACTGGCGCTGGCGACGGCTGCCCGCGCCGCCGGCTCGACGCCAGACGATCTCGGCGGCTGCGCCTTCGTCTCCGACGTCATGGCGATGAAGCACGAAACCCAATATTCGCGGCTGTTTCGTTCATGATCCTCATCGCCTTTACGCTGTCGCTCGTCCTGCTCGTGATCACCGCTCTGCATGTCTATTGGGGGATCGGCGGTGTCTGGCCGGGCAGGGACGCTTCGTCCTGCGCCCATGCTGTCGTCGGCTTTCGCGGCGTCAGTGAGATGCCCTCGCCCTTTGCCAGCTTTGCCGTTGCCGCCTGCCTTGGCCTGGCGACATTGTGGCCGATGGCGCTCGAAGGCGTCTTTGCCTCGCCCTTTCCCAAGCAAGGTCTTGCCGCCACATCGATGCTGATTGCGCTGGTCTTCCTCGGTCGCGGCATTGCCGGCTTCACGCCCTGGTGGCGGCGGCTCACGCCCGAGCAGCCTTTCGCGCGGCTCGATGTCCGGTATTATTCGCCGCTGTGCCTGCTGATCGGGCTCGGCTTCGCCGTCCTTGCCATCACGGAGTTCTCGACATGACCCAAGCCAATGGTCCCCTTCGCATCGGCATCGGCGGTCCTGTCGGTTCCGGCAAGACGACGCTCACCGAAAAGCTCTGTAAAGCGCTGCGCGACGACTTCTCCATCGCCGTCGTCACCAACGACATCTACACCAGGGAAGACGCCATGATGCTGGCCAGGCTGCAGGCGCTGCCCGAAGACCGCATCGTCGGCGTCGAGACAGGCGGCTGCCCGCACACCGCCATTCGCGAGGATGCCTCGATCAATCTGCAGGCGATCGCCGAGCTGAACAAAAAATTCCCGGATCTCGACGTCATCTTCATCGAATCCGGCGGCGACAATCTCGCCGCCACCTTCTCGCCCGATCTCGCCGACCTGACGCTCTATGTCATCTCCGTCTGCCAGGGCGAGGAAATTCCGCGCAAGGGTGGGCCGGCGATCACCCGCTCCGATTTCCTCGTCATCAACAAGAGCGATCTCGCGCCCTATGTGAACGTCAACCTCGATGTCATGGAGAGCGATGCCACCCGCATGCGCGGTAAACGCCCCTTCGGCTTCACCGACCTGTCGCGCGGCAAGGGGCTGCAGGAGGTGATCGATTTCATCGTCGAGCATGGCGGGCTCGGCGTCGGCGCCGCCAAAAGCACGGCCGCGTAAGGCGGGAGCCTCATCCGACCGAAGGCTGCACCAAACGAAACCGGTTGCACGCTTGTCAGGCGCGCGGCATCCTCGCCTCTTTTATGGAGTATTCTCGATGAGCATTGCCCGCCTGCAGAAAGAGCCGCTGACCAATCTACCCTTCTATGAGGAGCGCGTCGATCTCGCTTGCGCCTTCCGCTGGACGGCGCGGCTCAACATGCACGAGGCGGTGGCCAATCATTTCTCGCTGGCCGTCAACGAGGACGGCACCAAATTCCTGATGAATCCCAACCAGGTGCATTTCTCTCGGATCAAGGCTAGCGATCTTCTGCTGATCGACGCCAACGATCCCGAGACGCTCTCCGGCCCCAACGCGCCCGACCCGACGGCCTGGGGTCTGCACGGCGCCATCCACCGCAATGTGCCGCATGCGCGCTGCGTCATGCATGTGCATTCGGTCCACGCCACCGTGCTGGCATCGCTCGCCGACTCGACGCTGCCGCCGGTCGACCAGAACTCGGCCATGTTCTTCAACCGCCATGTCGTCGACGCCAACTATGGCGGACTGGCCTTCGAAGAGGAGGGCGAGCGCTGCTCGCAGCTTCTGACCGATCCGAAGGTCAAGGTCATGGTGATGGGCAATCACGGCGTGCTGGTCATCGGCGACAATGTTGCCGATGCCTTCAACCGCATGTTCTATTTCGAGCGCGCCGCCGAGACCTACATCAAGGCGCTGTGGACCGGCCGTCCGCTGCGTATGTTGTCCGATGCCATTGCCGAGAAGACGGCAAGCGAGATGGACGACTATCCCGGCCAAGCCGAACGGCATCTCAGCGAATTGAAGGCGATCCTCGACGAGCAGGAGCCGGTCTACCGGAACTGAGGGCTATTTTTAAAGCCCGAATTCCCGGCGCAGATCTTCGGCGCTGTTGATGACGACAGCACCAGGCGGCCCTTCCATCGGCGCTTCCGGCCAGAACATCGTGCGCATTCCCGCCGCCAGCCCGGCCATGGCGCCGGTGCGGCTGTCGTCGACCGCCGCCGCGTCAGCCGGCTCGACGCCGGCCAGGAAGGCGGCGCGCAGGAAGGGTTCTGGATGCGGCTTGCCTTCGTGCACATCGTTGCGGCTGATCGTCTTCATGCCTGGATAGACCAGGCCGACCGCGCGCAGATTGGCATCGACGATCAGCCGGTCGGAATTGGAGACCACCGCCTGCTGCACGCCGCGTTCGCGCAATTCGTTGAAGATCTCGATCGCGCCGGGGCGCGGCTTCAGCGTTTCGGCCATTGGCAGATAGTGATCGTATTTGCGCACGATCCAGTCGTCGAACGGCAGGTCGAGGCCGAACTCGCCGCACAGCATCTCGTAGACCGGCCATGCGGCGACGCCCAGCACCCGCTCATGCAGATTGGTCGGCGGCGCGATGCCGACGCTGCGCAGCGCCGCCACCAGGGCTGCCTCGTGCAGCGGCTCGCTGTCGACCAGCGTGCCGTCCATATCCCAGAAAACCGCTTTCGGCGTCATGCAAGGCTCCTTTTGTGACCCCCATAAAGCGTTTGTGTCCGGAGATAAACCGTCGAACCCGCGATCCCCGATATTCATGAGGCTGCAGCGTCTTCGCGGAGGTCCGGCTCACAGTGCCCGGTGCCCGGTCAGGGCATCAAACGGCGTAAGCAATTGCCCTTTGGATAGACAATTGCGCATGGCGCCATTCCTTGTAAGCTAAAGCACCCGCTTGCATACTGAGCGGGGCTTGGGAGGCAGGACGTGAATTCGCGGCAGGACGGTGGCAGCAACCGGTTGGACGACGCGGCGCGCGCCGGCTGGCTTTACTATGTCGCCGGCAACACGCAGGACCAGATCGCCGCCACGCTAGGCATCTCCAGGCAGACTGCACAACGGCTGGTGTCGCTGGCGGTGTCCGAAGGGCTGATCAAGGTGCGCGTCGACCACCCGATCGCCAATTGCCTCGACCTGGCGGCGCGGCTGAAATCGCGCTTCGCGCTCGATCTGGTCGAGGTCGTGCCGAGCGACCCGACCTCCTCTTCCACCATCGTCGGCGTTGCCGAGGCGGCCGCGGCCGAGATCGAAAGGCGGCTGAGATCGCCGGCGCCGATCGTCATGGCAATCGGCACAGGGCGTACGCTGAAGGCCGCGATCGAGCAGTTGCCGCCGATGGAGTGCCCGCAGCACAAGGTGGTGTCGCTGACCGGCAACATCTCGCCCGACGGTTCGGCCGCCTTCTACAACGTCATCTTCACCATGGCCGACAGGGTCAAGGCGCGCTCGTTCCCGATGCCGCTGCCGGTCATCGCCTCTTCGCCGGAGGAGCGCGAGATGCTGCTCGCCCAGCCGATGATCCAGCCGACCCTCGCGCTCGCGGCAGAGGCCGACGTCACCTTCGTCGGCATCGGCGATCTCGGTCCGAAGGCGCCGCTCTACGAGGACGGGTTCATTTCGGAGAGTGAGCTGAAGGCGCTGCAGAAAGCCGGTGGCATTGCCGAGATCGTCGGCTGGGTGTTCGACCGCGAAGGCCGCATGATCGAGGGCATCACCAACGACCGCGTGTCGTCGGCCGCGCTGCCGTCGCGTGAAAGGTCGCTGGTGATTGCGCTGGCCATGGGCGAGCGCAAGCTGCCGGGCATCCTGGCGGCGGTGAACCGGCGGCTGATCAACGGCCTGATCACCGACGAGCGAACCGCAACCGCGCTGCTGGCCGCCAGTTGACCTTCCATAAGACAGGCAAGCCTATTTATACGGTCCGTGAGGGTCGTTGCCGTCGAGGAGACCCATGTCGCGCTGCAGATGCGGCGACAGCTCCCTTATGTCGATGTAGGCCCGCCGCTTTGCCGTGTGCCGCGCAAATCCACGCGCCAGCCACGAAAACCAGCTGTAGCCTGGCGTGAAAGACAGCTTTTCCTGTACCGTGGTCATGATCGTCAGCCTCCGCTATGTCTAGACGAGAGTGATCGTCGACCCCAGATATCGGCCCGATTGGCCCTTGCTTCCAATCAAACGTCGATCATGGCCCATAAGGAGGGCTTATGCCGAATCTCGAGCCACGACAGATTTCCCAACTCCCGCCGCTGCAGGCGATCCGGGTGTTCGAGGCGGTGGCGCGGCATCTTTCCTTCACCAAGGCCGCGGAAGAGCTCGGCATGACGCAGGCAGCGGCGAGCTATCAGATCAAGCTGCTGGAAGAGCGCGTCGGCGGGCCTTTGTTCCTGCGCCGGCCAAAACAGATCGTCCTGACCGAAGCTGGCCAGCGCATGGCGCCTGCCGTCAGCGAGGCGTTCGCCCTGCTGAGCGGAGCCTATTCCGCCGCGCGCACCGGGGCCGATGGCCTGCTCTGTGTCTCGACGCTGCTGACCTTCGCCTCGAACTGGCTGGCGCAGCATCTCGGCTCGTTCCAGCTCGCGCATCCGTCGTTGGCCGTTCGCCTCGACACGTCGAACCGCCTCGTCGATTTCGCTCGCGAAGACATCGACATCGCCATCCGTTCGGGCGGCGGAAACTGGCCGGGTATGGAAGTGCACAAGCTTCTCGATGCCGACTTCACACCGATGCTGAGTCCGAAACTCGCAGCGAGCATCGGCGGCGTCAACGAGCCTGCCGATCTGTTGCGCCTGCCCATCCTCGATCCCAGCGATATCTGGTGGAGGGACTGGTTCGCGGCTGCCGGTGTGCAGTCCCACGATCTTGCCGCTCGTCCCGGCTCAAGCATGGGTGCGCAAGCCTACGAGGCCAATGCCGCCATCGCCGGGCAGGGCGTCGCCATCCTGACCAGAGCGCTGTTCAAGACCGAACTTGCCGATGGCCGCCTCATCCAGCCCTTTGACCTCGTCGGCGACGACGGCCATGCTTACTGGCTGGTCTATCCCGAGGCGCGCCGCAACGTGCCGAAGATCCGCGCCTTTCGCGACTGGGTTCTAGCCGAGATCGCTTGCCAGTAGGCAGCCAGTTTTCTCTGCGGCTCGTCGCCGGTATCCGCCGCTTCGCAGCCGCAACATCCATCATCCTACGTCCTCAAGCGCCCCGGCGCACGATGCCGCGCGGCATCGTCGTGCTGCAATGCAGCAACGAATCCGGCTTGACATAATTAACGCCAGGTGAGTAATTGCTCACAGCCAAGGCAAATGCTCATCTTGGTTTATGGGAGGAATTTGATGAAACTTCGCACGCTCACACTGGGCCTGTTGTCGGCCAGCGCTCTTGCGTTCGCCGCGCACGCCGAATCCATCACCATCGCCACCGTCAACAACGGCGATATGGTCCGCATGCAGAAGCTGACGGACGACTTCACCAGCAAGAATCCCGATATCCAGCTCAACTGGGTTACGCTCGAGGAAAACGTCCTGCGCGAGCGCGTCACCACCGACATCGCCACCAAGGGCGGCCAGTACGACGTCATGACCATCGGCACCTACGAGGTTCCGATCTGGGCCAAGCAGAGCTGGCTCCTGCCGCTCGACAAGCTCGGCGACGACTATGACACCAAGGACATCATCCCGGCCATCGCCGGCGGCCTTTCGGTCGACGGCAAGCTCTACGCCGCGCCTTTCTACGGCGAAAGCTCCTTCGTCATGTACCGCAAGGACCTGATGGAGAAGGCCGGGTTGACCATGCCCGACGCACCGACCTGGGACTTCATCAAGCAGGCCGCCGAGAAGATGACCGATCGCGCCAATGGCGTGAACGGCGTCTGCCTGCGCGGCAAGGCCGGCTGGGGCGAGAACATGGCTTTCCTGACCGCCATGTCGAACTCCTTCGGCGCCCGCTGGTTCGACGAAAACTGGAAGCCGCAATTCGACCAGCCGGAATGGAAGAACACGCTGCAGTTCTATGTCGACCTGATGAAGGCCGCTGGGCCGGAGGGCGCCTCGTCCAACGGCTTCAATGAAAACCTGGCGCTGTTCCAGCAGGGCAAGTGCGGCATGTGGATCGACGCCACCGTCGCTGCCTCCTTCGTCTCCGACCCGAAGGCATCCACCGTCGCCGACAAGGTCGGCTATGCGCTGGCGCCGGACAATGGCCTCGGCAAGCGCGGTAACTGGTTGTGGGCTTGGTCGCTGGCCATTCCTGCCGGCACGCAGAAGGCTGACGCGGCACAGAAGTTCGTGTCCTGGGCGACCAGCAAGGGCTATGCCGAGCTCGTCGCGTCGAAGGAAGGCTGGGCCAACGCTCCGCCCGGAACGCGCACCTCGCTCTATGCCAATCCCGAGTACCAGAAGGCGGCACCTTTCGCCAAGATGACACTGGACTCCATCAACGCCGCCGACCCGACGCATCCGACCGTCAAGCCGGTGCCCTATGTCGGCGTCCAGTTCGTCGCCATCCCTGAGTTCCAGGGCCTTGGCACCACCGTCGGCCAACTCTTCTCGGCGGCACTCGCCGGCCAGTCGAGCGTCGACGACGCCCTCAAACAGGCCCAGGACGCCGCCACCGCGGCGATGACCGAGGGCGGCTATATCCAGTAGGCTCCTCCCGGTGCCGAAGCCGGTCGCGCATCATGACCGGCAGGGGCCGCCCGAATCCCAGTTCGGGCGGCCACCTTCAAAACCCGGGAAATTCTGGCACAACTCTGAAATCTGGCTGACCTTTGGAGGGTGACCGTCATGGCTACTCAGCAGACCCGCTCGCTTGCCCGCTTCATGATGGCGCCATCCGTGGTGCTGCTGTTTGTCTGGATGATTGTCCCGCTGGTCATCACCATTTGGTTCTCCTTCCAGCAGTACAACCCGCTCAACCCGATCCGCGACGGGTTCGTCGGCTTCTCGAACTACGCGCTTTTCTATTCCAACCCGGCCTTCCTGCAGTCGATCCTCAACACGCTTGTCCTCGTCGGCAGCGTGCTGCTGATCACGGTGATTGGCGGCATCGCGCTGGCGCTGCTGATCGATCAGCCGATGTGGGGACAAGGCATCGTCCGTATCCTCGTCATCTCGCCCTTCTTCGTCATGCCGCCGGTGGCCGCACTGGTCTGGAAGAACATGATCATGCATCCGCAATACGGCGTCTTTGCCGACATTGCGCGTTTCTTCGGCATGCAGCCGATCGACTGGTTCGGGCAGCATCCGATGCTGGCGATCATCATCATCGTCGCCTGGCAGTGGTTGCCATTCGCGACGCTGATCCTGTTGACCGCTCTGCAGTCGCTTGACGGCGAGCAGAAGGAAGCCGCCGAGATGGATGGCGCCGGCTTCGTCAGCCGCTTCATCTATCTGACGCTGCCGCACATGTCGCGGGCGATCACCGTCGTCATCCTGATCCAGACCATCTTCCTGCTGTCGGTCTATGCCGAAATCCTGGTCACCACCAATGGCGGCCCGGGCTATGCCTCCACCAACCTGCCCTTCCTCGTCTACCAGAAGGCATTGCTGGAGTTCAAAATCGGCCAGGCATCCGCAGGCGGTGTGATCGCCGTCATTCTCGCCAACATCGTCGCCTTCTTCGCCATGCGCGCCGTCGGCAAGAACCTGGACAAGTAAGGGAGGCTAAGATGGCACGTGCAGTCACCACCCAGCACAAGACGATCGCGACCGCTGCCGCATGGATCGTCGCGCTGCTGATCTTCTTCCCGATCCTTTACACGATCATCACCTCGTTCAAGTCGGAGCAGGAGGCGATCCAGGGCTTCGCCCTGATCCCGTCCGGAACCATCGAGAGCTATTCCGAAGTCCAGGCGCAGAGCGGCTATTTCAAGTTCTTCTTGAATTCCGTGCTGCTGTCGGTCGGTTCGACAATCCTGGCCCTGCTCGTCGCCATACCGGCGGCGTGGTCGATGGCCTTCTCGCCGACCAAGCGGACCAAGGACATCCTGATGTGGATGCTCTCGACCAAGATGATGCCGGCGGTTGCCGTGCTGTTCCCGATCTACCTGATCTTCCGCGACTCGGGCCTGCTCGACAGCCGCGCCGGCCTGATGGTCATGCTGATGCTGATCAACCTGCCGATCGTGGTCTGGATGCTCTACACCTACTTCCGCGAGATCCCCGGCGAGATCCTCGAAGCAGCGCGCATGGACGGCGCCTCGCTGTGGAACGAGATCGTCTATGTGCTGACGCCGATGGCGGTGCCGGGCATCGCCTCGACCATGCTGCTCAACATCATCCTCGCCTGGAACGAGGCGTTCTGGACGATCCGGCTGACTACCACCGAAGCCGCACCCCTGACCGCCTTCATCAGCTCTTTCTCCAGCCCGCAAGGCCTGTTCTGGGCCAAGCTGTCGGCCGCCTCGACGCTGGCGATCGCGCCGATCCTGATCATGGGCTGGTTCAGCCAGAAGCAGCTGGTGCGCGGCCTGACCTTTGGCGCGGTTAAATAACAACGCCGCAGGCGGACGTCGGACACCAATCCCCGGGAGGAAACCATGGGAAACATCACGCTCAAGAACGTCTCCAAATCCTTTGGGTCGACGTCCATCATCCCCGGCCTCGACCTGGTCATCGAGAATGGCGAGTTCGTCGTCTTCGTCGGCCCGTCGGGCTGCGGCAAGTCCACGCTGCTGCGGCTGATCGCCGGGCTGGAGGACACCAGCGGCGGCACCATCAACATCGATGGCCGCGACGTCACCGGCGAAGCGCCGGCCAAGCGCAAGCTCGCCATGGTGTTCCAGTCCTACGCGCTCTACCCGCATATGACGGTGGCCAAGAACATCGCCTTCCCGCTGAAAATGGCGGGCGAGGACCAGGCGACCATCGACAAGAAGGTCAAGGACGCGGCGCGGGTGCTCAACCTCACCAACTATCTCGAGCGCCGCCCCGGCCAGCTCTCCGGCGGCCAGCGCCAGCGCGTCGCCATCGGCCGCGCCATCGTGCGCCAGCCGTCGGCCTTCCTGTTCGACGAGCCGCTGTCCAACCTCGACGCAGCGCTGCGCGGCACCATGCGCCTCGAGATCAGCGAACTGCACCACCAGCTCAAGACGACGATGATCTACGTCACCCATGACCAGGTCGAAGCCATGACCATGGCCGACAAGATCGTCGTCCTCAATGCCGGCAACATCGAGCAGGTCGGCTCGCCGATGGAGCTCTACAAGACGCCGAAGAACCTGTTTGTCGCCGGCTTCATCGGCTCGCCGAAGATGAACCTGATCGAGGGCGCGCCGACTGCCAAATATGGCGCCAAGACGATCGGCATCCGTCCCGAGCACATGGAGATTTCGACCACGGCCGGCGAGTGGAAAGCGACCGTCGGCGTTGCCGAGCATCTCGGCTCCGACACCTTCCTGCACGTCCAGGCCGATGGCGTCGGGCCGCTGACGGTGCGCGCCGATGGCGAGCTCGCCGTCCATCACGGCGACACCATCTACCTGACCCCGGACAAGGCCAAGCTGCATCGCTTCGGCCCCGACGGGAAGGCGCTGTAAGCATGCGCCTGGCCGGCAAATCGGCGCTGATCACCGGGTCGGCGCGCGGCATCGGCAAGGCCTTCGCCGAAGCCTATGCGCGCGAAGGCGCTATCGTGGCGATTGCCGACATCAACCTCGAAGCCGCCGAGAAGACGGCCTCGGAGATCGGCGGGAAAGCCTATGCGGTCAAGCTCGACGTCAGCGATCTCGCGTCGATCGAGGCGGCGGTGAAGACGGTCGAGACCAGGACAGGCGGTCTCGACATATTGGTCAACAATGCCGCTCTGTTCGACCTGGCGCCGATCGTCGAGATCACCAAGGCAAGTTACGAAAAGCTGTTTTCGGTCAATGTCGCCGGCACGCTGTTCATGCTGCAGGCAGCCGCCCGCTCGATGATCGCGCGCGGCAAAGGCGGCAAGATCATCAACATCGCAAGCCAGGCCGGCCGGCGCGGTGAGACGCTGGTCGCCGTCTACTGCGCCACCAAGGCCGCCGTCATCTCGCTCACCCAGTCGGCGGGGCTCGATTTGATCAAGCATCGCATCAACGTCAATGGCATCGCTCCCGGCGTCGTCGACAGCGATATGTGGGACGATGTCGATGCGCTGTTCGCCAAATACGAGAACCGGCCGAAGGGCGAGAAGAAGAGACTGGTCGGCGAGAGCGTGCCTTATGGCCGCATGGGCAGAGCGGAAGATTTGACCGGCATGGCCGTGTTCCTGGCCAGCGAGGACGCCGAATACATTGTCGCCCAGACCTACAATGTCGACGGCGGCCAGTGGATGAGTTGAGGGGCGAAGGCGCTCTTCTCCCCGTACCTCCGCGGGGAGAAGACGCCGGGATCGCGAAGGCCGGGTTGGGCCAAAGGGTAAAAGCAGATGACCGTGAAACTCTCGTCTTCCACTCTCGCCAAGCTTCCCCCGAAGGTCGCCGGCCCGAAATACGATCGCGCCGCCCTCAAGGCCGGCATCGTGCATTTCGGCGTCGGCAATTTCCATCGCTCGCACCAGGCCGTCTATCTCGACGACCTGTTCAATCAGGGCGTCGGCCATGACTGGGCGCTGGTCGGCGCCGGCGTCTTCGAGGGCGAGAAGGTCGGCCGCGGCAAGCTGCAGGAACAGGACTGGCTGACCACCGTGGTCGAGCAGGACTCAGGCCATATGAGTGCTCGCGTCACCGGCGTCATGATCGACTTCCTGACGCCAGGCGATGCGACGGCGATCATCGAGCAGCTTGCCGATCCGGCGATCAGGATCGTTTCGCTGACCATCACCGAAGGCGGTTATTTCATCGATCCGGCCTCCGGCGTGTTCAACCCGACCCACCCTGATATCGTTGCCGACGCGCAGCCAGGGGCGACGCCGAAGACCGTTTTTGGCCTGATCCTGGCCGGACTGATGCACCGCCGCAGCGACGGCGTCGTGCCGTTCACCGTCATGTCCTGCGACAACATCCCTCACAACGGCCATGTCACCTCCGACGGCGTCATCGGCCTCGCCCGCCTGATCGACGAGGACCTCGCCAATTGGGTGAGCGACAACGTCGCCTTTCCGAACGGCATGGTCGATCGCATCACGCCGGCCACCACCGACCGCGAGCGCGGCATTCTGGCCAGCGATTTCGGCCTCGAGGACAACTGGCCGGTGTTCTGCGAGCCTTTCAAGCAATGGGTGCTGGAGGATCATTTCACCGACGGCCGCCCGCCGCTGGAAAAGGTCGGCGTGCAGTTCGTCAAAGACGTGGCTCCCTACGAGCTGATGAAGATCCGCATCCTCAATGGCGGCCACGCGACGATCGCCTATCCGGCTGGGCTGATGGACATCCATTTCGTCCATGAAGCGATGCAGGAGCCGCTGGTGCGCGACTTCCTCGCCAAGCTGGAGCGCGACGAGATCATCCCGACCGTGCCGCCGGTTCCCGACACCGTGCTTGAAGACTATTACCAGCTCATCGAGCGCCGCTTCTCCAACCCGAAGATCGGCGACACCATTCGCCGGCTTTGTCTCGACGGTTCCAACCGCCAGCCGAAATTCATCATCCCGACGATTGCCGACCGGCTGAAGGCGGGAAAGAGCGTCGCCGGGCTGGCGCTGGAATCGGCGCTCTGGTGCCGCTACTGCTTCGGCACCACCGACAGCGGCGCCGTCATCGAACCCAACGATCCGAGCTGGGACCGGCTGCAGGCGGCGTCCAGGGCGGCAAAAGATGCGCCATCCGCCTGGCTTGCCATGGAGGACATCTATGGCGATGTCGGCCGCTCGCCGGTCTTCGCCGAAGCGTTCGCCCATGCGCTCAACATTTTGTGGGCGAACGGCGCGCGGCAGACGCTGACGCGCTATATCGCCGGCCAGCTCTGACGCCGACGGAAGCAGAGAATGACGCCCGAACTGGTCATCTTCGACTGTGACGGCGTCCTGGTCGACAGCGAGGCGCTCTCCGTCTCGGCCCTGCTCGGCATGATCGCGCTTGCCGGCGGCGTGGTCAGCGAAGACGACGCCTACGAGCATTTCCTCGGCAAAAGCATGAAGAGCGTCCGCGAGATCCTCGGCCGCGACTTCGGGCTCGACATCACCGACCAGCATCTGACCGCGATGCGCGTCGAATTGATGCGCAAATTCCGCGAGGAGTTGAAGCCGATCCCCGGCATCAAGGACGTGCTGCCGAAGCTCGGCGTGCCATCCTGCGTCGCCTCCTCGGGCACGCTCGAGCGCATCCGCTACGCGCTCGAGGTCACCGGATTGCTTGGCCATCTGGAGCCGCATCTGTTCAGCGCCACCATGGTGGCCAAAGGCAAGCCGTCGCCCGACCTTTTTCTCCACGCGGCCGCCAGCATGCGCGCCCATCCGCGCAAATGCCTGGTCATCGAGGACAGCCCGGCCGGCATCGCGGCCGCGCGCGCGGCGGGCATGCGCGTCTTTGCCTTCACCGGCGGCTCGCATGCCGGCAACCCGGCATTGAAAGCGCGGCTTGCGTCGAGTGAGCCGGACTTTATATTCGCTGACATGCTGCAATTGCCCGATCTGATTGCAGGCCTGGGAGCGAGAGAAAAAGCATCTTGACCAACAGTTTCGTTTGCGCGGTCGATGTCGGCACCGGGAGCGCCCGCGCGGGCATTCTCGACACCAAGGGCACCTTGCTTGGCCGCGCCGATCACCCGATCGCCATGCACCAGCCCAAGGCCGATCATGCCGAGCATGATTCGCAGGATATCTGGTCGGCGGTGTGCGTCGCCGTGCGCGCTGCCCGCGAGAAGGCCCGCGTGGCGGCAGACGACATTGTCGGCATCTCCTTCGATGCCACCTGCTCGCTGGTGGTGCGCGACAGGCAAGGCGGCCAGCTCAGCGTGTCGGTGACCGGGGAGCGGCGCTGGGACACCATCGTCTGGCTCGACCATCGCGCCATCGCCGAGGCCGACGAATGTACGGAAAGCGGCCATGCCGTGCTCGACTATATCGGCGGCGTCATGTCGCCGGAGATGGCGACGCCGAAGCTGATGTGGCTGAAGCGCAAATTGCCGGGAACATGGAATGAAGCCGGCTATCTATTCGACCTCACCGATTTCCTGACCTGGAAGGCGACCGGCTCGCTGGCGCGCTCGCAATGCACGCTGACCGCCAAATGGACCTATCTCGCGCATGAAGAGACCGGTTGGCGGCGAGACTTCTTCGAGACGGTCGGTCTTGGCGATCTTTTCGAGCACGGCAATCTGCCGGAGAAGGCAAGTCCGGTCGGGACCGATATCGGCCCGCTCAGTCCGGAAGCGGCGGCGGAGCTTGGTCTGACGGATAAATGCCGGGTCGGTGCCGGCGTCATCGATGCCTATGCCGGCGCGCTCGGTGTGCTTGGTGGTTTTGCCGGCGACGGCAGCAATATCAGCCGCCATCTGGCGCTGATCGCCGGCACCTCCTCCTGCGTCATGGCAATGTCGCCCGACCCGCAGCCTTTCGCCGGCGTCTGGGGGCCGTATTATGGCGCGGCACTGCCAAAACTCTGGCTGTCGGAAGGCGGCCAGTCGGCCACCGGCGCGCTGCTCGACCACATCATCCGCTGGCACGGCGCCGGCGGCGAGCCCGACGCCGCCATGCACGCCAGGATCGCCCGCCGTGTCGCCGAACTGCGCGCCGCCGAGGGCGAAGGTCTCGCGGCGAGGCTGCATGTGCTGCCGGATTTCCACGGCAACCGCTCGCCATTGGCCGATCCGCATGCGGTCGGCGTCGTCAGCGGGCTTACACTCGATGCCTCCTTCGACAGCCTGTGCAAGCTCTACTGGCGCACCGCCGTCGGCATCGCGCTCGGCGTGCGCCATGTGCTGGAGGCGCTGAACGAGAACGGCTATTTGATCGACACGCTGCATGTCACCGGCGGCCACACCAAGAACCCGCTTTTGATGGAGCTCTATGCCGATGCCACCGGCTGCGCGGTGGTCGAACCGCTGGCCGACGAGGCGGTGCTGCTCGGCACCGGCATGGTCGCGGCCACCGCCGCTGGGCTTTTCCCCGACCTCAACGCCGCCTGCGTCGCCATGCAGCAAGGCGGCAAAAAACGCGCCGCCAACCCGGCCGCCGGCACTCGCTTCGACCGCGACTACCGCATCTTTTTGGAGATGCACCGCCAGCGGCGGGCGCTGGATGAGATCCGCTAGAGCAATTCCAGGAAAAGTGTGAAACGGTTTTCCGTCCGGAATTGCGTCAAAACAAACAGATAGGGCGGTTCTGCGTTTCCGTGAAACGCTGAACCGCTCAAGCTCTGGCTCAATAGCTGCCCGCTCCTCCTCCCTTGCCTTCATGTCGCATTTCGTTCAATAGACGGCGCAAACGCCGCGAAACCGAGGGTTTTGCCGTTTGCAATGCGGCTTCCGGCTCCGATGCCGACGCGCCGCAATCGGAAAGAGCAGGACAATGTCTGCGATCGAAGCCGGCGCTCGCGCGCCGGAAAACCTTTGGCGTCAGGAAATCACGGCGACGCTGGCGCTCGCCTGGCCGATGGTGCTGACCAATCTCGGCCAGACGGCCATGACCGCCACCGACGTCATGATGATGGGCCGTCTCGGACCGGACACGCTGGCCAGCGGCGCGCTCGGCGCCAATCTCTATTTCATGCCGCTGATCTTCGGCCTCGGCCTGATGCTGGCGACCTCGCCGATGATGGCGACCGAACTCGGCCGCCGCCGCCATTCCGTGCGCGACCTGCGCCGCACCGTGCGCCAGGGCCTGTGGCTGGCGATCCTGATCTCAATTCCGATCTGGATCGCGCTCTGGCACGGCGAGGCAATCCTGTTGGCCATGGGCCAGGAGCCGAGACTCGCGCATCAGGCGGGCATTTATCTGCGCTGGCTGGAATGGGCGGTGCTGCCGTTTTACGGCTATATCGTGCTGCGCTCCTTCATCTCGGCGCTGGAACGGCCAGGCTGGGCGCTGATCATCGTCTTCGTCGCCGTCGCCTGCAACGCCTTCTTCAACTGGGTGTTCATGTTCGGCAATCTAGGGGTCACCTCGATGGGCATTGCCGGCTCCGGTCTCGCCACGACGCTCTCCAGCACGCTGATGTTTTGCGGCATGGCGGCGGTGGTGATGCTGGAGAAGAAGTTCCGCCGCTATCGTCTGTTCGGCCGCTTCTGGCGCGCCGACTGGCCGCGCTTCACTGGCCTGCTTCGGCTCGGCATGCCGATCGCCGGCCTCCTCGCCTTCGAGGTGACGATCTTCAACGCGGCAGCGCTTCTGATGGGCCTGATCGATGCGGATTCGCTGGCCGCTCATGCCATCGCCATCCAGATCGCCTCGATCTCGTTCATGGTGCCGCTCGGCCTCAACCAGGCGGTGACGGTGCGGGTCGGCCTTGCCCATGGTGCGGGCAATCCGGAAGGGGTTTCCCGCGCCGGCTGGACAGCCTTCGTCATCGGCGTCTCCTTCATGGCGCTGATGGGTCTGGTGATGATTCTCTGGCCGCATCTGTTGATCAGCGCCTTCATCGATCTCGCCAATCCGGCCAACGCCAGGGTGATCGCGCTTGCCGTGTCTTTTCTTGCGTTTGCGGCACTGTTCCAGATCTTCGACGGCGCGCAGGCGGTTGCCGCCGGCATGCTGCGCGGCCTGCACGACACCAAGGTGCCGATGATCTATGCCGCGATCGGCTATTGGGGCATCGGCCTGCCGCTCGGCGTGCTGCTCGCCTTCCATTTCGGTTTCAACGGCGTCGGCATCTGGATCGGCCTGTCGTCGGGCCTCGCCGTCGTGGCGGCAATGCTTCTGGCGCGCTGGCTACGGCGCGACCGGATCGCGCCGTCATTGGCATTCGTGCACTGAAACAGAAAGGCCGCCGGTTGCCCGACGGCCTTCTTCTTCGAGCGGATTGCTCAGTTACCGTCGGACGACATCGCGCCGAGCAGCCTGCGGATGTCGCCGAACCGCGCGATCGCGCCGAACACCAGCGCCGCCACCGCGACGAAGAACACCGACACCGAGGCCATGGTCGGCGTGTAGCCGTAGCGCAGCGCGTTGAAGATCTTGATCGGCAGCGTCTCGGTGGTGAAGCCGATCGTCATATAGGCAACGATATATTCGTTGAGCGACAGCACGAAGGCGAAGGCGTAGCCCGAGACGAGGTAGGGGAGAATCAGCGGCAACACCACGGTCTTCAAGACGGTGCGGTCGTCGGCGCCCATGGTGGCGGCGGCCTCGACCAGCGAGCGGTCGATCGAGGCAAAACCCAGCGACAGCGTCACCAGCGGCAGTGTCACGAAGAAGATGGCGTGGCTGATGATTGCGGTGAAGAACTGGCCGAACAGCCCGACCGTCGCCCAGAAGCTGAGGAAGCCGAGCGCCGTGATGACAGGCGGCAGGATGAAGGGCGCGAGCCCCAGCACCTGAAAAATGTTCGCCCATGGCGCGATGCGCCGCCACAGGAACCAGGCCAGCGGCAGTGCGATGGCCACCGCGATCGCCGCCGAGCAGACGGCGAGCGTCACCGAATGGATCAGCGCCAGCCGCCATTCCGGGTCGGTGAAGATCTGTGCGTACCACGCCAGCGAGAAGCCGACCGGCGGGAAAGCCAGGTCCTGCTTCTCGTTGACCGAGACGCCGGCAACGACGATGAGCGGCGCCGCCAGGAACAGGGCGACGAGGCCGAAATAGAAGCGGCGAAGCCAGGTCTCGGTCATAGCGCGTTCTCCTTGCGTCCAACGAGCAGCGTCATTCCAACCAGCGCCAGCGAGATCAGCACCAGGAACACCGCCATCGCCGCCCCGAAAGGCATGTTGGACTGATAGATCGCCTGGTCGGTGATCAGCACCGAAAGTGTCCAGTGTTGCGGCCGTCCGAGAATCTGCGGCAACAGATAGGAACCAAGCGCAAACACGAAGACCATGATCAGCGTTGCCACGATGGTGTTTCGGAGCGCCGGCGCCACGACGTTGAAGAAGGCCCGAACCGGCGAGGCGCCAAGCGTGCGCGCCGCCTCGAGCAGTGTCGGGTCGAGGCGCACGAGGGCGGGGTAGAGCACCAGGATCGTGTAGGGCAGCGCCTGGTAGACCATGCCGGTCAGCACCGCGCCGAAGCTCGGCAGCAGCGCCACCGGCTTGTCCATCAGCCCGATCGCCACGAACAGATTGGTGATGCCCGCGGTGCGCGAAAACAGTGTCGACCAGGCAAAGCCGATGATGACCTCCGACAGCGACAGCACCGACAACAGCCCGACCAGCCACAGCGTTTGCACGCGGCGCGGGCGCCGCGTCAAAAGATAGGTGAAGGGGAAGGCGATGGCGACGCAGCAGACGGCGACCAGCACCGCCAGCATCAGCGAAAAGCCGAGCACGCCGCCGAAGAACATCGACAGGAAGCGTGCGTAATTGTCGAACACGAAATCCGGCGTGTAGAAGCCGGAAGGGTTGCGCTTGAAGAAGCTCACCGCGATCATCGTCGAGAACGGCACGACGAAGAAGACGATCAGCATCAGCGCCGGAAAGAACAGCGGCGTGTAGTCGGCTACCGACTTTGGAGCTTCGCGTCTCATGAGCCGAGCACCACGCAGCTTGCGGGCGGCAGCGTGACGCCGACCTTGGCGCCGACCGGCACGTCATGCCGCTCGCGCGGCGTCGTCACGGCGATGATGCTGGTGCCGCCGACCTCGACGAAGGTCTCGATGGTGCCGCCGAGATCGCGCACGAAACTCACCTCGCCGGTGATTGCCGATCCGCCGGGAGCGCCGAGATGCACGTCCTCGGGACGGATCGACACCGAGGCCTTGCTTTGTCCCGCCGGCATGGCAAGGCCGGGAAAGGCGGTGCCGAGGATGGTGGTGCGCCCGGCGCTGTCGACTTCGGCCGGCAACAAATTGGTGATGCCGATGAAGTCGGCGACGAAAGCGTCGGCCGGTTTGCGGTAGATTTCGATCGGCGGCGCCGCCTGCAGGATCTTGCCGTGGCCCATGACGACGACAAGGTCGGCCATGGTCATTGCTTCGCGCTGGTCGTGGGTGACGACGATGGTGGTGATGCCGAGCCGCTGCTGCAGCTGGCGCAATTCCACCTGCATGGCCTCGCGCAATTTGGCGTCGAGCGCCGAGAGCGGCTCGTCGAGCAGGAACAGTTTCGGCGACAGCGCCAAGGCACGGGCGATCGCCACGCGCTGGCGCTGGCCGCCCGACAGTTTCGCCACCGGGCGATCGGCAAAGCCGGGCAGGTGGATCAGGCTCAGCAACTCGTCGACGCGTTTCTTCTGCTCTTCCTTCGAGGCGCCGCGAATGCGCAGCGCATAGGCGATGTTGTCTCCGACAGAAAGATGCGGAAACAGCGCCAACGACTGGAACACCATGCCGAGATTGCGCTTGTGCGTCGGCAGCGGCGTGATGTCCTCGCCGTCGAGCACGATGGCGCCGCTGGTCGGCTCCTCCAGCCCGGCAATCATGCGTAGCAGCGTGGTCTTGCCGCAACCCGATGGCCCGAGCAGGCACACGAAAGTGCCGTGCGGTACGTTGAGCTGGACATTGTCGACGGCGGCGAAGCTGCCGAATTTCTTGGTGATGGCGTTGATGTTCAATCCGGACATGACTCACCCCTCTCAGGCATTGCACTGCAAGGGCCGCCGGAGGCTATCCGGCGGCCGGTCAGGTTAATGCAGGTCGGCTTAGCCGACGATCAGCTCGGTCCACTTCTGGTTGATCCAGTCGGCCTTCGACGTATAGAGGTCGTAGCGCGGGATGATCGGCTCGATGTCCGACGACACCGCGGCGAACTCTTCTGGCTTGAGGTCGAGCACCTCTTTCTTGAGCGTCGGCGTCGTGCCGACCTTGCGCGACATGAGACCCTGCATCGAAGGTTGGCTCATATAGTCGATGAAGGCGTGCGCCTCGTCGACCTTGGTCGAGGCGCGCGACAGCACCCAATTGCCGGAATCCTGGATGCCGCCTTCCTTGGGGAAGGTCGAGCGGACATGGAAGCCGTCGGCGGCCGCGAGCCCGGTGACGTCGTGATAATATTGGCCCATCGGGATCTCGCCCGACTTCAAGGCCTGCTCGAACTGCGCCTCGTCGCGGTACCAGAGGCGGACGTTCGGCTTGACCTCGGCGAGCTTTTCGAACGCCTTGTTCAGCCCGTCCTCGCTGTCGAGCGCGTTGGTACCGCCCATGAAGGTCTTGGCAGTCACTTCGAGCAGGAACGAGTTGGAGGCAAGCGCCAGCAGGCCGAGCTTGTCTTCGTTGGCCTTGTCCCACAGTGCGGCCCACGATGTCGGCGCGTCCTTGTAGACATCGGTGTTGGTGACCAGCGTGATCCACCAGGCAACGGCACCGATGCCGGCAACGCGGCCGTCCGGATACTTGTTGACGAAGCGGGGCAACAGGTCGTTGTAGTGCTTGAATTTCGACGTATCGAGCGGCGTCCACAATTCGGTCGACTGGCCCTTTATCGTTGAGCCCTGCGACATCATCGAAAGGTCGGCCGGCGCCTGCCCGGCCTTGGCCGCCTGTTCGAGCTGCACCAGCCAGGCCTCGCCGGTCGGCTCGGCGACGGATTCGACCGCGATACCGGTTGCCTTGGTGAAATCCGGGAAGACATGCTCGTCGAAGGATTTCTTGAAGTAGCCGCCATAGACGCCGACCTTCAGCGACTTGTCCTGCGCCCGCAGGATCGAAGGCATGGCGAGCATGCCTGCCGTTGCGAGGCCGGCGCCAAGCACGCCGCGCCGTGTCAGGGATTTTCCGATCAGTCTGTTCATCTCGTTTCTCCTCAGTTGATGCCGGCTAACCGGCGGGTTCCCTTCACACACTGTTTCGCCGCCTGGCGTCAGTGGGCCGCCGCTCGTTGTTCGAGCGTGCGGGCGTATTGCGTCAGTGGAAAGCACATGACGAAGAAGATCAGCGCCACCAGCCCGTAGACCTTGAACGGCTCGAAGGTGGCGTTGTTGATGGCGTTGGATGTCCTGACCAGTTCCTCGAAGCCGATGATCGAGGTCAGCGCTGTCGATTTGATTAGCTGTACCAGGAAGCCGACGGTCGGCGCCCGGGTGATCGAGAACGCCTGCGGCAGGATGATCAGCCTCAGCTCCTGCAGATAGTGGAGGCCGAGGCTGGCGCCGGCATCCCACTGTCCCTGCGGCAACGCGGCGACGCCGCTGCGCCAGATCTCGGCCAGGTAGGCGCTGGCGAAGAAGGTGAGGCCGAGCACCGCCGCCGTCCACGGCTCGATGCGCAGGCCGAGCATCGGCAGGCCGAAGAACATCAGGAACAGCTGCATCAGGAGCGGCGTGCCCTGGAACAGCGCGATGTAGCCGGAAGCAATGCGCCGGCTCCACTTGTTTTTGGCGATCCTGAAGAACAGCACGACGAGGCCGACCAGCGCGCCGCCGACGAAAGCGGCAAGCGACAAAAGCACCGTCCAGCGCGCGGCGAGCAAGAGGTTGCGCAGAATATCCCAGAAGGTGAATTCGATCATGACACACCGGCTCCCAGAACGCGGCGTCCGCCTGACACCAGCAGCCGGCGCAGGCCCATCGACAGCGCCAGATAGACCATCGTCACCACGAAATAGGTTTCGAAGGCGCGGAAGGTGCGTGCCTGCAGCATGTCTGCCTCGTAGGTCAGTTCCCGCACGGCGATCTGCGACACGACGGCGGATTCCAGCATCATGATGACGACCTGGCTGGTCAGCGCCGGGTAGATCACCTTCAGCGCCTGCGGCAGCACGATCTTGACGAACACCTGGCGTGGCCTGAGCCCGAGCGCCAGTGCTGCTTCCGTCTGTCCGCGCGGTACCGCGTCGAGCCCGGCGCCGACGATCTCGATCGTGTAGGCCGCCATGTTGAGCGTCATCGCCAGCATGGCGGCCAGGATCGGATCGAGCCTGATGCCGAGGCTGGGCAGGCCGAAGAAGATGAAGAACAGCTGCACCAGGAACGGCGTGTTGCGCATCACCTCGACATAGACGCCAATCGCCCGCTTCAGCAGCAGCGGGCCGTTTCGCCGGCCGGCCGCGCCGAGGATGCTGAGCAGCGTTCCCACGAACGTGGTCACGACGATCAACAGCATCGTCGTGGCCGCGCCGCGCGCGATCGCGCCCACAGCACCCGCAAGCCAGCCGAAGTCGAGGCTGTAGCCCATGACGATAGGTCCCGTCCGGAATTTCGTAAAAACAAATACTTAGAGCGGGTCCGGCGGTTCATCAAAAGCTGAGCCGCTCTAAGTATCAACGACTCTGGCATCAATCCTTGAGGTTGTCGGGATTGAGCGGCGTCTTCAGCCAGGCCTTCGAGCTCTCATCCAGCTTGCCGTCGGCCAGCATCTTGGCGACCGCGTCGTTGACCGCCTGCTTCAGCCGGTCCTCGTTCTTGTTGAGGCCGATATGCGAAGGCGAAGTGAGCAACTGGAATTTCTGCTCCGGCTGCAGCGCGTCCTGCTTGGCCAGCACCTGGGCGCCGACATCGTTGCCGACCACCATCAACTGGGTCTGGCCGGAGATGAAGGCCTGGATGACGGCGTTGTAGTTGTCGAAGCGGCGGATGTCGGCCGAAGCCGGCGCTGCCTCGGTCAGCGAGGTGTCCTCCAGCGTGCCGCGGTTGACTGCGATCGACTTGTCGGCGAGGTCTTCCTTGCCTTTGACCGCAAGTGCGGCCGGGCCGATGACCGCGATGTAGTAAGGGGCGTAGGCGGCGGCGAAATCGATCACCTGCTCGCGCTCCTTGGAGTAGCCGACGCTCATCAAAATATCGACGCGCTTGTCGGTCAGATATGGGATGCGGTTCTGGCCGGTGACGCTGACCAGGTTGAGCTTGACCTTCAGGGAATCGGCGATGGCCTGCGCCACGTCGATGTCATAGCCCTTGATGCTCATGTCGGCGCTGGCCGAGGAGAAGGGGGGGAAATCGGAGAAGATGCCGACATTGATCGCGCCGGCCTTGGCGATGTCGTCGACCGCGTCGGCATTGGCCTGCGTGGTGAAACCAAAGCCGGTCGCGCCGAGCATCAGCACGGCGGCGATGGATGATTTGAGCTTCATGTGAAAAGTCATTGTCGTTCCCCTGCTGGAAGCTTGTTTGTTTGAGGCCGGCCGCCGGCTCCAGCGCGGCGGCCGCCTTCGATTTGTCTAGTGTCAGGATCCTTTGCTCGTGATCGCCGGGCTGAACACCATCAGGCTCAGGATCTCGAACAGAATCTGAGCGCCGACATGAGCGGTGTTGGTGGTCGCGTCATACTGCGGCGCCACCTCGACGACGTCGCCGCCGACGATGTTGAGGCCCTTGAGGCCGCGCAGCAGTTCGAGCACCTCCCGCGTCGTCAGTCCGCCGATCTCCGGCGTGCCGGTGCCCGGCGCGAAGGCCGGATCGACGCTGTCGACGTCGAAGGAGATGTAGGTCGGGCCGTCGCCGACAATCTTGCGCGCCTTCTCGATGATGGCGGGGATGCCGAGGCCGGTCACCTCCTCGGCATGCACCACGGTCATGCCGGATTCGTAGCTGAATTCCCACAGATACTCGGCCGCGCCGCGGATGCCGATCTGGATGGTGCGCGACGGGTCGAGCACGCCGTCCAGCACCGCGTTGCGGAACGGCCCGCCATGATGGAACTTGGTCAGGTCGAACAGGCCGCTGGTGTCGCAGTGGGCGTCGATATGGATCATGCCGACCGGCACCTTCTTGCCGACCGCCTTCAGGATCGGATGGCTGATCGAATGGTCGCCGCCGACTGAAAGCGGGATCACGCCGGCATCGACGATCTGGTTGGTACGGCGCTCGATGTCTTCATGGCTGGTCTCCAGCCGGTAGCGGCTCTGGAACGGCACGTCGCCGATGTCGGCGACCCGAAGCTCATGCGTTGGAGCACATTCCAGGACGTGGTTGTAAGGGCCGATGCGTTCGATGGCGCGCAGCGCCCGCGGCCCGAAGCGCGAACCCGGCCGGTTGGTGACGCCGAGATCCATCGGGACGCCGATGATCGCCACCTGCAGGTCGCCGAAGTCCGGATTGTCGGCGGCAATTTCGCGATAGGGTGCTGCAAGGAAGGTCGGGATGCCGGAATAGGGCGCCAGCCGCGTGCCGCTCTTTGAAAAGATCTTGTCGGCGACCTTGCGGAATTTCGGGTCGAACATCTCGCCGCCATGGCCTTCGCCATATTTGCGACGCAACGCTTCGAGCTTGCCGCGATCATAACCCATGTCGGTCTCCTCCTGTCTGAATGATGACTCGAAAGGCCTCGGCGACGCTTGGCGAACTGACCACCATCCGGCCGGACCGCTGTCCCGCTCTGGCTGCCTTCGAATTTCACGTCTTGATGCTGCTCTGGTTCAAAGTGTCCGGCAGCTGGATTGAAAAATCAATTGATATTGTTAGTGTAATTACTGTGAGAAAATCTCACAATCAATTTGGCGCGCGATCTTGTCCGAAAACCGGCCCCGGGATCATGCTTAGCGAGTGCCGATGGCCAAGCGTCTGCCCCCGTTGAATCCGCTGCGCGCCTTCGAGGCGACGGCACGCCACGCCTCGCTGACCAAGGCGGCGACCGAGCTCAATGTCACGCACGGCGCCATCAGCCACCAGATCAAGGCGCTCGAGCAATCGCTCGGCGTCAAGCTGTTCGAGCGCGCCGGACAGCGGGTGAAACTCACGCCGCACGGCGCCGAACTCTTGCCGGCGGTGTCGAGCGCCTTCGACGGCATCGCCGCCGCCACCCAGCGCATGACCAGGCCGGCCAGTGCCGGCACGCTCTCGGTCTCCTGCGTGCCGGCGCTGCTGCTTTTGTGGATGGCGCCCCGGCTCGGCAGCTTCATGTCGCAATATCCCGACATCAGGCTGACGCTTGTCCCGTCCAACGACGCCAGGGACATCCGCGCGCCGCACATCGATGTCTGCGTGCATTATGGCGACGGCAGCTGGAGCGACTGCTGGATGCGCAAATGGTCGGGCCTCGAATTGTTCCCGGTGGTCAGCCCGACGCTGATCAACAACCGCCCGATCCGCACCGTCCGCGATCTCGCGGACCATGTCTTCCTGCATGGCGACGACGGCCGCGAATGGCACACCTGGCTTGCCGCCGCCGACGGGCTGGATCTCGAGCGCGGCCGCCGCCACCATCTCGGCGACGCCCGCACGGCAACGGAGGCCGCGGTGCATGGCCATGGTGTGGCGCTTGGCGATTCCGTGACGGCAAGCACGCTGCTTGCCAGGGGCCTGCTGGTTGCGCCGTTCAGCCTGTCGGTGCCGGCGGTCGACGATTTTTACGTCGTCTGCCGCAACGAGATGCGTTCGGCGCCGATCGTGCAGCTGTTCATCGACTGGCTGTTTGCCGAGAAGGAACAGGCCGACGGCCGCGCCGACGCGCCGGTGGCCGGCCGCATCGGCATCCGCAGGAAGCGTCCGGCGCTGCGGGTGATCGGCACCAAGAGCGCTTCTTGAGGCCGTTTCAAGTAAACCCGGCGCTTGCGCAGCGGTCGCTTTTTGTCGGGCCAGGCCGCAAAGCGGGAGGCGCTTTCAAAAATTCAATGCTAAGAGGCATTTCGCGGGAAGCGAGCAGCGAAGGCGGCACGAGATATGGCAAAGACCGATATAGCGCGGCGCGTCTACAACCACACCTGGAAGCTCGACCCGATCGTCCGCAGCCTGCTCGACACCGATTTCTACAAGCTTTTGATGCTGCAGATGATCTGGGGCATGTATCCCAAGGTGGACGCCACCTTCTCGCTGATCAACCGCACCACTTCGGTGCGCCTCGCCGAGGAGATCGACGAGGCGGAGCTGCGCGACCAGCTCGACCACGCCCGCACCTTGCGCTTCTCCAAGAAGGAGATGATCTGGCTGGGCGGCAACAATTTCTATGGCCGCAAGCAGATCTTCGAACCGGAGTTCCTCGCCTGGCTCGAAGATTTCCAGCTGCCGGACTACGAGCTGTCCAAGCGCGACGGCCAGTATGAGCTCTCCTTCAGCGGCCCGTGGATGTACACGACGCTGTGGGAGATCCCGGCGCTGGCTATTATCAATGAACTCCGATCTCGCGCGGCCATGCGCGCCTTCGGCCCCTTTGCGCTCGATGTGCTTTATGCCCGCGCCAAGGCCAAGATGTGGGCCAAGACCGAGCGGCTGAAGGCCTTGCCCGGCATCCGCATCTCCGATTTCGGCACGCGCCGCCGCCATTCCTTCCTGTGGCAGCGCTGGTGTGTCGAGGCGCTCAAGGAAGGCATCGGCGAGGCCTTCACCGGCACCTCCAACGTGCTTCTGGCCATGGACAACGACCTCGAGGCGCTCGGCACCAACGCGCATGAACTGCCGATGGTGTTTGCAGCTCTCGCCAATTCCGAAAAGGAACTGAAACAGTCGCCCTACAAGGTGCTGCAGGACTGGCAGCGCTACTATGGTGGCAATCTCTTGATCGTGCTGCCCGACGCCTTCGGCACCGCGTCCTTCCTGCGCGACGCGCCGGACTGGGTCGCCGACTGGACCGGCTTCCGTCCCGACAGCGCGCCGCCGATCGAGGGCGGCGAGAAGATCATTTCCTGGTGGCGCGAGAGGGGCAAGGATCCCAGGCAGAAGCTGCTGATCTTCTCCGACGGGTTGGAGGTCGAGACCATCGAGGAGACCTACCGCCACTTCAAGGGCAAGGTGCGCATGTCCTTCGGCTGGGGTACCAACCTGACCAACGACTTTGAGGGCTGCGCGCCGACGGAGACCAACAGCCTCGACGCGATCTCGCTGGTCTGCAAGGTCACCGAGGCGAATGGCCGCCCGGCGGTCAAGCTGTCCGACAACCCGGCCAAGGCTACGGGGGACCTGAAGGAGATCGAGCGGTATCTCAGGATTTTCGGGGCGAAGGATCGCGTGGAGCAGCTGGTCAAGGTGTGAGGAGTCGGACGGCAGCCTGCGCCGACATCTGGTTTGATCCGGCGTCAGCGTCCGGGATGGCAAATTTGGATAGGCTGAGTTCCGTCGCGCCCCCCTCTGTCCTGCCGGACATCTCCCCCACAAGGGGGGAGATTGCGATCTCCTCTCCGCCTTCGCCAATTTTCGACGCTGCAAGGGAAGAGCCGGCGGCGAAACCGCCAATCTCCCCCCAAGTGGGGGAGATGTCCGGCAGGACAGAGGGGGGCGCCGTAGAGCGCTTTCGTCACTGGTTAGCCCTTCATACTGCTGCCCTGACACTCCTCCCCACTCCCGCCTTCGCCCACGCCTCCGATCTCGGCCACGTCCTCCTTCTCCCGACCGGCTACTACATCGCCGGCGGTGCCTTGGCTGTCGCCGCCAGCTTCCTCGTCCTGGCCCTGTTGCCGCCCGACGCCCTCGACCGCTTCTGGCGTCGGCGCCTGCCGCTTTTCGTCTTTAGCGACGGGCTCCGCACGATCACCAGCCTGATCTCTTTTGCCGGCTTCGCAATCCTCATCGCCGCCGGCCTGTTCGGCAGCCGCGATCCGCTCTCCAACCCGCTGCCCCTTGTCATATGGACGCTGCTGTGGGTGGGCTTGGCCATGTTGCAGGGGGTACTCGGCGATCTCTGGTCGTGGCTCAATCCCTGGTATGGACCATGGCGCATCATCAGTCGCCTGATCGGGCGCGAAGGCGAGGCGCAGGAAACGCGCCTGCCCGCATGGCTCGGCAGCTGGCCGGCGGTCATCCTGTTCTTCGCCTTCGCCTGGTTCGAGCTGATTGATCCGGCGCCCGACGATCCGGCGCGGCTGGCATTTGCTGCCGGCCTCTACTGGCTGCTGACCTTCATCGCCATGCTTGTCTTCGGCTATCGCGCCTGGAGCCGCCGCTGTGAGTTCCTGACGGTTTTCTTCGCCATGGTGGCGCGTTTCGCCCTCCTTGAGCGCAATAAAGTCGAGCGCGATGAAGACGGCCGGCTCAATCTCTGCTGGCCGGGCGCCAAGCTGCGCGCGACCGAGCCGCTGTCGGCAGGCGGCATCGCCTTTCTGCTGCTTGCCCTCTCATCGGTATCCTTCGACGGCCTGTCCAAAACCTTTTTCTGGCTCGACCTGTTCGGCATCAATCCGCTCGAATATCCGGGCCGCACCGCGGTGATCGGCGTCGGCAGTTTCGGCCTCGTGTTGACATTCGTGCTGCTGGCAGCGGCATTCATGCTTGCCGTCGTGCTCGGCCAGCGCCTTGCCGCCAGCCGGCACTCCTTCGGTCAAGCGACAGGTCTGCTGGTCTGGTCGATCGTGCCGATCGCGCTCGCCTATCATGTAGCGCACTATCTGACGGCGCTGCTGGTCGACGGCCAGTATGCGATTGCCGCCCTGTCCGACCCGTTTGCGCTCGGCTGGAACCTCTTTGGCACCTCTGCCATGCAGATCGAAGCTGGCGTCGTTGCCGGTGCCGACTCGGCCTGGTGGCTGTGGAATCTGCAGGCCGGAATCATCATCGCCGGCCATATGCTCGCAGTGCTCGTCGCCCACGATCTCGCCTGGCGGCTGCACCCAGTTCCGTCGCGTGCGGCACTCAGCCAATTGCCGCTCACCGTGCTGATGATCGCCTATACCGTCTTCGGCCTTTGGCTGCTTGCCACGCCGACAGCGGGATGACACAAGGCGACCACATCCCTTTGGGCAAAGCTCGCTTGCCACGTCGGGGCTTTGGTGATTTAGTTTGTACACATGCAATTTCGGTCCTCCTGCAAGGAGTGGCCCGCCTCGTTACAGCCATTGGTCAAAACTCAAAAAAGGGGAACTGCCGTGACTGACAAGAATGGGTTTTTCGATCTCTCCAAAAGCACTCTTAGCCGCCGCACCGCACTGAAGGGCCTCGCCGCCGGCGCCGGCCTCGCGGTCGCTCCGGGCTTCGTCCGCTACAGCCAGGCGCAGAGCTCGGCACCGGTCAAGATCGGCTTCCAGTCGCACCGCACCGGCATCGGCGCCGCCTATGGCCGCTGGTACGAGAAGACCACCGCTGCCGCCGTCAAGGCGATCAACGATGCCGGCGGCATCAACGGCCGCCCGGTCGAGGTGGTGATCGAGGACGACGGCACCGATCCCGCCCGCGGCGCCGAGGTGGTCGGCAAGTTCGCCACTCAGCACAAGACCGACATCGTCTTCGGCACGCTGTTCTCGCATGTCGTCATCGGCTCGGCGCCCGCTGCCGGCGAGGCCAAGATTCCCTATTTCGTCGTCAGCGAAGGCCATCACGTCGCTTCGACCAAGCTCAACCGCTACGTCTTCCAGCCCGGCATCACCGACGTGAAGAGCCAGATCCAGTCGATGGCGCCGTGGATCGCCGCCAATGCCGGCAAGAAGGTGACGCAGATATTCCCCGACTTCGCCTTCGGCTACGACCACCGCGATTACCTGCCGCCGGCACTGAAGGCTCAAGGCGCGGATGTCATCGCCCAGATCGCGATTCCGCCGACGGAGTCCTCCTTCACCAAATACTTCCCGCAGATTCCGGCAGAAACCGAGGTGATTTACCACGTCATGGTCGGTCCGGCGGTGCTCACCTTCGTCAAGGAGCTCGGCGAGTTCTACGGCTCCAACCGGCCGCAGCTGTTCGGCTTCATGGATTCGCTGGAAGCCACCGACATCAACAGCCCCGGGCTGGAATTCCTCGATGGCAGCCATTTCTGGGAAGGCTCGCCGCGCTATGCGCAGCCGGACGATTCCGCCGCGCAGAAGGCCTACCGCGCTGCCGTCGGCATCGACGACAATGGTGCGGCTGTAGGCGATCCCAAGGATGTCTCCACCGCGTCGCACATGTTCGGCTGCTGGGAAACGCTCTACATCGTCAAGAAGGCGATGGAAGATGCCGGCTACAAAGGTCCGGAAGATCGCGCCAAGCTGGTTGAGGCGACCGAGGCGCTGACCGAGTTCGCCGAGGGACCCGAGCACCCGCAGGGGCCGAAAACCTTCAACGGCAAGATCCACCAGTGTTTTGGTATCCAGAACATCTCCAAGGTCGAAGGCGGCAAGCTGAAGGTCGTCCACAAGACCAAGATCGAGGACGGTCTTTACGAGCCGGAGGGGGATTACACGACGCAGGCGCTGTAGGCTGCTCTAGCAAGCGTGAGCGCCAGGCCGCCCCCCTCTGTCCTGCCGGACATCTCCCCCTCAAGGGGGGAGATTGGCTGTCTTCATCACTTTCGCCAATCGCCAAGGCTGGTAGGTGGCCGCCTTCGCAGGAACTGCCAATCTCCCCCCTTGAGGGGGAGATGTCCGGCAGGACAGAGGGGGGTGCTTCGCGCATCCGCCGGTGCTTAGCCAATGCACTTCGGACCCCATCTCCTCCTTGCCGCCCTCGAAGGCCTCGTCACCTCCGCCGTGCTGGCGCTGACGGCGCTTGGCCTGTCGCTGGTGTTCGGCGTCATGCGCGTCGTCAACGTCGCCCATGGCGAGTTCTTCATGCTGGGCGCGGTGCTGGCCTGGGCGATCTCGACGGCGATTTCGGGCCACCCGGCGATCGGCTTCCTGGCCGCGCTGGTGCTGGCGCCATTGATCGTCGGCGCAATAGCGCTGGTCGCGGAACGACTGGTGCTGCGCCGGCTCAATTACAATCCCGAAGCCACCATCGTCGCCACCATCGGCATGCTCTACATCATCCAGCAACTGGCACTGACCTTCTACGGTCCGGAGGCGCGCCCCGTGGAGCCGCCTTTCACCTATCGCATCCTTCTGCCGTGGTTCGGCTACTCCGGCTACAAGCTGTCGGTCATCGTGGCCTCGGCACTTCTGCTCGTCGCGACATGGCTGGTGCTGACACGCACGAAGATCGGCCTTGTCATGCGCGCCACGCAGTATGACAGCGAGACGGCGCAGGCCTTCGGCATTCCGGTCGACCGCGTCTATGGCGGCGTCTTCGCGCTCGGCGCCATGCTGGCGGCCATCGCCGCGGTGCTGATCGTGCCGATCAGCCAGGCGCACTACCTGATGGGCCAGGACCCGCTGCTGCTATCCTTCATCGTCGTCATCATCGGCGGCCTCGGCTCGCTGCGCGGCACCGTCGTCGCCGCCGTGCTGATCGGCCTGTCGGACGGCATCATCTCGGTGTTCTTCTCGCCGACGCTGGCCAAGATCATCGCCACTTTCCTGGTCGCCATGGTGCTGGTGTTCCGGCCGCAGGGTCTGTTCGGGACGGCATCTCGATGACCGAAGCTTCGCCGGCAAAGCCCTATGCGCTGCATCTCGGCGTCATCGCCCTGCTCTTTGCGCTCAGCTTCGTTTTGCCGGACTATCACCACGGCCTGCTTGCCCGCATCATGGTGCTGGCGGTCTTCGCCATGGGCTACAACATGCTGTTCGGCTATGTCGGGCTGCTCAGCCTCGGCCACGCCATGTTCTTTTCCGCCGGGCTCTATGGCGCCGGGCTAACCGTCTATCATCTGGGATGGAACGTGCCTGCCGCCTTTGCCGCCGGCCTTGCCTGCGGCGCGCTTCTGGCGCTGGTGATCGGCCTGCTGGCGCTGCGCACCACGGGTGTCGCCTTCATGATCGTCACCATGATGTTCGCGCAGGTGTTTTACCTGGTCATCCTCTATTTCGCGTCATGGACCGGCGGCGACCAGGGTCTGGTCGTTCAGCAAGCGGCGCGCGTCCTTGTCCTCGGCTCAGCGTCGCTCGACCTGACCAACCCGACCGTGCGCTACATGAGCGCGCTGGCATTGTTTTCGATCGTGCTGCTGGTCACGCTTGCCATCGTTCGCTCCAGATATGGCCGCGTGCTGGTCGCCATCCGCGAGAACGAGGAGCGGACGAAGATGCTGGGCTACGACACCTTCTCCAACAAGCTCATCGCCGTTATCGTCTCCGGCACCATCTGCGCGGCCTCGGGCGCCGCCTATGTGCTGCTGTTCGGCTATGTCGGCTCGAGCTTCGCCTCGGTGCAATATTCCATCCTGCCGCTGCTCTGGGTGCTCTTGGGCGGTGCCGCCACCACGCTCGGTCCGTTGATCGGCACGCTGTTCATGTACTATGTCATCGACATCACCAGCGGCTTCACCTCCGCCTATCTGCTGATCGTCGGCATCGCGCTCATCTTGCTGGTGCTGTTCTTCCCGAAAGGCATTCTGGGCAGCATACGCCAGCGCTGGCTTGGGTGGCTGCCATGATGCCGCTGCTGACGACCAAGGGCCTGTCGCGCAGTTTCGGCGGTCTGCGTGCCGTCGACGGCGTCGACTTCGCGCTGATGCAGGGCGAGATCCGCGCCGTCATCGGTCCCAACGGCGCCGGCAAGACCACCTTCGTCAGCCTGGTCAGCGGCCGCATCCAGCCCTCGTCAGGCATGATCGTCTTCGATGGCGCCGACATCACCAACCTGCCGGCCTACGCCAGGGTTCGGCTCGGCATCGCCTACACCTTCCAGATCACCAGTGTCTTCGCCAACCTTTCTGCCTACGACAATGTCGCGCTGCCGGTCCAGCGCACGCTGACCGATGGCCGTTCGAAGGGTGCGGTCCGAACCGGCGTCATGGCGGCGCTCGAGCGCACCGGCCTCGCCGCCCGCGCCCACATGCCGGCCGGACAGCTCTCCTATGGCCATCAGCGCCTGCTCGAAGTGGCGATGGGTCTGGCGCTGAAGCCGCGCCTGCTGATCCTCGATGAGCCGACGCAAGGCCTGGCCGACAGCGAGATCGACAATTTTATTCAGCTGGTGCGCGAGATCGCCAAAAGCGCCACCGTGCTGCTGATCGAGCACAACATGCCGGTCGTCATGCAGCTTGCCGACCGCATCACCGTCTTCAACGCCGGCAGGATTCTCGCCGAGGGCACGCCCGAGGCGATCCGCGCCAACGCCGAGGTGCAGCAAGCCTATCTGGGGACGACCCCATGACCGAAACACCGCTTGAGGCGCTGACCATCTCCGGGCTCGACTGCTTCTACGGCGAGGTCCAGGTGCTCTACGGCCTCGACCTCGTGCTGAATAAGGGCGAGGTGCTTTGCCTGTTCGGCCGCAACGGCGCCGGCAAGACGACGACACTGAAGGCGATCATGGGCCTGGTTCCGGCAAGCGCCGGCTCGATCAGGCTCGACGGCAAGGAATTGACCGGCCTGCCGGCGCATGAGGTGCCGAAAGCCGGCGTCGCCTATGTGCCGCAAGGCAGACGGTTGTTTGCCGAGATGACGGTGGCCGAAAACATCGAGATCGGCCTGATGGCGCGCGCCAAGGGCAAGGCGACCCGCGAGAACGTGCTCGATCTCTTCCCGCTGCTGCGCCAGCGGTTGAGACAACGCTCAGGTACTTTGTCGGGCGGCGAGCAGCAGATGCTGGCCATGGCTCGTGCGCTATGTCTCGAACCGCAGGTGCTGCTGCTCGACGAGCCGACCGAAGGGTTGATGCCGTCGATGATCGCCAAGATCCGCGAGACGGTGGCCAAGCTGCGCGAGCTCGGCGTCTCGACCATCCTTGTCGAGCAGCGCGTCGATGCGGTGCTGTCGGTTGCCGACCGCGTCTGCTTCATCGAAAATGGCCGCAACCGCGAGACCGTCGATGTAGAAGAGCTGCGCGCCGATCCTTCTGCCGTCCGGCGCTATGTCGGCGTCGGCTGATCAGCCGAAGAACAGAAAGCCGGCGATCAAGAATGTTGGGATCAGGACAAGGCCCGACCACGCCATGTAGCCGAAGAAGCCCGGCATCTTGACGCCGCGATGCCTGGCGATGGCAAAGACCATGAAGTTCGGTGCGTTGCCGATATAGGTGTTGGCGCCCATGAAAACAGCGCCGGTCGAGATCGCCGCCAGCGTCGCGGCGGCTTCGGTCATCAGATGCTGTGCATCGCCGCCGGCGAGTTCGAAGAACACCAGATAGGTTGGCGCGTTGTCGAGGAACGACGACAGCGCCCCGGTCAGCCAGAAATAGGCGAGGTCGTTGGGCTGGCCCGTGGGCGAGGTGACGAGCGCGACCAGCGGTGCAAGCGCGCCCTCATGGCCGGCCCTGAGGATGGCGATGACCGGCACGATGCAGATGAAGATGCCGGCAAACAATTTTGCGACTTCGGCGATCGGGCCCCAGGTGAAGCCGTTTGCCTCGCGATGGCTCTTGTATGAGACGCGAAGCGACAGGAAGGCGAGCGCCAGGATGATGGCGTCGCGCACCAGGTTCTGCAGCTCGAGGCTGACGCCAAGGATGGAAAGGCTGATACCCGGCTTCCAGCTGGCGGAAAGCAGGATCGCGCCGATCACGCCGGCCAGCAGCGGCAGATTGGCCAGGCCACGAAGCCGCACTGTCGTATCCGGTGTCGGATCCTTGATCTTCGCCGCACCGGCTTCGCGGCGGTGCAGGACGGTGTCGATCGCCAGGAAGGCGATCAGCACCAGGCCGCCGACGAACAGCGTCACGCGCCAGAGATTGGTCGTCGTCCAGAAGAAATCGACGCCGCGCAGGAAGCCGACGAACAGTGGCGGGTCGCCAAGCGGCGTCAGCGAACCGCCAATGTTGGAAACCAGGAAGATGAAGAAGATGACGACATGGGCGTTGAACGGCCGGTTGTCGTTGGCGCGCAGGATCGGCCGGATCAGGATCATCGAGGCGCCGGTGGTGCCGATGACCGAGGCGAGGATGGCGCCAACCAAAAGGAGGCCGGCATTCACTGCTGGCGTGCCATGGATGTTGCCGGCAAGCAGGATGCCGCCCGAGATCGTGTAGAGCGCAAACAGCAAGATGATGAAGGACATGTATTCGGTGAGCAGCGTGTGCAGCACTGCTTCGCTCGCCGAAGGGATACCGAATGCGATCGCTAGCGGCACCACCACCAGCGCCGCCCACAGTGCGGTGATCTTGTCATAGTGGCGTTCCCAGATGTGATGGAAGAGCAGCGGCCCGGTGGCGATCGACAGCAGCAGGCCGGCAAAGGGCAGCGCCCACCACAGCGACATGGTCGCGCCGGGCAATTCGTGGGCTTCCGCCGCGAAGGTCAGTCCCGGAAACAGGAGGACGGCGACTGCCAAGGTGCCAGCCGCCAAAACCGTGGACAATCGTCTGAAGCCCCCCCGGTTCCCCACGGTCTAGTCCGAGGCCTGGTCTTCGAGCACCACGCCGGCCTCGCGCATCCGCTTCAGCATAGCCTCGACGGAGCCGTTGAGGTCGATGCCGCGGCAGGCGTCGAGCCGCACCGTCGTCTTGAAGCCTTGCTTGACCGCATCGAGCGCCGAAAAGGCTACGCAGAAATCGGTCGCCAGGCCCACCAGGGTCACGGTGTCGATGCCGCGCTCGCGCAGATAGCCGGCGAGACCCGTCGACGTCTTATGGTCGTTCTCGAAAAAGGCCGAGTAGCTGTCGATCGCCGGGCGGAAACCCTTGCGGATCACAAGCTCGGCCTTGGTCCAGGCCAGGCCCGAATGGAAATCGGACCCCAGGCTGCCCTGGATGCAATGATCCGGCCACAATGTCTGTGGCCCATAGGGCATATCGATCATCGTGAAGGGCTGCGAGCCCGGATGGCTGGAGGCAAAGCTCGAATGGCCGGCGGGGTGCCAGTCCTGGGTCAGCACGACATGCTCGGTTCGCCGGATCAGATCGTTGACTAAAGGCACGATCTCGTCGCCGCCGTTGACCGCCAGCGCGCCGCCCGGACAGAAGTCGTTTTGCAGGTCGATGACAACAAGCGCTTCGTCGGCCATGGGGCCTCCTTCTTCTCTGTCTCGGCTCAGGCTCCACCGCTGACGCGACCGGACGCAGAAACTTGACCAGATGGCTGGCGGCGTCAACCTCCAGCGCCATAACAATTGCGTGCCGGTCCGCACGACGCGGGCAGCAATGCAAACTCTGGCTTTGACAATTCCTGTCGGCTTGATATCATTTGCATACGAATGAATTTGACCGGTCCGGACGCCGGCAGGATCCGTCGGGAGGCTCTTTCGAGGCGGCCCTTTTCTGGGAAGGTCCCTTTTGTTTTGGAAGGTAGGGCGTGATCCGTTACGCGAAACCCACCACGGTCGACGAGGCGCTCGCTTTGCTTGGCGAGGATCGCTGGCGCATTCTTGCCGGCGGCACTGATTTCTATCCGGCGCAAGGCAGCAAACCTTTTCGCGACAATGTCCTCGACATTAACGGTCTGGCCGCGTTGCGCGGCATTGTCGAGACTGACACTCACTGGCTGATCGGCGCGCGCACCACCTGGACCGATCTTATCCGATATCCTCTGCCGGCCGCCTTCGATGCCTTGAAGCAGGCCGCGCGTGAAGTCGGCTCCGTGCAGATCCAGAACGTCGCCTCCATTGCCGGCAATCTTTGTAACGCCTCGCCGGCCGCCGACGGCGTGCCGGGACTGCTGGTGCTCGATGCCGAGGTCGAACTGCGCTCGGCACAAGCAACACGTTATTTGCCGCTGCAGGAATTCATCCTCGGCAATCGTCGCACGGTCTTGCTGCCGGGCGAGATGGTCACCGCCATTCGCATCCCGAAACCCGCTGCTACCGGCTCATCCACCTTCGTAAAGCTTGGCGCGCGGCGCTATCTCGTCATCTCCATCGCCATGGCGGCGGCGCGCCTCGTTGTCGAGAATGGCATCGTCAGTGAAGCCGCCGTCGCCGTTGGTTCCTGCTCGGCGGTCGCCAAACGTCTGACCGGCGTCGAAGCCGCCTTGCGTGCCCAGCCCGCGAACCATGCCCTCGCGGCCGCGGTGCAGTCCGCTCCAATGGACGAGCTTTCACCGATCGGTGATGTCCGCGGTAGCGCCGAATATCGGCAGGACGCGGCACGCGAGATCGTCGCCCGCGCCGTGCTTGGCGCCATCGACCATTCAGCCGGCGGCAAGGTGGCGGCATGAGCAAAGCTCAGCCCAACATGAATAAAGCTCAGCCTGGCATGAGCGAGGCTCAGCCCGGGATGGGGCGCGCCAACATCGACTTCGAGGTCAACGGCGCCGCCGTCAGCGTCTTTGTGCCACCAGTGCGCCGTCTCTCTTCGGTGCTGCGCGACGATTTGCGGCTGACCGGCACCAAGGTCGGTTGCGACGCCGGCGATTGCGGTGCCTGCACGGTGCTGGTCGACGGCGAACCGGTCTGCGCCTGCCTGATGCCGGCGGCCTCGGCAGCCGGCGCGGCGATAACCACGGTCGAAGGCCTGGCCAACGGAAAACTGTCGGCGCTGCAGGCCTCGTTCCTCGATCATGGCGCGGCGCAATGCGGCATCTGCACGCCCGGCCTGCTGGTCGCGGCAACCGCGCTTCTGGATCGGAGGTCGAACCCGACCGAAGTGGAAACGCAGGATGCGTTGGGAGGCGTGCTGTGCCGGTGCACCGGCTACCGAAAAATCATCGCGGCGGTGATGGATGCCTCGCGCCACGTTGAAAGCCTCGACCACCGCATGCCGCAATCCGGTTCTGCTGTTGGCGCATCGCCGATTCGCCTCGATGGCTTGCCCAAAGTCACCGGTGGCGAACAATTCGGCGGCGATTCCTTCCCGGCCGATGCGCTCGCCGTGTTGGTGATCCGCTCGCCGCACCATCACGCCCGGTTCACTTTCGGCGACCTGGATTCCTGGGCGAGGGCCCGTCCCGGCGTTGCCGGCGTCTTCACCGCCGCCGATATTCCCGGAAAAAACTGCTTCGGCGTCATCGGCCCCTTCGCTGACCAGCCGGCTCTCGCTGAAGGTTTTTCGCGCTTTCGCGGCGAGGCGGTGGCATTGGTCGCCGGCGAACGTGAGGCAATCCTTGATCTCGACTTGTCGGATTTCCCAATCGAATGGACCGAATTGCCGCATGTGCTGCAGCCATGCGAGGCACAGGCTAGCGGCGTAGAACTGATCCACCAGCACCGACCGGCAAACCTGCTGACCTCCGGTTTTGTCGAACGCGGCGATCCGGACGCGGCGTTCTCCGGCGCCGTCGTCACCGTGTCGGGCGCCATCGACACCTCCTACGTCGAGCACGCCTACATCGAGCCGGAAGCCGGCTATGCATACATGGATGGCGACACGCTGGTCGTCGTCGCCTGCACGCAGGCGCCCTACATGGACCGCGACGACACGGCAAAGGTGCTGGGTCTCGCCGTCGACAAGGTACGTATCGTGCCGACCGCCACCGGCGGCGGCTTTGGCTCAAAGCTCGACGTCTCGCTGCAGCCTCTCATCGGCCTGGTGGCGATGAAGACGGGACGGCCGGCCGCGCTTGCCTATACGCGCAACGAATCGATGATCTCGACCACCAAGCGCCATCCGGCCGAGATGCAGGCGACCATCGGCGCCGATGCCGAAGGCCATGTCACCGGCATGGTCTTTGCTGGCGATTTCAACACCGGCGCCTATGCCAGCTGGGGCCCGACCGTCGCCAATCGCGTCCCGGTGCATGCCTCCGGCCCCTATGCAACGCCGAACTATCGAGCCGAAGGCCGTGCCATCCACACCAATGGCCCTATCTCCGGCGCCTTCCGCGGCTTTGGTGTGCCGCAGGCGACGATCATGCAGGAGACGCTCTACGACGAGCTGGCCGGCAAGCTGGGGATCGACAGACTCGATTTTCGCTTGAAGAACTGCCTTCGGAACGGATCCGAAACGGTTACTGGACAAAAATTGGACTCCGGTGTCGGCATTGCCGAGTGTCTCGAGGCGCTGCGGCCGCATTGGACGCGCGCCCTGGCCGACACGGAGCTGTCCAACGCCGGCAGCAGCACAAAAAGGCGCGGCGTCGGCATCGCGTCCTGCTGGTATGGCTGCGGAAACACCTCGCTGCCCAATCCGTCGACGATCAAGGTCGGCATGTCGTCCCAGGGCGAAATCGTCCTGCATCAGGGCGCTGTCGATATCGGACAGGGATCGAACACGGTCATCAGCCAGATCTGCGCCGACGCGATCGGCCTGCCGCTCGAAAAATTCCGGCTGAAGAGTGCCGACACGGCGATTACGCCTGATGCCGGCAAAACATCAGCCTCGCGCCAGACCTTCGTCACCGGCAAGGCCGCCGAGAAGGCCGGCCGCGCCTTGCGCGAAGCGATCCTGCGCTTTGCCAACGTTTCGGATAAGGCGGCGATTGCGCTGGATGGAGCAAGCCTGACCATCCGCGAGGGCGAAGCGACACGGCGGATCGATCTTTCCCAACTGGCTGCTGATGCTGATGGGCTCGTCTTCGTCGCCTCGGAAACCTACGACCCGCCGACGCTGCCGCTCGACGCCAAGGGCCAGGGCAAGCCTTACGCCGTCTACGGTTATGGCGCGCAGATCGCCGAACTCGAGGTCGACCTCGAGCTGGGCACGGTGAAGCTGATCAAGATCACCGCCGCACATGATGTCGGCAAGGCAATCAATCCGTTGCTGGTCGAAGGCCAGATCGAGGGCGGCATCGCGCAAGGCATCGGCATGGCGCTGATGGAGGAATACATCCCCGGCCGGACCGAGAATCTGCACGACTATCTGATCCCGACGATCGGCGACGTGCCGCCGATCGAGACCATTCTCGTCGAAGTTCCGGACCCGGAAGGACCGTTCGGCGCCAAGGGGCTGGGCGAGCATGTGCTGATCCCGACGGCGCCGGCGATCCTCAACGCTATCAGACACGCCACCGGCGTGCTGGTCACCAAGGTGCCGGCGACGCCGAGCCGTATCCGCGCGGCGATCCGCGACAAGGAGGCACGCCAATGAGCGAGCTGGCCGAACGTTTCGAATCCCATGACCTCGGCGAGAAACAGGTGGCGGAAAAGATCCGCTGCGATGCCTGCCCGGTCATGTGCTACATCGCCGACGGTCGCACCGGCGCCTGCGACCGCTACGGCAATGTCGGCGGCCGCATCGTGCGTATGGATCCGCTGACCATCCTCGACCACGCGGCCGAAACCGGCGGCGCGGTCGTGCCTTTCGTTGCCGAGGGCGAGGCGTGGAACGGTGAACTGGTCAACACCGGCCGCCGCTTCGTCACCGCAATCGGCGCCGGCACCACCTATCCCGACTACAAGCCGGCCCCCTTTATCGTCAGTCAGGAGGTCGAGGGCGTCGATCTGGTCACCGTGGTGACGGAGGGCATCTTCTCCTATTGCGGCGTCAAGGTGAAGATCGACACCGACCGTCACATCGGCCCGGAGACGGCGACGGTGCGCGCCGAAGGCGAGGCGATCGGCCATGTCACGACCGGCGAGTACGGCTCGCAGATGCTGTCGCTGGGCGGCGTGCATCACCTGACCGGCGGCTCCAAGGCGGAAGGGCGCGCCACTTGCGATGCAATGCTCAACCTCTGCAACCGCAAGCCGGTCGAGCTCACCATCGACGGCGGCGCCACGGTGATTGTTGAAGCCGGCAAACCACCGGTCATCGACGGCAAGATCGAACACCGCATGCGTGTCGGCTGCGGCTCGGCCACCATCGGCATGTTCGCCACCCAGTGGCGTGGCCTGGTCGACGAAGTGGTGGTGGTCGACGACCACATCACCGGCGTCGTCTCCGAGCATCAGGCTGGCAAGGTGCTGGGCTGGCAGGACACTGGCATAAAAATCATCGGCCGCCGCTCGACGCCCGGCCGCTACTTCAAAGTGTCCGAACCCGGGCTCGGCTGGGGCGGCACCAGCATTTCCGACCCGCTGTCGATCCTCGGCGACTGGAACGCCAAGAAGGGCGCGCGTGCCGGCCTGTCGCTGCTGATGGTCTCGACCACCGGCGAGCAGTTCGCCTATTACGAGCTCGACGACGATCTGAAGCCGGTCGAAAAGCCGTTCCCGGAACGGTTGCAGAAGTCGGTCGGCCTGATCGAGGAGAATTGCGAGCCGGCCTTGTGCACCGTGTTGTTCATCGGCGGTGCCGGCGGCTCGTTGCGCGCCGGCGTCACCGAGAACCCGGTCAACCTCACCCGCTCGGTGCAGGGCCTGAAGACCTATGTGACGGTCGGCGGCGCGCCGGTCTATGTCTGGCCGGGTGGCGGCATCACTTTGATGGTCGATGTCACCCGCGTGCCGGAAGGTGCCTTCGGCTATGTGCCGACCCCGGCGCTGGTGGCGCCGATCGAGTTCACGCTGCGCCGCGACGACTATGTCAGGCTGGGCGGCTATGAGGCCGAGATACGCAGCGTCGAGGACATCCTTGCCAAGGGCGGCGAATACCTCAATCCGCGCCGCGGCACCGGTGCGCCGGTCAGCAATCCCTGGCCGCCGCTGGCACAGCTGCGGCGCGCGGCGAACGGGGTTGCCTGATGAACGGCCCGCGGGCGCATTGGCTCGACGACGGCAGGCGGCTTCATCTCAATCATGGGCCGATCGACCTGATCATTGGGGTATTTGGCCCTGCCGAAGAATGCCGGGCTGCCTATGGTCAGGCGGTAGCGCGATTCCAGACCGTCCTGACCGAACTGGTGGAAGAGCTTGCAGAATTGCGCCGTCCGGCCTCGACAAAGCCACGCCTATTCGCCGGACCAGTGGCTCGTCGGATGGAAGCGGCGGTCGCGCCGCTGGCAAAAAACTTCATCACGCCGATGGCCGCCGTCGCGGGCTCGGTAGCCGACGAAATGCTGGCCGCCCTGCTAGCCGGCCGAAAGCTCGACCGCGCCTATGTCAACAATGGCGGCGACAGCGCCATCCACCTCGGCACCGGCCAGTCGATGACCCTCGCCATTGCCGGCACGGGGCATGGGCTGCAGGACCGGATCGTCATTCGCGCGGGAGACGCGGTACGCGGTGTCGCCACCAGCGGATGGCGTGGCCGCTCCTTTTCGCTGGGCATCGCCGATGCCGTCACCGTGCTGGCGAGAACCGGCGCCGAGGCCGATGCCGCCGCGACGCTGATTGCCAACGCCGTCGATCTACCCGATCACCCCGCCATCAAGCGCGAGCCTGCGCGCGACCTGGCGCCCGACAGCGATCTGGGCGCCCGCCTGGTGACGACGGCGGTCGGCCCGCTTTCACCGGTAGAAATCGCCACTGCACTGGACAGCGGGCTCGCTGTCGCCGATGATTTTCGCCGAAATGGCCTGATATCAGCTTCGGCGATTTTCCTTGCCGGTCAAACCCGCATCAGTGGTTCCATGGCGCTTACAGCGCCCACGAAAATCCCAGGGAAGGAAGTTGCCCATGCCTGAGTTTCCGATCCGCAAGATCGCGGTTCTGACCGAGGAAATCTTTCATGACGGCGGACCGGCGGCGAAAGAGCCGCGCCGCCGCGCCGCGGCCCTGGCGCTGGTGAAGAACCCCTTTGCCGGTCGCTATGTCGAGGATCTGCAGAGCGCCATGGACGATCTGAAGCCGCTCGGGCTGATGCTCGCCGACCGGCTGATCGCAGCACTTGGCGGCGACGTGAAGCAGATCGATGGCTACGGCAAGGGCGCCATCGTCGGCTCCGCCGGTGAACTCGAGCATGGTGCTCTCTGGCACGTACCGGGCGGCTACGCCATGCGCGAGCGGCTCGGCGACGCCAAGGCGATCGTGCCGTCGGCAAAGAAGGTCGGCGCCTTCGGCGCGAAGCTCGACGTGCCGCTCGGCCACATCAACGCCGCCTATGTGCGCAGCCATTTCGACGCCATGGAAGTTGGTGTCAGCGACGGGCCGCGTCCCGACGAGATCCTGTTCTGCCTTGCCATGACCTGCGGCCCGCGCATCCACGATCGCATGGGCGGTCTGGCGGCCAAGGACATCAAGGCATGGGATGGGCTGCGGTGAGCGCCGGCGAGGAAGTCAGGCTCAAGCTGGTCGAGGCCGAGGAGCCCGAGGACAACGACTACCATCTGCAGGAGCAGGTCGGCTTCATCCTGCGCAAGGCACATCAGCGCCATGTTGCGATCTTCGCCGCCCATATCGCCGATCTGACGCCGCCGCAATTCGCGGCGCTGGCCAAATTGCACGACGTCGGCGAGACCTCGCAGAACCAGCTAGGCACGCTGATCGCCATGGATGCAGCGACGGTGAAGGGCGTCATCGACCGGCTGAAGGCGCGCGGCCTGGTCGAGCTTTCCAAGCACGAGGTCGACAAACGGCGCCTGCTGGTCAACCTGACCGCCGAAGGCCGCGATGCGATCGAGCGCCTGATTCCGCTCGCGCGTGGCATCACCGAGGAAACGCTGGCGCCGCTGTCGGCCAAGGAGGCTGCCACCTTCATGCGGCTACTGGCCAAGCTGGCGTGAAGGAATTCCGGCCCGCTTGACGGCCTACGAAAAAGCCCGGCGCGAGACCGGGCTTTTTGCTGCGTTCTTGAGGAAGCGGCCGATGGATCAGTGATCCATGGCTTTGACGATCTCTTCCGTCATCTTCTTGGCGTCGCCGAGCAGCATCATGGTGCCATCCTTGTAGAACAGCGTGTTGTCGATGCCGGCATAGCCGGAGCCAAGCGAGCGCTTGACGAACAGGCAGGTGCGGGCCTTGTCGACGTCGAGGATCGGCATGCCGTAGATAGGGCTGCTCTTGTCATCCCGCGCGGACGGGTTGGTGACGTCGTTGGCGCCGATGACATAGGCGACGTCGGCCTGCGCGAATTCGGAGTTGATGTCCTCGAGCTCGAACACCTCGTCATAGGGCACGTTGGCTTCGGCCAAGAGTACGTTCATGTGGCCGGGCATGCGGCCGGCGACCGGGTGGATCGCGTATTTGACGTCGACGCCATTGGCCTTGAGCTTGTCGGCCATCTCGCGCAGTGCATGCTGCGCCTGGGCGACCGCCATGCCGTAGCCGGGCACGATGATGACCTTCTGCGCGTTCATCATCAGATAGGCGGCATCGTCGGCCGATCCCTGCTTGACCGTGCGCTCGATGCCGTCGTCGGCCGCTGCCGCCGTCTCGCCGCCGAAGCCGCCGAGGATGACCGAGATGAACGAGCGGTTCATGCCCTTGCACATGATGTAGGACAGGATCGCGCCGGACGAGCCGACCAGTGCGCCGGTGATGATCAGCGCCAGGTTGCCGAGCGTGAAGCCGAGGGCCGCTGCCGCCCAGCCGGAATAGGAGTTCAGCATCGACACGACGACCGGCATGTCGGCGCCGCCGATCGGGATGATGAGCAGGACGCCCAGCACCAGCGAGGCCGCCACAATCAGCCAGAACACAAGCTTGGATTCGGTCGTGACCAAAAGCACGATCAGCACGACGAGGGCGATGCCGAGCGCGATGTTGATGAAATGGCGCCCGCCAATCATGATTGGCTTGCCCGACATGCGGCCGTCGAGCTTGAGGAAGGCGATGACCGAGCCGGTGAAGGTGATGGCGCCGATGGCAACGCCAAGGCTCATTTCGATCAGCGCCTGGGCGTGGATGTCGGCGACCGTGCCGATGCCGAAACTTTCCGGCGCATAGATCGCGGCGGCCGCCACCATGACGGCAGCAAGGCCGACGAGGCTGTGGAAGGCGGCGACCAGCTGCGGCATGGAGGTCATGGCGATGCGCCGTGCCGTGACGGCGCCGACCGAACCGCCGATCAGCAGCCCGAGCACGATCAGGCCGAAGCCGCCGGCCGACGGAACCGCCAGCGCCAGCGTCGTGGCAATGGCGATGCCCATGCCGATCATACCGTAGAGATTGCCCTGGCGGCTGGTGGTCGGATGCGACAGGCCGCGCAGCGCCAGGATGAACAGGATGCCGGAGACAAGGTAGAGGAACGAAGCGAAGTTGGCGTTCACGTCACTTGTCCTTTTTCTTGTACATCGCCAGCATGCGCTGGGTGACGAGGAAGCCGCCGAAGATGTTGACCGACACCAGCATCAGCGCAACGAAGCCGAAGCCGGTGGCAATGCCGGACGCCGAAATACCGACGGCAAGCAGCGCGCCGACGACGATCACCGAGGAGATGGCGTTGGTGACGGCCATCAGCGGCGTGTGAAGTGCCGGCGTGACGGACCACACGACGTAGTAGCCGACGAAGATCGCCAGGACAAAGATGGCGAAGCGGAAGACGAACGGATCGATGGCGCCGCCGGACAGCGCGTGCGCGGCGTCGCCAGCCGCCTCGGTGCCGGGCGCGGTGGCCAGGTTCTGCACCGCGAGCTTGACGGCGGCGGTCGCCTGGTCGAGCTGGTCGAGGGCTTTCTGCAAGGTCTGATCCATCACGCGATCCCCTTCGGCTTGGCAGCGGACTTGCCCGTGGCGGCCTTTTTGTCGGCTGTCTTTTTCGGCGCGGCTTTCTTGACCGACGCATCGGCGACCATGGTTTTCGCCGGGATCGCCGCCGGTTCGACATGCTGGCCCTTTGGCGGCTCTGCCGCCGCCTTGGCGAAGGCCGGGTGCACCACCTTGCCGGCATCGGTCAGCATGGTTGCCTTGACCAGTTCGTCGTCGCGCTTGATGGCCAGCGTCCTGGTGGTCTTGTCGACCAGCGTTTCGACGAAGGCGAACAGGTTGCGGGCATAAAGCAGCGAGGCGGATGCCGCGACGCGGCCCGGCACGTTGAGATGGCCGACGATCTTGACGCCGTTGGCGGTCGTCACGACCTTGCCAGGCACGGCGCCCTCGACATTGCCGCCGCGTTCGACCGCGAGGTCGACGAGCACCGAACCCGGCTTCATCGACACGACCATCGCCGCCGAGACCAGCTTCGGCGCCGGACGGCCGGGGATCAGCGCCGTGGTGATGACGATGTCCTGCTTGGCGATGTGTTCGGCAGTCAGTGCCGCTTGCTTGGTCTGATATTCCTTCGACATTTCCTTGGCGTAGCCGCCGGCGGTCTCGGCCGCCTTGAACTCCTCGTCCTCGACCGCAAGGAATTTGGCGCCGAGTGACTGCACCTGTTCCTTCACCGCCGGACGCACGTCGGTGGCGGTGACAACAGCGCCAAGCCGGCGCGCCGTGGCGATCGCCTGCAGGCCGGCGACGCCGACGCCCATGATGAAGGCCTTCGCCGCCGGCACGGTGCCAGCCGCCGTCATCATCATCGGCAGCGCCCGGTCATATTCGGCGGCCGCGTCGACCACCGCCTGGTAGCCGGCGAGATTGGCCTGCGAGGACAAGACGTCCATCGACTGCGCGCGGGTGATGCGCGGCATGAATTCCATCGAGAAGGCGGTGACGCCTGCCTTGGCAAGTGCGGCGACGGCGGCATCGTTGCCATAGGGGTCCATAATGGCGATGACGGCGGCGCCGGACTTGTAGCCCTTCAGCTCCGCATCCGTTGGCCGGCGCACTTTCAGCACCACATCGGCCTTGGCGACATCACCGGCCTTGCCGATCGCGGCGCCCGCCTTGGCGAACTCTTCGTCGGGAATGCGCGAGGCCGTGCCGGCGCCGGTCTCGACGACCACGTCGAGACCCAGCGCCGCCAGCCGTTTCACCGTGTCGGGTGAGGCCGCGACGCGCGGCTCGTTCTCGTCGAGTTCACGAGGGATGAAAACCGTCTGTCCCACCGCATGATCCTTTCGGCTGGAACCTGTTGCGCAAGACGCCGGCCGGACCTCCGGCAGCGTCCCTAGCGAAGGATTTCGGAAAGTCTATCGGAGAATGAAGGCGCCGGCAGCCAGGATCAGGGCGCAGAGGATGGTCGCCGAGAAGAAACCGCCAACGAAGAAGCCGAACGCCATCGCGATAACTATGGCGAGGCAAAAGAGCGAACCGTATTTGGCCAGCGCCAGGAAGCCCGCATAGGTGCGGTCGTGCTCGGAATAGTCCATCTTCGCGCCCAGTTCGACAGGACCGGACGGCGTGTGCTCAGCCATAGGAATACCCCTTCGAAGACATCTTTGAGGCACATAGCGAAAAGCCGGGCCAAGAGCAATGGCGCTATTGCCGCATCGCCGGAGACAACAGCCTCAAAGGAAAGTTGAAAGCCGTCTGTCGAGGCGCTTGCCCCTGGCTTTCGTGGGGAGTGACGGGTCCGCGGATATCAGCCCGCCAGGTGCGGGAACAGCCCGAGCAGGCCGGCGATGATCAGGTAGATCGCGACGATGTAGTTCAAAAGCCGCGGCATCACCAGGATCAGCACACCGGCAATCAGCGAGATCAGCGGGGTGAGCGCGATCGCGGAAATGGTCATGTTCTTTGTCCTTTCTCGAGTTGATGTCCGCCGTCCTCAGCCGATGCAGCGACGGTATCTGTCGCCGCGACAACGCCGGCACGGCCGGAAAGCTCCTAGCCGGCACCATCACAAAACCCGTGAAGGCTCAGGCGGCTTCGGGGAAATACTTGGCCGTCGGCAGGATGGTCAGTGGCGCAAGCTCGCCGGTCGGCGCTTTCGCGAACAGCATGCGCCGTTCCAGCGCCGTCGAGTGGAAGAACGGAAAGCGCCGCAGCGTCGGCGCCATGTTCTGCTCGCAGAGCGATTCATAGAAGAAGATCGGCATGGTGAAAGGCGGATAGATGCGCGGCTCACCAACCTGCACCGAACCGAAGATGCGATGATAGAAGGCCGTGTGCTCTTCCCGGATCATCGAGATACAACTCGTGGCGTTGAAGAACGTGTTGGCGATAACCGCAAGCCGCAGCGTGACATAGGGCAGGGCCCGGTGGGTCGACGACAGTTGCGGGTCGACCGCCAGCCGGCTGGGATCGATGAAGGTCTCGCCCCGCGCCAGGCGCAGCAGCAACCTGTCGCCGAACACCGTCATGATTGGCGCTTCCGGGGTCTCGCGGGTCAGGTGGTGGAGCCTGACGGTGCTGACAAGCTCGCCTTCCATGAAGACGCCGAAACAATAACAGTTTGGGACTTCGTCGAGATGATCGGCAAGCTTCTGCTCGACGATGGTATCAAGCAGGCCGTGCGAATGGAACGCCTTGTAGCGCAGCCGGGAGATCGCTTCGAAATCCTCGCCGCTTTCACAGCGCCGGTACTCGACGCGCTCCAGAAGGTCGAGCACGTTGCGCGCGAACAGCGAAGGAGGCTGAGATCTGGCAGCCGAAGCCGCCGCAGGCCGACCTGACTCACGCATGTCCATATTCTTCCCTCGTACCGCCGCAGGAGAACAATATCGGACGAGAGAGTGAACAAGAAGATAAAACTACAATCGTCTTCGTTTACCGAAGGTTAACCTTAACAATTGGTTAACGCGCGGAAAAATCAACTCCTCTTGAGCCGGCTTGTGAAACGTGATCGAGGATCAGGTGGTGGCGCGCTTTGCGACCGGCCGCAGTTCCGCGGCAAAAGGCCAGGTCACGTTGGACATGGTCTCGATGCCCGACGCACTGAGCGCGGCGCCGAAGAGGAAGCCCTGAACCAGGTCCGGCTTCACCGTATGCAGCAGGATCTTGAGCTGTTCGAAGGTCTCCACGCCTTCGACGGTGACAGTCAGGCCGAGAATCCGGGTCAGGTCGACGACGCCCTTCAACAGGTCGAGCGAGCGCGGGTTCTGGGTGACGTCCATCAGGAACGAACGGTCGATCTTGATCTTGTCGAGCGGCAGCTTGTGCAGGTAGCTCAGGCTCGAATAGCCGGTGCCGAAATCGTCGAGCGCGATGCGCACGCCAAGCTGCTTCAGCTCCTCGATGTACTGGCGCGTCAGCGACTTATCGTCGAGCAGCGCGGTTTCGGTGACTTCGATCTCCAGGCGGGCGGCCGCGAGCCCGGACGTGGCCAGCGCGTCGCGGACCTTCTGGATGACGTCACTGTTGCGGAAGTCCTTGGCGGAAAGGTTCACCGAAACGCTGGTCTGGTCGGGCCATTTGGCGCATTCCGCGCAGGCCGCCTGAAGCACGAAGGTGCTGATCTCGGAAATGATGCCCATTTCCTCGGCCAATGGAATGAAGATGCTTGGCGAAACAGGCCCGAGATCGGGATGGTCCCAGCGGCACAATGCCTCGCAGCTCGCAATGCGCATCGTGCTCATCGAGACGATCGGCTGATAGACGACGCGCAGGCCCTTGCTCTCGATCGCGCTGCGCAAGTCCGCCTTCATCAGCTGGCGATTGCGGAAGGCGGCGTCCATCGCGGCCTCGAACAGCCGCCAGTTGTTCTTGCCGAGCTCCTTGGCCTTGTAGAGCGCCAGGTCCGCCTTGACGATCATGGCGTCGACATCGGTGTCCTCGACCTTGGACAGCACCGCGCCGGCGCTTGCCTGGATGCGCAGCCCATGTCCGGCGACGTCGACTTCGCCCTGCAGGTCGCCGAAAATCTGGTCGAGCAGGCTGGTCAGGTGGCTTTCGTCCTCGATGCGGTCGAAGAAGACCATGAACTCGTCGCCGCCGAAGCGGCTGACGGTGATGCCCTGCCCGGCAACGGCCGCCAGCCGCTCCGCCACGGCGTAGATCAGGCCGTCGCCGACCGGGTGGCCCAGCGTGTCGTTGACGCTCTTGAAATCGTCGAGGTCGAGCACGGCCAGGCCGCAGAGACGGTCGCGGTCGCCGGAGGCCATCGATTCGCCGACCAGTTCGTGGAAATAGGCGCGGTTCGGCAGGCCGGTGAGGCTGTCGTAGCGCGCCATGAAGCGGATTTTTTCCTCGGCCTCGACGCGCGCCGTGACATCCTCGAAGGTGATGACGCCCAGGTCCTGGCTGCCTTCGCGTGCCGAAAACTCGTAGTGCTGGCCGGTGGAGAAGGAAACCAGCACCTTGCGGTCGCGCCCCTCGCGCAGCGCCCGCGTCAGCTGCGCCTCGACATAGCGGCAGTCCTTTGGCGACAGCATGCCGCCGGCAACGCCGCGCAGGAGCAGCGAGTGGATCGATCGGCCGAGCAATAGGTCAGGCGATTTCAGCGACATCAGATGCGCGGCCTCGGCGTTGCCGACCACCACCTTGCCGTCGGGACCAAGCATCACCAGGCCATGCGACATGGTGTTCAGCGCCCGGTTGAAGCGCTCTGCCAGCCTGGCCGCGGTCTTGCGCTCCGAAATGGCATCGAAAAGCACGGTGCGGACGTGTGCGGCCATTCGCGTGATGATGAAGATGAACGGCACGATATAGAGGCCGAGGATGAAGGTGGGCACGTCGCCCTTGAGCATCAGCCCGATCGCGATCGGCAGCACGACCGTGAAGGCCTGCACCGCAACCATGGTCTTGGAGCCGTAATTGCGGCCGACGATCGTCACCGTCGAGCCCATTATGACGGCGATCGCGGCACTTTCTCCGAACATGTCCGGGATGAGGTAGATGGTCGTGAGGCAGAAAAGCCCCATGAAGAAAGCCTGGATGGTGCCGCCGACCAGATAGTAGCGTTCCCAGGTCTTGGCCGCTTCATAGCTGTCGAAATTGCCTTCGCGCTGGCCTTTGCGGATGCCGTAATAGCGGTAAAGGCCGGCGGCAAGCATGATTGCCGCCAACGCCAGGTAGGCCGGATGCTTTGAGGTGAAATAGACTAGAACGCCGATGAGTCCGTGGCAAAAAGCGCCGATCAGCAGGATTCCGGGATCGTTGAACAACGATCGCACGAACCCAGCATAGACGTCCTCACCTATCTCTCCGGTTTTGTGTTCTTGCATGGCCCGCGGTGTCGCACGAACCGCAGTCATATGATATTCGCCTTAAGAAAGGTTTAGAGAGGCCGTTTCAGGCCCTGCCGTCAAGTATCCTCCCCGTGGGCAAAACTGGTCTTCAGGTAAACAAGGCGTGTCGGCTTACTCGGCGGCCTGAAGTTCGGGCCTTGCAGGGGCTTTTGCCAGGCGTTCGAGCAGCCGCGAGCGTTCTCCGGCGGCCTTTTCGGTGCTCGCCTGCCTGACATGGCCGTAGCCGCGAATAAGCGCCGGCACCGAGGCCAGCGCGGCGGCGGCCTCGATCCGGCCCGGCGCCAGCGCCGCGGTGACAAGCTCCAGATCAGCCTCGTATTGGGCAAGAAGCTGCCGCTCCATGCGCCTTTCCGCGCTGTAGCCGAACAGGTCGAAAGCGGTGCCGCGCAGGCCTTTCATCGCCGCCAGCAGGCGGAACCCCTTCATCATCCACGGGCCGAAGCTCGACTTGCGGGGCGTGCCGTCCTTGCCGCGCCGGCCCATGATCGGCGGCGCCAGGTGGAATTCGAGTTTTTCGTAGCTCTGGAACTGTTTTGAGAGTTCTGCGGCGAAGGAGCCGTCGGTGTAGAGCCGCGCCACCTCATACTCGTCCTTGATCGCCATCAGCTTGAACAGGCTTTTTGCGGCGGCCTCGGTCACCGCGGTCGAACCCGGCACCGCCTTGGCTTCGGCAGCGCGTAGCGCGCCGATCCTGGCAGCATAGCGCTTGCCATAGGCGGCGTTCTGATAGGCGCTCAGGAAGGCGACGCGGCGGGCAATGATGTCGTCCAGCGTCTCGGCGATCGCGTTTGCCGCCTTGCCCGGCTGAGCAATGAGACCACGCACGAAATCCGGCTGATGGGCGGCGCGGCGGCCCCAGCGGAAGGCGGCGATGTTCATCGCCACCGCTTGGCCGTTGAGTTCGATCGCCTTCTCGACTGCCTCGGCCGACAGCGGCAGCCCGCCATGCTGGAAGGCAAAGCCGAGCATGAACATGTTGGCGCCAAGCGAGTTGCCGAACAAAGCGGTTGCGGTGCGGGTGGCATCGAAGAAATGCGCCCTGTCGTCGCCGGCGGCGGAGCGAATGGCCTTTTTCAGCCGTTCGACGGGCAGCGAGAAGTCGGCCGAGCGTGCGAATTCGCCCGGCATGATCTCGGCGGTGTTGGCGAGGAAGATGGTGTGACCTTCACGCACCGCCGCCAGCACCTTCTGGGCGCCGGAGACGACGAGGTCGCAGCCGAGCACCAGATCGGCCTTTCCGGCCGAAACCCGGATGGCGTGGATATCGTCCGGTGTGCGCGCGATGCGCACATGGGTGAACACCGAGCCGCCCTTCTGGGCCAGCCCGGCCATGTCGATCATGCCGCAGCCCTTGTCCTCGAGATGGGCCGCCATGCCGAGCACCGCGCCGATGGTGACGACTCCGGTGCCGCCGACACCGTCGATGATCGCCGCCCAGCCTTGCTCGCCGAGCGGGAATTCGGCCGGCGCCGGCACGCCGTCGAGCGGATCGGACTTGCCGGCGGTGCCCTCGGCCTTCCTGATCTTGGCGCCATGCACGGTGACGAAGGACGGACAGAAGCCGTTGACGCAGGAGAAATCCTTGTTGCAGCTCGACTGGTCGATCCGGCGCTTGCGGCCGAATTCGGTCTCCACCGGCTGGATCGAGACGCAGTTCGACTGCACGCCGCAATCGCCGCAGCCCTCGCAGACCAGTTCGTTGATGAACACGCGCTTGTCGGGGTCGGGGAAGGTGCCGCGCTTGCGGCGGCGGCGCTTTTCGGCGGCGCAGGTCTGGTCGTAGAGCAGCACGGAGATGCCCTTGACCCCCCGCAATTCGCGCTGGACGAGGTCGAGATCGTCGCGGTGATGGATGGCGACTCCGGCCGGGAACTCGGCTTTCCCAGCATATTTTCCCGGCTCGTCGGTAACGACCGCGATCCGCTCGACGCCCTCGGCGCGCACCTGCCTGGCGATCATGTCGACGGTGAGGCCGCCTTCATGCGGCTGGCCGCCGGTCATGGCGACGGCGTCGTTGTAGAGGATCTTGTAGGTGATGTTGGCGTCGGTCGACAGCGCGAAGCGGATCGCCAGCGCACCGGAGTGGTTGTAGGTGCCGTCGCCGAGATTCTGGAAGATGTGGTCGCGTTTGGAGAACGGCGCCTGGCCGATCCATTGCGCGCCCTCGCCACCCATGGCGGTGAAGCCGACGGTGTTGCGGTCCATCCACAGCGCCATGAAGTGGCAGCCGATGCCGGCGGCGGCCAGCGAGCCGTCCGGCACCTTGGTCGAGGAATTGTGCGGGCAGCCGGAGCAGAAGAACGGCGTGCGCGAGGCGATGTCCGACGTGTCGGCGAGCATCGCCTGGAACTGGCGTAATTTCGCCACCCGTGCGGCGATCTCCTCCGACGGACCGATGGTGCGCAGGATCCGCTCGCCGAGCGCAATCGCAATCTCGTTGGGATCGAGCGCACCCTTGGCCGGGAACAGCCAGTCGCCGCGTTCGTCCTTCTTGCCGACGATGACCGGCTGCGTGGCGGTGCCGTAGAGGTTTTCGCGCAGCTGCACCTCGATCAGCGAACGCTTCTCCTCGACCACGACGATGGTGTCGAGGCCGCGGGCAAACTCGGCGATATGCTGGAGGTCGATCGGCCATGGGCAGCCGACCTTGAATAGCCTGATGCCGATGCGGTTGGCGGCAGCCTCGTCGATGCCGATATCCTCCAGCGCCTGGCGGACGTCGAGATAGCTCTTGCCGATGGTGATGACGCCGAGCTTCGGCTTGCGGCCGCCCGAATAGACGATCCGGTTCAGCCCGTTGGCGTGGATGAAGGCGGACGCGGCGGCGCGTTTATACTCATGCAGCCGCTCTTCTTGGCCGAGCATGTCGATCTCGTGGCGGATGTTGAGGCCGCCGGGCGGCATCTCGAACTCCGGCACGACGATGTTCAGCCGCTCGAGCGAGGCATCGACCGAAGCCGTCGATTCGATGTTGTCCTTGACGCATTTGATCGCCGCCCAGGTGCCGGCGAAGCGCGACATGGCAAAGCCGTAGAGCCCGTAATCGATGATCTCCTGGACGCCGGCCGGATTGAGGATCGGCACCATCGTGTCGACGAACAGGAACTCGGTGGCATGCGCGTTGGTCGAGGATTCGGCCATGTGGTCGTCGCCCATCAGGGCAAGCACGCCGCCATGCTTCGAGGAGCCGGCGAGATTGGCGTGGCGGAACACGTCGCCGGAACGGTCGACACCCGGACCTTTGCCGTACCAGACCGAAAAGACGCCGTCATGCGTGCCTTCGCCCAAAAGTTCGGCCTGCTGCGTGCCCCAGCAGGCGGTGGCGGCAAGCTCTTCGTTGAGGCCGGGCTGGAAGACGATGTCGGATTGGGCGAGTTGCTTCTTGGCCTTCCACAATTGCATGTCCAGACCGCCGAGCGGCGAGCCGCGATAGCCGGAAACGAAGCCGGCGGTGTTGAGGCCAGCGCGACGGTCGCGCTCGCGCTGCATCAACAGCATACGGATGACGGCCTGCGCGCCGGAGAGGAAGATGCGCTCCTTTCCAAGATCGAACTTGTCGTCGAGCGCGACGTCGTGCAGCGTCATCAGGCATTTCCTCTGCGGAGGCCGCGCTGGAGCGCGCAGCCAACGTAGGAGTCGGATGCCGCAGTCTTTCTCCCCTTTGCAGGGGAGGTCAAACAAAATCGAAGGTGCCAGGCAGCGCGCAACGAACGATCCGATACGCTTTCCACGGCGTACGAAAATTGCGCCGTGGCGGTCTGGAAAGAGAGTTCCAGCAGCTGCGCGGGCGTGTCAGGCCTTCGAGCAATCCGGCTTCGGCTCGCCCGGGAGCTTGCCGTCGACATGGCCGACCATGTCCTTGTTGAGCTCGTAGACCGGGCCGACCACCAGGGGACGGTCGGGCAGGATCGACTGATCGAGCGACGAGGTCAGCGTCGTCTCGAAGCTCTGCAACAGCGTGCCGCTGGAATCCTCGATGCGGATCGACACCGCATAGGGCTTGTCCTTGACCACACAGGTCAGCGGCGGGCTGGTCAGCGTTATGTGCGGCAGCTTCGGCCAGATCTTCTGGTTGACGATGATCGGGTCGCCGCCGGCCGGGTTCTGGAAACTGACCACGGCAACCTGTCCTTCGCCCATCGGCCGCAGCGGGTTGAGCGTGATGACATAGGTGGCGATGCCCAACCGGTAGTTGAACTCGAACAGCTTGCCGGAAATGGCGAACAGCTGCTCCTTGCCGGAGTCTCGGCAGGAGCCAAGCACTGCCGCCGCCAGCAAGGCGGCGCCGAGAACCATCGAACGCGAACATGTCCTAGACATTGCTGACCTCCCTGGCCGCCGTACGGCGGCGATAGTAGCGGTTTGCCTTCTGGCGATTGCCGCAGACCGCCATGTCGCACCAGAGGCGGCTGGAGTTGCGGCTGCGGTCGACGAACAACCAGCTGCAGTTGGGACAGATTCTCAACCTGGCGACCGTGTCGTCGCGCAGCAGCGACAGCGCCGAGACGGCAAGTGCCGCCTCGAAAGCGATCGGCGTCGCCGGGTCGCCGAATGGCTGTCCCGGCGCGCCGATTTCGGTCCGGCTGCCGGCCAGGCCTTGGGCGCAGGCTTGCAGGAACCCGGGCAGATCGCCGGTGGCCAGAGCGCCTTTCGACACCGCGTGGCGAAACAGGCGGTCAGTCGTCTCGCGGATCGACAGCACGACCGGCGCAATCTCCGCCGGGGACTGCGCCTCCAGCCGACGCCCGCCAAGCTCCGTGGCGCGAAAACCGCTGGCCGCGTCGGCAAAGCGGGCGATCTCGGCCGGATTGTCGAAGCGGTCGAAGGTCTTTTCCGGATCGAACCGCAAAACGACCGTGTTCGCCGCGTCGAGCGCGAGGATGCCGCCGGTGAAGCGATGCGGTGTCCAGGAGACTGTCATGTCAGAAATCTAACCGATAAATCGCATTTGACAAGTTAGATTCCGAATGCAAACGTTCCTTTGGGGATGTGGGTTCGCCTTCGCCACCGTCACCCAAGGGTGTTGCATGCTGTATTTCTTCCAGCAGGTTCTGAACGGGCTGCATTCGGGCGCGCTCTATGCCTTGCTCGCCTTCGGCTACGTGCTGACCAACGGGCTGCTGCACCGGACCAACCTCGCCTATGGCGCCATGTTCGCCTTTTGCGGGCACGCGATGATCCTCACGGCTGCCTTCGGCTACCAGGCGCTGTGGCTGACGCTCTACGCCGCGGTCGCGCTAGGCATCGTCGCCGCGCTCCTCTATGCGGCGCTGATCAGCCATGTCTTGTCGCGCAGCGTCTTCGAACCCCTGGCCGACCGCTCGCCCAACGCGATCGTGGTGACGACGCTGGGCATCTTGCTGGTGCTGTCGGAGGCCAGCCGCATCGCCGCCGACACCCATGATCTCTGGCTGCCGCCGATGCTGGCCCAGCCGGTGATCTTCGCGGAGAGCACCAGCTTCAAGGCGACGCTGACACTGATCCAGTTGCTCGACTGCGCTGCCGTGATAGGCGTGCTGGCGCTCACCGCCTGGGTGTTCGCCCGCTCGGGCTTCGGCCGCTCCTGGCGAGCGGTGTCGGACGATCCCAGGGCCGCCGCGATGTGCGGCGTCGACGTGCGCGCGGTGTTTCGGCTGGCGGTGCTGTTCGGCGGTCTGTGCGCTGCACTGGCCGGCATCCTTGCAGGCATCTACTACGGCAATATCAGCTTCGGCACAGGCTTGGTCTACGGGCTGAAGATCCTGTTCGTGACCGCTGTCGGCGGTTATCTCTCGCCGCTCAAGGCGGCGCTTGGCGCGGCCGCCTTCGGCATGGCCGAATCGCTCTGGGCCGGCTATTTCCCCCTCGAATGGCGCGATGCCTGGATGTACCTCTTCCTCGTCGCCATGCTGGTGTTGATCGGCGCCGGCCGAGACCAGCAGAAGATCGCCTGAGCCGCGTCTGCGACTTTGGTTGGATGCCGCGTGGTGAGTTGGTGGTTTTGCACCGTTCACCACCTCACAACAGCGTTTAGCCTGCCTATGCCGTGTTGACCCGCCGAGCCACGCACGGCATACCGTTGGGCCACAGTGGCGCGGCGGAAAGTAAGGGGAGCCGTCGCGCCTCCGACATCAGGGAGGAATGCATGGCAGGGCTTCTCGCTCTATCCAGAACGATTGACCGTGTGAACGAGTTCATCGGCAAATGGGTATCGTGGCTGATCCTGCTGGCAATCCTGGTGAGCGCCGCCAATGCCATCATCCGCAAGGTCTTCGACATATCGTCGAACGCCTGGCTGGAACTGCAATGGTACCTGTTCGGCGCCGCCTTCATGCTGGCAGCCGCCTATACGCTGAAGCAGAACGATCATATCCGCATCGACATCGTCTACGGCATGTTCTCGCGCCGCGTGCAGCATTGGATCGACCTGCTCGGCCACCTCTTCTTCCTGATGCCATTCGTGACGTTGATGGTGATCTATTTCGTGCCTTACGTGTCGCTGTCGTTCCGCAGCGGCGAAATGTCGAACAATTCCGGCGGCCTGATCATCTGGCCGGCAAAGGCTATCCTGCTGGTCGGCTTTTTCCTGCTGGCGCTGCAGGGCATCTCCGAGATCATCAAGAAGATCGCGATCATGCGCGGCGACATGGACGATCCCAATCCGTTCATATCGGCGCATGAGCAGGCTGAACTCGAGGCCAAGGCACTCGCCGAAGAAGCCAAGGCGCTTGCTCAGGAGGTGCGCTCATGATCGAGTTCATCGCCCAGAACATGGCGCCGATCATGTTCGCTTCGCTGATCATTTTCCTTTTGATCGGCTATCCCGTCGCTTTCTCGCTCGCCGCCAACGGCCTGATGTTCTTCTTCATCGGCGTCGTGCTGTCGCCCTATTCGGGCGGGTCGATCAACCTGGCCTGGCCGCTGCTGCACGCACTGCCCGAAAATTTTTACGGCAGCCGGGTGATGTCCAACGACACGCTGCTGGCGATCCCCTTCTTCACCTTCATGGGCATCGTGCTCGAACGATCCGGCATGGCCGAGGATCTGCTCGACACGATCGGCCAGCTGTTCGGGCCGATCCGCGGCGGCCTGGCCTATGCGGTGATCTTCGTCGGTGCGCTGCTGGCAGCCACGACGGGCGTGGTGGCGGCATCAGTCATCGCCATGGGTCTGATCTCGCTGCCGATCATGCTGCGCTACGGCTATGACCGGCGCCTGGCATCCGGTGTCATCGCTGCTTCTGGCACGCTCGCCCAGATCATCCCGCCGTCGCTGGTGCTGATCGTGCTGGCCGACCAGCTCGGCCGCTCCGTCGGCGACATGTATGCCGGCGCGCTGATCCCCGGCCTCGTGCTGACCGGCATCTACATGCTCTACATCCTGATCATGTCGATCGTCCGGCCGCAGTCGATGCCGGCGCTGCCGCTGGAGGCACGCACGCTCGGCCATGGCGTGTTGTCGCTGCTGGCGGCGCTGCTGGTGACAATAGCGGTTTCCTATGCGGCCTATCGCTATCTTGCGCCGGCACATGGCGACAATGCCGACATTCTCGGCGCCACGATCGGCGTGGTCCTGATCTACATCGTGGCGATCGCCGACCAGCGGCTGAACTTCAACATGATGTCCAGGCTGGCGCAGCAGGTGATCATCGTTCTGATCCCGCCGCTGGCGCTGATCTTCCTGGTGCTGGGCACCATCTTCCTCGGTATCGCCACCCCGACCGAAGGCGGCGCCATGGGCGCCGTCGGCGCGCTATTGATGGCGGCGATGAAGGGCCGGCTGTCGCTTGACGTGATCAAGCAGGCGCTGGCCTCGACGACCAGGCTGTCGTCCTTCGTGCTGTTCATCCTGATCGGCGCGCGCGTGTTCTCGCTGACCTTCTACGGCGTCAACGGCCACATCTGGGTCGAGCATCTGCTGACGTCGCTGCCGGGCGGCGAGGTCGGCTTCCTTATCGGCGTCAACATCCTGGTCTTCCTGCTCGCCTTCTTCCTCGATTTCTTCGAGCTCGCCTTCATCATCGTGCCGCTGCTGGCGCCGGCCGCCGACAAGCTCGGCATCGACCTGATCTGGTTCGGCGTGCTCCTCGGTGTCAACATGCAGACAAGCTTCATGCACCCGCCCTTCGGCTTCGCGCTGTTCTACCTGCGCTCGGTCGCCGCGCGCGTGCCCTATCTCGACCGCCTCACCGGCAAGCAGATCGCGCCGGTCACCACCGGCCAGATCTACTGGGGCGCGGTACCCTTCGTCTGCATCCAGGTGATCATGATCGGGCTGACCATCGCCTTCCCGCAAATGGTGATGCACTACAAGGGCGCGGCGGTCGATCCCGGCACGATCGACATTCAGCTGCCGGACATGCCTGGTCTGTCACCGCTCGGCACGCCGCCGGCGGATGGCGGCGCCCCGGCCAATGGCGGCGCCGCACCGGCGGCACCAACCAACGACCTGTCGCAACCACCGAACTTCGGCGACGCTCCGCCCGCCAAGCCGGCGCCGCCGGCAACTGACCTCTCGCAGCCACCGAATTTCAACTGATGCTGGAGTCCCGACAGCCATGAAAGCGGTCCGCCTGGAGGCGGTGGGCAGCATCGCGCTGCGCGAGGTCGGCAAGCCGTCAGCCGGGCCGGACGACTTGCTGGTGCGCATAGAGGCCTGCGGCGTCTGTGGCACCGACCGGCATCTGTTCCACGGCGAGTTCCCCTGCAAACCACCTGTGACGCCCGGGCATGAATTTTCCGGCATCGTCGAAGCGGTCGGGGCTGCCGTATTGGGCTTTTCCGTCGGCGACCGGGTCACCGGCGATCCCAACATCGCCTGTGGCCGCTGCAAGCATTGTCACGCCGGCCGGGTCAATCTCTGCAGCAATCTCAGCGCTATCGGCATCCACCGTGACGGCGGCTTTGCCGACTATGTCGTGCTGCCGCAAAAGCAGGCGTTTCTTCTGCCGGCTGATCTCAAGCCGACGCATGGTGCCTTCTGCGAACCGCTTGCCTGCTGCCTGCACGGCGTCGATCTGGCCGCAATCAAGCCTGGCGCTTCGGTCGCCGTTCTCGGCGGCGGTGTGATCGGTCTGCTCACCGTGCAACTGGCGAAGCTCGCCGGAGCGACCACCATCATCCTGTCGACGCGCCAGGCCTCGCGGCGCGCGCTTGCCGAGGATCTCGGCGCGACGGCAACGGTCGACCCAGGTGCTGCCGATGTCATCGATGCCGTTGCCGGACCGTCCGGACTGGTGCCCGGCGGCGTCGACGTGGTGTTCGAATGCGCCGGCGTGCGCGACACCGTCGAGCAATCGATGCGGCTGGCGAGAGCCGGCGGCACGGTCATCATCGTCGGCGTGGTGCCGCAAGGCATGAAGGTGGCGTTCGAGCCCTTCGACCTGTTGTTTCGCGAGCTGAAGGTACTGGGCTCCTTCCTCAATCCTTACACCCACGGCCGCGCGGCCCAGCTCATCGCCTCGGGCGCGATCGAGATCGACAGGCTGATCTCCAGGCAGGTGACGCTCGAAGAGGCGCCGGCGGTGATCGCCAATCCGCCTGCCCCCGGCGAGGTCAAGGTGCTGGTGGTGCCAGGCCAGGGCTGAGCCGCCTGCGCTTGGTGGCCAGGCTGCTTGCCGCCGGTCAATCGATCGGTTATTCAAATCGCGCCGAAAAAGACATGACCGGTTCGGTAGTCCGGTCTCTTCCGTTTCTCAAGCGGAGGCCCGTCCATCGCCTTGTGCGAGAGGACCCGCGGCCGGCAAGCGAGGCGAAAGCCCGCGAGCCGGTTGGGGCATGTCCGGATCTCCTGACATCACGGTCCCGCCGGTTTGTGGTTTGCGGCCAAGCCTGTCCGCATCTCAACCCGTGACAGGATACAGACCATGAAACTGAACCATGCAAATCTCGTAACGACGGACGTCGCCGGCCCTTGCGATTTCTTCGCCAGCCATTTCGGTTTCGAGCTTCTCGACATTCGCGGCAAGGATGCCTTCGCCGTGCTGCGCGGGAGCGATGGCTTCGCCCTCAACCTGATGAAGCCGGGCAAGGGCGAGGCCGCCACCTATCCCGGCGGCTTTCATATCGGCTTCCTCGTTGGCAAACCGGAGATCGTGCATGCAAAGCATGCCGAGCTTGCCAGTGCCGGCCGCGAGCCGGGCGATGTGCGGGAGTTGACGCGTGGCGGCGCTAGGTCGAGCACCTTCTATTGCCATGCGCCGGGCGGAATCCTGGTCGAAGTCAGCGCCTTCGACGCCTGACAAAAAGCCCCGGGCCTGTCCGCCCGGGGCTTCTCTCAATGAACAGCTGTGGGGCGCCTACAGCTTGCCGTTGCGCTGCTGGACCATCATGAAAGTATCGTAATTGTATTCGGCCACCTGGGCCCACAGATAGTGCTCCTTGCGGAAGCCCTTGATCGAGTCCCAAATCTTCTTGAACGGCGCGTTCGAGGCTTCCATTTCGGTATAGACCTCGTTCGCCTTCTCGAAGCAAGCGGCCATGATCTCCTGGCTGAAGGGCTTCAGCTTGGCGCCGCCGGCCACCAGCCGCCTCACCGCCGCAGGATTGAGAGAGTCGTATTTCTGCAGCATGTTGGCGTCTGCGGCTTGCGCGGCAGTGTGCACCAGCGACTTGTAGGCCGGCGAAAGCTCTTCATACTTCGCCTTGTTGAACATCAGATGGACCGTCGGTCCGCCTTCCCACCAGCCGGGATAGTAGTAGTAGGGCGCGACCTTGTAGAAGCCGAGCTTCTCGTCGTCATATGGGCCGACCCATTCGGCGGCGTCGATGGTGCCCTTTTCCAGCGCCGGATAGATGTCGCCGCCGGCGATCTGCTGTGGCACGACGCCAAGCTTGGCGACCACCTTGCCGGCAAAGCCGCCGATGCGCATCTTCAGGCCGGAGAGGTCGGCGACCGTGTTGATCTCCTTGCGGAACCAGCCGCCCATCTGCACGCCGGTGTTGCCGCCCGGCAGGCCGAACAGCCCTTGCGTGGCGAGGAACTCGTTGAACAGGTCGATGCCGCCGCCATGATAGTGCCAGGCATTGATACCGCGCGCGTTGAGCGAGAACGGCACCGCCGCGCCCAGCGCCCAGGTCGGGTCCTTGCCCCAGTAATAATATGCCACCGTGTGGCAGGCCTCGACGGTACCGGCGGTGGTGGCGTCGGCGGCCTGCAGACCGGGGACGAGCTCGCCGGCGGCGAAAACCTGGACCTGGAAGTTGCCGTCTGTCGCTTCCGACAGCATCTTGGAGAAGACCTCGGCGCCGCCATAGATCGTGTCGAGCGACTTCGGGAAGGACGACGCCAGCCGCCACGTCACTTTCGGATTGGATTGGGCGATAGCGGGCGCGGCAAGCGTCGCAGCCGCCGCCGCGGCCCCCACACCGGTTACGCCTGCCTTGCGGATGAATGAACGACGATCCATGCAGTTCCTCCCTTTTGGATCAGCAGACCGATTTTCGGGAACATCCTCGATATCCCGGCTTGGCCTGGGGCGAAACAATACACAGGCAAAAGGTCGAGTCCAGCGCGGCAGCCGGATTTGGCGGCAGCGCTTTCGCGGAATTCGCAGCGTCGGCGCACGGACTGCAACTATAGTCTAATGCCAAATCCCGGACGCGATTCCGTGGCTCATACGACGCGATGAAACTTGTCATGGAAAAGCGCCTTCGGATCGCCTATTTTGTAGGCAGAATAATTCCTTAGCTCCCAATGGATACCGGAACCAAAATGCAGCAGCCGCTCGTCGCCATCTCGACCGACGTCCGCCAATTCGACAACTACACCTGGCATGCCGCCCCGCAGCAATATCTGGAGGCGGCGATTTCGGGCGCCGGCGTGTTCCCGGTGCTGGTGCCGTCCTTCGGCGAGCGGCTCGATTTCGATGAACTCCTGTCGTCGGTCGACGGCGTCATGGTCACCGGTTCGAAGTCCAACGTGCATCCCTCGCTCTATGGCGGCGACGCCAGCGAAAAGAACGGTCCTTACGATCCGGCGCGCGACGCCACGACGCTGCCGCTGATCCGCCGGGCGGTGGAGCGCGGCGTGCCGCTGCTCGCCATCTGCCGCGGCATCCAGGAAATGAACGTGGCTCTGGGTGGCACGCTGGGCACCGAAATCCAGGAGCGCGAGGGCACGCTCGACCACCGCGCGCCGGTGAGCGACAATCAGGACGAGCGCTTCACCATCCACCAGAAAGTAACGATCAAGCCCGGCAGCTGCCTGGCAGGCGTGTTCGGCGCCGGCGAGATCATGGTCAACTCCGTGCATCGCCAGGCGGTCGATCAGCTCGGTCCGAAGCTGCAGATCGAGGCGGTCGCCGACGACGGCACGGTCGAGGCGGTCTCCGTGCGAGACTCACGCGCCTTCGCCGTCGGCGTGCAATGGCACCCCGAATACTGGGTGAAGTCGGACGATACTTCGGCAAAGATATTCCGTGCCTTCGGCGATGCCGTGCGCTTGCACGCGGCGGCAAAGTCGGGCGCGCGCGCCGCGGCTGAATAATCCCGATTATCAGTTGCCGGCAGCCGAATAATCTCGATTATCGGCTGCCGCCAGAGACAGCAGCGGCAAAGCCGGCGCGTAGGATTCATAGCCGTCGCCATCGGCAACGGCGAAGGTGACGATCGGATCGACGCCGTTGGCGCTGAAGGCAACCGTCCCGTCCTCCCGTTCGCGCCAGAATTTCGCGCGCTCGATGCCGGGCAAAAGCCGGCGGCAGGTCGAGGCGATCGTCAGCAGCGACAGACCTTCCGAGACTTCAGCACCGCGCTTCACCGGCGCAGGCCGCCTCGTCGCCATTGGCTGTCAGCCGGTAGGTGCTGGATGGCTGAGCTTCCCTGGCGACACTTGCGCCACTGCCGCCGTGAAAAAGCTGAACGCCGCCGGCCAGTGCGGCAACCCCAATCAATGCAGGAAGCACCTTCACCCTTCTTCTCCGCGCATTTGAAGTGCGTGGGGGCAACGCGCTTCAAGAATCTTGCCTAACGAAGTATGCAGAATGATTTCAAAGCGTTAAGCCGACGTTAATAAGTGTGGCGGCCTGCCGGTCAGCTGCGCGGCCTGACCTGCACCGTCTCCGGCACGGGGGTCAGCGGCCGACGCTCGGCGAACCAAGACACCAGATTGTCGACGCAGAGGTCCGCCATGGCGCGGCGGGTATGCTCCGAGGCCGAGCCGACATGTGGCAGCAGCGAAGTGTTGGGAGCGGCCAGCAGCGCCTGCGGCACATTTGGTTCGTCGGCAAAGACGTCGAGCCCGGCGGCGGCGATGGTGCCGCTGGCAAGCGCCGCGGCAAGGGCAGCCTCGTCGACCGTGCTGCCGCGGCCGATGTTGACGAAGACGCCGTTAGCTCCGAGCGCCGACAGGACCTCGGCATTGACGGCCTTCTCCGTCGAAGCGCCGCCCGGCGCCACCGAGATCAGCGTGTCGACCGCTTCGGCAAGCCCCTTCAGCGTCGGATGGTATTGATAGGCCAGGCCCTCGACCTGGCGGCGGTTGTGATATGCGACCGGCAGGCCGAACGCTTCCAGCCGCCGGGCGATGGCCAGCCCGATGCGGCCCATGCCGAAGATGCCGACGCTGCGGCCGCGCAAAGTAAGCCGGCTCAGGCGATAGGCGCCGTTCTTCACCCAGCTGCCGTCGCGTAGCCATTTCTCGGCGGCATACATTTCGCGCACGGTGTTGATCAAAAGGCCGATCGCCGTGTCGGCGACCTCCTCGGTCAGCACGTCGGGCGTATTGGTGACCATGATGCCGCTTTGCGCGGCGTGGCTGGCGTCGACCGAATCGTAGCCGACGCCGAAATTGGCGATGATCTCGAGATTGGGCAGGGCGTCCATCAAGGCGGCATTTATCCCGCCGAACGAAGCGATGCCGCGCACCGTGCGCCGCATCTCCTCGGTGACAAGAGCCGGGTCGGCCTGTTCGATCGTCACCCGCTGGAATGCCTGGTCGATGCGGCCGATGGCGTGCTCGTTGAAATGGCCGGGCACCAGAATGGCGACCGGCTCTCCAAGTTCAGGCTTTGTCATGCACGCTCCACCGGCTTGCCGGTCGACTGACGCACATGCAGTTCCGGCTTGATCAGTTCCTGCGACGGCCGCACCGTCTGTCCGTTCAGCTTGTCCAGCAAGGCGCTCGCGGCGCGACGGCCGACCTCGCGCTGGCCGTTCCAGACCGTGGTCAATGCCGGCGTTGCGATCGCAGCCTCTTCGAGATCGTCATAGCCGGTGACGGAAATGTCGACGCCCGGCACCAGGCCAGCGCGCGCGATGCCGTTCATCAGCCCGATGGCGACGAGATCATTCCAGCAGCACGCGGCGGTCGGCTTGTCTTTCAGCGCCAAAAACTGTCCGGCGGCCTCGAAGCCGGCCTGCTTGGTGCGAGGGCCGGCGATGCGCCAGGACGGCCTGACCTCCAGTCCGGCCGCCTCCATGGCGTTGACATAACCCTGGTAGCGGTCGCGGCCGGTCGAGGTCTGGTCGGTGCCGCCGATCATGGCGATGCGCTTGTGGCCGAGCGAGATCAGGTGGTTGGTGGCAAGGCCGGTGCCATAGGAATCGTCGCCGCGGAAGACCGGCACGTCGGCTCCGGCCACCGTGCGCGCAATCAGCACCGCCGGCAGGCCGTTTTCCTCGGCCATGATGATGTCTTCGGCCGGTGTGCCGATGGCCGGCGACATGATGACGCCGTCGGCGCCGAGCTGCAGCAGCGTGTCGATGAAGGTGCGCTGCTTTTCGAGCTGGTCGTAGTGGTTGGACAGGATGAAGGTCTGCCGGCTGCGGTCGAGCTCGCTTTCGATCGAACGCAGGATTTCGGCGAAGAACGGGTTCATGATGTCGTGCACGACGACGCCGACGATGCCCGAGCGCGAGGTGCGCAGGCTGGCGGCGCGGCGATTGTAGATATAGCCGATGGCGCGGGCATGTTCCTTGATGCGGTCGCGGGTGCTGCCGGCGACCAGCGGGCTGTCTCGCAGCGCAAGCGATACCGTGGCCGTGGACACGCCAAGGGCATCCGCGATCGTCGAAAGCTTGATCTTCTGTGCCAGCGCCTTGCGCTCCCCGAAGCGATTTAAACTGTTTAAAGGCGGCTCTTATGCCATCGATCGGGAGCAAATCAAAGTTTTTTTGCCAGCGTTTCCGCCTCCGCGTCCAGCGCCGCGTGATTGCGCAGGCGAAGCCGGTGTTCGCGATGGATGATGTAGAGGCCGCTGGCGACGATGATGGCCGCGCCCACAAGCGTCCAGCGGTCCGGAAACTGGTGGAAGATGATCCAGCCGGACAGGATCATCCACACCATCTGCGAATAGGGGTAGGGGGCGAGTGCCGTGGTCGTTGCCAGACGATAGGCCTGGACCAGCAGCCAATGGCCGGTCGCGCCGAACACGCCGAGCATCAAGAGGACGGACCAGTGCCAGGCGTCCTGCGGCAGTGACAGCGAGAACGGCAGTGTGGGCAGGAGCAGCACCGCCGGCGCCAGCGCCGAGAACAGGATGAGGCTTTCGGACGTCTCCGTCGCCGACATGCGGCGCGTCATGATGACATAGAAGGAGTTCGACAGCATCGAGCCGAGCGCAAACAGATGGCCTATGCCGAAAACGCCGACACCCGGCCGGGTGATGACCAGCACACCGACAAAGCCGGACAGGATCGCCATCCAGCGCCGCCAGCCCGCCCATTCGCCGAGCAGCGGACCGGCAAGTGCGGTGATCACCATCGGGCCGAAGAAGTAGATCGAAGTGGTCTCGGCCAGCTGCAAGGTGCGCAGCGCCATGATGTTGCACATGGTCGATCCGAATAGGAAGGCGCCGCGCAATATGTGTGCCGGTAAATTGTTGGCGCGGAAGCGCGATGGCTTGCGCCAGCCGCGCAGAAAGACGCCGACCAGCAGCACATGGACGACGAAGCGGGCCCAGGCGACGATCAGCGCCGAGATGCCGGCCAGCACCAGGTATTTGCTGCTGGTGTCGAGAAAGGTGAAGCAGACATAGGTGGAAAGCATCAGCAGCATCGCCGCCGGCGGCGTTGCGCTTTCGTCTGGTTTTCTGGGAACGCTCAATTTCAGGCCGAAGGAAGGTGGGCAGACACCAACCTTTGCGGCAATCGTCGCCGGCCGACAAGCCAATTGTCGGCTGTGGCCGGACCAAAAGAAGCCAGTGCAACAATGCCCAGGCGTTCAGGCGTGCATGCGGGCGCCCTTGGTGATCTTGTCGACCAGTTTCTTCTCGGCGCGCAGCGCGATGCCGACGACCTTGGCATCCTCGGGCGCGAATTCGGCGAAGACGGCGCGGTTGGCGGCGTCAAAGCCCGTCGAGAACATCTCCTCGACATAGAGCGACGTCGTCACGCTGCGCTCCAGCGCGCGCCGGTGGATCGCGCCAAGCGTTGCGCTGTCGGCTGCAAGCACGATGACCGGCTGGATCGACAGCGGGTTGTAGATGTTGCCGGTCCGATCGCGATAGGGCTCGCCGATGATATCGGCAAACTGCGCGACGATGCCGCTGGTCAGGAAGGCGGTGACGTTGAGCTTCTGCCAGACGGGAAGATCTTGCCTGAGCACGATTGCAAATTTCGTATCGAACATGAGACAGTCGCCAGTTCCAGAGTGTTGTTGAAGCGATGACGCACGATCTAGGCCGGGAGGCCCGTCAGGGTCTTGAACGTTTGTGCTGGGATGCGGCCGAGGATGGCATCGTCTCGGCGCCAGGCACGGCCGGCATTGAGCGCATCGAGGCGCGCTTCCATGGCATTGCCTTCGATCTCCACCGCCACGATACCTACGCGATCGGGGTGACGCTGCACGGCGTACAGAGCTTCCGCTATCGCGGCGCGGCGCATCATAGCCTGCCTGGCCAGATCATCGTTCTGCATCCCGACGAATTGCACGACGGCGGCGCCGGCACCGAGGAAGGCTTGCACTACCGGATTCTCTATCTGGAGCCGTCGCTGCTGCTCGACTGCCTGGGCGGCGCGCCATTGCCTTTCGTCGAGGATGCCGTGGTGAGCGATCCGGCTTTACGTGGCACACTGCTTTCCGCACTGGCGCCGCTCGATGAGGAACTGGACGAGCTGTTTGTCGCCGATTTCATTGCGCAGCTGGCGCAGAATCTGGGGCGCCATGCCGGGCAGCCGGCAAAGCCGATGGAAAAGACGGCGTGGCGCGCCGCAGCACTTGCGCGCGACTATCTGGAAGAGAATGTCGAGCGGGCGGTGCGGTCCGATGAACTGGAAGCAGGGACCGGCCTCGACCGCTATGCGCTTTCGCGCCATTTCCGCGCGACCTATTCCACGAGCCCGCACCGTTTCCTTTTGATGCGCCGGCTGCAGCGGGCACGGCGCATGATCGAGGCGGGAGAGGCGCTCGCCGAGATCGCCATTGCCGCCGGCTTCAGTGACCAGAGCCACTTCAACCGGCATTTCAAGAAGGCGTTCGGCCTGACGCCTGGACGCTGGTCGGCGCTGGTGCGCGGCTCATCGACGGCGGCAGCGTAGGGTCGGGTAGGCCGGACGCGGAATGCGTCGCCTCTTGGACGACGCGCAATGCGTCGCTCGGGCGAGACGACGCTGACGCGTCGCTCTTTAGTCGTCGAGATCGGCGTCGTCGTCGATCAGCACCAATTCCTCATTCGAGAGATTGGCTTCAATGCGGGCAAGCAATTTGAACAGCGCCTTCTGGTCTTTCTTGTCGAGGCCCTTCAGCGCCTGCTTCTCGGTCTTCTTCACCGATTTCTCGATGGCGTGGATGATCTCGCGGCCGGTGTCGGTGAGGAAGATGTGCGCCTGACGGGCATCGTTCACCGAAGCGCGCTTTTCCAGGAAACCCTGCGCCTGCAGCCGGTTGATGGTCTTGGTGATGGTCGGCGGGCGCACGCCAAGGCGACCGGCGAGGTTGCCCGGTGTCTGGCCGTCCTCGCGGTCGAGCGACAGCATGATCTGGTCCTGTCCGGCATAGAAGCCGTGCGCCAGAAGCCGCGCGGCAAGTGCCGTACGCGCCAGCCGCGCCGCCGAATGCAGCCGGCTCATTGTTGCAGTTTTGTCCGCCTTGGCCATGGTCATCCCTCTTCGGCCGAACCGGTGCCGGCAGCATAGAGCCTGCCCGCCGGTTGGCAATCGACGATCAAAAAGAATCCGGCTTGCGAAAACAGCTTTGCCGGCAAGCATTGATGTCCGCCGTGGTGAATGCCAGATGTTTATTTCAGTTAGATGACAAACGACTTTTTGGGCCGGGGGACTTTTCCCGTGGCCATGGGCGGGGCCCAAACGGAGCTCAGCCGGCCTTCACAGCGACGACCAGTAGGGCCCGATAGGCATCCGCCGCCTCGCGCAGGGCGGCCTGCGACAAGGGTCCGGCCCGTCGCGCTATGCCGTCCCGCGCATTCGAGGTGTCACGTTTGCCGGGACGGTCGTTGTAGGGCGAGACGGTCGCAAAGATCTGATCGCTCAGGCCGTCGGGGAAAAACAACTGGCCGGTCATCACCGATCGTTCGTCGGGGAAGACCTTGAAGTGGATGTGGGTGGTGCGGCCGCGATACCAGCCGGGATAGATGGTGGCGAAGGAGACGATGCCGCTTTCGTCCGTCTTCTGCCAGCCGCGCAGGAATGTCTGGCCGGAGGTGTCGACATCCTGGCCGTCGCCCTGTCCGGGATAGCCGGAATAGGCGCCTTGCGCATCGCAATGCCAGATATCGACGCGCGCACCGGCAAGCGGGCGACAGGCGGTATCGACCACCTGCAGCCGCACATTGAGACCGACGCCCTTCTTGCCTTCGGTAACATCGGCGCGTTGGAGTTTCGGGTTGAAATAGAACGGCCCTTCCGTCGCCTCCGGCGTGATGGTGCAGACGCCGGCACCGGCGTCGAACAGGGCAAGCCCGGCATAGGGTGAAGTCTGCGCCGTCGCGGCAGCCGGCAGGAAAGCGCCGCCGCCGGCGGTGACGGCGATGAGGCTCAGCGCCTGACGCCTGTTCAGTGACATGGTAGGCGGCTTGTCGGACATCTGGCTCCTCTCGCAGCGGCCAGTATGGCCCAGCGGTTTGCTACGTGCAAAAGCAAAGCGCACATCCTATATGGAGCCGACAATCTCCTTTTCGAGGCCTACACATGAGCGATGCACAGACGCAGATCCCCGTAACCGTCCTGACAGGCTATCTCGGCGCCGGTAAGACGACGCTGCTCAACCGCATCCTCTCGGAAAGCCACGGCAAGCGCTATGCCGTCATCGTCAACGAATTCGGCGAGATCGGCATCGACAATGATTTGATCGTGGAGTCCGACGAGGAAATCTACGAGATGAACAATGGCTGCGTCTGCTGCACGGTGCGCGGCGACCTGATCCGTGTCGTCGAGGGCCTGATGCGCCGGCCCGGCCGTTTCGACGCCATCGTCGTCGAGACCACCGGCCTTGCCGACCCGGTGCCGGTGGCGCAGACCTTCTTCATGGACGACGACGTGCGCTCCAAGACCAGGCTCGACGCGGTAGTGGCGCTCGTCGACGCCAAGCACCTGCCGCTCAGGCTGAAGGATTCCAAGGAGGCCGAGGACCAGATCGCCTTTGCCGACGTCGTCGTGCTCAACAAGACCGATCTCGTCACGCCCGACGAACTCGCCAAGGTCGAAGCGACGATCCGCGCCATCAACCCGGCGGCCAGGATCCATCGCACGACGCGCGCCGGCGTGGCGTTGGCCGAAGTGCTCGACCGCGGCGCCTTCGATCTTTCGCGGGCGCTGGAGAACGATCCGCATTTCCTCGAGGCGCATGATCATGATCACGACCATCATGACCATGACGGCCACGATCACCACCACCATGATCATGATCATGACCACGACCACCATCACCATCCCTCCGACATCCACGATGTGACGGTGCAGTCGGTGTCGCTGCGCGGCGGCGAGATGGATCCGAAGAAATTCTTCCCCTGGATCGAAAAGATCACCCAGATGGAAGGCCCGAACATCCTGCGGCTGAAGGGCATCATCGCGCTCAAGGGCGACGACGAGCGCTATGTCATCCAGGGCGTCCACATGATCATCGAAGGTGATCACCAGCGCGCCTGGAAGGACGGCGAAAAGCACGAGAGCCGGCTGGTCTTCATCGGCCGTGAACTCGATGCCGAACGGCTGAAGAAGAGCTTTGACGCCTGCCAGGCCGCTTGATTTCCAGGCCAGTTTAGGGTTAGCGCTGCCCCTTCTTGCTTCTCCCCTTGTGGGAGAAGGTGGCCGAGCGAAGCTCGGTCGGATGAGGGGTGTTCCAGCTTGGCGCCGACGGTAATCCGTCCAACACCCCTCATCCGTCTTGGCGCTGCGCGCCAATCCACCTTCTCCCACAAGGGGAGAAGGGCGAAGCCGCACCTAGCCGCGCTGGCGTAGACGACCAGCGACAATCTCGAATGGACCAGTCCGCATGCCCACCGTCGCCCCGCTTGATCTCGAAGGCCATTGCGTCGCCGCCGTCTTCCTCGGCGACGCGCCGCATTTCGCGCTGGCCGATGGCGTCGTCCACCGGCTCGACCATGGCCACAAGACCGTACAGGCCAATGACGGGCTGCTCGCCGCCTTCCACGATGCGGCCAACGACCGGCTGATCACCGGCGGCGAGGACGGCAAGGTGTTTGCCATTGGCGCCGGCGGCAATGCTGCGGAGCTGGCGAGCGCCGGCAAGAAATGGATCACCAGCGTCGCCGCCGGGCCGCAGGGGGCCATCGCCTTCGCCTCCGGCAAGACCGCCTATGTGCGCTTCGCCGACGGCAAGACAAAAGTGTTCACGCATCCGCGTTCGGTCGAGGGGCTGGCCTTTTCACCCAAGGGCATGCGCTTCGGCGTTGCCCGCTACAATGGCGCGACGCTGCATTTCCCGGCCGCCGAGGGCAAGCCGGTCGAGCTCGAATGGGCCGGCGCCCATACCGGCATCACCTTTTCGCCCGATGGCGCCTTCCTCGTCACCACCATGCAGGAAAACGCACTGCATGGCTGGAAGCTGGCCGACGGCAAGCACATGCGCATGAGCGGCTATCCCGGCAAGGTCAAAAGCCTGTCGTGGAGCGCCAAGGGCAAATGGCTGGCGAGTTCCGGCGCGCCGGCGGCAATCGTCTGGCCGTTTTCGGGCAAGGACGGGCCGATGGGCAAGGCGCCGCTGGAGCTCGGCACGCGTGGCAATGCCATGGTGACCACTGTCGCATGCCATCCGAGCCAAGATGTCGTCGCCGTCGGCTATGACGACGGCATGGTGATGGCGGTGCGCTTTGCCGATGCCAAGGAGGTGCTTCTGCGCCGCCCAGGCAAGGGCGCCATCAGCTCGATGATGTGGGACAAGGAAGAGCGCCGCGTCGCCTTCGGCAGCGCCACCGGCGACTGCGGCGTCATCGACATCACGGCTTGAACGCCCCTACTCGGCCCCGCACGATACTTTGCCGGTGACTTCAACCGGCTTGCCGTCCTGGTCCGTATCCGCCGCGGCGTCGTAGATGGCGAGCGTGTAGCGCCCGTCATAGACGCCTTCGTCGCTGGTCTTGGTCAGGATCGTCAGTTCGACCGAATTGTAAGTCGGCGCGGCCTCGTGCTCGCGATAGATGTTCAGCCGCAATTCCTTGCCGTCGAGCCAGTACTGCGTCAGGTTGGAATCCTCGAACACGGTCTTGCGCAGGCTGTCACCGGCAGGCCTGTTGAGAATTTCGAGATCGCCGCGAAAGTTGAAGGTCGGCCCGCCCATGCCCCTGGTGACGCCGGCTTCGACCTGGAATATCGCCGCCGCATCGTCGGCGGAGCACCAGATACCGCCGCTCGCAAAGGCTGCGCCAGCCGACAGAAGCAACGTCGCAGTGCAGATGATTGCCCGCATTTTTCTCCCCCAAAACCACAAGCCCGCCAGTATTGGCGCCGGATTTTGCCTCGAGGTCAAGCGCCAGCCGAGTGGCGCTGAGCCAATGCAGAGCAACCAGGCGGCCAATTGCGGGTTGAGACTGCGATTGTCTACAGTGGCCGGCAGAGGGCCCTCATGCATTCAATCGACCATTCAAGGACTTCGATCGGTGGCATCAGCAGTGACCGCATCGCCAGGCTGCGTGAGACGGAGGCGGAGGTTTTCCGCAAGGCGCGGCCGAAATCGGCCGCAAAAATCGGCAACGGACTGCCCGGCTTCTTCGGCGGTGTGCCGATGCATTGGATGAACGACTGGCCGACGCCGTTTCCGATCCTGGTCGACAGCGCCAAAGGCGCCACCATCACGGACATCGACGGCAACCGGCTCGACGATTTCTGCCTCGGCGACACCGGTTCGATGTTCGGCCATTCGCCGCCGCCGGTCGTGCGTGCCATCCGCCGCCAGGCCGGGCGCGGCCTGACCTACATGCTGCCCAGCGAGGATGCGCTCGCCATCGGCCCGCTGTTGCAGCAGCATTTCGGCTTGCCGTTCTGGCAGATTGCGACGACGGCGACCGATGCCAACCGCTTCGCGCTGCGCGTCGCCCGCGCCGTCACCGGCCGGGAAAAGATCCTGGTCTTCAACGGCTGCTATCATGGCTCGGTCGACGAGACGATGGTACGGCTGGTCGACGGCAGGCCGGTCAACCGGCCGGGGCTGGCTGGCGAATTCCGCGACCTCACCCAGAAAACCGGGGTTGTCGAGTTCAATGATTTGCCGGCGCTGGAAGCCGCGTTGCGCGGCAAGGATATTGCCTGCGTTATCACCGAACCGGTGCTGACCAACTCCTGCATGGTACTGCCTGACCCCGGCTTTCACGACGTGCTGCGCAAACTGACCCGCGCCGCCGGCACGCTGCTCTTGATCGACGAAACCCACACCATCTCGACGGGATCTGGCGGCTACACCAGGACATACGGGCTGGAGCCGGATCTGTTCGTGCTCGGCAAGCCGATCGCCGGCGGCGTGCCGGCGAGTGTCTGGGGCATGAGCGACGATGTCGCCACGCGCTATGCCGCCTATAACCTGACCAAGGAGCCGGGTTATTCCGGCATGGGCACGACGCTGTCGGGCAACCCGCTACAGTTCGCGACGATGCGCGCGACGCTGGAAGAGGTGATGACCGACGAGAACTATGTCCATATGGGCCGTTTGGCGCTGCGGCTCCACGCCGGACTTACCGGGGTCATCGACCGTTACCGTCTGCCCTGGCATGTCGCCCGTATCGGCGCCCGCGTCGAGTTCATCTGCGCGCCTGGCCCGCTGCGGAATGGCGGCGAGGCCGAGGCAGCGCATGCGCCGGAGCTCGAGGCCGCGATCCATGTCGCGCTCGTCAACCAGGGCGTGCTGATCGCGCCCTTCCACAACATGATGCTGATCTCGCCGGCAACCACGGCAGCCCAGGTCAACCGGCTGATCACCGCCTTCGGCGCGGTTGCGGCAAGGCTTGCGGCATGAGACAAGCGCGCATGCCGACCTCAACTGCCGTTGCGACTTCACCTTCGGGCTCGACGCCCAGCGAAGCGAAAGCTTTCCTCGACGCCCATCCCGAGATCGAGGCTTTCGATATCGTGCTGACCGACGCCAACGGCGTCGGCCGCGGCAAGATCGTGCGCCGGCACGAATTGATGAGCATCTTCGAGGGTGGCCGGCACATGCCGATCTCGATCCTCGGCCTCGACATCACCGGCGAGGACGTGCACGAGACCGGGCTGATCTGGACCACCGGAGACGGCGACCTCAGGGCATGGCCGATCCCCGGCACGCTGGTGCCGCTCTACGGCACAAGTCCGCCGCGCGGCCAGGTGCTGATGGCGATGTATCACCTCGACGGCCAACCGATGTCGTCCGACCCGCGGCTCGCGCTGGCCAGGCAAGTGGATATATTGGCGGCCAAAGGCCTGCATCCGGCCGGCGCCTTCGAACTCGAATTCTTCCTGCTTGCCAACGAGCGCGACGCGGAGGGCAAGGTGCAGGCGGCACGCGCCATGCTCGACGGCCGCAGTTCGGGCAAGACCGAGGTCTATTCCGTCGACCATCTGCACGGCATGGAGCCGCTGTTTTCCGACATCTATGCCGCGGCCAAGGCGCAAGGCATTCCCGCCGAAACGGTCATTTCCGAATATGCGCCGGGCCAGTACGAGCTGACGCTGAACTACCGCAAGGACGTGATGCGGGCAGCCGACGATCTCGTCATGCTGAAACGGCTGGTGCGGGCGCAGGCGCGCCGGCATGGCGTCACCGCCTGCTTCATGGCCAAGCCGATCGAGAAATATGCCGGCTCGGGCATGCATTTCCATGTCTCGCTGCTGGACAATGCCGGCAGGAACGTCTTTGCCGAAGCTGCCGGAGAGACTTGGTCGCTGCCGCTGCTGCGCGGTCTCGGCGGCCTCATCCAGACCATGGCGGAATCGATGCTGGTGTTTGCGCCGCACGCCAATTCGTGGCGGCGCTTCGTCTCGCAGTCCTATGCGCCGGTGGCCCCGACCTGGGGCGTCAACAACCGCTCAGTGGCGCTGCGCGTGCCGGCAGGCGATGCCAAGAACCGTCGCATCGAGCACCGGCCGTCGGGCGTCGACGCCAACCCCTATCTGGTGGCGGCAACGGTGCTGGCGGGTATCGTCAAAGGACTGGACGACGGCCTCGATCCTGGCCCGGAAACCACCGGCAACGGCTATGAGTCGGCTGTCACGCGAACGACGATGCCGGTCGACTGGCGCGCCGCGATCGAGGCCGCACGGGCTTCGACGTTCCTGAAAGGCGCGCTCGGCGAGGATTTGCATCGGACGTTCGTGGCGATCAAGCAATCGGAATATCTGCGTGTCGCCCGCACCGTCAGCGAGCTGGATTATCACCTCTATCTGCACGAGGTGTGAAAGGAACCATCGCCTGTCCCGTCCATTTCATCAGGGAATGGATGAGGCACAGGATGGCGACCCTAGGCTTGCAGCACAAGGCGAAAACACCCGTCAGACGTGCGCCGCGCGCCGAGTTGGCGCCGAATGAGGACGATGCCAACTCGATTGCGGAATTGCGCGAGGCAGCTACGGGCTGCCGCCGCTGTCCGTTGTGGCGCGACGCCACCCAGACAGTGTTCGGCGAGGGGCCGGAGGGCGCCGAAGTTATCTTCGTCGGCGAACAGCCGGGCGATCAGGAGGATTTGGCCGGCAAACCATTCGTCGGGCCGGCGGGCAAGATGTTCGATGCCATCCTGAACGATGCCGGTGTCGATCGCCAAAAGATCTATGTCACCAACGCGGTCAAGCATTTCAAGTTCGAGCCGCGCGGCAAGCGGCGCATTCATTCCAAGCCGAATGCCGGCGAGGTCCAGGCTTGCCGCTGGTGGCTGGACAGGGAGATCGGGCTGATCAAACCGGATGTCGTCGTGGCGCTGGGCGCGACGGCGGCGCAGTCGCTGCTCGGCAAAGCAGTACCAGTGACGAAGATGCGAGGTCAGGTGATAGAGCGTGACGACGGCCTGCGCGTCTTCATCACCATCCATCCGTCCTTCATCCTGCGCATCCGCGAAGCGGCGGACAAGGAGGCCGAACGCGGACGGTTCCTGCAGGATATGAAACAGGTGAAGCGGCTGATGGCCGCCTGATCCTATCGGATCAGGATTGCCCGCAGATCGTTGATATTCGTGCCGGTCGGACCGGGGACGAACAGATCGCCGACGGCGTTGAAGGCGGTCCAGGCGTTGTTGCCGGCCAGCATCGCCTTGGCGTCGACGCCCGCCGTGCGCATGCGCGAGACCGTCGAGCCATCGGCAAAGGCGCCGGCATTGTCCTCCGAACCGTCGATGCCGTCGGTGTCGGCGGCGAGCGCGTGGACACCCTCCATGCCGCTGATGCCGATGGCGAAGGCGAGCAGGAATTCCGAGTTGCGGCCGCCCTTGCCCTTGGCACGGAGCGTTACAGTGGTTTCGCCGCCCGACAGGATCAGTACGGGTTTCTGGAATGGCCGGTTGCGCGTCGCCACCGCGCGCGCGATTGCGGCATGGACGCCGCCGACCTCACGCGCCTCGCCCTCGATCGAGTCCGAAAGGATGACGGCCTCTATACCTTGCCGCCTGGCCTCGGCGCCTGCCGCTTCCAGTGATACGCCGGCCGAGGCGGTCAGGTGCACCTCATTACTGACAAAGCGCGGATCGTCCGGACGCGGCGCGTCGGCTGCGGGTGAATTGATATGCGCCATGACCGAAGCCGGCAGCTTCATGCCATAGGCGGCGATCGAGGCCAGTGCGTCCTCGCGGCTGCCTGTGTCGGGAACGGTGGGCCCGGAGGCGACCAGCGCCGGATTGTCGCCGGGAATGTCCGAGACGACCAGCGACACCACCTTGGCCGGATGGGCCGCAGCGGCCAGCCGGCCGCCCTTGATGGTCGAGAGATGCTTGCGGATGGTGTTCATCGCCGCGATCGGCGCGCCGGAGGCAAGCAGCGCCTCGTTTACGGCAATTTCATCGGCCAGCGTCAGGCCTCCGGCCGGCGCGGGCAGCAGCGCTGAGCCGCCGCCCGAAATCAGCGCCACCACCAGGTCATCAGCGGTCAGTCCCCGGACTTTCTCCAGCAATCGCCGTGAGGCCTCGAGCCCGGCCGCATCGGGCACCGGGTGCGCCGCTTCGATGATCTCGATGCGCTCGCATTTTGCGCCATAGCCGTAGCGCGTGACGACGAGCCCTTCGATCGGTCCGTCCCACACCTTCTCGAAGGCAGCCGCCATCTGCGCCGAGCCCTTGCCAGCGCCGACGACGATCGTGCGGCCCTTGGGCTTCGCCGGCAAATGATCCCGGATCGTCCGTTCCGGGTCAGCAGCGGCGACGGCGGCGTTGAAGATCGAGGTGAGGAAGGTCTTCGGATCGAATTCAGTCATTTTGCTTCCGGCGGCAATGCCAGTTCGGCTGCGTCGATGCGCAGATATTTGCAGATCGCATCGACCACGACGCCGTGATCCTCGCGCTCCGGCAGGCCCGAGACGGCGATCACGCCGATGACACCGGCGCCCTTGACCGTCACCGGAAAGCCGCCGCCGGCCAGCACGTAGTCTGATATGTCGAGCCCTTCGCCGACCTTGAAGGTGCGGTCCGGGCGCTGCTGCTCCAGCACCATGCGATAGGTGCTTTTCAGGAACCGCTTCACCACATTGATCTTGCGCCGCGCCCAGTCCGGATTGGAGGCGTTCGAGCCAGGCATCGCAGCGTAGAAGAGCGGCCGGTCGAAAGTCCTGATGTCGACGATGATGGGCATGGTCTCGGCCAGCGCCCGATCGCGGATTGCCGCGCCGATCTCGAAGGCGACGGCCTCGTCGAAGGTCGGGAAGACCAGCGTCGCTTCCTGTTTCTTGATCAGAGCGATGTCGTCGGCAACGGCCATGTCGTTCCCCTGTCAATGTCGCCGCACGCTTTGACCGATGGCTGCCGCCGGGTCAAGCGGGGAACGCACCAGGTCAGACCGCCATGTCGCGCTTGGCCGGCCGCCCCGCCACATAGACCTCGCGGACAGTGCGGTCGTCTCCCAGCGTCTGCAGCAGGAACAGTTCCTCGGCCAGCGACCCCACCGTTTCCATCCTCAGCCGCATGGCAGGCGTGGCGCGGGCGTCGAGCACGACGATATCGGCGTCCGTCCCCTCATCCAGCGTGCCGACCTTCTCCGCAACCGACAGCGCCTCGGCATTGCCGCGCGTCAGCTGCCAGAAAGACTGGAACGGGTTGAGCTTCTCGCCGTTCAGCGCGATGACCTTGTAGCCCTCATCCATGGTGCGCAGCATCGAATAGTTGGTGCCGCCGCCGACATCGGTGGCGGCCGCGATGCGAAGGGCTTTGTCACGCGTGCGGTAGCGCTGATAATTGAACAGGCCGGAGCCGAGGAACAGATTCGAGGTCGGGCAGAACACAGCCACCGACCCGTTGTCCGAAAGTGCATCCGCCTCGCGTTCCGACAGATGGATGCAATGGCCGAACAGGCTCTTTTTCCCCAGCAGCCCGTAGTGCTCGTAGACGTCGGTGTAGTCGCGCGACCAGGGGTAAAGCTCCTGGGTGAAGGCGATTTCGGCGTGGTTTTCCGATAGGTGCGTCTGCATGTGCAAATCGGAGTGTTCGCGGCAGAGTGCGCCGGCCATCTCCAGCTGCTCGGGTGACGAGGTGATGGCGAAGCGCGGCGTGATGGCGTAGTGCTGACGCCCCTTGCCGTGCCATTCCGCAATCAGCGCCTTTGTGTCGTCGTAGCCGGATTGCGGCGTGTCGAGCACACCATCCGGCGCGTTGCGGTCCATCATCACCTTGCCGGCGATGTTGAGCATGTTGCGGTCATGTGACTCGGCGAAGAACGCTTCGGCGGAAGCCTTGTGCACCGAGCAATAGGCGGCGACCGTAGTCGTGCCGTGCCGTACCATCTCGTCCAGAAACAGCCTGGCGATGCGGCGACCGTGCTGGGCGTTCTGAAACTTCGTCTCTTCCGGAAAGGTGTATTTGTTCAGCCAGTCGAGCAGCTCGGCGCCATAGGAGGCGATGACCTGCATCTGTGGGAAATGCACATGCGCGTCGATGAAACCCGGCAACAGCAGATGCGGCCGATGGTCGATTTTTGCGACGCCTTCGCCGGCCTGTTTCTCGACTTGCGCATAGGCGCCGGCCGCCACGATCCGGCCGTCGCGGATCAGCAGGCCGCCATCCTCCTCGTAGCGCCAGGCAGCATGGTCGTCGATGCTTTCAGGCCAGCGCAGGAAGGACAGCGTGCGGCCGCGCAGAAGGAGAGAGGTCATGCTTATTTCCCTGCGCCTTCGAACCAGGCGACCAGCAGCGCCCGCTCCTTGTCGCTGATCTGGGTGACGTTGGCGGGCGGCATGGCATGGCTGCGGCCGGCCTGCAGGTAGATTTCGCGGGCATGCTCGGCGATGCTGGCGTCGGTATCCAGCATCACGCCCTTCGGCGCGTGGTAGATGCCCTCATAGACCGGCTCCTGCGTATGGCACATCGAGCAGCGGCCAAGCACGGTATCGCGCACGGCCGGGAAATGCGCCGAGGCGATGTAGACTTCCGCCGCGGCGGAGGCTTTCGGCTCACCGGTCAGCACCTTGGGCGCCGTCGACAGCCAGATGATGATGACGAACGGCACGGCGGCGCCGAGCCAGGTCCAGGTCGGGTTGCCCTTGCGCGCATGGATGCTGTTGAAATAGTGCCGGATCAGCACACCGATGATGAACACCAGCGAGGCGATGACCCAGTTGAACTGGGTAGCAAAGGCCAGCGGATAGTGGTTCGACAGCATCAGGAACAGGACGGGCAGTGTCAGGTAGTTGTTGTGCAGCGAGCGCTGCTTGGCGATCTTGCCGTATTTCGGGTCGGGCTTGCGGCCGGCGATCAGGTCGGCGACGACGATCTTCTGGTTGGGGATGATGACCATGAAGACATTGGCCGACATGATCGTCGCGGTGATGGCGCCAAGATGCAGGAAAGCCGCACGGCCCGTGAACAGGTGCGTCAGCCCCCAGGCGATGAACACCAGCACGCCGTAGAGAACCAGCATCAGGCCGGTGTCGCTTTTGCCGAGCGGCGAGCGGCACAGAAGATCATAGACCACCCAGCCGACGCCAATGGTCGCCAGCGACAGCAGGATGCCGACTGGCACCGACATTGGCAGCACGTTCGGATCGATCAGGAACAGATCGGCGCCGGCATAGTAGACCACGCACAGCATGGCGAAGCCCGACAGCCAGGTGGCGTAGGACTCCCATTTGAACCAGGTCAGGTGCTCCGGCATTTCGGCCGGCGCCACCAGATATTTCTGGATATGGTAGAAGCCACCGCCATGCACCTGCCATTCCTCGCCGAAGGCGCCTGCGGGCAGGCCGGGGCGCTGGCGCAGACCAAGATCGAGCGCGACGAAATAGAAGGACGAGCCGATCCAGGCGATGCCGGTGATGACATGCAGCCAGCGGACGGCGAAACTCAGCCAGTCCCAGAAAATTGCGAAATCCATCATTGAAGTCGTCCCTGCCGATCGGCTGACTTTACGGTGTGGCGCGCAAACGGAAAGAGGCGAGGTGCGCGATGACTTTCAAAAAAAAATGGAAAATACTAGGGTCGACATACCCAGCCGCATGAGAGTCACGAAAGCCGCATGGCCTATCTCGACAACATCGCCGTTTTCGTCCGCGTCGTCGAACTCGGCAATCTGTCGGCGGCGGGCCGCGACATGCGCATTTCGCCGGCGGTAGCCTCCAATCGCATCAAGGAGCTGGAGAAGCACCTCGGCGTCCGCCTGTTCAACCGCACGACCCGACAGTTGATGCCGACCGAGCATGGCACCGTGTTCTACACCGGCGCCAAACAGGTGCTGGAAGCGATCACCGAGGCGGAGGCCGCCGTCTCGGCGCTCTCCGGCCAGCCGCGCGGCACCATTAGGGTGACGGCGCCGCTTGGCCTCGGCCGCCGGCTGGTGGCGTCGGGCATTCCCGATTTTCACGACAAATATCCCGATATCGAGGTGCGGCTTCGCCTCTCCGACCACAATGTCGACATCATGAAGGAAGGCATCGATGTCGCCTTCCGTTTGGGCATCATCGAGGATTCCAGCCTCAGGATGCGCGGCATCATGGAATGCGAGCGCGTTCTGGTGGCGGCGCCGAAATATCTGGAGGCGCGCGGCGAACCGACCGAGCCGCAGGAACTGATCGGCAAGAAGCACGACTGCCTGATGCTGCGCTATTCCGGCGCGCGCGAATATGTGTGGACGCTGCAGACGCCGACCGGCCCGCAGAAATTCGAGGTGCACGGCCCCTACGACACCGACGACGGCGATGTGCTGACCGGTTGGGCGCTGTCGGGGCGCGGCATCATCAACAAGCCACGCTTCGAAGTCGAGCCGTTCATCCGCGACCGGCGGCTGAAGGTGATCCTGGCCAGCACGCCGCCGACGCCGGTTCAGTTCGCCGCCGTCTATCCGCACAAGAAGCTGCAGGACCCGAAAGTGCGGCTGCTGCTCGACTTCATGGCCGAACGCTGCCAGCGGTTGATCAAGGATCTACTTGCTGGAAAATAAGGGCTGGCCGGCAAGTGATGGCCTGCTGGCCCGCTCGACGGGCTTGCCTTACACGGAGGCGAACTTAGGTTCGCGTCATGCATCTCGCTGTTTCGTTCAATATCGCTTCCGCCGCAGGGCAGGCCGCCGAACTGGATTTCAGTCGCATAGCCGCTTTCGTGCGGAAGGCGGAAGCGGCCGGGCTGGATATGGTCGTCATTTCCGACTCCGCGGCTGGCGGCCAGCAAGCAAGCAGCCCGTTCGAGGCGACCACGCTTCTGGCGGCACTGGCGACAGTGACCGAAAGGATCGGGCTCGTTGCGGGCGCTTCAACGCTTGCCCATCAGCCTTACAATCTGGCGCGCCGTTTTGCTTCCCTCGACATCATCAGCCATGGCCGAGTGGGCTGGAACGCGACCATGGTCCAGGATCCGCGCGAGGCGGCCAATTTCAGCCGGCCGGAAGGCATTTCCGAAGACGATTTTCGCCGCCGTGCGGAAGAATTCATCGGCATCGTGCAGGGCTTGTGGAAGGGCTGGGATACGGATGCGCTGCTGTTCGACAAGGTCGGCGGCCGCTTCCACGATCCGGAAAAGATGCACCTGCTCGACCACAAGGGCGAGTTCTTCTCGGTGCGCGGTCCGCTGAACATCGCCCGCTCGCCGCAGGACACTCCCGTGCTTGTCATGTCTGGCCTGTTGGATCGTGATTTCGCTGCCCGCGTGGCCGACGTCATCCTGATCGAGGAACAATCGCTTGAGAGTGCTAAAGCCGCCTATGACGATCTGAGACGGCGGACGCTTGCCGCCGGACGCAACCCGGACGCCGTGAAGGTGCTGATGTCAGTCGCCGCAGCCCCCGAGCTTGCCGTCGACAGCCTCGAAGCGCAGTTCGGGTCGAAAGGCTGCGACGGGTTCAACCTGGCTTTGCCGGCGGATGTTCCGGCGCTCGAGGATTTCGTAGATCGCGTCCTGCCGGAACTGCGCCGTCGCGGCCTGCTGCGGCCCGACTACACCGGCTCGACGCTGCGCGCGTATCTCGGACTTGGCGGAGGCAACAGGCCATGACCGTGCGCAAAAGACAGATGAAGCTCGGTCTCTTCCTGTGGGCGACGGGGCACCACATCGCCGCCTGGCGCCATCCCAAGGCGCATGTCACTGCGGGAATCGACATCGACCACTACATAAGGCTCGCGCGCACGGCGGAAGCAGCGAAGCTCGACATGATCTTCTGCGAGGATGCCGCCGGCCTGCGCGAGGCCAATGTCGGCATCGCCAGCCAGACCTCGCGCTCGATCGGCTTCGAGCCGATCAGCCTGCTGGCCGCACTCGCCGTCCAGACCGAGCGCATCGGCCTCGTCTCGACGGCCTCGACCAGCTACAACGAGCCCTATGGCTTGGCGCGGACCTTTGCCTCGCTCGACCAGCTGAGCAGTGGCCGCGCCGGCTGGAACCTGGTCACCTCGGCGAGCCATATCGAGGCCGCCAATTTCGGTTCGACGGGCCTTCGCCCGCATGCCGACCGCTACGAGCGGGCACGTGAATTCGCCGCCGTGGTCGCTGGCCTCTGGCGCGGTGCGGAAGCCCTCAACCATGACGGCCAGAGCTTCTCGGTCAAGGACGCGCTCGATCTGCCGCGCTCGCCGCAGGGAGCGCCGGTCATGGTCCAGGCGGGAGCATCGGAGGACGGCAAGGACCTTGCGGCCAGGACCGCCGATGTCGTGTTCAGCGCAGCACAGACATTCGAGGAAGCGAAAGCCTTTTACGACGATCTCAAGGGGCGGCTGGCTGCCTATGGACGCGAGCCGGACGACGTCAAGATCATGCCCGGCGTAGCGCCGGTGGTGTCCGAAACGGAAGCGGAAGCACGCGAGAAATATGAGCAATTGCAGGAGCTGATCCCCGACGATGTCGGCGTGGCGCTGCTGTCCAGCTATCTCAGCATCTCCGATCTCTGGCGCTATCCGATCGACGGACCGCTGCCGGAACTGCCGCCCAGCGAAGGCATGAAGAGCCGGCAGGCCCTGGTCATCGAGCAGTCGCGCCGCGACAATCTTTCTATCCGCGACCTTGCCCGCCACTTCGCCGGCGCGCGCGGCCACTGGCGCGTCGTCGGCACGCCGGCGCAGATTGCCGATGAATTGCAGGCGCGCTTCGAAGGCGGCGCCGCGGACGGCTTCAACGTCATGCCATCCTGGTTCCCCGGCGAGCTCGATGCCTTTGCCACGCTCGTCGTACCTGAACTGCAGCAGCGCGGGCTGTTCCGGGAGGAATACGAAGGCCGCACCTTGCGCGACCATCTCGGCCTGAAACGGCCGGTGTGAAACGCCTCAGCCCTCCATCATCCGGGCGGTTCCGGAGACCCTGATCGAACTGCCCGGCGTTGGCGGGATATCGGCATGGAGGCGCGAACGCATGCCCATGTCCTCGCCCTGCACGATATCGATGGCGCTGCCATGCGGCCAGCCAATGTCGCGCAGATAACCGGCGAAGGCAGCGGTCGCCGCACCCGTCGCCGGGTCCTCGTAGACGCCGCCCGACGCAAACGGATTGCGGGTATGGAAGAGGCGCGGCGCCTCGGCATAGGCGAGCAGGATCGTCACCAACCCTTCGCGCCTCATCAGTTCTTGTCCGGCTTTCAAATCATAAGCCATGGCAGCCAGTGCTTCGCGCGACTTCAGCGCCAGGACGAGATGGTCGGCGCCGCCATGGATCAATGCCGGCGCAATGACCGGGTCGATATCCTCAGCCGCGTAGCCGAACAGCGCCAGCGTCTCGGCGATAAGCTCGGGCGGAGCCGGCTTGCTGCGCGTCGGCGGAGACTGCAGCGCGGCGGCGATGTTTGTACCGTCGCGAAACCCTTCGACGGAGATTCTGGCCTGGTTCAGGATCAGTGCAAAAATCCCGTCCCCGAATTGCCGGACGAGGCCTGCGCCGAGTGCGATCGTGGCATGACCGCAAAAGGGAACCTCGGTTTCCGGCGAAAAATAACGGACCCGCCAGCCGTCGCCCTCGAGTTCCGATGTGGGTGGCTTTCGCGGAACGAAAGCCACCCAATGCCGTTTTGGGCTCTGGCGGCCGCGCGATGGCAAGCCCAGCCTGCGACCGCCATTCGAGATCATTTCGCCCAGCTTCCGCACACACGGACCTCACCCCCACAGGAGCCAGTCATGGACGCCATCGTCACCAAAAACGATCTGAAATCCGACGCCAAGAAGGAGTCGATCGATCTGCTCAACGCCCGCCTCGCCGACGCCATCGACCTGGCGCTGATCACCAAGCAGGCGCACTGGAACGTCAAGGGGCCGCAATTCATCGCCATCCATGAAATGCTGGATACGTTTCGCGAGGAGATCGACGGCCATGTCGACATTATCGCCGAGCGTGCCGCGCAGCTCGGCGGCACCGCGCATGGCACGTCGCAGGAGGTGGCGAGGGCCACCAAGCTGAAGCCCTATCCGACTGACATCCACAAGACCAAGGATCATCTGGCGGCGCTGATCGACCGCTATGCGGCGGCTGCCAAGCTGACCCGCGCGGCGATCGACGAGGCAGCGGATGCTGGCGACGCCGACACCGCCGACATCTTCACCGCCTATTCGCGTTCGCTCGACAAATTGCTGTGGTTCCTCGAAGCGCACACGCAGGAGAAGGAATAGGCTGCTTGACGGCGGGCCGGCATCAACCGGCCACGGCTTTCTCGGAATGGCTTGAAGCTGCCACCGGGGCGGCATGGGAAACCAGCGCCGTCATGATCTCGGCGGCCGCCAGCGCTGCGATCACTTGCGGTCGCTTGTCCTTCACCGCGTCACCGCCGAGCGGCGAGACGAGGCGGGCAAATTCCGCCTCGTTGCCGTCCGCCGACTTCAGGAACCAGTTTTTGAACGTCGCTTTCTTGGTCTTCGAGCCGATCATGCCGACATAGGCGGCATCGTCGCGCTTCAGCGCCTCGGCAACGATCAGGAAATCGAGCGCATGGTCGTGCGTGAGGATGGCGAAGGCCGATCCCGCCGGCGCTTCGCGCACCACGGCCTCGGGCATCGGCGTCAGCCGCGTCTCGACCGTTTCCGGCATGCCTTCCAGCGCCTCGGCGCGCGTCTCGACGACGATGGCATGAATGGGCAGAAGCGCGAGCGCCGATGCCAGCGCCTGGCCGACATGGCCACCGCCGAAGAGATAGACATGAGGCAGATGCGCCTCTTCCGCTTCCGCATTGCGGATCAGTTCGGCCTCAAGCGCCGCGTCGAGCAGCTTTATCGACACCTCGACCCTGCCGCCGCAGCACTGGCCGATCTCCGGCCCGAGCGGCACGTCGAGCGTGGCGCAGACCTCGTCGACCTCGATGCGGGCTTCAGCCGGCCGCGGCGACGGCCGTGTCCTCAGTAGCTGCCGCGCCTTGTCGATCGCCATATATTCGAGCTGGCCACCGCCGATCGTGCCAAAGATCGCTACGCGCGAGACGAGCATGAGGGCGCCCTTCTCGCGCGGCGTCGAGCCTTTTGTGCCCGCCACTTCGACCAGGGCAGCCTGGCCGGCGCTGGCTAAAAAGGCTTTCAGGCTTTGCACTTTCGAGTTCATTTTCGCGTTCCCGATTGGGAAATATAGGCGTTTTCTGCCGGATTTGCACGATTTGGCCGATTCAGACCCTGGTCTTGGCTTTCAGCCGCTCGATCGCCATAAGCACCCGCTCCGGCGTCGCCGGGGCGTCGAGGCGTGGACAGACCTTGTGGTCGGCAACGCTGGCCACCGCATCCGACAGCGCGTGGAGCACCGACATGCCGAGCGGGAAGGGCGGCTCGCCGACCGCCTTGGAGCGATGCACGGTCGGCTCGCTCGCCTCCGGCCAGTCGGCAAGCGTCACGTTGAAGATCTTCGGCCGGTCGGAGGCGAGCGGGATCTTGTAGGTCGACGGCGCATGCGTGCGCAGCCGGCCCTTGCCGTCCCACCAAAGTTCCTCGGTCGTCAGCCAGCCCATGCCCTGGATGAAGCCGCCCTCGACCTGGCCGAGATCGATGGCGCGGTTCAGCGAGCGGCCGGTCTCGTGCAATATGTCGGTGCGCTCGACCACATATTCGCCGGTCAGCGTGTCGACCGAGACTTCCGAGCACGACGCGCCATAGGCGAAGTAATAGAAGGGGCGGCCTTGGCCCTTGTCGCGGTTCCAGTGGATTTTCGGCGTCTTGTAGAAGCCCGCCGCCGAAAGCTGGATGCGCGCCATATAGGCCTGCTTGATCAGATCGGCGAAGGCGATCTCCTGGTTGCCGATGCGCACCCGGTTGGGCAGGAAGACAACCTGGTCGCGCGGCACCTGGTATTTTTCCGCGGCGAAGTCGGTCAGCCGGTCCTTGATCTGCCTGGCGCCGTTCTGCGCCGCCATGCCGTTCAGGTCGGAGCCGGACGACGCGGCGGTGGCCGAAGTGTTCGGCACCTTGCCGGTCGTCGTCGCGGTGATCTTCACCTGGTCGAGGTCGATCTGGAATTCTTCGGCCACCACTTGCGCGACTTTGAGATAGAGGCCTTGCCCCATCTCGGTGCCGCCATGGTTCAGGTGCACCGAACCATCGGTGTAGACATGCACCAGCGCGCCGGCCTGGTTGTAGTGGGTGGCGGTGAACGAGATGCCGAACTTGACCGGCGTCAGCGCCAGCCCGCGCTTGATGAAGCGGCTGTTGGCGTTGAAGGCCTCGATGACGCGGCGGCGCCTTGTGTAGTCCGAACTCGCCTCCAGTTCGGCGACGATGCGGTGGATGATGTTGTCTTCGACCGTCTGATGATACGGCGTGATGTTGCGATCCGAGGTGCCATAAAAGTTCTGCTTGCGGATTTCGAGCGGGTCCTTGCCGACGGCGAAGGCGACCTCGTCGATGACGCGCTCGGCGCCGACCATGCCCTGCGGGCCGCCGAAGCCACGGAAGGCAGTGTTCGACACGGTGTTGGTGTAGAGCGGCGCCGACTGCGCATGCACCGTTGGCCAGAAATAGGTGTTGTCGCAGTGGAACAGCGCGCGGTCGGTGACCGGGCCCGACAGGTCCGACGAGAAGCCGCAACGCGCCGCGAACATGAAGTCGACGCCCAAAATGTTGCCGTCATCGTCGAAGCCGACTTCGTAGTCGACCAGGAAATCATGGCGCTTGCCGGTGGCGATCATATCGTCGTCACGGTCGGGCCGGATTTTCACGGCGCGATGGTGTTTCTTCGCGGCAATCGCGGCCAATGCCGCAAACTGGTTGCCTTGCGTTTCCTTACCGCCGAAGCCGCCGCCCATGCGGCGGATTTCCACCGTGATGGCGTTGCTCGGCACGCCGAGTGCATGGCTGACCATATGCTGGACTTCGCTCGGATGCTGCGTCGAGGAGTAGATGGTGACGTCCTCGTCTTCGCCGGGAACGGCCATGGCGATATGGCCTTCGAGATAGAAATGCTCCTGTCCGCCGACACGCATCTGCCCCTTGAGCCGACGCGGCGCTGCCTTGATCGCGGCGGCTGCATCGCCGCGCTTCAAAGTCAGCGGCGGCGTGACCAGTCTGTCCTTGCGTGGATCGAGGTCGCCGATGTCGGTGACAAAAGGCAGTTCCTTGTATTCGACCTTGGCCAGTCTTGTGGCGCGGCGCGCCTGTTCGCGCGTCTCGGCGATGACGCAGAAAATCGGCTGGCCGTAGAACTGCACCTTACCGTCGGCGAGCACCGGCTCGTCGTGACGGCCGGTCGGCGAAATGTCGTTTTCGCCCGGCACGTCCTTCGCCGTCAGCACATCGACCACGCCGGGAGCGCTGCGCACCGCCGAAAGGTCCATTTTGCTGATAGTCGCATGCGTTGCGGCGCAAAGCCCGAGGCAGCCATGCAGCGTGCCTGCCGGTTCCGGCATATCGTCGATGTAGACGGCCGTGCCGCTGACATGCTTGTGCGCGGAATCATGGCGCTGGTCGGTGGCAACGCCGCCGGAAATCTTCTGCGCCTTGAGGTTGGGGGTGTGCTTGGTCATCACGCCGCCTCGTACCGGGTCACCTGGAATGGCGCTTTGGTTCCGGTGGTTTCGACAAAGAAGCGCAGCAGCAGGTTCTTCGCGGCCAGCGCCCGGTATTCGGCCGAGGCCCGCATATCGGTCAGCGGCGTGAAGTCGTTGGCGTATTCGGCCATCGCAGCCTCGACCGTGGCTTCCGTCCACGGCCTGCCAACTAAAGCCTTTTCGACGCCGAAGGCCCGTTTCGGCGTCGCCGCCATGCCGCCATAAGCGATCCGCACATCGGCCACGGTGCCATCCTTGGCTAAGGTCAGGTAGAACGCGCCAAGCGCGGCGGTGATGTCTTCGTCACGGCGCTTGGTGATCTTGTAGACGGCAAATTTTTTGCCCTTGGCCGGCACCGGCACATGCACGGCCTCGACGAATTCGCCTGGCTGCCGGTCCTGCTTGCCATAGGCGATGAAGAAATCTTCCAGCGGCATCGTGCGCCGCTTTTTGCCACGGCGCAGCGTCAGCTGTGCACCGAGCGCGATCAGCGGCGGCGGAGTGTCGCCGATCGGCGAGCCGTTGGCGATGTTGCCGCCGATGGTGCCCATGTTACGCACCTGCTCACCGCCGATACGGTCGAACAGCGGCCCGAGCGTCGGGATGCGTTTCGCCAATATCGAGAACGCGTCGCTGTAGGTGACGCCGGCGCCGATCGAGATCACGCCCTTGTCTTCGGAGATGGCGCAGAGGCCGTCGAGATTGCCGATGAAAACCACCGGCGAGATGTCGCGCATATGCTTGATCACCCACAGGCCGACATCGGTCGAGCCGGCAACGATGGTGACGCCCGGCTCCTTGTCGAGCACGCTGGCCAGATCATCGGCACTGGCCGGCACGACCAGCCGCGCCTTGCCAGCGCCGATCTCGACGCGCGAACCGTCCTTCATCGCCGCGAGCTTCTTAGTGATTGCTTTGCGCTCCGCCGCCAACGGGTCCTTTGCCGCCTTGCCGTAGCTGGAGATGGCGCGCGCCGCCCGCATGATCGCCTCGTAGCCGGTGCAGCGGCAGAGATTGCCCTGCAGCGCCTTTTCGATCGCAGCATCCGACGGCTCGGGCGAGCGCATCCACAGCGCGTAGAGCGACATGACGAAGCCCGGCGTGCAAAAGCCGCATTGCGAACCGTGGAAATCGACCATTGCCTGCTGCACGGGGTGCAGCTTTTCGCCGTCGCCGCGCAGGTGTTCGACCGTCACCACATGCGTGCTGTCGAGAGAGCCGAGGAAGCGGATGCAGGCATTGACGCTTTCATAGACCAGCCTGCCGGCGGACAGCCTGCCGACCAGCACGGTGCAGGCGCCGCAATCGCCTTCGGCGCAGCCTTCCTTGGTGCCGCGCAGCGAACGGTTGAGCCTCAGCCAATCGAGCAAGGTTTCTTCGGGCGCGACCGTGGTCAGCGCGATATCCTCGCCGTTGAGGATGAAGCGGATTTCGTTGCGCGTCTTGAGCTTGGCCATGCCTCAGCTCCCCCGATAGGTCGAATAGCCGTAGGGCGAGATCAGCAAAGGCACATGATAGTGCACCGGCTCCGCCATGCCGAAGCGGATTGGCACACTGTCGAGGAAGGCTGGCTCGGGCAGCTTGCCGTGCCGGCGCAGATAGTCGCCGGCCGCGAAGACCAGTTCGTACTCGCCGGTGCGGAAGTCCGCCCCGGCAAGCAGCGGCGAATCGCAGCGGCCGTCATCATTGGTGACCACCGTCTTCAGATGCGTGCGAGCCTGGCGCTCTATGCGGTAAAGCTCGATCGACAGGCCTTTCGCCGGCCTGCCGGTCGCGGTGTCGAGGACATGGGTCGTCAGACGCCCGCCATCGGCTTTCGACGTTTCTGCCACTGGCCGTCTCCCATTCCGGTACAGTCGAACGTTTCTGGTGAATTGTGCGCCCATTAAAGGCGATGCATAAGTCCCGGTCGAGCGGAGCGCGACAAAAAGCTCTTTCAAAAATTTTCGGGGGAATGCGCAAGCACTCCTTTCGATATCTTCATCTCAATATCCGGCAGGAGTGACAATGCGTTACGAACGGGACATGCGCGGCTACGGGGCCAACCCGCCGGATCCGAAATGGCCGGGCGGCGCGCATGTCGCGGTGCAGTTCGTCGTCAACTACGAAGAAGGCGGCGAGAACTGCGTGCTGCATGGCGACAAGGCATCGGAAGCCTTCCTGTCCGAGATCGTGGGTGCTGCTCCCTGGGTCGGCCAGCGTCACTGGAACATGGAATCGATCTACGAATATGGCGCCCGTGCCGGCTTCTGGCGGCTCCATCGCCTGTTTACCGAAGCGCAGGTGCCGGTCACCTGCTACGGCGTCGCCACGGCGCTGGCGCGCTCGCCCGACCAGGTCGCGGCGATGCAGGAGGCCGGCTGGGAGATCGCATCGCACGGACTGAAATGGATCGACTACCGCGACCATGCCGCCGAAGACGAACGCCGCGACCTCGAAGCGGCGATCAAGCTGCACTACGAGGTGACCGGCGCGCGCCCGACCGGCTGGTACACCGGCCGCACTTCGGTCAACACCGTGCGGCTGGTGGCCGAGGAGGGCGGCTTCGACTACGTCTCCGACACCTATGACGACGAATTGCCCTACTGGTTCGAGCGCGACGGTGCCGAAAAACCGCAGCTCGTCATTCCCTATACGCTCGACGCCAACGACATGCGCTTCGCCATGGCGCAAGGCTTCAACTCCGGCGACCAGTTCTTTGCCTATCTGAAGGACAGTTTCGACACGCTCTATGCCGAGGGCAGGGACGGGCGGCCGCGCATGATGAATATCGGCCTGCACTGCCGCCTCGTCGGCCGTCCCGGCCGCGTCGCGGCGCTGAAGCGCTTTGTCGACTACGTCAAGTCGCATGACAGAGTGTGGCTGGCGCGGCGCATCGACATCGCCAGGCACTGGCACGAAAACCATCCGTTCCGGCAGCCCTCGCTGCGCCCGTCGAAAATGGAATTCGAGGCCTTCGTGCATGCCTTCGGCGGCGTCTTCGAACATTCGCCATGGATCGCCGAGCGCGCCTATGGGCTGGAACTCGGCCCGGCGCATGACAGCGCCGGCGGCCTGCACAACGCGCTCTGCCGTGTCTTCCGCACCGCAACAGAGGCCGAGCGGCTTTCCGTGCTCAACGCCCATCCGGACCTTGCCGGCAAGCTGGCAAAGGCCAGGCGGCTGACGGCGGAATCGACGAAAGAACAGGCCTCGGCCGGGCTCGACGCTCTGACCGACAAGGAGCGCGAGCTGTTCTCCAAGCTTAATGCCGCCTACGTCACGACGTTCGGCTTCCCCTTCATCATAGCGGTGAAGGGCAAGACCAAGGAAGAAATCCTGGCGGAGTTCGAGGCGCGCATCGGCAACGGCCGCGGCGCCGAATTCGACACCGCCTGCAAACAGGTCGAGCGCATCGCGCTGCTTCGGCTGAGAGACATGCTGCCACTCTAAGTGTTTGTTTTTACGCAATTCCGGGCGGAAAACCGCTGCACACTTTTCCTGGAATTGCCTTAAGGGTTAGGACCACATGGATATGATCAAGACGCCCGAGCGAACCTACTACGCGCCGCATGGCGGCCACCCTGGCCAAAGCGAGCTGTTGACCGGCCGCGCCGTCTTCACCGAGGCCTATGCCGTCATCCCCAAGGGGGTGATGCAGGACATCGTCACCAGCGCGCTGCCGTTCTGGGACAAGACCAGGGCCTGGATCATCGCGCGGCCGCTGTCGGGCTTTGCCGAGACGTTTTCGCAATACATCGTCGAGGTCGGGCCGGGTGGCGGCAGCGACCGGCCGGAACCGGATGCTGCCGCCGAGGGCGTGTTGTTCGTGGTCGAGGGCGAGCTCAGCGTTTCGCTAGCCGGCAAGGCACATGTGCTGAAACCGGGCGGCTTTGCCTACCTGCCGCCGGCCAGCGGCTGGACCGTTCGCAACGAAAGCGGTGCGGCTGTTCGCTTCCACTGGGTCCGCAAGGCCTATGAAGCGGTCGAGGGCCTCGACGTGCCGGAAGCCTTCTTCACCAACGAGCAGCAAGTCGCGCCGAGCCCGATGCCCGGCACCGAGGGCCGCTGGGCAACGACGCGCTTCGTCGATCCGGCCGACATGCGCCACGACATGCATGTCACCATCGTCACTCTGGAGCCGGGCGCGGTCATCCCCTTCGCCGAGACCCATGTCATGGAGCACGGCCTCTATGTGCTGGAAGGCAAGGCCGTCTACCGTCTCAATCAGGACTGGGTCGAGGTCGAGGCCGGCGATTATATGTGGCTGCGCGCCTTCTGCCCGCAGGCCTGTTATGCCGGCGGTCCCGGCAAGTTCCGCTATTTGCTCTACAAGGACGTCAACCGGCACGCCAAGCTCGGCGGCGTGGGTGTCGGAGGCCACGCGCGGTGACCCGCATCGTCGCTAAACCGCTGACCCGCGAAAGCTTCGCCGAATTCGGCGACGTCATCGACATGGACGGCGACAACCACTACCCGATCAATGGCGGCAAGGCCGAACGCTTCCACGATCTCGCCACCGCCGAAGCCCAGGGGCCGAATGCGCGCCTGCTGATCTCCATGGTGCGCGGCACGCCTTACGAATTGCCGTTGAAGCTGACCATGGTCGAGCGCCATCCGTTCGGCAGCCAGGCTTTCATCCCGCTGTCGCCGCGCCCTTTTCTGGTCGTCGTCTGCCATGACGGCAAGGATGGTCCCGGCGAACCGCACGCCTTTATCACCGCGCCCGGGCAAGGCATCAACTATCCGCGCAACCTCTGGCACGGCGTGCTGACGCCGATCGGCGAGGTCCAGGACTTTGTCATCGTCGATCGTGGCGGCGACGGCTCCAACCTCGAAGAGTGCCACTTCTCCCACCCTTACGAAATTCATCTTCCCGACGGAAAGCAATGACGAATGACCGACATTTCGCTGATCGACCGCCTGCTCGACGTCATCGAGCACGACATCGTGCCGAAGACGGCCGACGGTGTGGCCCATGGCAACAAGCTGTTCGGCGCCGCGATCCTGCGCAAGGACGACCGCTCGCTGGTGCTGGCCGAAACCAACAATGAGATCGAAAACCCGCTCTGGCATGGCGAGGTGCACTGCCTGAAGCGCTTCTACGAAATGCCCAGGGCCGAGCGCGTCGACACGAACGATGCCATCTTCCTCGCCACGCACGAGCCCTGCTCGCTCTGCCTGTCGGCGATCACCTGGACCGGCTTCGATAATTTCTACTATCTGTTCAGCCACGAGGATTCGCGCGACAGCTTCGCCATCCCGCACGATTTGAAGATACTGAAGGAGGTTTTCACCCTCGATCCCGGCGGCTACAATGCCGAGAACGCTTATTGGAAGAGCTTCTCGATCCGCAGGCTGGTGCGGTCGCTGCCCGAGGCCGAACGGTCGCGCTTGGAAGGACGGATCGGCAGGATTTCCGCCCGCTACGACGACTTGTCCGGCGCCTATCAGGCGAGCAAGGCCGAAAACGACATTCCGCTGAACTGACGCGGATTGACCAGCCGAATTCGTTGGCTGGCCCACGACGCGACCCAGCGGGCTCCATCATCTGGCGTTCCTGGAGTCCTCGCATGAAAACCGTCACCGAATTCCCCCGCAAGGTCGTCGAATTCCTTGATATGGGCATCGTCATGCCGGACGGGTGCCGACTGTCGGCGCGGGTGTGGATGCCGGCAGATGCCGGCGACGACCCGGTGCCGGCAATCCTTGAGCATTTGCCCTACCGCAAGCGCGACGGCACCATCTTTCGCGATCAGCTGACGCATCCCTATTTCGCCGGCCACGGCTACGCGTCGATCCGCGTCGACATGCGCGGCAACGGCGATTCCGAAGGGCTGATGGACGACGAATATTCCGAGCAGGAATTGCAGGACGCCTGCGATGTCATCGCCTGGGCAGCCGCGCAGCCCTGGTGCAACGGCAAGGTCGGCATGATGGGCATTTCCTGGGGCGGCTTCAACTGCCTGCAGGTGGCGGCGATGCAGCCGCCGGCGCTGAAGGCGGTGATCAGCCTGTGCTCGACCGTCGACCGCTATGCCGACGACATCCACTATAAGGGCGGCTGCCTGCTGATCGAGAATTTCGGCTGGGCCTCGACCATGCTGTCCTATTCGTCGCGGCCGCCGGATCCGCTGATCGCCGGCGACAACCGCTGGCGCGATCTGTGGCTGACCCGGCTGGAGAACCAACCATTCCTGGCGCCGCTATGGTTGAAGCACCAGCACCGCGACGCCTACTGGAAACGCGGCTCGATCTGCGAGGACTATTCCGCCGTCCATGCCGCCGTGCTGTCGATCGGCGGCTGGCACGACGGCTATCGCAACACGATTTCCCACCTCGTCGGCAACATCGAGGCGCCGGTCAAGGGCATCGTCGGCCCTTGGATCCACAAATACCCGCACTACGCGGCACCCCGGCCCGCCATCGGCTTCCTGCAGGAGGCGTTGCGCTGGTGGGACCGCTGGCTGAAGGGCCTCGACACCGGCCTTGATGCAGATCCCGCCTATCGTGCCTATGTCATGGACAGCGTGCGCCCGGCGCGCTGGCATCCCGAGCGTCCGGGGCGCTGGATCGCCGAACAGTTTTGGCCATCGCCCGACATCAAGGCGCACACGATCGAACTCATCGCCGAGGGCGACAGGCCGGTCATCATCGCCTCGCCGCAGTCCTGCGGCCTTGCCGGCGGCGAGTATTTTCCCTTCACCTTCGGTCCGGAACTGCCCGGCGACCAGCGTCCGGACGATGCGCTGTCGGTCTGTTTCGACCGGCCGCCGCTCAGCGAAGCGATCGATATCGTCGGCGCGCCGGAGGTGCTGGTCTGGGTCTTGTCGGATCGGCCTCAGGCGAACATCGCCGTGCGGCTATGCGATGTGCATCCCGACGGCGCCTCGGAGCTGATCTCCTACGGGGTGCTCAACCTGACGCACCGCAACTCGCATGAATTCCCCGAGCCGCTGGTGCCGGGCGAGCCCGCCACCGCAAGGGTCGTGCTCGACCAATGCGCCTACCGCGTGCCGGCCGGCCACCGTTTGCGCATTGCCGTGTCGAACGCTTATTGGCCGATGATCTGGCCGTCGCCAGAACCGGTCCGGCTCGAGCTCAAGGCCGCGACGCTGACGCTGCCGCTGCGCCCTCTGGCGCAAGGCGACGAGATCACGTTCGCCGCTCCGGAAGGGGCCACGCCCTGGGCGACAGAGACGGTCCGGCCCGCCAATTCCGAACGCCATGTCGACCATGACGAGAAGACCGGCATGGTCACGCTGTCCATAACGGACGATTTCGGCGAGGTGCGCGATCTTCAGCATGGTCTGGCCAATGGCAGCGTCGCCAGGGAGACCTGGGCGATCCATCCTGACGATCCGCTGTCGGCGTCTGGAAAAACCCACTGGACGCAGACTTTGTCGCGAAATGGATGGTCGGTGCGCACCGAAACATCGGCAGAGATGCGGTCCGACGCCCAAAGCTTCACGGTTAGCGCCAGAATCGAAGCCTATGAAGGCGAAAAGCTGGTTTTCGAGCGCAACTTCGAGGAGAAAATCCCCCGCGCCCTGCTGTGAGCGCTCACCCGATTGGTCCAATTGCGACGTACGATTTACGCCACGGCATGTCGCATTCGGTCTTGCTTACTGCTTTCCCTTGCGGTCATTATTCTCCTCACAAGAAACGAGAAAACGACCATTCAGGTCGAACCAACAGAGTGAGGAACTCATCATGTCCAATGAACTGGAATATCTGAGCCGCCGCGTTGCGTCCGGCAAACTCAGCCGTCGTGATTTTCTCGGCCGCGCCGCCGCTCTCGGCATCACCGCGACCTTCGCCAACTCGCTGCTTTCGAGCGCGGCGCGCGCCGCCGGCCCGGTCAAGGGCGGCACGCTGAAGGCCGGCCTGGTCGGCGGTGAATCCACCAACAGCCTCGATCCGGCGCTGATGATGACGCAGGTGCCCTTCGCCTTCGGCAAGTGCTGGGGCGAAATGATCGTCGAGCTGTCCCCCGAAGGAAAGCTCGAGAACCGCATCGCCGAGGAGATCGGCTCTTCGGACGACGCCAAGGTCTGGACGCTGAAGATCCGCGACGGCGTCGAGTTCCACAACGGCAAGACGGTAACCGCTGAGGACGTGGCCGCCACGCTCGAGCGCCATTCCGACGAGAAGTCGAAGTCCGGCGCGCTTGGCTACATGAAGGGCATCGAGAGCATCAAGGCCAGCGGCAAGGAAGTGGTGCTGACGCTGAAGGAGGCCAATGCCGACCTTCCCTATCTGCTCAGTGACTATCACCTGATTGTCCAGCCCAACGGCGGCAAGGACAAGCCCGATGCCGGCATCTCGGCCGGTCCATACGTGGTCAAGACCAACGAACCCGGCGTGCGCCATGGCGCCGAACGCTTCGCCAATTACTGGCAGGGCGACAAGATGGGCCATGCCGACCAGGTCGAAGTCATCGTCATCAACGACGCGACGGCGCGCACGTCCGCCCTGCAGGGCGGCCAGGTCAACATGATCAACCGCGTCGAGCCGAAGATCGTCGACCTGATCAAGCGTCTACCCGGCGTCACCATCCGCAACCATGCCGGTCCCGGCCACTACGTGTTCATCATGCATTGCGACACGGCGCCGTTCGACAACAACGACCTGCGCACCGCGCTGAAGTTGGCGATCGATCGCGAGGAGATGCTCGACAAGATCCTTAGAGGTTATGGCTCGCTCGGCAACGACTTCCCGATAAACGCGTCCTATCCGCTGTTCACCGACATCGAGCAGCGCAAGTACGACCCCGACAAGGCCAAGTTCCATTACAAGAAATCGGGTCATGACGGCACGGTCCTGCTCAGGACCTCGGACGTTGCCTTCCCCGGCGCCGTCGACGCCGCGCAGCTCTACCAGCAGAGCGCGGCCAAGGCCGGCATCAAGCTCGAGCTCAAGCGCGAGCCCGGCGATGGCTACTGGAACGAGGTCTGGAACAAGCAGCCCTTCTGCGCCTCCTACTGGGGTGGCCGTTCGACCCAGGACCAGATGTACTCAACCGCCTATCTGTCATCAGCCGACTGGAACGACACGCGTTTCAAGCGTCCGGATTTCGACAAGATGGTGCTGGCGGCGCGCGCCGAGCTCGACGAGGCCAAGCGCAAGCAGATGTACCACGACATGGCCGTCATGGTGCGCGACGAAGGCGGCCTGATCCTGCCGATGTTCAACCAGTTCATCGACGCGACAGGCGCCAAGGTCGCCGGCTGGGTCGACGATCCGCATCAGGAACTGATGAACGGCTACGCTCTGGCGAAGTGCTGGCTCGAAGCCTGAGCCCGGCCTTGTCGAGATGTCCTCACCCATTGTGAAACTGGTGGCCCAGCGCGTTGCGCTGGGCGTCGTCCTGCTGTTGGCCATTTCGGTCCTGATCTTCGCCGGCACCCAGATCCTGCCCGGCGACGTCGCGCAAGCCATCCTCGGACAGTCGGCAACGCCGGAGTCGCTCGCCAATCTGCGCGAGCAGCTCGGGCTCAACGACCCGGCCTATATCCGCTATTTCCACTGGCTGGGTGGCGTCTTGACCGGCGATCTCGGCACGGCGATGTCGAGCGGCCAGGATATCGCGACCTCGATCAAGGGGCGGCTGTGGAACACGCTGTTCCTCGCCTTCTGGGCGGCGGTCGTCGCCGTGCCGCTGGCGATCATCCTCGGCCTGATCGCGGTGCGTTACCGCAATGGCTGGGTCGACAAGCTGATCTCCGGACTGGCGCTCGCCTCGACCTCGTTTCCCGAATTCTTCATCGGCTATGTGCTGGTCTATTTCTTCGCCGTGAAATGGCAGATATTCCCCGGCATCTCCACCGTCTATGACGGCATGCCGTTCGGCGAGCGCATGCAGGCGATCGCGCTGCCGGCCACCGCGCTGACGTTGGTTGTGCTCGCCCACATGATGCGCATGACGCGCGCCGCGATCCTCAACGTCATGCAGTCGGCCTATGTCGAGACGGCGGAGTTAAAGGGCCTGTCGGCCTTCAATGTCATTCGCAGACATGCCTTCCCCAATGCCATCGCCCCGATCATCAACGTCGTCATGCTCAACCTCGCCTACCTGATCGTCGGCGTCGTCGTGGTCGAAGTGATCTTCGTCTACCCCGGCATGGGGCAGTATCTCGTCGACCACGTCACCAAGCGCGACGTACCTGTCGTGCAGGCGGTCGGCCTGATCTTCGCCGCCGTCTACATCAGCCTGAACATCATTGCGGACATAGCGGCGATCGTCGCCAATCCGCGTCTCAGACATCCGAAGTAAGGGAGCGGGTATGCTCGATATCAAACGCATCCCCATCCCGGCATTGATCGGCATCGTGCTGACGACGCTGTTCGTGCTGGCGGCGATCTTCGCACCCTTGATCGCACCGCACGGCAATGGCGAGATCGTCGGCGACGTCTGGGAGCCGATGTCCGCGGCGCATTGGCTGGGCACCGACAATCTCGGCCGCGATCTGTTGTCGCGCATGATCTATGGCGCTCGCATTACGCTGTTCATCGCGGTGCTCGCCACCGCCCTGTCCTTCTCGCTCGGCGCCATCCTCGGTTTTTCGGCGGCGGTTTTCGGCGGCTGGTTCGACACGCTGCTGTCGCGCCTCGTCGACCTGCTGATGTCGATCCCGACGCTGATCATGGCTCTGGTGGTGCTCTCCGTGCTGCCCACCAATCTGGTGACGCTGATCCTGGTCATGGGCATTCTCGATTCGACACGCGTCTACCGCCTGTCGCGAGCCGTCGCCGTCGACATCAACGTCATGGACTACGTCGAGGCGGCCAAATTGCGCGGCGAAGGCGAGACCTGGATCATCTTCCGCGAGATCCTGCCCAACGCGCTGTCGCCGTTGGTCTCCGAACTCGGCCTGCGCTTCATCTATGCGGTGCTGTTCCTGTCGACGCTGTCCTTCCTCGGCCTCGGCGTGCAGCCGCCGGATGCCGACTGGGGCGGCATGGTGAAGGAAAACAAGGACGGCATCGTCTTCGGCATCGCGGCGGCGCTTATTCCCGCCGCGGCGATCGCAGCACTGGCGATCTCCGTCAACCTCGTGGCCGATTGGGTGCTCAACCGCACGACAAGCCTGAAGGGAGGGCGCGGGTGATGGCTGACAGCAAAGCGAAATCCGGCCTGCTGCTCGACATCCGCAATTTGCGCATCGAGGCCACGGTCTATCCGCCCGGCGAGGCGCCGAAGAACATTGTGCTTGTCCATGATGTCTCGCTGACGCTGGAAAAGGGCAAGGTGCTCGGCCTGATCGGCGAGTCGGGCGCCGGCAAATCGACCATCGGCCTGTCGTCGATGGGCTATGGCCGCGGCGGTGTGCGCATCACCGGCGGCGAGGTCATCCTCAACGGCCGCGACATCCTCAAGGGCGGCAAGGAAGGTTTCCGCAAGCTGCGCGGCCGCGAAGTTTGCTATGTCGCGCAGTCGGCAGCCGCCGCCTTCAACCCGGCGCACAGGCTGATGGACCAGGTGGTGGAAGCGACGCTGCTGCATGGCACGGCGACGCGCGCCGAGGCCGAGAAGCGTGCCGTCGCGCTGTTCAAAAAGCTCAGCCTGCCCAACCCCGAAACCATCGGCGAACGCTTTCCGCACCAGGTGTCGGGCGGCCAGTTGCAGCGCGTGATGACGGCGATGGCGCTGTGTTCGGAGCCTGACCTGATCGTCTTCGACGAGCCGACCACGGCGCTCGACGTGACGACGCAGATCGACGTGCTGGCGGCGATCAAGGACGCCATCCGCGACACCCATGTGGCGGCTTTGTACATCACCCACGATCTTGCCGTGGTTGCCCAGGTCTCGGACGAGATCATGGTGCTGCGCCACGGCAGGCTGGTCGAATGGGGCGGCACCCGCCAGATCATCAAGGAACCGCGCCAGGAATACACCAATGCGCTGGTCTCGGTGCACGAGATCGAACACCATGAGCAGAAGCCCGGCACGACGCCGTTCCTGTCGGTCAAGAACGTCACCGCCGCCTATGGCCGCAGCCACATCAAGGTATTGAAGAACGTCTCGGTCGACATCTATCCGGGCCAGACGCTGGCCGTCGTCGGCGAGTCGGGGTCCGGCAAGTCGACGCTGGCGCGCGCCATCACCGGGCTGTTGCCGCCTGAGGAAGGCACCGTCACCTTCGACGGCAGGCCGCTTGCCAACAAGCTCGCCGACCGGCCGAAGGAGGATCTGCGCCAGCTGCAGATGATCTACCAGATGGCCGACGTGGCGATGAACCCGCGCCAGACCGTCGGCACCATCATCGGTCGGCCGCTCGAGTTCTATTTCGGCATGCGCGGCCGCGAGCGCGACAAGCGCGTCGCCGAACTGCTCGACAAGATCGAGATGGGCAAGGGCTTTTCCGACCGCTATCCGGCCGAGCTTTCCGGCGGCCAGAAGCAGCGCGTCTGCATCGCTCGCTCGCTCGCCGCCAAACCGCAGCTGATCATCTGCGACGAGGTGACCTCGGCGCTCGATCCGCTGGTGGCCAACGGCATCCTGAAGCTGCTGCTCGAACTGCAGAAGGAGGAGAGCGTCGCCTATCTGTTCATCACCCACGATCTGGCGACGGTGAAGTCGATCGCCGATTCGATCGCGGTGATGTATCGCGGCGAGGTGGTCCGCTATGGGCCCAAGAGCAAGGTGCTGACGCCGCCCTTCGACGCCTACACCGATCTTTTGCTGTCATCGGTTCCCGAAATGGAGATCGGCTGGCTGGAAAAGGCGATCAAGGGACGGCGCATGGCGAGCGCCGGCAACTAGGGGCGAAATCCGGAAACACTGTTTCACGAGCAACGCGCCGCGTGTCCCACAGACCCGCGGCGTTTTGATTTCAACTGACAAGTCGCATGGAGCCACTCGTGGCGCTCGAGACCAAACTTCTGCTCATCATCCTCGACGGCGTGCCCTATCGGAACTGGCGCCGCCTGATGGGCAATCTCGAAGGCTGGGTGCAGTCGGGAGAGGCGCGCGTCTGGAAGATGCGCTCGGTGCTGCCCTCGACTTCGGCCTGCTGCTATGCCTCGATCCACACCGGGGTTTCGCCGCAGGTGCACGGCATCCTCTCCAATGAGAACCGGTTCCGGGTCAAGCAGCCGGATATTTTCTCCGAGATCAGCAGGGCCGGCGGCAAGACCGGCGCAGTCACCCATTCCTACTGGTCCGAATTCTTCCGCGCCCATCCCTTCGACCTGGTCGAGGACATGGAATTCGACGAGCCAGGCGGGCCGATCACGCATGGCCGCTTCCACACCATGACTGGCTACAACCTCAAGAACCAGATGACGCCGAGCGATGTCGACCTGTTCGCCACACTGACCATGCTGACCCGGCGCCACAGCATCGACTACGGCATCCTGCATACCTGCACGCTGGATTCGATGGGCCACCGCTTCGGCCATGACTGCCACGAGATGGACCATGCCTGCTATGCGATGGATGGGATGCTCGCCGCCTTCCTGCCCGGCTGGCGCGGAGCCGGCTATGAGGTGATCGTCACCGCCGATCATGGCCAGACGAACCGCGGCCATCACGGCGGCCATGACGATGAGATGCAGGATTTCGCGCTGTACTATTTCGGGCCGGGCAAAGGACCGCAGGCCGATACGCTGCTCGACCAGTTGCAACTCGCGCCGACGGTGCTGAAGCGCCTCGGCGTGCCGGTGCCGGCGACGATGAAGGCGAAGCCGTTTTTGGGGTGACGGAGGAGGCGACCACCAAAGTTCGCGGCCCCCTCTCCCCGTCATTATACGGGGAGAGGGTAAGGGTGAGGGGCAGCGCGAACGTTGAATATGAATAGCGAACGCGGGTGCCGCCCATCATCCGCCTGCCGGCACCTTCTCCCCGTATAGAGACGGGGAGAAGGCTACACTCTGGCAACACCCGCGCTCTTCGGTTAGCCTCCGAAAATTCCTTGGCGGAGGATGAACCTTTTTGGACCGATCGGCGACAGAGCAGACAGGAGCCAGGCGGCTCGACCGGCCATGACGGCGGCGACGGAGACCGATCGCGCGCTTGTCGACCGGGTCGCGAAGGGCGACAGGGCCGCCGTGCGGCTCCTGTTCATGCGCCACCACGCGCGGGTCTATCGCTTCGTGGTGCGCCAGACGGGATCGGAAATGATGGCCGACGATATCGCGAACGAGGTCTTTCTCGAGCTCTGGCGCCAGGCGCCGGGCTTCGAAGGACGCTCGGAAGTCTCGACATGGCTGCTCGGCATTGCCCGCTTCAAGGCGCTGTCCTTGCTGCGCAAGAAAAAGGAAGACTGGATCGACGACGATGACGCGGCGCAGGTCCCCGACAGCGCCGACACGCCGGAAGTCGTCACGATGAAGGACGACAAGGCAGCCGCCCTGCGGCGGTTCATCGATGCGCTGCCGGAAGAGCACCGCACGGTGATCGACCTTGCCTACTACCACGGACAGTCGGTGACCGAGATCGGCGAGGTGCTCGGCATTCCGGTCGCCACCGTCAAAACCCGGATGTTCTACGCCCGCAAGAAACTCGGCGAAGCCTTGAAGGCCGCCGGTTACGACAGGGGGTGGCCATGAGCGCCGCTGAAAAGATGTCGCGCCGCGACGAGATGGAAACGCTGTTGCCGTTCTATTTGAACGGCTCGCTGGAGGGCGCCGAACTGGAAGCCGTCGAGGAATGGCTGGCAACCGATCCGGCGGCACTTGCCGCGCTCGGCGAGGCGGAAGCCGAATTCTCCGGCATCGCCGCTGCCAACGAGGCGATCCGCCCGCCGGCCGATGCGCTCAGCCGTTTCGCCAAGGCGCTCGACGCCGAGGCCGGCCCAGCGCGCGCTCCGGCAGGTCAATCATGGCTGGCGCAGGCTTTCAACCGCTTCATGGCGGTGCCGGTCGGCGTCGCCTGGGCGGCGGCCGCGGTGCTGCTGGCGCTGGTCGGGGTGCAGTCCTTCGTGCAGCCGGGCGGCAAGGGCAATGATTTCGAAATTGCCGGCGCGCAGGACGATCTGGCAAAAATGCCGTTCGCTCTGGTCAAGTTCAAGCCGGAGGCGAAGATGTCGGACATCGCCGTCTTCCTTGGCGAGAACGGGCTGAAGATCGCTGGCGGGCCGACCGCCGATGGTGTCTTCCGCATCGCCATCGCGGCCGAGACCGCTGCCGACTACGAGAAGCTGGTCAGCCTTATTGCCGCCCAGCCTTTCGCGGAAGCTGTGATCGAGGGAAGGAAACCGGCGAGTGGCGGCTAGAACAGTCTTCGGATTTGCTGGATTTCTGCTGGCGGCGGCGACAATCGCCGCCACGCCCGTTTTTGCGCAGAGCACGAACCAGCCGCAGTCGAAACCCGACTGTCTCGACCGGACGAATGCTGCCGGCGCCGACTGCGCCAACGACGAAGGTGGCGGAACGCCCGGCGCGACGGGCGCCGTCTTTCTCCCGGCGCTGATCGTCGACCTGTTCCCCAATCCTACCGGAGGCGGCGGGACGCCGTTGCCGACGCCCGACCCGCGTCGTGACCCGGCCAGCGCTTTGCCTTCGCCGGCCGCGCCCGCCGATGCACCGGTGGTTCCGGCCGCCGTGCCTGGCGGTCCGGTCATTTCGCCGACCGATCTCGTCGCCACCGTGCCGCAGCGCGCCATCGTCGGTGACTACGTGCCCGACGAGGTGCTGGTCACGGTCGACGGCGATGCCGGCGTCGTGCAGCAGATCGCCGCTTCCTTCGGCCTCGAAGTGCGGTCGCAGCGCCAGTCGCGGCTGCTGGGCACCACACTGGCGCGCTTCGGCATTCTCGACGGCCGCCCGGTCGGCGTCGTGCTGGCGCAGTTGGCCGCCGACGGCCGCACAAGGCGGCGCGAGCCCAACCATGTCTATTCGCTGCAGCAGGCGGCCGCCATCGTCAACTATGCCTTCGATCGCATCGAACTCGACGAGAAGCAGGCCAGCGGTGAGAATGTGCGCATCGCCGTCATCGACACCGGCATCGACGACACCAATCCGGCGCTCTCCGGCGTCATCGCCGACCAGTTCGACGCCATGCCCGACGTGCCGATCGAAAAGCGCGACCACGGCACCTCGATCGATGGCTTGATCGCCGGCGTCGGTGCGCTGAAGGGCATGGCGCCCGGCGCGAAGATCTACCACGCCCGCGCCTTCGAGGGCGGCAAGTCGACCATGGATGTCATCCTTTCTGCGCTCGACTGGGCGGCCGAGCAGGATGTGCGCATCATCAATATGAGCTTCGTCGGCCCGAAGAACGACCTGCTCGGCATCGCCTGCCGCAATGCCCGCGCGCTCGGCATCGTGCTGGTGGCCGCCGCCGGCAACAACGGGCCGAAGGCGCCTTATGGCTACCCGGCAGCCTATGACGGTGTCATCGCCGTCACCGCCACCGATGCCAAGGACGGATTGATGCCGCAGGCCAATCGCGGCGCCTACGTCTTCATCTCCGCCCCCGGCGTCGAGATGGTGGCACCGAGCGGCGCAGGCTCCGAAGTGGTCACCGGCACCTCGTTCGCGGCGGCGATCGTGAGCGGGGCCGTCGCCAATCTGATCCACATCGCGCCCGACCGCTCGGCCGACGAGATCGAGAAGGCGCTGGCGGCAACGGCCAGGGATCTCGGCCCGAAGGGCCGCGACAATGATTTCGGCTATGGGCTGCTGGACACCAAGGCGGCAGAGGCGGCGAAGGAATAAGTTGCACCTACGGGCTGTGTGAGATTCAGGCCAGGCCGGCCCCACCTGAACATCACATAGCCTATGGCGCCCCAGCAACCGATCCCCGCACCACCAGGTCGACCGGCCAGACTTCGCCGCGGGCGCCCTCTTCCAGCCCGGAAATCCGCGCCGCCAGCCGTTCGGCGACGCGCGCGCCGGCGAGACGGATCGACGATCGCGTCGTCGATAGCGGCACGGAAAAATTCTCCGGCTTCAGCCATGGGAAGACGTCGTCATGGGCGATCAGCGACAGGTCGTCGGGGATCGTCAGGCCGAGGTCGCGTACCGCGCGCACGACGCCCAGCGCCATGATCAGGCTGGAGCAGGCGATTGCCGTCGGCGGCTCGCTCTGCTCGAGCAGGCGCCGGGCGGCGCGATAGCCGTTCTCCTCGGTCATCGTGACGGAGCAGATATGGCGCTCGCCGAGCGTCAGGCCGCTGGCGGTGAGTGCCCGGCGCATGCCGCGCTCACGATGGATGGCGAAGGTCTCGCGGTCGTCGCCATTGATCAGCGCCAGCCGCCGGTGGCCGAGCTGGATCAGCAGCCGCGCCGCCTCGTGGAAGGCGCCTTCATTGTCGATGTCGGTGAAGGGGTAGTCGAAGCCGAAGCCTTCGCTGCGGCCGTGGACGATGAAGGGGATGCCGAGCGTATTGAGCAACGCCACTCGCCGGTCAACTGGCCGCGGCGAGGAGATGTAGACGGCGTCGACCTGCCGGTTGGCGACGATGCGGCGGTAAGTGGTCTCCTGGTCGTCGGCGTCAGCCGGGGACAGCACCAGGTCGAGCTCGTGCGAACGGGCATAGTCGCCCAGACCGGAGAGGAATTCGATGAAATGCGGGTCGATCTCGACGGCAGCACCCGTCGGCAGCACATAGCCGATCATCCCGGTCTTGCCGGTGGCCAGCCGGCGCGCGCTCGGATTGGGGCGGTAGCCATGGCGCTTGGCTGCGTCCATCACGCGCCGCCGCGTTTCCTCGTTGACCTCCGGATAGCCGTTCAGCGCGCGGCTTACCGTCGTCTGCGAAAGCGCCAGCATATGCGAGAGCTGCTTCAGGTTCACCGGAGGCCTCCAAAGCCTCAAAGCGCTTTTAATTTTGAATCCGAGCGGTGCCAAGGCTGGCGCTGCCGAACAGAGCTAGCATACGCACTGGTCTGGCCAGTTTGAAGCAGAATTGCTGTTGCGCCGCCATAAAACTGTGCTGCAGTGCAGTTTAGTTGCCGCTTATTTGCCAAAACTAAATCGATTAGCTAGCCACCCTCTTGACTCCCGAGCGATTCAATGGCGAGATCAAGAAGACCAAAGCGCTTTGGAAGACTCTTCGAAAGGTTGCGGTTCCTTTCTGACTGAGTCACAGTCCTGCGGCGTCGGCGGGCGGAATGGAGGTTCCGTCCGGGTGTTCATGACCACTGGGAGGAATAGCGATGAAGAAAATGCTTCTGCTGGGCGCTGCGTTCGCAACGCTTGCCCTGAGCCTGCCGGCGCAAGCCGAACTGAAGTTCAAGCCGGGCGAGGACCCGCGCTTCAACTGGGCGAATTACGAAGAGCTGAAGAAGGTCGATCTCAAGGGTGAGACGCTGACCATTTTTGGGCCGTGGCGCGGCGAGGACGAGGGCCTTATCCGCACCGTTCTCGAATATTTCCAGGACGCCACCGGCGTCGAGATCAAATACTCCTCGTCCGAGAATTACGAACAGCAGATCGTCATCGACACCCAGGCCGGCAGCCCGCCCAACATCGCCGTGCTGCCGCAGCCCGGCCTGATCCAGGACCTGGCGTCCAAGGGCCTTCTGACGCCGCTCGGCGACGACACCGCCAAATGGGTCAAGGACAATTACGGCGCCGGCCAATCATGGGTCGACCTCGGCACATTCAAGGACAAGGACGGCAAGCCCGGCTTCTTCGCCTTCCCCTACAAGGCCGACGTGAAATCGCTGGTCTGGTACTCGCCGGACAATTTCGAGGAAGCCGGCTACAAGGTGCCGAAGACGCAGGAAGAACTGGCCGAGCTTGAGAAGAAGATCATCGCCGACGGCGGCACGCCCTGGTGCATCGGGCTCGGCTCCGGCGGCGCCACCGGCTGGCCGGCGACCGACTGGGTCGAGGACATCATGCTGCGTACCCAGCCCCCGGAGACCTACGACAAGTGGGTGAAGAACGAGATCCCGTTCAACGATCCGGCGGTCGTCAACGCCATCGACATTTTTGGCAAGATCGCGACCGACGACAAGATGGTCGACGGCGGCGCCAAGGCGGTTGCCGCGACCGACTTCCGCGACAGCCCGAAGGGCCTCTTCGCGGTGCCGCCGAAATGCTATTTGCACCACCAGGCATCGTTCATCCCGACCTTCTTCCCTGAGGGCACCAAGGTGGGACAGGACGCCGACTTCTTCTACTTCCCGCCCTATGCCTCCAAGCCTGAGCTCGGCACCCCGGTTCTCGGTGCCGGCACGCTGGCCATGATCACGAAAGATAGCAAGAGTGCCCGCGCGTTCATCGAATTCCTGAAGATGCCGCTGGCGCATGAGATCTGGATGGCCCAGGGCGGCTTTGTGACGCCGTTCAAGTCGGTCAACAAGGAAGCCTATGCCAGCGACGCACTGAGGAAGCAGGGCGAGATCCTGGCCAACGCCTCGACCTTCCGCTTCGACGGCTCCGACCTGATGCCGGGCAAGATCGGCGCCGGTTCCTTCTGGACCGGCATGATCGACCTGGTTGGCGGCAAGTCGGCCCAGGATGTCGCCACCGACATCCAGAAGAGCTGGGACGCCATCAAGTAAACCGCCGATCGCAGGCTTATCCGTCCTGACAGGATCCGGGCCGCGATGGCCCGGGTCCCACCGTCGGCCCGACTGCAGCGTTTTTCGTGAAGCATAGAGTTCCGGCATGAAGCGTGGCCTGCCGCGGCGACTACCCGCCTGGCACCTGCTCGCGCTTCACAACTGAATCGGCTCGTGATCCCGTCGCCAAGCTTTTTCTCGATTGGCGGATCATGCGCAGGGGAGAGGGACCCATGGCGGCTCAGATCTTTTCGGCCATATTCGTCATCATCGTCGGCGTCGGCGGCTGCGTCGCCTATTTCTGGGGCGCCAACAAGCTTGTGGACATTATTTTCCCGTCGCGCGGCGTCCAGGGTGCGGCAGCCATCGACAATCTGCGCCGGCAAGGAATGATCCGCCCCTGGCTGTTCGTCGGCCCGGCCATGATCATCCTCACCATCTATCTGATCTATCCGGTGGTCGAGACGCTGCGGCTCTCCTTCCTCGATCGCGGCGGCGGCAATTTCGTCGGCTTCGCCAACTACGAATGGGCGTTCGGCGACCGCGAGTTCCGCAACTCTATCCTCAACAATATCGTCTGGCTGGCGGTGGTGCCGGCCGCCTGCACCTTCCTCGGGCTGATCATTGCCGTGCTCACCGACAAGATCTGGTGGGGCACGATCGCCAAGAGCCTGATCTTCCTGCCGCTTGCGATCTCCTTCGTCGGCGCCAGCGTGATCTGGAAATTCATCTACGAGTATCGCGGCGAGGGCCAGACGCAGATCGGCCTGCTCAACGCCATCATCCAGTATTTCGGCGGTCAGCCGCAGGTCTGGATATCGCTGCCGTTCTGGAACAATTTTTTCCTGATGATCATCCTGATCTGGATCCAGACCGGCTTTGCCATGGTCATCCTGTCTTCCGCCCTGCGCGGCATTCCGGAGGAGACGCTGGAAGCCGCTGTCATCGACGGCGCCAACCCGTTCCAGATATTCTGGAAGATCATGGTGCCGCAGATCTGGGGCACCATCGCCGTTGTCTGGACCACGATCACCATCCTGGTGCTGAAGGTGTTCGACATCGTGCTGACGATGACCAACGGCCAGTGGAACAGCCAGGTTCTGGCCAATCTGATGTTCGACTGGATGTTCCGCGGCGGCGGTGACTTCGGCCGCGGCGCCACCATCGCCATCATCATCATGATCGCGGTCATTCCGATCATGGTCTGGAACATCCGCCAGGCCAACAAAGAGACGGGAGGGCACTGAGATGGCCGTCGCAACCGGAAAGTCGTTTGCCAGCCGCTTCGGCGTCCATATCGCGGTGCTCATCTTCGTGGCGATCTGGACCGTGCCGACGCTCGGCATTCTCGTCTCGTCGCTGCGCGACAAGGACCAGATCATCGCCTCCGGCTGGTGGAATTCATTCGCCAGTTCCAGTCAGACCGAAGCCGGCCGATTGCCGCCGGCCTCGGCGCAGGTCGAAAAGGACGGCAAGTTCGTCCTCCAAGGTAACATCTTCGGCGATGGCGCTGCCCGCAACATCAGCGCCTTCGGCGTCAAGTCGGCCGCGCCGACACAGTATCCGGCCGGCACGACTGCCGATCTCGGCGACGGCGTGACCTTGCAGCTCAACGCCGACGGGACGTTCGTCATGCAGTCGCCAAAAGCGTTCGAGGGCGATCGCGGCCAGCGCGTCTACTACGCCTCGTCGGCGCCGCCGAAATTCACCACCGACAACTACCAGACAGTGCTGTTCTCTGAAGGCATCGGCCGCTCCTTCATGAACTCGCTGACCGTCACCATTCCGGCGACTGTCATCCCGATCCTGATCGCGGCCTTCGCGGCTTACGCGCTCGCCTGGATGCGCTTTCCAGGCCGTGCGCTGCTGATCGCCGTCATCATCGGCCTGCTGGTCGTGCCGCTGCAGATGTCGCTGATCCCGCTCCTAAAACTCTACAACGGCGTCGGCACTTTCTTCGGCGTGCCTTCGAAAACCTATCTCGGCATCTGGCTGGCGCATACCGGCTTCGGCCTGCCCTTCGCCATCTATCTGCTCAGGAGCTACATTGCCGGCCTGCCGCGCGAGATCATGGAATCGGCGCGCATCGACGGCGCCAGCGATTTCGAGATCTTCGTCAAGATCGTGCTGCCGCTGTCGTTCCCGGTGCTCGCCTCGTTCGCCATCTTCCAATTCCTTTGGGTATGGAACGATCTCCTGGTGGCGATGGTTTTCCTCGGTACCGAGGGGGATCAGATCGTGCTGACCGCCAAGCTCAATGCGCTGCTCGGCTCGCGCGGCGGCGACTGGGAGATCCTGACGACATCGGCGTTCGTGACCATTATCGTGCCGCTGATCGTGTTCTTCTCGCTGCAGCGCTATTTCGTACGCGGGCTGCTTGCCGGCTCGGTGAAAGGAGGTTGAGAGTAATGCAATCGGCTTTGAAGGTGACATCCAGACCGGACCCCGCCGTCGATCGTGACTGGTGGCGGGGCGCGGTGATCTACCAGATCTATCCGCGTTCCTATCAGGACTCCAACAGCGACGGCATCGGCGACCTGAAAGGCATTGTCCAACGGCTGCCCTACATCGCATCGCTCGGCGTTGACGCCATCTGGATCTCGCCCTTCTTCAAGTCGCCGATGAAGGATTTCGGCTACGACGTGTCGGACTATTGCGACGTCGACCCGATGTTCGGCACGCTGGCCGATTTCGACGCCTTAACGGCGGAAGCGCACCGGCTGGGCCTCAAGGTGATGATCGACGAGGTTCTGTCGCACACCGCCGACATCCATCCGTGGTTCAAGGAAAGCCGCTCGAGCCGCGCCAATGCGAAGGCCGACTGGTATGTCTGGGCCGATGCAAAACCCGACGGCACGCCGCCCAACAACTGGCTGTCGATCTTCGGCGGTTCGGCCTGGCAGTGGGACACCAGCCGCCAGCAATATTACCTGCACAATTTCCTGGCCGAACAGCCCGATCTCAACTTCCACAACACGGAAGTCCAGGACGCGCTGCTCGACATCACCCGCTTCTGGCTGGAACGTGGCGTCGACGGTTTCCGCCTCGACACCATCAATTTCTACTTCCACAGTCAGGGGCTGGAAAACAACCCGCCGCTGCCGCCGGAAGAGCGCAACGACCAGACGGCGCCTGCCGTGAACCCCTACAATTACCAGGATCATCTCTACGACAAGAGCCGCCCCGAAAACCTCGGTTTTCTGGAACGCTTCCGCGCCCTGCTCGACGAGTATCCGGCACAGGCCGCGGTCGGCGAAGTCGGCGATTCGCAGCGAGGGCTGGAAGTGGTGGCGGCCTACACCGCCGGCGGCAAGCGCGTGCATATGTGCTATTCGTTCGACTTCCTGGCGCCGGAGAAGATCAGCGCCGCCAAGGTACGTTCGGTTCTGGAAGCCTTCGGCAAGGTCGCCAGCGATGGCTGGTCATGCTGGGCCTTCTCCAACCACGACGTGATGCGGCCGGCCTCGCGCTGGGCCGCCGGCGAAGCCGATCCGACCGCCTATCTCAAAGTCATCTCGGCGCTGCTGATGTCGCTGCGCGGCTCGGTCTGCATCTATCAGGGCGAGGAACTCGGCCTCGGCGAGGCGGAGCTTCAGTTCGAGGACCTGCAGGACCCGTACGGCATCCGCTTCTGGCCAGAGTTCAAGGGCCGCGATGGCTGCCGCACGCCGATGGTATGGGATGCCGCTGCCAGGAATGGCGGCTTCTCGACCGCAAAACCCTGGCTGCCGGTGCCCGACAAGCATCTGTCGCAAGCCGTCAACGTGCAGCAGGGCGACGCCAACTCGCTGCTCGAGCACTACCGGCGCTTTCTCGCTTTCCGCCGCCAGCATCCGGCGCTGGCCAAGGGTGACATTACCTTCATCGAAAGCGAGGGCGACACCGTCGCCTTCAACCGCCGCGAGGGCAACGAGCAGGTCGTCTGCGTCTTCAATTTGGGCAGCAAGCCGGCCGAGGTCGCCCTCGGCGGCCAGGCGCTGCAGCCCTTGCCGGGGCACGGCTTTTCAGGACAGTCTGGCACAGGCTCGGTCCGCCTCGGCGGTTACGGCGCCTGGTTCGGGCGTATCGATTAATTTGCAGGGAACCACTGGGAGGAAATCATGGCCGATGTCACGCTGAGACAGGTGAAGAAATCATACGGCAATCTGCACATTCTCCACGGCATCGACCTCGACATAAAGTCGGGCGAGTTCATCGTCTTCGTCGGCCCTTCGGGTTGCGGCAAGTCAACCTTGCTGAGGTCCATCGCCGGGCTCGAGGAGATTACCTCCGGTGAGCTCAAGATTGCCGGTGAGGTGGTGAACGACGTGCCGCCGTCGAAGCGCGGCATCGCCATGGTGTTCCAGTCCTATGCGCTCTACCCGCACATGACGGTCTACGACAACATGGCCTTCTCGATGAAGATCGGCAAGGAAAGCAAGGCTGAGATCGACAAGCGCGTGCGGCAGGCGGCCGAGATCCTGCAGCTGACCAAATATCTCGACCGTCTGCCCAAGGCGATGTCGGGCGGCCAGCGCCAGCGCGTCGCTATCGGCCGCGCCATCGTGCGCAATCCGAAAGTGTTCCTGTTCGACGAACCGCTGTCGAACCTCGATGCGGCACTGCGCGTCGCCACCCGCATCGAGATCGCCAAGCTGAAGGAATCGATGCCGAATACGACGATGATCTACGTCACCCACGACCAGGTCGAGGCGATGACGTTGGCGGACCGCATTGTCGTACTCAAGGAAGGCCATATCGAGCAGGTCGGCACGCCGATGGAGCTCTACAAGCGACCGGGCAATCTGTTCGTCGCCCAGTTCATCGGCTCACCGGCGATGAACATCCTGCCGGCGACGGTCGACAAGACCGGCACCCCGACCGTCGTCAGCCATGTCGGTGGCCGCAAGGCAACGGTGCCGATCGCCACGCCGGCGTCGGCGAAGGGTGCTGCGGTCAGCTTCGGCGTGCGGCCTGAGGATCTGGTGATTGCTACCGGCGCGGACTATCTGTTCGAGGGAACGGTGGACTATGTCGAGCAACTCGGCGAGGTCCAGCTCGTCTATGTCGATATCGGCCGCGCCGACCTGCCGCTGGTGACCAAGATGCCGGGCAATGTCGAGGTCAAGCGCGGGGCGACACTGCGGCTGAGCGCGGACGCCGGCGACCTGCATATCTTCGACGCGGACGGCCACTCCTTCTCGCTCCACGCGCCGGAAGTGAAGGCGGCCTAACGTCAGGCCATTCGGCATCGCATAAAAACAAGAGCGGCGGGCCAGGCCCGCCGCTCTTGTTTGCTAGCAACTTCGGCGGTTAGCGATTGCCGAAGAGGTTGCGGTCGCTGCCCTGGGGCGCTGACTTTTGCACGTCGCCCGACGAATTCAGCAGCTTGTAGACCGGCGACTCGGTGTTGCGCACCGACGAGGTCTGCGTGGTGTCGATGTTGGCGGTCGTCTGCTTGTTGACGGCACTCGAACCAACACTGTCGTTATTGGCATAGGCGCTGCCAGCGGCGATCAGAAGCGCGGCGGCGGTAAGGACAATCTTCTTCATTTTGGGCACTCCTGGATTTCAGATCCCGGAGCGGCGGACTTGACCGCCGCTCTGCGTCTCGTCTTGGGATCGACTGTTTAGTTGTTGCCGAAAAGGTTGCGGTCGCTGCCCTGAACGACGGGCTGGTTGTCGGCATGGGCCGGCTTCTGGATCGAAGCGGTATGCGAGCTGTCGACTGCGGCGGCAGGCTGGTTCGCACCGTTGGAACCATAATTGTCGCTACCAGCGAAGGCGCTGCCGGAAATGGCCAGAAGGGCGGCGGCAGTGAGAACAATCTTTTTCATTTTTTATACTCCAGTATTTTCAGTTTTTTCGTCCGTCTAGCGGCGTGTCTTGGGAAGAAAATCGCGTCGTTCGGACAGCCCCGATGTGGGAAAGCCAGGTGGCGGTTTCCAATCACGAAGTTGTTTCGCTTGGACCATGACTCTGCATCTTGAAATTGTACCAGAGCCTACTACCACCAAGCTTTTTATCAACTTTATCAATTGGTTATCAAAAAGCCACCTATGCATCACCAACAGTGTCGGAGTGCCAGCGTTCACACCGTCCTGCACGCACCGTCAACAGAAACGAACCGTTCGGTTCGATTTCAGAATCCTCTAATAGTCACTTTTTGATACTATTAACCCTTTCGACGCCGGCTAACTCCCGATCGGCTGGCGATTCGTGACGGGCGCCAAGTGCGGCAAAAGCGGGAGATCGGCCTTCCCTAGGAGATGGGCTGCGGTATTCACATTCCGTGTCGCGCCCGCATGGATACGATGTCGCTTTCATGCCGCCACCGAACCGGCCGTCGTGATTAGATCATGGCATCTCAGGTGCCGCTTGGTGACGACGAAGCGGAGAATTGGGAAGCCGGTCAAAACCCGGCGCTGCCCCCGCAACGGTGGTGGAGTTCAAGTCGCAACGGGAGACCACTGGGCCACAAGCCTGGGAAGGTGTCGCGACCGTCCGCAAGGACACTCCAGAGCCCGGAAACCAGCCCGAGATTTCTAGACTCGACTGATCGCGGTGGGCGGTCAAGAGGTGGATGGTGCATGTCCGGCCTGGCGCCGGGTTGCCGCTAATCTTTCCTCCATCACCACCAGTTCAGTCCTTGAACACGAGGACAGGACATGGATGCGCGCAACGACATGCTGAGGCTGCTGCACAGCCGCAAGCAGGGCTACTCGCTGGAACAGCCCTTTTACACCGACGCCGATTTCTTCAAGCTCGACATGGAACTGATCTGGTATCGCGACTGGCTGTTCATAGGCCATGACTGCGAACTGCCGAAGCCCGGCAGCTTCATCACCGCCCAGATCGGCGACTATCCGGTCGTGCTGGTGCGCGACCAGCAAGGCAAGATCAACGCCTTCCACAATTCCTGTCGCCATCGCGGCAGCCGCGTCTGCAACACCGAGAAAGGCACCGCTGCCAAGCTCGTCTGCCCCTATCACCAGTGGACCTACGAACTCGACGGCCGGCTCTTGTTCGCCCGGCAGATGGCCGATGGTTTCGACAAGAGCCAGTTCAGCCTGAAGCCGGTCGCTTGCGAAAGCGTCGGCGGCTACATCTTCATCTGCCTGGCAAAAGAGCCCGCCGACTTCGCGCCGATGCGCGCCATGATCGAGCCCTATCTGCTGCCGCACCGACTGCGCGAGGCGAAGGTCGCCTTCGAATCGACCATCGTCGAAAAGGGCAACTGGAAGCTCGTCTGGGAAAACAACCGCGAGTGCTATCACTGCGCCGGCAACCACCCCGAACTCTGCAAGACCTTCCCGGAAGCGCCGACGGTGACCGGTGTGCAGGGCGCCGACAGCGACCCCGAAATGCTGGCGCACTGGGCGAAATGCGAGGCGGCGGGCCTCCCTAGCAAGTTCCGCATCGACCCGGCCGGACAATATCGCGCCACCCGCGCGCCGCTGCTGCGCGATGCCGTCAGCTATACGATGAACGGCAAGCGGGCAGTGACGAAGAACCTGTCCGACACAGTCTCGGCCGACCGGATCGGCACCTTGATGCACTATCACTACCCGACGACATGGAACCACATTCTCATCGACCACGCGGTGACCTTCCGCGTGCTGCCGATCAGCGCCACGGAGACCGCGGTGACGACGAAGTGGCTGGTCCACAAGGATGCGGTCGAAGGCGTCGACTACAACCTCGAAGAACTCACGCATGTCTGGACCGAAACCAACGATCAGGACCGCCGCATTGTCGAGGAAAATGCCTTCGGCATCCTGTCGCCGGCTTATGAGCCCGGCCCCTATTCGGAACTGCATGAGGGCGGCGTCATCCAGTTCGTCGAATGGTACGCGGCCTTCATCGGCCCGCGCCTTGCCGAAGGCGGCCGGCCGGCGCTGCGCAGCGTCGCCTGAGGGGTGGGGGATGAACGCGATGACCGACCTCGGGCTTTACCGCCACCTCGACGAGATGGCGCCCTGGAACGACAGGCTGCAGGTGTTGGAGGTGATCGGCGTCGCCGACGAGGCGCCCGACGTCAAGACCTTCACCTTCCGCTCCGACAACCAGACCTGGTTCCGCTACAAGCCGGGCCAGTTCGTGACGCTGGAACTGCCAACCGCCGGCGGCCCGCTGATGCGCACCTACACGCTGTCGTCGTCGCCGTCGCGGCCGTTTTCGATCGCGGTGACGGTGAAGGCGCAGGCCGGCAGCCTCGGCACGCGCTGGATGTTCGATCATCTGAAGCCAGGCACCCACGTCAAGGCCTATGGACCGGTGGGCGACTTTTCGCTGCACAGCCATCCGGCGGCGAAATACCTGTTCATCTCGGCCGGCTCCGGCGTCACGCCGATGATGTCGATGCTGCGCTGGCTGAACGACTGCGCGCCATGGACCGATGTCGGCTTCGTCAACTGCGCCCGGCGGCCGGAAGAGATCATCTTCCGCAAGGAACTCGAATTGCTGGGCAGCCGCATGCCCGGCCTGTCGCTCGGCTTCATGATCGAGGAACGGTCGAGCCGTGAAGGCTGGTTCGGCCATATGGGCCGTATCGATGCCATCCGCTTGCCACTGCTGGCGCCCGACTTTCGTGAGCGAGAGATCTTCTGCTGCGGCCCGGATCCGTTCATGCGCGCGGTGCGCGGCATGCTTGAAGCCTCGGGCTTCGACATGGCCAGATACCACCAGGAAAGCTTCGCCGCTCCCGCGGTCGAGGAAGTACCGGCGCCGTTTGCCGTCCCGGCGGACGGCGGCACCGGAGTGCCTGTCGAAGCCGTGACCCCGATCCGCTTCGCGCTTTCGGATGTCGACGCCGAATGCGTTGCAGGGCAGACCGTGCTGCAGACGGCGCGCGCCTCGGGCGTCAGGATCCCCGCGGCCTGCGAATTCGGCCTGTGCGGAACCTGCAAGGTCAAGAAGGTCTCGGGCGACGTCGAGATGAGCCACAATGGCGGCATTCTCGATCACGAGATCGACGACGGCTTTATCCTGGCCTGCTGCTCGAAGCCGCTGTCGGCGCTCGAAATCGAGGCCTGAAGCGTAGCGGTTCAAACGCCGTAGCGCTCGGTACGGATGAGGCCGGGCGGGACTTCGGCATCGATCAAGGCCTGGGCGGCGGCTGACACGAAGGCGTTCGAGCCGCAGACGAAAGCAAGCCTCGGCGGCTCGGGCAGCCGCGCCATGGATTGCATCATCATCTGGACGTCTATCCGCCGCGAATAGTCCTCGGGGCGCCGTGCGGCCTCGCGCGTCAGCGTCAGCACAAGGTCGAACCCGTCGCGACGGTTGTCGAGGCCGATCAGCTCGTCGCGAAAAATCACCTCATCCCAGACCCGCGCCGAAAACACCAGCGCGACCGGCACCGAAGATTTCCGCGCCACTCGGTGGCGCACCATCGCCATCAGCGGCACCACGCCGGAGCCGCCTCCGACCAAAAGCAGCGGCTCGCCATCGCTGTCGGACCAGACGAAATGGCCGCCGAGCGGACCACGCAACTCGATCTCGTCACCGACCACGGCCACCTCGTGGAAGAAGGGCGAGACCTCGCCATCGTCGAGCCGCTCGATCGCCAGCTCGATAGTCCCGCCACTCTCGGGCGCCGAGGCGATGGAATAGGAACGGCGCGCCTGGTAGCCATCCGGCGCCGTCAGCCGGACATCGACATGCTGTCCGGCCTGATGGACGAAAGGCCGCGACAGCTTGAAGACAAAACTGGTGACGCGCGGCGTGCGCTTTTCGATGCGAATGATCTTCGCCGTCTGCCAGGGCGATTGCGCCGCCGCTGCCTCGCTCATGGGTCGCCGGAGTAGCGCTGCTCGCGCCACGGGTCGCCATAGATGTGATAGCCGCGCAATTCCCAAAAGCCCGGCTCGTCGCGTTCGGTGAACTGCAGCCCGTTCAGCCATTTGGCCGACTTCCAGAAATAGAGATGCGGCACCAGGAGCCGCGCCGGCCCGCCATGGTCCGGCGTGATCGGCTTGCCCTCATAAAGCAGCGCCACCATCGCCTTGCCGGCGACAAGGTCCTTCACCGGCACATTGGTGGCGTAGCCGTCGAACGAATGCGCCAGTGTGAAGGAGGTCGGCGACCCAATGCCGGCATCCGCGAGGATGTCGTCGATCAGCACGCCTTGCCATGCCGTGTCGAACTTGGTCCACGCGGTCACGCAATGGATGTCGCGCGTCATCCGGGTCAGCGGCAGCGCATTGAACTCGGCCCAGCTCCACTTCTTGATCGGCCGCGGTCCGTGCTTGAGCGTGAACGACCAGTCCTCGGTGCGCAAGCGCGGCGTCGGTCCGGCCGACAGCACGGGAAAACCTTGCTCGAGATACTGTCCGGGCGGGATGCGGGCGTCCGTATCCGTCGGGGGCCTTCGCCCGGAAGAGAAGCCGCGGGTAACCATTGGGACAATCCGTTTGCGCTGCGTTCGAAATCGACCGCAGCCAGTGTTCGCGAAGATATCCCGACGGGCAACAGGAATCTTGGGCAGCCCGACGGGCTCACCGCCGATGCGGCAAGCCTGTCGAACTCGTCCCTCAGCCGGCGGCGAAGGGCACCGCGACGAAGATCTGCGCGTCGCCGCGATCGACGAGCAACAGCACAGATTTCCTGCCGGACTTGCCGGCCTGCGCGATCGCCTGGTTTGCCTGCCTGGCGTTCTTCACCGGGGTCTGGTCGACACCGACGATGACATCGCCCGGCTGGATGCCGGCGGCCGAGGCCGCCTTGTCCGGATTGACGCGCTCGACCAAGGCGCCGCGCTGGTCGTCGGTCAGGTTCAGCTGCTCGCGAACATCCGGCGTGAGGTCGGTGAGGCCGAGGCCGAGAGACGGCACGCGCAAGGCCTGCTCCGTGGACTTGCCGCCATTGCCTTCGGCCGATGCGGTCTGCACGTCATCGCTGTTGCGTCCGACATCGGCGGAAATCTGCATGGTCTTGCCGTCGCGCCAGACATTGAGCATTTCCCTGGCGCCCGGTGCTACGTCGGCGACGGCACGCGACAGGTCTTTCGGATCCTTTATCTCCCGGCCGGCGAAGCCGGTGATGACGTCGCCGGTCTTGATGCCCGCCTTCGCGGCCGGCGATCCGTCGGTGACCTCGGAAACCAGTGCGCCGCCGGGATGGTCAAGGCCCATGGCGCTGGCGACGTCCGGCGTCACCTCCTGGATCTGGACGCCGAGATAGCCATACTGGATGTCGCCGCCCTTCATCAGCTTGGCGACCACCTTCTCGGCCTGGTCAGACGGGATGGCGAAGCCGACCCCGACGCTGCCGCCATTGGGCGAATAGATCGCCGCGTTGATGCCGACGACATTGCCCGCGACATCCACCAGCGGGCCGCCGGAATTGCCGTGGTTGATCGGCGCGTCGATCTGGATGAAGTCGTCGAACGGACCGCTGTGCAGGTCGCGGCCGCGCGCCGAAACGATGCCTGCGGTGACCGTGGTGCCGATGCCGAACGGGTTGCCGAAAGCCAGCACCTGGTCGCCCGGCATTAGCTTGTCGGAATCGCCCCATTTGACGGTCGGCAGGGACTTGTCGGCCTTGACCTTGAGCACGGCGAGATCGTTCTTGGCATCGCGGCCGACCAGCTTGGCGGGAAGCTCGGTGCCGTCATCGAGCGTCACCTTGATCGAGGTGGCGCCATCGATGACGTGATTGTTGGTGACGATGGTGCCATCCGAGCCGACGATGAAGCCGGACCCAAGTGCCTCCGCACGCTGCGACTGTTGCTGCGGCGGGGTCTTGGGCATGGGTGTTGCCTGGTCGCCGAAAAACTGACGGAAATAGTCGTCGAAGGGCGAACCGCCGTCGAAGGGGGAGTCTTCGCTCATCGTTTCCGGCTGCGCTTTCATGACGGTGGTGACCGTCACCACCGCCGGCTTGTCGGCCGCCACGATCGGAGCAAACGAGCCGTTCGGCGCCTTTATGCCGGCGACGGGGGTCTGGGTTGTCGGAACGGTGCTGCTTGCGCCCATATTGTTCGCACTCTCTGCGAAGGACACCACGAAGGGGGATAGGATCAGCGCAGCGCCCAGCAAGGCCGCGACGCGATGTCTGCGAAGGATATCTGACATGGTCGTCTGTCCGGGCGAGAGTTGATCCGGCGCCGTGGCCGCTTCTCCCGTACGGGAAACCGGCCATCCGGCGTGTCGACGGTTGCGATTGCCTGTCTCGCCTGGCATGGCAGCCGACCGGATCGACAGACCTGCATCTAGGGTCTGGATGGGTCCGAATTAGGGTTCTTGTGCCATCTTACGAAGATTTAATGTCCGCGGGCGCTTCGGTCGGCGCATCAACGCCCATTGGTGCGCCTGAGATAGGCCGAGGCGATCTCCCGCATCCGCTTGCCGTCGAAGCTCGGCCCGTGCCCGCCATGGCCGATGCGGATCGGCAGGTCGAGCAGCCGCTGCATCGTGCGACGATAGGCGGCGCGGTCGGAATCCGGCAGGTCGTCGATCAGCATGCCGTCATAGATGGCATCGCCGGCGAAAAACAGGCCGTCGGCCTCGTCGAACAGCGCGATCGAATCAGGCGAATGTCCCGGCAGGTGCAGCACCTTGAACTGCCGGTCGCCGAGATCGACGACATCGCCCTCGGCAAGCGTCCTTGTCAGCGGTGCCGGCGGGATCCTGTAGTCGGCCGCTTTCCAACTGGGCGCCGGCAATTTCGAGACGGCGCCGTCGAGATTGTGGAACATGTAGGCGTAGGTCACCGCCTCATCCATGCTGTCGAATTTTTCGGCGCTTTGCTCCGGTCCCGCCCGCAGCGGGAATTCGTGCAGCGAGCCGACATGGTCGAGATGGATATGGGTGGCGACGACCAGCAGCGGCTTGCCGGCGGGCGTGTCAATCTGGGGCGCCAGCGGGCAGATGCCCATGCCGGTGTCGACGAGCAGGTCGACGTCGCGGCCTTTGAGATGCCAGATGTTGGCGCGCACGAAATCGTGCACGAACGGCTCGGTCAGCATCGTCGTCCTGGCGTCGATACTGGTCTTGCTGAACCAGTCGCCCAGCACACGTTCGTCCATCAGAGTGGCACCCACCAGACTGGCGCCATCAGACGAAGGGCTTTCCGACCTTGTATTTTTCCGGCACCAGCCGCCTGAGATAGGCCATGCCGGCCTCGGACAGTTGGTTGACATCGGGCTTCATGAAATCGTCGGGCATGTGGCGCGTCTTGCCGGCGACGTTTTTCAGCGGCACCTTCTTCAGCACGGTCTTCGTGCCGTCATATTGCAGAGCCACCGAGCCCCCACCCTCCTCGGCGACGGCAACGGCGAAGGCGCCGGCATCGAAGGCCTCCTTGGCGTCAACGGCGCTGATCGCGCCGACATAGCCGCGCGGCATATAGCCGAGTGCATCGACACGTGCGCGCTTGCCAGGCAGTCCCTCGGCCAACGCCCGTTCCAGCGCTGCCGGCAGGTCGCTGCCCGACAGCTTGACGTTGCCATGGGCGTCGCGCTCAAGCTTCTCCGGTGGCACCAGGCTTTCGACCAGTGCCTTGCCGTCGGCGGTGCTGACGCCTTCGGATACGGCGACGATGCAGCGCTTGTGGCGGTCGAGCGCGGCGCGCACGTCGTCGATGAAGCCGGCGGCCGAGAACGGCCGCTCCGGCACGTAGACGAGATGCGGGCCGCTGTCGGGGTCGAGCTGCCATGCGGCCGCGGCTGCGGTGAGGAAGCCGGCGTGCCGGCCCATGACGATGCCGACATAGATGCCGGGCAAGGCGCGGAAATCGAGATCGACCGAGAGGAAGGCCCCGGCAACGAACTCGGCCGCCGAGATGAAACCCGGCGTGTGGTCGTTCTCCTCGAGATCGTTGTCGATGGTTTTCGGCGCGTGCACGAAGGCCATCGTGCCGCCGGCGGCGTCGGTCAGGATCTGCTGCGTGCCGGACGTGTCATTGCCTCCGATATAGATGAAGGCGTCGGCTCCGGCCTTCTTCAGGCCGTTGAGGATGACCTCGCAATAGGCCGCGTCTGGCTTGTCACGCGTCGAGCCCAGTGCCGCACTCGGCGTCGCCGCGATCAGCCTGAGCTGTTCCTCGGAGATGGCCGAGAGGTCGGCATAGTTGCCGTCACGAATGCCGCGCACGCCGTGGATCGAGCCCAGCACCTTGGCGCCGGGATGCCGCTTGCGGATCTCCAGTGCTGCACCAACCATGGTCTGGTTGATGACAGCGGTCGGTCCGCCGCCCTGCGCGATCACAAACGTTCCTGACATTCTTCAATTCTCCGGATGGTGGCTTCGCAGGCACATTCGCCTGTCTTGCGGCATCACGCAACGGGAGAGTCAAACGGCTGCGAGCAGCCGTCGAACGATCAGACGACGACGACCGGGTTCTTCTTGGAAACGCGGCTGTAGAGGTCGATGATGTCCTGGTTGATCAGGCGCACGCAGCCCGACGACATCGCCTGGCCGATGCTCCACCATTCGGGCGAGCCGTGGATGCGGTAGCCGGTATCCTTGCCGTCCTGGTAGATGTAGAGCGCCCTTGCACCGAGCGGGTTGGTGAGGCCGCCGGGCTGGCCGCCCTGCCATTTCACCAGCTCCGGCTTGCGCGCGATCATTTCAGGCGGCGGCGTCCAGACCGGCCATTCCTTTCCGTACTGGATGTTGGCGCGGCCGGACCAGCGGAAGCCGTCCTTGCCGATTCCGACGCCGTAGCGGATCGCCTCGCCGCCGGGCTGCACCAGATAGAGCATGCGCTCCTGCAGGTGCACGACGATGGTGCCGGGCGCCTCGCCGGTCTTGTCGACGACGATCTGGCGGCGAAATTCCGCCTTGACCTTCTGATAGGGCACTGCCGGCACTTCGAATCCGCCATCGGTGAGCGAGGCGTACATCACGTCCGGGCCGGTGATGTTCTTGTCGACGCTGATCGCGGGACGGATTGGCCGCACCGAGCCGGTGGTGGTGTCGTCGAGCTGCAGCTGCGGCAGGTCGAGCGTCTGGCTGCAGCCGGCCATGCCGAGCAGCGCCATGGCGCCGGCGCCTGAAAGCACCGCGCGGCGGGAAAGCAGATTGTCGGCTTCGATCGCGTCGCCATTCACTGGCGGCGTCAGATTTTGCGGCTTACGCATGCACCCAAACCCTACGCTGTCGGCGGAAACACGGTCCGGCCGGATAGGGCCAGTTTCGCCAATCATGGTTGAAAAAGCGTGAAGAGCCGGACTTTGGTCTTAACCCTGTTCGGCTGTCACCCGCGCGGGCAAGGCGAAACGGCCCGCCTCGGGATTTCGAAGAAGCCTCTTTACATTTTTGCGCGCCCAAGGATTTATCCTTTTCTTTGCGCTCAAGGAGACACCGATGTCCTTCGAAAACTGGGCCGCCTTCGCCGCCGCCTCCACCATCCTTCTCGTCATTCCGGGCCCGACCATCCTTTTGGTCGTGTCCTATGCGCTGGGCCAGGGCTGGCGCACGGCGTTGCCGATGGCGGTCGGCGTGGCGCTGGGCGATTTCACCGCCATGACGTTGTCGATGCTGGGCATCGGCGCGCTGCTGGCGGCATCGGCCACCGTTTTCACGGTGCTGAAGGTGATCGGCGCCTGCTACCTGATCTATCTGGGCGTAAAACTGTTCCGCGCCGGCGGCGCGCTCAAGGCCGAGCCGCGCACCGACGTGGTGTCCTCGGCGAAAATGATGGCGCATGCCTGGCTGGTAACAGCGCTCAACCCCAAGAGCATCACCTTCTTCGTCGCCTTCCTGCCGCAGTTCCTCGACCGGCACGCGGATTTCTGGACGCAGATGCTGGTCTTCGAGACGACCTTCCTGGCGCTCGCCTTCGCCAATGCCTTCGGCTATGCGCTGATCGCGGCCAGGGCACGCAATGTCGTGCGCAATCCCAAAGCGATCCGCATCTTCAACCGCACCGGTGGCACGCTGCTGGTCGGCGCCGGCATCGCCACCATGGCGGTGCGCTCGGGTAATTGAGGCGGAAGAATTCGCCTGCCCTGCCTGATTTTGCTTGCTCGATGGGGCCTGGGCCCAGGGTTGGCGTGCCAGCTTTTGTTGGCCTAAGATAGGCTGGCCTCGGCATCTGATGGAGGGCAAGGCATGGCGGTCAAGGACGCATTCGGCCTGACATTGTCGGGTGCGACGGGGGCCGGTTTCGCGCCCTACGCCCAGGCCGTGCGCGAACTGCAGTGCTTCATTGGCGATCCCGTCGCCTCAGCCGACCGCGCCATCGCCGAAAACCCCGATTTCGTCATGGCGCATGTCTTCAAGGGCTATCTCTTCGGCCTCGCCACTGAGCGGGCGGCAAGCCTGGTGGCCAAGGCTTGTCACGAGGCTGCGCTGCCGCTTGCTGCGACGCCGCGCGAGCAGGCGCATGTCGCGGCCCTCGGTCATCTCGCCGCCGGCCGCTGGCATGAGGCCTCGCGAACGCTCGAGGACATCGCCATCGACTTTCCGCTCGACATGGTGGCGCTGCAGACCGGGCACCAGATCGATTTCTTCACCGGCAATGCCCGCATGCTGCGCGACCGCATCGGCCGCGCGCTGCCCTTCTGGCAAAAGGACATGCCCGGCTACCACGCCGTCCTCGGCATGCAGGCCTTCGGGCTGGAGGAGATGGGCGACTATGCGCGCGCCGAAAAGCTTGGCCGCACGGCGGTCGACATCGAGCCGCGCGACGGCTGGGCGCAGCACGCCGTTGCCCATGTCATGGAAATGCAGAGCCGGCAAAGAGACGGCATCGCCTGGATGCGCGCCAACCCGGAGGCGTGGACGAAGGACAGCTTCCTGCAGGTGCACAATTGGTGGCATCTGTCGCTGTTCCACTACGATCTCGGCGAGACCGACGAGGTGCTGGCGCTCTATGACGGGCCGATCTACGGCACGCCGTCGACGCTGGCGCTCAACATGGTCGATGCCTCGGCGATCCTGTGGCGGCTCTATCTCGGCGGCGCCGATGTCGGCGACCGCTGGGCAGCCCTTGCCGCCAACTGGCCCAAGGCCGGCGCCGGCAATTACGCCTTCAACGATGCGCATGCGATGATGGCCTTCGTCGGCGCCGGCCTCGAAGCGCCGGCCAAAACCCTACTCGAAGCGCAGCGCGAGGCGATGCGCGGCAACGACGACAATGCTGCCTTCACCCGGGATGTCGGCCATCCCCTGACGCTCGCCATCAAGGCCTTCGGCGACGGCAACTATGCCGAGACGGTACGCCTGATCCGGCCGATTCGCGCCATCGCTCAACGCTTCGGCGGCAGCCACGCGCAGCGCGACGCTATCGATCTCACTTTGATCGAGGCGGCGCTGCGTTCCGGCGACCATGCCCTGTCGCGGGCGCTAACGGCGGAACGCACGCTGGCGCGGCCGGACAGTCCGCTCTCGGCATTGTTTTCGCAACGCGCCGCCGAATTGTCCGAGAATTGACCGGCGGCGAATCTTGCCTTAAAAACTGGCCAAGCCAGATTTTTTCGAGACCCGAAAAAAATAATGGCAGTGGGAGGAAAGCATGTATCTCGGCCTCGATCTGGGCACGTCGGGCGTCAAGGCGCTGTTGATCGATGCAGGTCAGAACGTCATCGGCTCCGGCCATGGTTCGCTCGACGTGTCGCGGCCGCATCCCGGCTGGTCCGAGCAGGATCCGGCCGACTGGATCGGTTCCTGCGAGACGGCGATCGCCGAGCTGAAGGCGTCGCATCCAAAGGAGCTTGCCGCGCTCAAGGGCATCGGCCTCTCCGGCCAGATGCATGGCGCCACTTTGCTCGATGCCGCAGACAAGGTGCTGCGCCCTTGCATCCTGTGGAACGACACGCGCAGCCACGCCGAAGCGGCCGCGCTCGATGCCGATCCACGCTTTCGCGAGCTCACCGGCAACATCGTCTTCCCCGGCTTCACCGCGCCGAAACTCGCCTGGGTGAAGAACAACGAGCCCGATGTTTTCGCCAAGGTGGCGAAGGTGCTTTTGCCCAAGGACTTTCTGCGGCACTGGCTGACCGGCGAGCATATTTCCGAAATGTCGGATTCGGCCGGCACCTCCTGGCTGGATGTCGGCAAGCGGTGCTGGTCCGCCGACCTTCTCGCCGCGACCTCGCTCGACGAGAAGCAGATGCCGTCGCTGGTCGAAGGCACTGCGAAAGCCGGCGGCCTGCGCGCCGAACTGGCCTCGAAATGGGGTGTGTCATCAGGCATCCCGATCGCCGGCGGCGCCGGCGACAATGCGGCCTCGGCCTGCGGCATGGGCACGGTGGGAGCCGGCCACGCCTTCGTCTCGCTCGGCACGTCGGGCGTGCTGTTTGCTGCCAACGCCTCCTACCTACCCAATCCGGCAAGCGCGGTGCACACGTTCTGCCATGCCTTGCCGAATACTTGGCACCAGATGGGCGTCATCCTCTCGGCCACCGATTCGCTCAACTGGCTGTCGGAGATCACGGGCAAGGGCGCTGGCGAACTGACTGCCGAGCTTGGCGATACGCTCAAGGCGCCGAAAGGCGTGTCTTTCCTGCCCTATCTCTCGGGCGAACGCACGCCACACAATGATTCCGCCATTCGCGGCGCGTTCACCGGGCTGGCGCATGAGTCCAGCCGCGCCGTGCTGACCCAGGCGGTGCTCGAAGGCGTCGCCTTCGCTTTCCGCGACAGTCTCGAAGCGTTGAAAAAGGCCGGCACGACCTTGACGCGGGTGACGGCGATCGGCGGCGGTTCGCGCTCGCGCTACTGGTTGAAGGCGATCGCCACCGCGCTGCAGGTGCCGGTTGACATTCCTGCCGAAGGCGATTTCGGCGCCGCCTTCGGTGCGGCCCGGCTCGGGCTGATCGCCGCGGCCGGCGCCGATCCGCTTGCCGTCTGCACTGCGCCGGCCACCGACGCCACGATCGAACCGGATACGGCGCTGATCGGCGCCTATGCAGACGCTTATCACCGCTACCGGTCGCTTTACCCGGCGATCAAGGGCGCCACGGCATGAGCGGGCTTTCGCCCAGGCCGTGGCATCGCGGCTCACTGCGCCGGCACCTTGTCGAGGAAACCGGTGACGCTCTTCAGGCGGCCGTTGTCGATGACGCCGATGTCGGTGCCTTCGATCACGGATTCGGTGCCTTCCGGCCCGAGGTTCCACGAGAAACGGATCGTGTCGCCAAACCCGTCCGGTTTGCCCTTCAGCGAGAAGCGGAAGCCGGCAAAGCGCTGCTGCATGCCGTCGATGAGTGCGGCGACACCGTCGTGGCCGTCGCCTTGCATGATCGGATCACGGTAGCTGACATCCTCGGTGAAGGTCGCTTCCAGCAGAGCCTGCCGGCGGACGGCATCGCTCTCGTTCCAGGCGGTGATGTAGTTTTGGGCGATCGTGTTGAGGTCGGTCATGGTCTGTCTCCTTCGTTGAGTGGCTTTGACACCAGCCTTTTCGACCAGCGGAAGAACGAAACCAATTACGCCTGAGGTAATCAGGGCGAACTATCGAGAGGACAAAAATCATGAGCAGCGGATTTTTCGGCGACATCCAGAGGATCAAGTATGAGGGACCGGATTCGACCAATCCGCTGGCCTACCGGTTCTACAATCCCGACGAGGTGGTGGCCGGCAAGCGGCTGGAAGACCATCTGCGCTTCGCCGTGGCCTACTGGCATTCCTTCGCCTGGCAGGGCGGCGATCCCTTTGGCGGCCAGACCTTCGACCGTCCCTGGTTCGCCAAGGCCGGCGGCATCGACACGATGGAGTTGGCCAAGCTCAAGGCGGACGTCGCATTCGAGATGTTCTCGCTGCTTGGCGCCCCCTATTTCTGCTTCCACGACGCCGATGTCCGGCCGGAGGGCAAAGATTTTTCGGAAAGCGCCGCGCGCCTCGACGAGATCGCCGACTATTTTGCGGGAAAGATGAAGCAGACCGGCGTCAAGCTGCTGTGGGGCACCGCCAACCTGTTCTCGCACCGCCGCTTCATGTCGGGTGCGGCCACCAATCCCGATCCCGATGTCTTTGCCTATGCGGCGGCGACGGTGAAAAGCTGCATCGACGTCACCAAGCGGCTGAAGGGCGAGAACTACGTGCTGTGGGGCGGACGTGAGGGCTACGAGACGTTGCTCAACACCGACCTTGGCCGCGAGCAGGAACAGGCTGGCCGCTTCCTCAGCCTCGTCGTCGACTACAAGCACAAGATCGGCTTCAAGGGCACCATCCTGATCGAGCCGAAGCCGCAGGAGCCGACAAAGCACCAGTACGACTACGATGTCGCGACGGTGTACGGCTTCCTCAAGCGCTTCGGGCTGGAGAAGGAGGTCAAGCTCAACGTCGAGCAGGGCCACGCCATCCTGGCTGGCCATTCCTTCGAGCACGAACTGGCGCTGGCCAATGCGTTGGGCATCTTCGGCTCGATCGATATGAACCGCAACGACTACCAGTCGGGCTGGGACACCGACCAGTTCCCCAACAATGTCCCGGAAATGGCGCTGGCCTTCTACCAGGTCTTGCTGGCCGGCGGCTTCAAGACCGGCGGCACCAATTTCGACGCCAAGCTGCGCCGCCAGTCGCTCGATCCGCAGGACCTGCTGATCGGCCATATCGGTGGCATGGATTCTTGTGCACGCGGGCTCAAGGCCGCCGCCCGCATGGTCGAGGACAAGGCGCTGTCGGGACCGCTGGCCGAACGCTATGCCGGCTGGAATTCGGCCGAGGCCAAGGCGATGCTGTCGGGCAAACGCACGCTGGAGGAGATCGCCGAGCGTGTGGTGAAGAAGAAGATCGAGCCGCAGCCGCGCTCGGGCCGCCAGGAACTGCTCGAGAATATCGTCAACCGCTACGTCTGAGCGCGAAATTTCGTCCATACCCTTTCCAGGGGCGGCCAAGCATTGCTGCCCCGGAACGGCTTTGCGCGATGGGCGGGACCGACGACACGGTTCTGCCCCGCATCGCCCCTCAATCGCCTCGCTCTTGCCTTCAAACAGCCGTCACGGATCTCGTATAAGGATGGCTCCTGTGGCGGGTGAAGAAGAAGGAGGCGAACCGATATGCAGCACGAACGCGAAATCGACGCCCTACTCTCGTCCGGCGAGACCGGATCGATCATCGATCGGCTGATGGCGTTGCCGAGACCTACCGACGATGTGAAGAACGAATGGGATCGCGCTGTCAGCAGCCGATTCGAAGTCCGTCTGGCGAGACAGATGCGCTCGCAGATCGACAACGGCAGCGATCGTCAAAACGCTGCTTGAGCCACCAAAGCGCTCCGCGCTTTGGAATCTTTGTTCCATGCATGTCGTTGTCCCAAAACCGCTACACACTTTTGGGCGACACGCACTATCCCCGGCGCAGCCTGACCGGCGCTTCGCCGAAAGCTCTTGAAAACGCTCTGGAAAACGCTGCGGCGGACGAAAACCCCGTCCGCCCGGCGATGTCTGCCATGGCGACGCGCGTATCGACCACCAGCCGGCGTGCGGCACCCAGCCTGAGCCTGAGGTAATAGGCGCCCGGCGTCTCGCCGATCGACTTGCGAAAAATGCTTTCCAGCGTCCGCGCCGTCACCCCGGCGCGCTTGGCCACCGCGGCGGTGGTCAGCGGCTGGTCGACATGCGCTTCCATCAGCCGGATGGCTTGCGCCAGCCTGGGATCATAGCCGTCAAGGCGGCCAAGCGAGACCAGCGGCTGCGCGTCGGTGGCGGCGCGTGCCTGGTCGTAGATGAACACGCTGGCGACATCGAGCGCCACCGCCATGCCGAGCCGCGTGCGAATCAAATGCAGCATCAGGTCGAAGGTCGGCGAGGCGCCGCCCGAGGTGAAGACGGGACCGTCGATAACGTAGCGGTCGGGGCGCACGTCGACGCCGGGAAAGGCCGACGAAAAATCCTCCATGTCTTCCCAATGGGTGGTGGCGCTGCGCCCTTCCAGCAGGCCGGCGCGTGCGACCAGCCAGGTGCCCGCCTCGACGCCGCCGCAGGCTCGCGCAGCACGCGCCGCGCGGCGCAGGCCGGCAAGCAGCGCCGACGTGGCATAGTTCTGCGTGCCGAAACCGGCGACCACGATAAGCACGTCGGTGACTTCGTTGGCATCGAAGCGGCCGCTGACCGCAACCGGCAGGCCGCAAGTGGTGACCGGCGCCTCACCGGTCACCGAAACCAGTTTGAAGTCGAACAGTGTCTCGCCGGCGATGCGGTTGGCGGCGCGCAGCGGATCGATGGCCGAGGCCACGCACATGATCGACGAGCCTGAAAACACCAGCAGCGTCACCTTGAGCGGTGAACGCTCGGCGCGAAAGATTTCAGATTTTTCGCTTTTGATCATATCCCCTTCGTAAAACGCAAAACAGTTTCCGACAAGTAGCGCAATGTTGTCGTCTGTTTCGATTGGGAGGAAATTTCATGCCGCTCGCAATGAACCGTGAGGTCTTCATTACCTGTGCCGTGACCGGGTCCGGCGGCTCGCAGGACCGCAGCCCGCATGTGCCGCGTTCGCCCAAGCAGATCGCCGATTCGGCGATCGACGCGGCCAAGGCCGGTGCGGCGATCGTCCACTGCCATGTCCGCGATCCCGAGACCGGCAAGCCTAGGCGCGACGTGCATCTCTATCGCGAAGTCACCGAGCGCATCCGCGACGCGAACGTCGACGTGGTGCTAAACCTGACCGCCGGCATGGGCGGCGACATGGTGTTCGGGTCGCCCGAGGCGCCGCTGCCGCTGAATGAAAAAGGCACCGACATGGGCGGCGCCACCAACCGCGTCGAACATGTGCGTCAGTGCCTGCCGGAGATCTGCACGCTGGATTGCGGCACGATGAATTTCGCCGAAGCCGACTATGTCATGACCAACACGCCAGGTATGCTGCGCGCCATGGGCGGCATGATGACGGCGCTCGGCGTCAAGCCGGAGATCGAGGCCTTCGACACCGGCCATCTGTGGTTCGCCAAGCAATTGGTCGAGGAAGAGGTGCTGAAGCCCGACGCGCTGGTTCAGCTCTGCATGGGCGTGCCGTGGGGGGCGCCCGACGACCTCAACACCTTCATGGCCATGGTCAACAACGTGCCGTCGACCTGGAACTGGTCGGCCTTCTCGATCGGCCGCAACCAGATGGCTTATGCTGCCGCCGCGGTGCTGGCCGGCGGCAATGTCCGCGTCGGGTTGGAGGACAATCTGTGGCTCGACAAGGGCGTGCTGGCGACCAATGCGCAACTGGTCGAGCGTGCCGCCAGCATCGTCACCAATCTCGGCGCTAGGATCCTCGGGCCGGAAGAAGCGCGCCAGAAGCTCAACCTGACCAAACGGGCGCCGATCGCCGCGTAGTTTGGAGGGTGTCGAGATGACTACCGTCAAATTCACCGCGATGAAGGATGGCGACAGGGAAGACTATGAGTTCCTGACCACGCATGAGATCGACTACGCTGCCAGGACCGGCGAGCGGCTGCTCGATGCACTGGTGCAGCTCGACGAGGGCCTGTCCGGCTACAAGATCACCCGGCTCGGCCATTCGCTGCAGGCGGCCACCCGCGCCTGGCGTGACGGCGCCGACACGGACTGGATAGCCTGCGCCCTGCTGCACGACATCGGCGACATCTACGCGCCCTACAACCACGACGAATATGCGGCTGCGATCCTAAAACCCTTCGTACGCGAGCAATGCACCTGGGTGGTGGAAAAGCACGGCGATTTCCAGCGCCTCTATTACGCCCATCATCTCGGCGGCAATCCTCACGCGCGCGACCGCTTCGCCGGGCACGCCTACTTCGACGATTGCGACCAATTCTGCGAGCGCTGGGACCAGTCAAGCTTCGACCCCGACAACGAGACGCTGCCGATGGATTTCTTCCGACCTTTCGTGCTCGAAGTCTTTGCCCGCAAGGCCTACGACCCATTGGTCATCCGCGCCGGCGAGCGCGTGCCCCTCATCGATCCAGACATGGCGAACACAAGAACCGGAGCCTCCGCATGAGTATCATCAACAAGGCGGCCGCCATTGGCGGCGGTGTCATCGGCGCCGGCTGGGTGGCGCGGCTGCTCTTGAACGGCATTGACGTGTCGATCTTCGATCCCGATCCAGAAGCCTCCCGCAAGGTCGGCGAAGTGATGAAGGGCGCGCGGCGCGCCTACAAGCAGATGCTGCCCGGCGGCCTGCCCAAGGAAGGCAAGCTCACTTACGCCAAGACCATCGCCGAAGCGGTTTCCGACGCTGACTTCATCCAGGAAAGCGTGCCGGAAAGGCTCGACCTCAAGCACCGCGTGCTGGCCGAGATCGACGCCCATGCACCCGCCAATGCCATCGTCGGCTCCTCGACCTCCGGCATCAAGCCGACCGACATGCAGGTGGCGATGAAGAAGCATCCGGAGAGGCTGGTCGTCGGCCATCCGTTCAATCCGGTCTACCTCTTGCCGATCGTCGAGATCGTCGGCGGCGAGCAGACCTTCCCCGAGGCGATCGAGGTCGCCAGGGAGATCTATGCCTCGATCGGCATGAAGCCGGTGGTGATCCGTAAGGAGATCGAGGCCTTCGTCGGCGACCGCCTGCTCGAAGCGGCCTGGCGCGAAGCGCTGTGGCTGATCAAGGACGGCATTTGCACCGTCGAGGAACTCGACGACATCATGCGCTATGGCTTCGGCCTGCGCTGGGCGCAGATGGGCATGTTCCAGGTCTACCGCGTCGCCGGCGGCGAGGCCGGCATGCGCCACTTTATGGCGCAGTTCGGACCCTGCCTGCAATGGCCGTGGACCAAGCTGATGGACGTGCCGGAGTTCAACGACGAACTGGTCGACCTGATCGCCACCCAGTCGGACGACCAGGCGCACGGGCTGTCGATCCGCGAGCTGGAAAAGATCCGCGACGACAATCTGGTCGCCATCATGGAAGCGCTGTCGAAGCAGAACAAGGGCAAGGGCTGGGGTGCCGGCGCCTTGCACAAGGACTACACTAGGCAGCTGGCCAAGCTGGCAGCGAAGAAGCCGACCGCCTCCAAGGCCGCCGAAAAGGCCAAGGCGAGCAAGCCGGTGAAGAAAACCGAAAAGCCGAAGAAAAAGAAGAAGGGCTGAGACCATGGACTTCGGTCTGTCGGAGGAGCAAAAACTCATCGTCGAGACGACGCGCGCGTTCGTCGAAAACGAGCTTTACCCGCATGAGCAAGAGGTGGAGCGCACCGGCGTGCTGCGCCGCGAGCTGATCGAGGAGATCAAGGTCAAGGCGATCGAGGCCGGGCTCTATGCCGCCAACATGCCAACGGAAGTCGGTGGCGCCGGGCTGGATACGGTGACCTGGCTGCTCTACGAAAAGGAACTCGGCCGCGCCAACTACGCGCTCCACTGGACCTGCGTGGCGCGTCCTTCCAACATTCTTCTGGCCGGTACGCCGGAGCAGCGCGAAAAATATCTGTTCCCATGCATCCGCGGCGAGAAGTGGGACTGCCTGGCGATGACGGAGCCGGGCGCCGGCTCCGACCTGCGTGGCATGAAGGCGACCGCCGTGCAGGACGGCGACGACTGGGTGCTGAACGGCACCAAGCATTTCATCAGCCACGCCGACCTCGCCGACTTCGCCATCGTCTTCATGGCTTCGGGAGAGGAAGAGTCTTCGCGTGGAAAACGCAAGAAGATCACCGCCTTCTTCGTCGACAAGGGCACCAAGGGTTTTACGGTGCGCGACGGCTACCGCAACGTCTCGCATCGCGGCTACACCAACGCCATCCTGGAATTCGACGACTGCCGCTTGCCGGCGAGCCAGGTGCTCGGCGAGGTGCACAAGGGCTTCGATGTCGCCAATTCCTGGCTCGGCGCCACCCGCCTGCAGGTCGGCGCCACCTGTCTCGGCCGCGCCGAGCGTGCGCTTGGCCATGCCGTCGAATATGCCGCCCAGCGCCAGCAATTCGGTCAGCAGATCGGCAAATTCCAGGGCGTGTCGTTCAAGCTCGCCGACATGGCGACCGAATTGAAGGCCGCCGACCTGATGGTGTTCGAAGCCGGCTGGAAGTACGATCAGGGCACCGTCACCGACCAGGACATGGCCATGGCCAAGCTGAAGGCCACCGAGATGCTCGCTTTCGTCGCCGATGAGGCGATCCAGATCCATGGCGGCATGGGCCTGATGGACGACCTACCGCTGGAGCGCATCTGGCGCGACGCCCGCGTCGAGCGCATCTGGGAAGGCACTTCGGAGATTCAGCGACATATTATTTCGCGGGCGCTGCTGCGTCCGTTCGGGGCTTAGAGCATGATCGCCAAAGCCGGATTCCGGTTATTGGAAAAGATCGAGCTCAAACGAAAAGATGACCATGCATAAACTCGAACGTCTCCTGCGCCCAAAATCGGTTGCCGTATTCGGCGGGGCGCAGGCTGCCGCCGTGGTCGCCCAGTCGATCAAGATGGGCTTTGCCGGCGAGATCTGGCCGGTGCACCCGACCAAGGACGAGGTCGCCGGACGCAAGGCCTATCGTTCGGTCGCCGATCTTCCGGGTGCACCCGATGCCGCCTTTGTCGGCGTCAACCGGCATCTTTCCATCGAGGTGGTCAAGGCACTCGCCGAGCGTGGCGCCGGCGGCGCCGTCTGCTTTGCCGCCGGCTTCCTCGAGACGGAAGCCTATGACGAGGATGGCGAGCGTCTGCAGGCCGAGCTGGTCGCCGCCGCAGGCGAAATGCCGATCATCGGCCCGAACTGCTACGGCCTGATCAACTATGCCGACGGTGCGCTTTTGTGGCCCGACCAGCATGGCGGCATCAGGCTGGCCGAGGGCGGCCGAGGCGTCGCTATCATCACCCAGTCGTCCAACATCGCCATCAACATGACGATGCAGAAGCGCGGCCTGCCGATCGCCTTCCTGATGACCGCCGGCAACCAGGCGCAGACGGGCCTGTCCGAAATGGCGCTTGGCCTGATCGAGGACGAGCGCGTCACCTCGCTCGGGCTGCATATCGAGGCCTTCGATTCGGTAGCCGGCTTCGAAAGACTGGCAGCGCGCGCCCGCGAGTTGAAAAAGCCGATCATCGCCATGAAGGTCGGCCGCTCCGAGCAGGCCAGGCAGGCGACCGTCTCGCACACCGCTTCGCTGGCCGGCTCGGACGCCGCCTCGGGCGCGTTCCTGAAGCGGCTGGGCATCGCTCGCGTCGATTCCATCCCCGCCTTCATCGAGGCGCTGAAGCTGCTGCACGTCACCGGCCCGTTGCCTGGTTACCGGCTGTCGTCGATGAGCTGTTCGGGTGGCGAGGCGTCCGTGATGGCCGACAGCGCGGAAGGGCGCTGGGTCAATTTCCCGGAGCTCACCCACAAGCACCGCGCCCATGTCAAATCGACGCTCGGGCCGTTGGTCGCGGTCGCCAACCCGCTCGACTACCACACCTTCATCTGGAACAACGAGCCGGCGATGACCGCCACCTTCACCGCCATGGTGTCGGGCGGCTTCGACCTTAACATGCTGGTGCTCGATTTCCCGCGCCCGGACCGCTGCTCGGATACCGATTGGTGGGCAACCTTGCGCGCTTTCGAATCGGCGCTCAAGACCAACAAGGCGCAAGGCGCGATCGTCTCGTCGCTGCCGGAAAACCTGCCTGAAGAGTACACGGCAGGCCTGATGGCGCGCGGCATGGTGCCATTGTTCGGCATTTCCGAGGCGATGGACGCCGCCCAGGCGGCCGCCTTCATCGGCTGGGCCTGGCGCGAGCCGCAGGCGCAGCCGATCGACACCTCGGCATCGGGCGCGCCGGTAGGCGGCCATGTCACGCCCGACGAGGCCGAAGCCAAGGCGCGACTGATCGAGGCCGGATTGCCGGTGCCGAAAGGCGAGCGTGCCGGCAATGCCGTCGAGGCGGTGATCTCGTCCATGGCGCTCGGCTTCCCCGTGGCGCTGAAGGCTTTGGGCGTCACCCACAAATCCGAGATGGGCGCCGTGTTGCTCAACCTCAAGGATGCCGAATCCGTCAGCACCGCCGCTCATGATCTCGGCCCGCTGGGCACCGGCCTCTATGTCGAGCGCATGGTGCGCGACGGCGTTGCCGAACTGATCGTCGGCTTCACCCGCGACCCGATGTTCGGCGCGGTGATGACGCTGGGCACCGGCGGCGTTCTGGTCGAGCTGCTGCGCGACAGCGTGACGTTGATGCTGCCGGCGACGCGCGACGACATCGAGGCCGCGTTGCGCAGCCTGAAACTCTACCCGCTGCTCGAAGGCTATCGCGGCCGGCCGAAGGCCGATGTCGCTGCGGCCATCGAGGCGATATCGGGCATCGCAGCCTTCGTGCAGCAGAATGCCGGCGAGATCGAGGAACTCGACATCAACCCACTGATCGTCTGCGCCGAAGGCAAGGGCGCCTGGATCGCCGACGCTCTGCTGGTGCTTGGAGAAAAGAAGAATGGCTGACGTCATTTCGACCCGCCGCGAGGGCACGATCCTCGAAGTCACGCTCGATCGGCCGAAGGCCAATGCCATCGACCTCAAGACATCGCGGCTGATGGGCGAGACGTTCAAGGCATTCCGCGACGATCCTGAGTTGCGCGTGGCGATCGTGAAGACCGCCGGCGACAAGTTCTTCTGCGCCGGCTGGGATCTCAAGGCCGCTGCCGGCGGCGATGCTGTCGACGGCGACTATGGCGTCGGCGGCTTTGCCGGCCTGCAGGAATTGCGTGACCTCAACAAGCCGGTCATCGCCTGCGTCAACGGCATGGCGGTCGGCGGAGGCTTCGAGCTGGCGCTGTCCTGCGACCTCATCTACGCCTCGGACCATTCCTCCTTCGCCCTGCCCGAAATCCGCGCCGGCACGCTGGCCGATGCAGCAACGATCAAGCTGCCGAAGCGCATTCCCTATCATGTCGCCATGGATCTTCTGCTCACCGGCCGCTGGATGGATGTCGCCGAGGCGCATCGCTGGGGCCTGGTCAACGAAGTGCTGCCCAAGGAAAAGCTCGAGGACCGCGTCTGGGAGATCGCCCGCCTGCTCGCCAGCGGCCCGCCGCTGGTGTTTGCCGCGATCAAGGAAACGGCGCGTGTTGCCGAGGCGCTGACCTTCCAGGAGGCGATGAACAAGGTGACGCGCCGCCAGCTGCCGACCGTCGATGCCCTCTACGGTTCCGAGGACGGCATGGAAGGTTTTCGCGCTTTTGCCGAAAAACGCGACCCGGTGTGGAAGGGCAGGTAGGACGCAGTCCGTTCAGCAGCCATGACCGACTACAAAACCCTCATCGACGCCGAGACCTGGGCCTTCATCGAGCGCACCAATTCCCATTATCCGCCCGATACGATCGACTACACGATCGCCGAGCAGCGTGCGATCTATGACCGCATGTGCTGGGAATTCTTTGCCGGCTATCCGCAAGGCGTGACGGCTGAAACCACCGTCATCGCAGCGCCCACTCACGACATCCCGATCCGCATCTACCGCAACGCGACGCCGAACCCGGCCGCTATGGTGCTCTATGCCCACGGCGGCGGCTTCATTCTTGGCGGGCTGGACAGCCATGACGATGTCTGCGCCGAACTTTGTGCCCGCACCGGCTACGAGGTGGTCTCTGTCGACTATCGGCTGGCGCCGGAGCATCTTCACCCCGCCGCCTTCGATGATGTATTGGGCGCCTTCGAATGGGCCGCCAAGACTTACAACTGCCCAGTCCTGCTGTGCGGTGACAGCGCCGGCGGCAATCTCTGCGCCACCGTCAGCCATGCGACGCGCGGCCACGCTAGAAAACCGATCGGCCAGGTGCTGATCTATGCGGGCCTTTTCGGCGACCGTTCGAAGGGTTCCTACGTGACGCATGCCGAGGCGCCGATGCTGACGGTGCGCGATATCGAATACTACAAGCATGTCCGCACCGGCGGCGTGGATCGGACCGGCGACATCACCCTGTCGCCGCTCGCCGACGCCGATTTCGCCAACTTGCCGCCGACCGTGCTGATCACCGCCGAATGCGACCCGCTGTCGTCCGACGGCGAAGCCTATCGCGACCGCATCCTTGCCGCCGGCGGGCGGGCCTTCTGGTTCGAGGAGCCGGGGCTGGTGCATGGCTATCTCAGGGCCCGGCACACTGTCGGCCGGGCTCGCGCAAGCTTCACCGGCATCGTCGATGCGGTGTCGGCGCTGGGCAGGGGCGACTGGATATGGTGAAGCCTTCGCCATTTGCGCCGATCCGCAATGACGGCGCCTTGCCGTCAGTCACTTCGATCCAACTGAGCGACCAACGCACGAGCCTTCGTCTCGGCCAATGAACCTTTCCGCCTCCGTCCGCGACTGACGTGAGGTGCCGCATGGTGCGGCCCGGAAAGGAAAGCCCGCCATGACCAGACACCCAGAGGCTCCATGGTCTCCGGGAACAACAGAAGCTCAGCGCGACCACCGCCTTAGGGACGGAGTCGATGCGCTGGGCTTTCCGCTGATTCCGTTGACCCTGCGTAAGAGCCAGCGTATCGTGACCAGGAGGAAAGCAGACAATTCGATCAGGGACGAACGTGACGGAACGCCGCGCCTTGCCCTGATTCGCGCGGCGAGACCGGACGTTTCTCCCGTATCCTGTGGGGGGAATGTCATGTCTCGCGATCACGGCTCGTTCGTGCCCTCTCGCGCTGGCCGTTTGCGCCGCGCAAGGCAAACCGCCAGCGCTTTGCTGGCATTGGCGCTGACCGCCGGCCTGTGGCTGGGCAGCCCTGCCCAAGCGCAGGAAACCCAGATCATCTATCCCGGTTCGATGGCGGTGACCGGATTTTCCGGCACCATCATTCCCGGCTTCGAGGAAGGCCTGCCGCCCGGTGTCGATCCGGTCGACGAAACCTTCATCGACACCACGCGCGCAACCTTGCGCGTTTTCGACGTTTCAGGGCTGGGTGGACCGGCCTCGGGCCAGCTCGTCTACACGCCGCCGCCCTTCGAGGTGACGGCCGAGCAGATCGGCCAGGTGTTCGCCCTTGCCTATGACGACGGCGTGCGCGACGGCGTTCCCTCGGGCATTCCGAACCTCTATGCCGGTGCCACGTCGCTGCACGGCATCCGCATCGTCACGCCTGATGAAGACTCCGACGGACGGCCGGAACGCCAACGCCGCGGCACGGCGGGTGTCACCTTCATGGACGGCCAGTTCGGCATCGAGAACGGCGGCGGTCCCGGCACGATCTGGAAGATCGACGGCATCACCGGCGCCGTGTCCAAATTCTCCGACATCGACACCAACAGCGGTCCCGGCATCGGCGACATCAGCTTCGACGCCATCCACCGCCAGTTCTTCGCCAGCGACCTCGACACCGGCCTCATCCATCGCATCGACGCCAACGGCGCGCTGATCGACAGCTTCGACCACGGCGTTGCCGGGCGCCCGGCGCACGGGCTCGCCCCCGTCGCCGACGACGGCGCGGTGATGGATATCCAGGGGGCTGCCTTCGACAGCGAAGACCCCGACAGCTGGGGCTATACGCAGGACGAACGCCGCGTCTGGTCCGTCGCCTATCATGGTGGCCGGGTTTACTACTCGGTCGGCGAAAAGGCCGAGATCTGGTCGGTGGGCATTGCCCGCGACGGCAGCTTCGCCGGCGATCCGCGCTGGGAGCTGACGGTCAAGGCCGACAAGGACTACGCCGTCACCGACATCGCCTTCGACAACCAGGGCTTCATGTACCTGGCGCAGCGCGGTCCGGTGGAAAACCGCTACGACTACAGCCAGTTCGCCGATTCCGGCAAAGGCGAAGTCATCCGCTACTGGCGCGAGAACCCGGACGATCCCTCGACGGAATCGGTCTGGGTGGAAGCGCCGCAGGAATATGCGGTCGGCTTCCCGCAAGGCAACCGGCAGTCGGCCGGCGGTCTGGACCTGCAATATGGCTATGACGCGGACGGCAATCTCGACACCCGCTCCTGCGCCGACACGCTGGTCAACACCGGCGACAAGTTGCGCGACAATCCGGCATTGGCCGAACAGCTCGCCACCGGCGGGCCATCCGCCGTGCACGGCGTGCAGATCACGCCGACGCCGCTGGTCAAGCCAGCCAACGTGCCGCCCTTCGGCTCGTGGTTCGTCGACTTCGACGGCTATTTCGAAGACCCAGAGGTGGAAGGCCATGTCGGCGACGTCGAGGTCTGGCGCCCCTGCGAGGGCCGTGCCGGCTATTATGAGGAGATTCCGGGCGGCTATCTGCCACCGTTCTATCCGCCGGACTTCCCACCGCCCGGTGATCTGCCTCCATGTCTCGATGTGGAAGACGTCCAGTATTTCTGCACGCCCTCCGGCCTCGAGGCCGATCTCTATCTCCATGACCATGCCGGCTTCGGCGGCGATTCGATCAAGGCTTCGTCCAGGACGCCAGGCGTCGGGGTAACCTCACCCATGTCGCATGCGCCCGGCGCGCCCTACACGATCAACATCACCGGCCATTATCCGGGCGACACCGTCAATGTCGGGCTCTGCTTCTACAGGCAGTCCGACCGCGACAAGGGCGGCTACTTCCCTTGCTGCAAGATGACCGTGCCACTCAGAACGCCAGCCGTCAGCTGCGAACCGTGAGGAGGGAAAGATGATGAATCTCGCACTTTCCCCGCTCGCCCAGAGCAACCGGTCGACCAGCACGCAACCAACCGTCATGGAGACGATCATGAAACCCCTGTCACTCGCCAGGCGCGGCGCGCGCTGGCTGATGGCGGCCGGTATCGCGGTCGCCATGCTGACGCCGGTACAAGGCTTCGCGCAAGACGCTGTCCCGATCAGCCCGGAGCTGAGGCTCGACCTCGACAATTCGCGTGTCGTCAATCCGAGGCCCGACCGGATCGTGCCTTTCTTCACCAAGAAAGGCACTCAAAGAGGCTGCGACTACGTCGTCTATTCGCTGAGCTTCGGCTTGCGCGGCGATCCGCAGGGCTTTGCCGATCCAAGTCTCATAGCCAGACTGAAAAAGATCAGGGTCGACTTCAAGGACCAGCTTCCGCACGGCCTCGAGATCGTCAATGTGAACGTGTCCGGTGACGGCACCGATTCGTCCGGCGGTCCGCTGCCGGGTGCGACGATCAGCACGTCGGCAGATCCGAACGACACGGCGACGGTTTCCGATTTCCGGATTTCCGCCGCCGATCTCGACGGCGTCGGCGCTCCGAACGAGCGCATCATAAATTTCCGCATCACGGCCAAGATCGATCATGCGGCCTTTCCCGCGCCGCCGATCGTCGACAACCAGGGTCTGATCACCGTGACCGCCGGACCAGGCACCGCGAAGATCATCCCGTCGCAGGATCCGAGCAAACCGGATGATGGCGATTTCCTCACCGGCGAAAAGACCTCGATCAAGATCGACCTGACCAAGTGCAACCGGCCGCCGCCACCTCCCGGCAAGGAGTGCTTCAAGGTGGAGCGCGGCAAGGTCGATTGCGTGCCCGGTGGCGGCGCCTTCATCTACCACATGCCGGTTGGCCCGGAGATGGGCGGCAAGTGGGTGCAGGTGTCGACGACGACGCCGGGCATCACCATCATCCCCGACACGCAACTGGTGCCGGCGGGCGGCGGTGTGCTCAACTGGAAGATCGTCGGGACATCGCCCGGCGACGTCATCCACCTCATCGTCACCGGTATCGAGACCTATGCCGGCCCGGAGGAAGGCTGGGGCCTGTGCTGCACGCAGACCATCGACATCGTCATTCCGCGTGACCTCAGATGCCCGCCCGACAAGGAGCCGGACCTCAAGGTCGAGAAGCGCGCGGACGTGACGCGTTGCACGATGGCCGGCGGCTGCGACTTCACCATCAGGGTCACCAATGTCGGCGGCGCGCCCTATCACGGCAAGATCCTCCTCGACGAGGTGACGCTGCCGGCCGGTTCCACGCTCGATTCAGGGCCGAATCCGCCCTGGGTCTGCGTGCCCGGAGCAACGCCGATGACGTGCACCCATCCGGTGACCACGCTCAACCCGGGGGCTTCCGTCGACCTCAAGCTCGGCTTCAAGCCGGCCGGGGGCTGGCAAGGCGGTGCTTTGCGCAACTGCGCCACCTACAATCATGGCGCCAGCGGCAAGCCGTTGTTCGGCAGCCAGCAGAACGATCGCGGCTGCGCCTCGATCCCGATCTGCCGGCGTGGCGATCGTGATCCGGAATGCCGGCCGCCGGTCGAAAAGAAGGTCGACCTGATCCTGAAGAAGCGTGCCCGCATCCCGGTCTGCACGCCCGACGGCATATGCTACTTCGTGATCGACATCATCAACAACGGCAGCGTCCCCTATAACGGGCCGCTGACGGTCATCGACAACTATCCAGGCGGCGCGCCGGCATCCTCGACCTTCGGTCCGAGCCCGCCCTGGACATGCGGACCGAATGGCCCCGGCCAGTTCCGCTGCGACAATGCCGGCATCGTGCTGATGCCGGGCGCCTCGACGCCGATCGTCGTCAAGGCGGTGATGCCGGCCGGATATCAGTCGGACACCGTCGAGAACTGCGCGGCGGTGAAGCCCATCCCCGGTGAGGTCGACCTCACCAACAACAAGGCCTGCGCCAAGGAACGCTTCCGTCATCCCAATGGCGGCAAGCCGACCCTGCGCATCACCAAAGTGTGCAACGGCTCGCTCGCCGGTGCCGCGGTCATCTCGTGCCGCATCACCGTCATCAGCCTCGGCACCGCTGCCCCCACCGGTCCGGTGCGGGTCAACGATGCGGCGACGTTGGTGGCTGGCGGCGCGCCGGTCCAGATCCAGACCGTCACTCCTGACGGCGCGGAATGGGCTTGCGGACCGGTCCCCGCCAATGCGCTGTCGTGCCAGATTCCCGGCGCCGTGATGACGCCCGGAACCTCAAGGCATTTCGACGTGACGGTCTCGGCCAATGGCGAGTTCGAGAACTGCGCGCGCGGCTCCTACGGGCCGGCGCCGGGAGACGACATCGTCTACCCGATCGGCCAGGCTTGCGCCAAGGGCGGCGGGGTCTCCACCATCCGCGTCGAGAAGACTGGCGACAGCGAGTGTCTGCCCGGCCGGCCCTGCACGTTCGAGATCACCATCACGAATGACGGGACGACCCCCTTCTCAGGTCCGGTCCGCATCGGTGATGCGATCGGCGTGGAGGGCCTCGGCAGGCTGGAAGGCGTTGCGATCACCTCGATCGAGCCGCCCTTCGGCTGCTCGCCGGAACCGGCAACCTTGCCCCTGTCCTGCATCGCCAATCTGACGCTCGGCGCCGGGGAAAGCCACGTGCACACTGTCACCGTGGTCATTCCCGACGACGGCCGTCTGGCCAATCTGCAGGGCACGGTCAACGGCCAGAACTGCGTTGGCGTCCTGTCTCCCGACACAAGGGTACAAGGCGGCGGCGACGTGCTTTCTGGCGATCAGGCCAACATCCAGGACGATCGCGGCAAGGCCTATGCCTGTCATCCCTTCACCATCAAGAACGAGGTGGAGAAGGAATGCTCGCAAGGCTTCGTCATGAACAATGCCGGCAGGTGCGTCTGCCCGCCCGGCACCACCTTCCGAAACGGCCAGTGCTCGCCCGGCGGCGGCGTCATCACCGACCCGAAGCCGAAGCCCTGCGTCCTGCTCAAGGGCCAGATCCGCACCGAGGACGGACGTTGCATCTGCCCGCGCGGAACCGAGCTTGAGAATGGTGCCTGCGTGAAGGTCACGCAGGGCTGCACCATCCCCGGTTCGGTCCCGACAGCGGACGGCAACTGCCGCTGCCCCGCCGGCACGCATCTCGACAGGAATGCGAATGCCTGCGTGCGGGACAAGCAGAAGCCCGAGCAGTGCACCATTCGCGGTCAGGTCCATGACGCAGACGGCGATTGCGTCTGCCCGAGGGGGACCGAGGTGCGCGATGGCGCCTGCCGGCCGATCAGGCCGAAACCGGAGCAGTGCACCATTCGCGGCCAGGTCCACAACGCCAACGGCGATTGTGTCTGCCCGAAAGGAACTGAGGTGCGCAATGGTGCCTGTCGCCCGGTCCGGCCAAAGCCGGAGCAGTGCACGATCCGCGGCCAGGTCCACGACTCCAACGGCAATTGCGTCTGCCCGAAGGGTACGGAGATCCGCAATGGCGCCTGCCGGCAGAAGAAGCCTCAGCTGGAGCAGTGCACCATCCGCGGCCAGGTGCATAACAAGCGCGGCGAATGTGTCTGCCCGCGTGGCACCGAGGTCCGTGACGGCGCTTGCCGCAAGGTTCGGCAGGAATGCGCGCCGGGCTCGCAGCTGATCAACGGCGAATGCCAGCCGATCATTATCAGGCGCTGCCCCTCCGGGACGACTGGAAGATATCCGAACTGCGTGCCGATCCGCAGGCAGCCGGAGATCAACCCGAACCTGCTGCTCAATCCGAACATCCTCCAGCAGGTCCTGCCAAGGCGCGCGCCGCAGGTGGACCAGCAGGATCCGGCCACCCTGAACTCCAAGCCGTAATCCTGGCACCAAAAGACCAAACCCCGCCGGAGCAATCCGGCGGGGTTTTTCGTGGCTTGATTGATTGCGTGAACCTTGATGCGGCAAGCGGCGACCAACGCCTGAAGGAACACATCAGGAGAGAGATATGTCTTCAGTCAGCTACGCCTTTCGCAATACGGTTGCGACCGTTGCCTTGCTCGCAGCCGGACTAGCCACCACCTCCGCCTTCGCCGAACAGGCCAACATCAAGTCGATGTCCTTCGACACGCAGAGCGTCAACACCACCCTCCATGTCGTCTCGAGCGACAAGCAGAAATGGGATACGCTGAAGAGCGGCACAGTCCAGTTCTGGGGCCACATGAAGATCAATACACGCTGGCCCGGCTATGTTCAGGATGTCGGCGTCGCACTCGGCGTCTGCGGACCCGGCCAATGCGGCGTTTTTCCGCCGATCTGGAGCGACGCGCCGGTCAGCCGCGACTACGACCACCAGGAAAACTTCGCCTTTGACCCGTCCAAAATACCGCTGTCGTCCGATACCGGCATTGCCGTCGTGCCCTATGGCGACCAGATCATCGCCAAGTGCAACCAGCACCTGCAAGCCGACGGACCGACGAAATCCTACACGTTCAACCACACTTTTCACGCCAGCTTCACGGCGCTTACCGACAAGGCGCTCGACATGGACAATGCCGTCGCCGAAACCCAGCCGGGCAGCTGGCCTTATCCACTCTTCAACTCGCACTACGCCGAGCACGGCACGTTCCAGGTCCAAATCGTCTGCGATCCGGTGATCAAGCCCGCGGTCCAGGACGTCGCTGCCGATTTCGGCAAGTTCGAGGTCGACAACGTCAAGCTGTTCTTGACCACCTACCAGTCCAATCAACCGGGCTCGACGCCCGGCACGGTCTGCCCCTCGCTGAAGGTTACCAGCCGGGCGCAGGCCAACCAGGCCGGGCCGGTCTCTATGCGCATCTGGCGACAGAAGGACGGCGGACCGATCACCTCCGAGTTCAAGCAGGCGTGGGCGTCATATGACGCGGCCAAGAACGGCTATTTCGCGACCTACGAGAAATGGGAGAATGTCGGCGCAACTGCCTACTTCCAGTATAAGACCGAAATCGTCGGCAATGGTCCGTTCGAACCCTTCGACGGCTGGAAGGACATCACGGTGCATTGTACCGGCGCCGGCGGCGGCGGCTTCACCGACGCACCGCAGGCCGATCCCGACAACCCGCCGGCAAAGGCCGATTGGCAGGGCGAAGTGACCTTTTCCGATAGTGCCGGAGGAAAGAAACTGTGCCCACGCAAGGGCCAGGTCGCATTCGAAGTGAGCCGCGACGAGCCCGGCGCGTTCCACTACAGGATCAGCTGCTCGAACGGCGCCTTCTTCACCGGAACCAAGGTCGCCTTCAACGATGGCGGTGCGTTCAAGGCGAGCGCTTTCCACGATCTCAGCATCGTCAGAACCCGCGCGATCCAGTGCACGCTGCAGGAGATCAAGCAGAATGGCACCATCGCCACCGTCGATACGGACAAGGAGGATTTCACCTGCATAAAGCGCACCTTCGAACCGGAGGCCGACGATCTTGTCTCCAGCACGCGTCCGGACTTCGGCAAGCCCAGGCAGCCTCCGGTGGTGGTCGATCCAGGCCGCAAATGCCTGCCCGGCCAGAAACAGGTGGGTAGCAAATGCATCGACAGGCCGCTCGTTGCCGCGTGCAAAAGCACCGAGAAGCTCGTCAACGGCAGGTGCATCGGCGTCAGCATCCACTGCCTGCCGGGCTATCGTCAGCTCGGCTTGAAATGCGTGAAGAACCCGGTGATCGCCGACAAATGCAGGCGCGACGAACTGCGCATCAACGGCAAATGCGTGCGCAAGCCTCCCGTCATCATCGACTGCAAGCGCGGCTACCATCTGGTCGGCAAGGCGTGCGTGAAGGACGCGATCATCACCACTGGCTGCCGGGCAACCGAAAAGCTGGTGCGTGGACATTGCGTGCCCAAGCCGGGCGTGACGGACTTGCAGAAGTTGAAGCAAGGCAGGCCCAGGTCTCTTCTGCCGGGGCAGGCCAAGCTGCGGCGGTAGGCGAACTGAAATCCTGACGCATAGGAAGGAGAGAGGCGGCTGAGGCTGCCTCTCTTCTTGTGTGGAGAACGCACCGGCGCCGGATTTCTGTCGACAAGCAGCGTCGGGACCATTAGAGCGACGTGCGTCCATTTGGACGCACAAAGTACGCTCTAACACTTTTGAATCTACGCATCGTGCTTTCCGAAAATCGGTTCCGATTTTCGGGCCGATACGTTAGGGAGCGGGTTCCAAGAACGGGAAGCGGACATGGCTCAAAAGACCCTGATCGCGCCATCGGTGCTGGCGTCGGATTTCTCGAAGCTCGGCGACGAGGTCGAGGCCGTCGCGGCGGCCGGCGCCGACTGGATCCATCTCGACGTGATGGACGGCCATTTCGTGCCCAACATCACCTTCGGCCCGCCGGTGGTCAAGGCGATCCGCAACCGCACCAAGGCCTTTTTCGACTGCCATCTGATGATCGCGCCGGCCGACCCCTATCTGGCCGCCTTCGCCGAGGCCGGCTGCGACGGCATAACGGTGCATGCCGAGGCCGGACCGCATCTCGACCGCTCGCTGCAGACCATCAGGAACCTCGGCAAGAAGGCCGGCGTGTCGCTCAATCCGGCGACGCCGGAAAGCGCAATCGAATATGTGCTCGACCGGCTCGACCTGATCCTGATCATGACCGTCAATCCGGGTTTTGGCGGCCAGGCCTTCATTCCGGCCGTTGTCGACAAGGTGAAGCGGGTCAAGGCGATGATCGGCAAGCGGCCGATCCGGATCGAGATCGACGGCGGCGTCTCGCCGGAGACGGCGCCCCTGGTCACCGCTGCCGGCGCCGACGTGCTGGTCGCGGGCGCGGCCATCTTCAAGGGCGGCAGCGTCGAAGCCTATCGGGCAAACATCGAGGCGATCAGGACGGCAGCGGACCGCGCCGCCATCTGAAATCGATTGCAGCAAGATTCGACAGCTTCAGCCGGTCCTGACGATGAAACCCGAAATGCTAGGCCAGGCACGGGCTTGGTCGCCAAACTTCCGATTGTAACGGCAAAGGAAACGCGCCAAACGCCTCTTGTTCGGTGTGCGCGGGTTTCTTCGGGACAAAGAGATTTTCCTGACAATAGTTACATTGGCGGATGGGGTACTGCCATCTCTCCTCTTTAAGTCGAATACCGCCATCTTCTGCTTGAGCGTCGAAAGCAGGGCGCGGTATATTACGCGTACGGGATCAATGCTGCTTTGACACAAGAATCCACAACGGGCCCAAGCAGGCAACAGGAGCTATATTGACATACGGAACCGCCGATCTGGGCGATGAAGGGGCCGGACCCAAGAGCACCCTCGCCAGCACGGTCTATCATCAGCTACGCGACGATCTTCTGCGCGGCGTGCTCGAAACCGAAAGCAAGCTTCGGGTCGAGTGGGTGGTTTCGCGGTATGGCGCAGGGGCTTCGCCCGTGCGCGAAGCTCTCAACCGTCTCGCCTCGGAAGGTCTGCTTGGCCGCCACGACCAGCGCGGCTTCTTCCTCATGCCTGTCAGCGCCGAGGAACTGGAGGAGTTGACCCGCACGCGCTGCTGGCTGGAAGAGCGGGGGCTGCGCGAATCGATCGCCCACCGCACGCCGGAATGGGAAGAGCAGCTCGTGCTGGCGCTGCATCGCCTGGCGCGCGCCCCGCGCCGCCTGCCGGACGAGCCCTCGTCGAACAATCCGGACTGGGAAAAGCTGCATCGCTCCTTCCATCGAGCGCTGATTGCAGCCTGCCGGTCGCACTGGCTGGTCGGGTTCTGCGACCAGCTTTCCGATCAAGCCTCCCGCTACCGGCTGATGTCGCAGGTCAGCCCGGCAATCGAACGCGACGATCTCGGCGAGCATCGCCTGATCGGCGAGCGCACGCTGGATGGCGACGCCGACGGCGCGGTCGAAGCCCTGCTCAGCCACTACCGCCTGACGGCGGCCATGTGCATGGAGCGCTTTGCCCAGGACGAACAGGCCAAGGCCGGCAAGGCATCGCGCGGCCGTAAATAGCTTCTCGTCCCGCGCCAAAAATCTGATATTTGCGCTGCTGCAGACGCCATATCAGGGAAAACCATGAGCAATCACCTGTTCGACGCTTTCCGCGCCCGCATGCCCGCGCCCGGGCGGCGGCTGATGGCGACGGATGACGGGCGCTCCATCACCTATGGCGACATGCTGGCCCAGTCGGCGCAGCTGGCGCATGCTCTGGTCCAATTCGGCGCCAGACCGGGCGACCGCGTCGCCGTCCAGGTCGAGAAGAGGCCGGAAGCCATTTTTCTCTACCTTGCCTGCCTGCGCGCCGGTGCCGCCTTCCTGCCGCTCAACACCGCCTACACGCTGGCGGAGCTCGGCTATTTCTTCGGCGATGCCGAACCGCGGCTGGTCGTCTGCGATCCCGCGAAGGCAGCCGATATCGGGCCTCTGGCTGAGAGATCGGGCGCCGCCGTAGCCACGCTTTGCAGCAAGGGCGAAGGTTCACTGACCGAGAGTGCTTCACACCAGCCAAAGGAATTCCACGATGTTGCGCGCGAGCCCGACGATCTGGCGGCTATTCTCTACACGTCAGGCACGACCGGCCGCTCGAAGGGCGCCATGCTCAGCCACGATAACCTTGCCTCGAATGCGCGGGTGCTGGTCGAGCATTGGCGTTTCACCACCGACGACGTGCTGATCCATGCGCTGCCGATTTTCCATACGCACGGCCTGTTCGTCGCCACCAACGTCATCCTGATGGCCGGCGCCTCGATGCTGTTCGAGCAGAAATTCGACGCAGGCCGCATCGTCTCGCTGCTGCCCGGCGCCACGGCGCTGATGGGCGTACCGACCTTCTACGTCAGGCTTTTGCAGCAGGCGGGCCTGGACGGCCAGGCGGCGAAAAACATCCGCCTGTTCATATCCGGGTCGGCGCCGCTTCTGGCCGAGACGCATGCGGCCTGGCGCGAGCGCACCGGCCACGCCATCCTCGAGCGCTACGGCATGACCGAGACCAACATGAACACCTCGAACCCCTATGATGGCGAGCGCCGCGCCGGCACGGTCGGCTTTCCCCTGCCGGGCGTTTCGCTGCGCATCGCCGATCCCGACAGTGGCCGCACACTTTCCCAGGGCGAGGTCGGCATGATCGAGGTCAAGGGTCCGAATGTCTTTGCCGGCTATTGGCGCATGCCGGAGAAGACCAAGGCCGAATTCCGCGACGACGGCTTCTTCATCACCGGCGATCTCGGCCTAGTCGATGCCGATGGCTATGTGCACATCGTCGGGCGCGGCAAGGACCTGATCATTTCCGGCGGCTACAACATCTATCCGAAGGAGATCGAGAGCGAGATCGACGCGCTTGTCGGGGTCAGCGAAAGTGCCGTGATCGGCATTGCCCATCCGGATTTCGGCGAAGGCGTCACGGCGGTCGTGGTGCGGGCACCAGCGTCTGATATCGGCGCCGCCGATATTATCGCGGCGATCGGTGCACGGCTCGCCAAGTACAAACACCCCAAGCGGGTGATCTTCGTCGACGAATTGCCGCGCAACACCATGGGCAAGGTGCAGAAGAATCTTTTACGCGAAACCTACAAGGACATTTTCGCGCCAGCGAAAGCCGGCTCATGAGCTGAATTCGGCCCTGGCATCGAAGCCTGCGCGGGTCAGTTCGGATACAACAGCCCAAAAACATGCTCGGCGATGGCGAGGCTCGAGGTCAGGCCGGGGCTCTCGATGCCGAACAGATTGACGATGGGGCCGGCGCCATGGTCGGCCGGGCCTTGCAGCAGGAAATCGGCGGCCGGCTGGCCCGGACCGGAGAGTTTCGGCCTGACACCGGCATAGGCTGGCAGCAGGGTGTCGTCCGCAAGACCCGGCCAGTAACGCCTGATTTCGCCGTAGAAGGAATCGGCCCTGCCGGGATCGACCGTATAGTCGACATGGTCGATCCATTCGACATCGGGTCCAAAGCGCGCACTGCCGCCGAGATCGAGCGTCAGATGGACGCCAAGGCCGCCGTCGACCGGGACCGGATAGATCAGCCGCGAGAAGGGTGAACGGCCCGAAAGCGCAAAGTAGTTGCCGCGCGCCAGCCATTGCTTGGGAATGAGGCGTTGCGGGAAACCTTCGATGCGCCCGGCCAAGGCCTGCGCGTCAAGGCCTGCGGCGTTGACGAAGGCGCCGGCCTTCAATTCGAACGGCTCACCACTGGTGTCGAGCGTACGGATTTGCACCCCATCGGCACCAGTGACTGCCGCGGCAACCGTGGTCAGGAAAACGAAGGAAGCGCCGGCGGCTTCCGCGTCGCCGCGCAGGGACAGCATCAGCGCGTGGCTGTCGACGATGCCGGTCGAGGGCGACAGCAACGCGCCGGCGCAGGTCAGATGGGGCTCGAGGCTTTCCGCCTCTGCGCGTGTCAGCAATTCGAGATCGGCAACCCCGCTGCGTTGCGCGTTGGCCCGGATCGTCTGCAGCCTGTCGAGCTGCGCCGCTTCGACGGCAACGATCAGCTTGCCGGTGCGGGCATGGCCGATGTTGCGCTCGCGGCAATAGGCATAGAGCCTTTCGCGTCCTTCGACGCAGAGCCGGGCCTTCAGGCTTCCAGGCTTATAGTAGATGCCGGCGTGGATGACTTCCGAATTGCGCGAACTGGTCCCGGTGCCGATGTCTGCGGCCTTTTCGACCACCAGCACCTCGCGGCCGGACAAAGCGAGAGCGCGGGCGACGGCGAGGCCGACGACGCCCGCCCCGGCAACAACGCAATCGACTGTGTGCATCGGTAGGCTTTCAGCGCTAGAGCAATTCCAGGAAAAGTGCGAAACGGTTTTCCCGGGAAAAGCGCGTAGCGCTTTCCCTTGGAATTGCGTCGAAACAAACAGATAGAGCGGTTCTGCGTTTCCGTGAAACGGTGAACCGCTCTAAGTGGCGCTGCTGTCCGTAAACACTTTCGCGCCGTCGATCCAGACGCCCTTGACGTTCAGATCGTCCGACAAGGCGACGATATCGGCCGCGGTGCCGTTGGCGAAACGGCCGAGCCGGTGCGACTGGCCGATCGCCTGCGCCGGATAGAGCGAGGCCATGCGCAACGCCTCCGACAGCTCCAGCCCGACGACACGGTGGACGTATCGAACCGCCGAGATCATGTCGAGATCGGCACCCGCAAGCGTTCCGTCGGCCAGCCGCAGGCTGCCGTCCTTGCGGTAGATGGTGCGGCCGTTCAGCGTGAACGACGTCATGTCGGTGCCGATCGTCGCCATCGCGTCGGTGACTAGCACGATCTTGCCCGGCCCCTGCTTGGCGCGCAGAGCGATCGCCATGGTGGCGGGATCGACATGGATGCCGTCGGCGATGATGCCGGCAAACAATGTGCCGGTGTCGATGGCGGCACCCGCCAGCCCCGGCTCACGGTTGCCGATCTGGCTCATCGCGTTGAACAAATGGGTGACCACCGTCGCGCCGGCAGCGGCGAAGGCGCTCGCCGTGGCGTAGCCGGTGTCGGAGTGGCCGAGGCTGACGACAATGCCGGCCTTGGCCAGCGCAGTGACGCGCGTAGGCTCGACGGATTCAGGCGCGATCGTAGTCAATAGCACCGGCAGACTTTCGCGCGCAGCGATCAGCCCTGCCTGATCCGCGTCGGTCATCGGCCGGATCAGCGCCGGGTCATGCGCACCCTTGCGGGCAACAGACAGATGCGGACCTTCGAGATGCAGGCCCAAAAAGCCCGGCAGCTTCTGCCGCGCGGCCGCGGCACCTGCGGCAACTGCCGCGGCGGTGATGGCGGGCGTGTCGGTGATCAAAGTCGGCAACAGGGCTGTCGTGCCGAAAGGCGCATGCGCCCGGCAGATGGTCTCGATCGAGGCGACATCGGGATGGTCGTTGAGCATGACGCCGCCGCCGCCATTGACCTGCAAATCGACGAAGCCCGGCGCAAGCAGCCCGCCGCCGGTCTCGACTTTGATGACGTCGGACGGAATGGCACCGGCAGGCACGATGGCCTCGACCAGACCGCCCTGCACGACAAGGGCGGCATCCTCGTGCCAGTCGGCGCCGTCAAAGATGCGGGCGCCAGTCAGGGCAAAACGGTCGCTCATACGGTTTCCGTCACTTTGCGCAGATTGCGCGGCGTGTCCGGATCGAGGCCACGATGACGGGCAAAGGCCTCGACGAACATGTAGAAGGAGACGATCAGAGCCAGCGGATCGGTCAGGGGATGGCCGGTGGCGACATGCGGCAGGCGCGTAGCGCGGTTGGCAAGCGCCGAGGTGACGAACACCGGTGCCCCCTTGCCCGCCAGGCTATCGGCGGCCTCGGCCACCGAAGGCTCCGAGGCATCGCGGGCGGCGAGCGCCAGCACCGGGAAGCCCGGTCCGACCAGCGCCAGCGGGCCATGCATGACTTCGGCCGCACTATAGGCCTCGGCATGCATGCCGCAGGTCTCTTTGAATTTCAGCGCCGCCTCGTTGGCCATCGCCGCGGACGGGCCGCGGCCGAGGATGAACAGCGACTTCTGCTTCTCGATCGTCTCGGCCAGCGCGGTCATCCAGTCGCAGGCGATGGCCTTGCGGAAATGCTCGGGCAAGCGGGCGAGTGCTGCCAGCAGCGCATCGTCGCCGGTGGAATGCGCCATCAAGGCGAGACCGGCAACGGCGGAATTGATGAAGGTCTTGGTCGCAGCGACACTGCACTCGGGTCCGGCGAGGATGTCGATCGCATAGTCCGAGGCGCGCGCCAGCGGCGAATCGGCGGTGTTGGTGATGGCGACGGTCAGCGAACCGCCGGCCCGTGCCGCCTGCGCCATGGCGACGATGTCGGGGCTCTTGCCCGACTGCGAGATCGCTAGGCAGGCCGAACCGGCAAGCCTGAGCTTGGCGCCATAGATAGAGGCGATCGACGGGCCCACGGAAGCGACCGCAAGGCCGGCGGTCAGTTCGACGGCATATTTCATGAAGGTGGCGGCATGGTCGGACGAACCGCGCGCCACTGTGACGACGAAGCTCGGATCGCGCTCCCGAATGCCGCGCCCGGCTTCGGTCAGCACCGCCGCCGAGCCGTCGAGCAGTCGGGCGGTGGCTTCCGGGATCTCCTCGATCTCGCGTCGCATATGGGTGGTTGATGTTGTGCTCATGGCCGGCCCTCTTCGCCCGGCCCGCTCAGCCGGAGTTCGGCGACGAAATCATAGGCGTCGCCCCTGTAGATGGAGCGGGTGAATTCGATCACCTTGCCGCTCGCCAGATAGGAAATACGTTCAATGTGCAGTCCGGCAATGCCTGGCGGCACTTCGAGCAGGCGCGCGTCGCTGTCGCCGAGATTGGCGGCCGAGATGCGCTGCACCGCCCGCACCGGCCGATTGCCGGATGTTTCCAGCGCCGCGTAGAGCGACGAGCCGATTGCCTCCGGGTCGGGTAGCACGCTGGCCGACAGCGAGGCGCGCTCGATTGCCAGCGGCGTGTCGTTGGCAATGCGCAGGCGCGCCACGCGCGCCACAAGTTCGCTCGACGACAGGCCAAGCACCATCATCTCGTCGGGCGAGGGCGCATAGAGGCCGCGGTCGAGCCAGGCCGAACGCACCGCCATGCCGCGCCGCGCCATGTCCTCGGTGAACGAGGTCAGCCGCGACAGCGACTGCTCGACGCGCTCCATGCGCGGCGCGACGAAAGTGCCGGAGCCGTGGCGCTGGACGAGGATGCCGCCCTTGACCAGGTCCTGCACCGCCTTGCGCACGGTAACGCGCGAAATGTCGGCCTTGCTGGCGATGTCGCGTTCGGACGGCAGCGCGTCGCCGGGTCCGATCAACCCGCGGTTGACCGCGTCCTCGATGCTCTTCCTGAGCTGCAGATAGAGCGGGGCGCCGCTTTGCGACGACTCCTTCAGCATGGCGAAGATCTGGTCGGCCGCGTTCATCCGGCCGTCTCCGCGGCATTGGCGAAAATGCGCACCGCCATCTGCACCGCGCCACCCAGCGCATCGTCGAGCGGCGGCTTGAGCAGCGCCTGGTAGCGCGCCGACAGGCGCGGCGCATAGAGCGGCGCCAGCCCGCCGAGCAGGCAGAGCGGCGTACCGCTCGAGAGATCGAGCGCGCCGAGCGAGGCCTCGACATCGGCGATTGCCTTGTCGAGGATCCAGTTGGCGACGATGTCGCCCTTGGCGGCGTGATCGAAGACCTTGGGCGCGAAGCCGCCGAAATCGCCAGGCTTGGCGTTGGTGGTGAACTCGACCACGTCTTCCGGATTGTTGCGGAAGACCGCGAGCATGGCGTCTGTCAAGGGCGAGGCCGGTCGAATGCCATCATAGGCGAGCAGCGTTTGTTCGAGCAGGTCGCGGCCGATGCGCGCGCCGCTGCCCTGGTCGCCGACCTGGAAACCCCAGCCACCGATGGCGCGCGACCTGCCGTTCTTGCGCGCCATATACGCAGTGCCGGTGCCGAGGATGGCCATGGCGCCGTCGCCGGAGCCAACCGCGCCCTCCAGCGCGATCTCGGCATCGGTCTCGACGCGGCTTTGGCTGAACGGCAGGATCGCCTCGAGCTGCTGTCTGTAAGTGCCAACATTAGCGCCGGCGAGGCCGAGAATGGCGGGGGTCTGCGGGATCAGTTCCGGATTCTGTCCGGCAGCAATGAACGCCTGCCGGGCCGCCTCGACGATGTTGGTCCGGGCGCCGGTGAGGTCGGTGCGGATGTTGGCGGCGCCGCTCTTGGCGCGGCCGACGACCGTGCCACCCGCTGTCGCAAGGGCTACCCTGCAGCTGGTGCCGCCGCCATCGATGCCAAGCACGAAATTCACGCGATTTCTCCTCCAAGCGAATAATACCAATAAAATACCAATAGCCAAGAGTTAATTTCGGTTTCAAAAAGATTAAGACGTATTTTATTGAAAAATCTAGGTAATTTGCCGGCGAGTGAATTTTGCGGCTGCGATTTCGTTAATGCGTGTGGACAAGTGGTATTTTTTTGGTATTGTTTTGCGAGTTGGAGGGAATTGCATGGCCGAGAAGCGCACGGAAGCGCATCATCAGAACGCCGAGGGACTGGACATCCAGGCCCCGGACGCCATCCTTTCCTTCTTGGCCGACGCACAGATCGAGGCCGCCAGGGCCGTGCGCGGCGCCATTCCCGCCATCGCCAACGCTGCCGAGATCATCGCCGGCCGGCTGGCAGGCGGCGGCAAGCTTGCCTATGCGGCAGCCGGCAGCTCGGGCCTGATGGCAGTGGCCGATGCCCTGGAATTGCCGGGCACCTTCGGCATTGCGCGTGACCGCATCGCCATCCTGATCGCCGGCGGCGAAGAAGCCTTCAAGACACTGGCCGGCGGGCCGGAGGACGACACCGACGAAGCCTCGACTGCGGTTGCCAATGCCGATATCGGCGCGGGCGACTGCCTGATCGCCATTTCGGCCAGCGGCTCGACGCCCTATGCGGTCAGGGCGCTGGAGGATGCGCGCAGCCGCGGTGCCGCGACCGTCGCCATCGCCAACAACAAGGACACGCCGCTGCTCAAGCTGGCCGATGTCGCCATCCTGCTCGAGACGCCGCCAGAGCTGATTGCCGGCTCGACCCGCATGGGCGCCGGCACCGCGCAGAAGATCGCGCTCAACATGCTGTCGACGCTCACCGCCATTCATCTCGGCCATGTCCATGACGGCTACATGGTCAATCTCACCGCCGACAACATCAAGCTGCGCGATCGCGCGGCACGCATCGTCGCCGCCATCAGCGGGCGCGGCAGGGACGATGCGGCGCGCCTGCTCGAAATGAGCGGCGGCGTTGTCAAGACAGCCATTCTGCTCGCCGCCGGCGCCGCCAACGCCGATGCGGCCGAGAAGATACTGGAAAGAACCGGCCACAAGCTGCGGCCGGCGCTTTCCGCGATCGAGGGGAGCAAGGGGCCGCAAGCCTCTGTTCTCATCAAAACCGAACCTGAAAAAGGTCAACAGGGAGACTGAGCATGACAACGAAACTACTGACGGCCCTTCTTCTCGGCACCAGCATTCTCGGCACCGCCGGGGTGGCTTATGCCGACGACGTAACGCTCAACATCGAAAGCTGGCGCGGCGACGACCTTGCCATCTGGAAGGACAAGCTGATCCCGGCCTTCGAAGCCAAGAACCCCGGCATCAAGGTGGTGTTCGCACCGTCTGCGCCGACCGAATATGACGCCGCACTCGGCGCCAAGCTCGCCGCCGGCTCGGCGGGCGACCTGATCACCTGCCGCCCGTTCGACAAGTCGCTTGAACTCTACAAGAAGGGCAACCTCGCCGATCTGTCGGCGCTGCCGGGCATGGAGAATTTCTCCCCCGTGGCCAAGGCCGCCTGGCAGACCGACGACGGCAAGGCGACATTCTGCGTGCCGATGGCCTCGGTCATCCACGGCTTCATCTACAACAAGGACGCCTTCGACAAGCTCGGCATCAAGGTGCCGGAGACTCGTGACGAATTCTTCGCCGCGCTCGACAAGATCAAGGCCGACGGCACCTACATCCCGATGGCGATGGGCACCAAGGATCTCTGGGAAGCAGCGACCATGGGCTACCAGAACATCGGCCCGAACTACTGGAAGGGCGAGGATGGCCGTACAGCGCTCATCAAGGGCGAGCAGAAGCTGACCGACAAGGACTGGGTGGCGCCGTATGAAGAACTTGCCAAGTGGAAGCCTTATCTTGGCGACGGCTTCGAGGCGCAGACCTACCCGGACAGCCAGAACCTGTTCACGCTCGGCCGCGCCGCCATCTACCCGGCCGGCTCGTGGGAAATCGCGCTGTTCAACACCCAGGCGCAGTTCAAGATGGGCGCCTTCCCGCCGCCGGTCGAGAAGGCCGGCGACGCCTGCTACATCTCGGACCACACCGACATCGGCATCGGCCTGAATGCGGCCTCGAAGAATGCGGATGCGGCCAAGACCTTCCTGACCTGGGTCGCCTCGCCGGATTTCGCCACCATCTATGCCAATGCGTTGCCGGGCTTCTTCAGCCTGAACTCGGCGCCAGTGAAGATGGAAGACCCGCTGGCCCAGGAATTCGTCTCCTGGCGCGACAAGTGCAAGTCGACGATCCGCTCGACCTACCAGATCCTGGGCCGCGGTACGCCGAACCTCGAAAACGAGACCTGGGTTGAATCGGCCAACGTCATCAACGGCACCGACACGCCGGAAGCGGCCGCCAAGAAGCTGCAGGACGGTCTCGACAGCTGGTACAAGCCGGCAAAGTAAGAGCTCAGGCAACGGGCCGGCCGGGCACATGCCCGGCCGGCATTCGAAAAGCGTCTGTTTTGAGATTGCGATTGTCGGCCCTGCCTCTCAGCCTTACCCTCGCTTTGCGGGGAAGGCGAAGCTGACGTGTCGCAAGCCTCCATTCTTGGAGGCAGGCCGTGCATCGAGGCATCATCTAGCATCGCATCACCTGGAACCGAGAGACGGCGGGGACCGAACTCATGGCCGCACAAACACGACCCAAACGACCGTTCCGCTGGCACATCGGAATCTTCCTGGCGCCGGCGGTGCTGGTCTATACGGCGATCATGATCCTGCCGCTGGCCGGCACGCTGCAGCTGTCGCTGTTCCGCAACATCGAGCAGTCCCAGGTGTTCGTCGGGCTTGAGAACTTCCGCACCCTGTTCGGTAACCCCAACTGGTCCGTGGGCTTCTGGAATGCGCTGCGCAACAACGTCTGGTTCTTCATCATCCACATGCTGGTGCAGAACCCGATCGGCGTCCTGCTGGCGGCGCTGCTATCCAGTCCCAGGCTCAGGTTCTCCGCCTTCTACCGCACGGCGATCTTCGTGCCGACCATCCTGTCCTTCGTCATCGTCGGCTTCGCCTGGAAGCTGATCCTGTCGCCGCTGTGGGGCGTGGCGCCGCATATGCTCGACCTGATCGGCCTGAAAAGCCTGTTCACGCCGTGGCTCGGCAAGGAAGAATACGCGCTGACCGCGCTCAGCCTGATCTCGGTGTGGCAGTTCGTCGGCATCCCGATGATGCTGATCTATGCCGCCCTGCTGTCGATCCCCGATGAGGTGCTCGAGGCGGCCGAATGTGACGGCATCACCGGCATGTCGCAGTTCTGGAAGATCAAGCTGCCGCTGATTCTGCCGTCGATCGGCATCATCTCGATCCTGACCTTCGTCGGCAATTTCAACGCCTTCGACCTGATCTACACCGCGCAAGGCGCGCTGGCCGGACCGAACTATTCGACCGACATCCTCGGCACCTTCCTCTATCGCGCCTTCTTCGGCTTCCAGCTGCAAATCGGCGACCCCAACATGGGCGCGGCGATCGCCACCATGATGTTCCTGATCATCCTCGGCGGTGTCTGCATCTATCTCTTCCTCGTGCAGACGCGCCTGCGTCGCTACCAGTTCTGAGGGGGCGAGAAATGAGCACCGCAACCCGTTCGCTGCCCCGCACCATCGGCGCCCACGCGATCCTGCTGACCTATACGGCGATCGCGCTGTTCCCGGTGATCCTGGTCATCATGAATTCGTTTAAATCCCGCGCGGGCATCTTCGGCGCGCCGCTGACGCCGCCGACGCCGAAGACCTTCGACCTGATCGGCTACACCACGGTGATCGGCCAGGGCGACTTCGTTCACTATTTCCAGAACAGCCTCGTCGTCACCGTCGCTTCGCTGTTCTTCGTGCTGCTGTTCGGCGCCATGGCCGCCTTTGCACTGTCGGAATACCGCTTTCGTGGCAATACGCTGATGGGGCTTTATCTGGCGCTCGGCATCATGATCCCGATCCGCCTCGGCACCGTCGCCATCCTGCAATTGATGGTGGCGAGCGGGCTGGTCAACACGCTGACGGCGCTGATCCTAGTCTACACCGCGCAAGGCCTGCCGCTTGCCGTCTTCATCCTGTCGGAATTCATGAAGCAGGTGTCCGACGATTTGAAGAATGCCGGCCGCATCGACGGCCTGTCGGAATACACGATCTTCTTCCGGCTCGTGCTGCCGTTGGTCAGGCCATCGATGGCGACGGTCGCCGTCTTCACCATGATCCCGATCTGGAACGATTTGTGGTTCCCGTTGATCCTGGCGCCGTCGGAAGAGACCAAGACAGTAACGCTCGGTGCGCAGCTCTTCCTCGGCCAGTTCGTCACCAACTGGAACGCCATCCTGGCAGCCCTGTCGCTGGCGATCATGCCGGTGCTGATCCTCTACGTCATCTTCTCGCGGCAGCTGATCCGCGGCATCACGTCTGGAGCCGTCAAGTGAGTTCGCAAAAACCCCTTCGCGTTGTCGTCGCCGGCCTCGGCAATATGGGCCGCAGCCATGCGCTGGCCTATCACACCAATCCGGGTTTCGATATCGCGGCACTGGTCAACCGCTCCGACGTGCCGCTGCCGGAAGGGCTTGCCGGCTACGGCATCAGGCGCTCATTCGACGAGGCGCTGCGCGACGAAAAGCCAGATGTCGCCTGCATCGCCACCTATTCGGACAGCCATGCCGACTATGCGGTGCGGGCCATCGAGGCGGGTTGCCACGTCTTTGTCGAAAAGCCGCTGGCAACGACGGTCGCCGATGCCGAGCGTGTCGTCGCCGCCGCCAAGGCCAACGGCAAAAAGCTGGTGATCGGCTACATCCTTCGCCATCATCCGTCCTGGATCCGGCTGATCGCCGAGGCACGCAGGCTCGGTGGCCCCTACGTGTTCCGCATGAACCTCAACCAGCAATCCTCGGGCCATACCTGGGGCACGCACAAGCAGTTGATGCAGACGACCTCGCCAATCGTCGACTGCGGCGTGCACTATCTTGATGTGATGCTGCAGATCACCGACGCCAGGCCGGTCGAGGTGCGCGGCATGGGGGTGCGGTTGACCGAAGAGGTCGCGCCGATGATGTACAATTACGGCCATCTGCAGGTGCTGTTCGATGACGGCTCGGTCGGCTGGTACGAGGCCGGCTGGGGGCCGATGATTTCGGAGACCGCCTTTTTCGTGAAGGACGTCATCTCGCCGAACGGCTGCGTGTCGATCGTCATGAAAGAGGGCGTCAAATCCGATGACATCGACACCCACACCAAGACCTCGACCATCCGCCTGCACAATGCCGCGACCGGGCCGGACGGCAAGTTCGCCAGGCCCGACGAGATGCTGTCGATGGAAGGCGAGCCGGGCCACCAGGACCTGTGCGATCTCGAACAAGCCTTTGTGCTCAGAGCGATCCGCGAGGATCTCGATCTCAACAGGCATATGGACGACGCGGTCAAGTCGCTCGCCGTCTGCCTTGCCGCCGACGAGAGCGTGCGCAGCGGCGCCGCCGTCAAACTCTAAAAGCTAGGAACCAATATTGTGGGCTCGCTGAAGATCGAGAATGTGAAGAAGGCTTTCGGGCCGGTCGAGGTGCTGAAGGGCATCAACCTCGAAGTGACGGACGGCGAGTTCGTGGTCTTCGTCGGCCCGTCCGGCTGCGGGAAGTCGACGCTGCTCAGGGTCATCGCCGGGCTGGAGGATTCGACCTCGGGCCGTGTCGTGATCGACGGCGAGGACGTATCCGTTACACCGCCGGCCAAGCGCGGCATCGCCATGGTGTTCCAGACCTATGCGCTCTACCCGCATCTGACGGTGAAGAACAATATGGGTCTAGGGCTGAAGCAGGCCAGCACGCCGGCGGCCGAGATCGATCGCCGCATCGGCATTGCCTCCTCCATGCTATCGCTGGAGCCCTATCTCGAAAGGCGGCCCGCCGAACTCTCCGGCGGCCAGCGCCAGCGCGTCGCCATCGGCCGCGCGGTGGTGCGCGAGCCGAAGCTGTTTCTCTTCGACGAGCCGCTGTCCAATCTCGACGCCGCACTGCGCGTCAACACCCGGCTGGAGATCGCGCAGCTGCATCGCCGGCTGAAGGCAACGATGGTCTACGTCACCCACGACCAGGTCGAGGCGATGACGCTGGCCGACAAAATCGTGGTGCTGAATGCCGGCAGGATCGAGCAAATCGGCGGCCCGATGGAACTCTACAATTCGCCGGCAAATGAATTCGTCGCCGGCTTCATCGGCTCGCCGAAGATGAATTTCATCGACGGCGCGAGGCTGGGCGAGACGGCCAAGACCATCGGTGTCAGGCCGGAACACCTGACCGTAGACACGAAATCCGGCGCCTGGAAGGGCACGGTGGTGCATGCCGAGCATCTCGGCGCCGACACCAATCTCTATCTCGACTGCGAAAAGGCCGGGCTGATCACGGTGCGCATCTTCGGCGTCTACAATGCCGAACCGGGTGCGACGCTTTACGCGACGCCGGACCCGGCGAAGACCTATCGGTTTGGGGCCGATGGCAGAGTCTTAAAATAACTTTGCCAACGAAGGCTGGCGCCGCCCCTCATTGCCCTGCCGGGCATTTCTCCCCATAAACGGGGAGAAATAAGCTGGCCGCATCCTCGGCGCTTATTCTGCAACGTTGGTGTTTGGCGAACGCTGCGATAATAGCGTCCTTCTCCCCGTTTACGGGGAGAAGATGGCGACAGCCAGATGAGGGGCGGCGCAGCCCTTCGTTTTGATTCGCCTATTCGTCCGCCTTGAACGTCTGCTTCTGCTGGCCAAGCCCCTCAATGCCAAGCTCGACCACATCACCCGCCTTGAGGAACACCGGCGGCTTCATGCCCAGTCCGACGCCGGGCGGCGTGCCGGTGGAGATGATGTCGCCGGGATGCAGCGACATGAACTGGCTGAGGTAGGAGACCAGATAGGCGACGCCGTAGACCATGGTCTTGGTCGAGCCGTTCTGCATCGTCTTGCCGTTGACCGTCAGCCACATCTTGATGTTCTGCGGGTCGGCCACCTCGTCCTTGGTTACCAGCCAGGGGCCGATCGGGCCGAAAGTGTCGCAGGACTTGCCCTTGGTCCACTGGCCCTGACGCTCGGCCTGGAAGGCGCGCTCGGACACGTCATGCGAGACGCAATAGCCGGCAACATAATCCAGTGCTTCTGCTTCGCTGACATATTTCGCCGTCTTGCCGATGACCACGCCGAGCTCAACCTCCCAGTCGGTCTTTACCGAGCCGCGCGGGATGAGCACGTCATCATCCGGTCCAACGATGGCCGAGCTTGCCTTCATGAAGATGATCGGCTCCGGCGGCACGGCGGCGCCGGTCTCGGCGGCGTGATCGGAATAGTTCAGCCCGATGCAGATAAACTTTCCCGTACCGGCAACGCAGGCGCCGATGCGTGGGCTACCGGAAACCGCCGGCAGTGATTTCGGGTCGAGCTTCGACAGCATGTCCAGCGAGGCCGGATGGAGCACCGTGCCGGCGATGTCGGCGACATAAGCGGAGAGGTCGCGGATCGTCCCATCCGCATCGAGCAGGCCGGGGCGTTCGCTCCCCACCTCGCCATAGCGCAGCAGTTTCATGCAGTCCTTCTCCTGATTGCGGCCAGAGGCCGTTTGCAAACTCGCTCCGCCGAGGTGACGATATGGTTTTTTAGAAACCGGGCGGAACGTAACGAATGGACCTATCCCGGGGCAAGCGCGGAAGCAGCCCCAGATGGCCTGGGGACCATGTTTTTCAGACTGTCAGATCGACCAGCCACCGTCGATATTGTAGGCCTGCCCCGACGTATAGGTGGCGCCGGCCAGATAGACGGCGAGATCGGCAATTTCCTCCGGCCTGCCGAGACGGCCCATAGGCTGCCGGGCGATGAAGGCGGCGCGGGCGGCTTCGTAGTCGCCCTGCGCGTGCATGCGGTCATGCAGCGACGGGCTTTCGACGGTGCCGGGGCAGATGGCGTTGCAGCGTATGCCCTTGCCGACATAGTCGGCGGCGATCGCCTTGGTCAGGCCGATGACCGCAGCCTTGGTGACACCATAAGCGAAACGGTTGGGCACACCTTTGCCGGCGCCGGCGACCGAAGACATGTTGACGATCGATCCGCCGCCACGCTCCAGCATTCCCGGCAGCACGGCGCGGATGGTGCGGATCATCGCGCGTACATTGAGGTTGAAGGCGAAGTCGAGATCGGCGTCCGCCATTTCAAGGATCGAGCCGGAATGGACGAAACCGGCGCAATTGAACAGCACATCGACAGGGCCGATCTCGGCGAAGCCCGATTTCACCGCCTCGTCGTTCAGCACATCGAGCTTGCGGGTGTTGATCCCGCTTGTCTTGCCGAGCTCGGCCAGCAGCACCTCGTTGATGTCGGTGGCGTGCACCACCGCACCCGCCTTGGCGAAGGCCAGCGCACTTGCCCGGCCGATGCCTTGCGCCGCTGCGGTGACGACAACGACCTTGCCCGCCAGATCCGCCATGCTGTTCTCCTCGACTGTCTATCGCCGCCCGGATTTCTAAGGGCATTCGGCCAAGGTGCAATGTGCCAGGCAGGCACTATCGTGCCGCCTGTGCGGACGCTTACCTGCAGGCCAATTGTTTTTTCTCGTTAAAGAACATCCAATGACCCGTCAAGTCCGAACGTCGCCACAGGTCGCTCGCGCGGACTGTCAGTCGCCGTAGGGCACCCAGACGTTCTTGGCCTCGACGGCACGGCGCAGGAAGGCGTCCCCCGCGGCGTCCGCCGAAGCCCAGTCGAGGCTGCGCCCATTGCCCGTCCAGACGCGCTTGAGGTTGCCGATCGAGTCGGCTTCGGCTTTCGCACAAGTCTCGGCATCGGCGAACACCCAGAGACCGTCGACATCGTCATGCTTGGCCAGCACGCTGGCAAGCTCGGCGCTGCGGCCGGTGACGATGTTGATGGCGCCGGCTGGAACGTCGGAATACTCGATGACTTGATAGAGATCGGTGGCAAGCAGCGGGTATTTTTCCGATGGCACCGCCACCACCGTATTGCCCATGGCGAGCGCCGGAGCAACCAGCGAGATCAGGCCGAGCAAGGGCGCCGCGTCGGGCGCGACAATGCCGACGACGCCGACCGGCTCGTGCAGGGCAAGGGCCACGGCGCGGGCAGGCGGCTGGTGCACGCGGCCCTCGAACTTGTCGGCGAGGCCGCCATAGAGGAACAGCCGCTCGATCGACTGCTCGACCTCCTCGCGCGCAGCTTTTGCGGTGACGCCAGTGAGCTGGACGAGGCGGGAGGCGAACTCGTTAGCGCGGCCGGCAAGGTTCTCGGCCAGATAGTAGAGCACCTGGCTACGGTTATAGGCGGTCGCGTCCGGCCAGCCCTTGCAGGCGCGGGCAGCCGAGACGGCGTCGCGAATATCCTTGCGGTTGCCGAGACCGACCTCGCCGGCAAGCTTGCCCTTGGCAGTGGCAATGCCAAGCGAATAGTTACCGTCCGGCCTGACCTGCTTGCCGCCGATGAACAATTTTGCCGTGCGGTCGATCGCGTCGCCTTCCGATTGCTCGACAGGCTGCGCGGAAGATGTCGCCGGTTTGATCACCGGGCCGAGCGGCAGTTTCGCCGTCAGATACTCAAACATGCCCTCGCGGCCGCCTTCACGGCCGAAGCCGCTCTCGCGATAGCCGCCGAAGCCGCAGGCGGCGTCGAACATGTTGGTGCCGTTGACCCAGACGACGCCGGCCCTCAGCTGTGGCGCGACATGCAGGGCCAGATTGACATTCTCGCTCCACACCGAAGCGGCCAGGCCGTAACGTGTGTTGTTGGCGAGCTCGATCGCTTCCTCGGTGTTGCGGAAGGTCATGGTGGCCAGCACCGGGCCGAACACCTCCTCCTGCGCCAAGATATTAGCCGGAGAAACACCAGTCGCGAGCGTCGGCAAATGGTAGTAGCCGGAGGACGGCAGTGCCGCGTCCGGCTGCCAGCAGACGGCGCCCTGTTTTGCCCCTTCAGCAACCAGTCCCTTGACGCGCTCCAACTGCGTGAGGTCGACCAGCGGGCCGATATCGGTGTTCTTGTCGAGCGGACTACCGACGCGCAGTCGGCCCATTCTGGTCTTGACCTTGGCGATCAACGCATCGGCGACGCCTTCCTGCACCAGCAGGCGAGAGCCGGCGCAGCAGACCTGGCCCTGGTTGAACCAGATGCCGTCGACCAGGCCTTCGACAGCGCTGTCGAGATCGGCATCCTCGAAGACGACGAAGGCCGACTTGCCGCCGAGCTCCAGCGACAGTTTTTTCCCCGACCCTGCCGTAGCCTTCCTGATGATCTTGCCGACCTCGGACGAGCCGGTGAAGGCGATTTTCTGGATGCCGGGATGGTTGACGATGGCCGCACCGGCCTCCGGTCCGCCCTGGATGATGTTGACGACGCCCTTCGGTACCCCGGCGCGTTCGCAGATTTCGGCGAACAGGATGGCGGTCAGCGGCGTGAACTCGGCCGGCTTCAGCACCACCGTGCAGCCGGCGGCCAGTGCCGGCGCGATCTTCCAGGCCAGCATCAGCAGCGGAAAATTCCACGGGATGATCTGGCCGACGACGCCGACGCCCTTATGGTCGGGGAAATCCTTGTCCAGCGCCTGCGCCCAGCCGGCATGGTGGATGAAATGACGGATCGCCAAAGGCACGTCGATATCGCGGCTCTCGCGGATCGGCTTGCCATTGTCGATCGATTCCAGCACCGCGAACAGGCGCTGATGGCGCTGCATGGCGCGGCCGATGGCGTAAAGCACCTTGGCTCGGTTGTAGCCGGAGGAAGCGCTCCATTTTGGCAGTGCCTTGGCGGCCGCAGCCACCGCGGCGTCGATATCGGCTGCACCCGCATCCGAGACTTTTGCGAGCAGCTTGCCGGAAGCGGGATCGCTGGTGTCGAAGGTCCTGCCGCTGCCCGCCGCCTTCCACTCGCCGCCGATGAACAGCGCCTTGCCGAAATCTCGCGCGGCAAGCCACGCATCCGCCTCGTTGCGGGCCTCCGGCGCCGGGCCGTACTCCATGGCGTGATAGCGTTCGAGAATGTTCATCGGGCGTCTCCGCTAGGAGGAAATTTGTTCTGAGCGGCGCGACGTAGCGCCTCACGCCATCGCGTGGCGATGATTGGCCGAATAATGGCCGGTCAGATGATGCTCGAGTTGGCGCTCGATGTCGGTCAGCAGGCTCGATGCGCCGAAGCGGAACAGGTCGGGCTCCAGCCATGGCCGGCCCAGTTCTTCCTTCATCAGCACCAGCCAGTCGAGCGAAGCCTTGGCGGTCGAAATGCCGCCGGCCGGTTTGAAGCCGATGAGATAGCCGGTTTCCTCGAAATAGGCGCGGATGGCGCGCACCATGGCGAGGCCGACGGGCAGCGTCGCGTTGACGCTTTCCTTGCCGGTCGAGGTCTTGATGAAATCGGCGCCCGCCATCATCACCACCATCGAGGCCAGCATGACGTTACGCAGCGTGGCGAGATCGCCAGTGCCGAGGATGACCTTGAGATGCGACTCGCCGCAGGCTTCGCGCATCGAGACGATCTCGTTGTAGAGTTCCTGCCATTTCGCCCCGAACACCAGACCGCGCGGGATGACGACGTCGATCTCGTCGGCGCCGTCCCGCACCGAGGCCTCGATCTCCTGCAGGCGCGTCGACAGCGGCGCGAGACCGTGCGGAAACGCGGTCGAGACTGCGGCGACATGGATGCCGGTGCCGCGCACGGCATCGACAGCGGTGGCGACGAAGGGATGATAGACGCAGACCGCCGCCGGGCGGATGGTCTCGCCCGCTATGCCCAGGCCTTCGACGATGTCGCGGCGGAACGGGTTGATTGCCTTGGCGCAGAGCCGGCGCACGCGTTCCTCGGTGTCGTTGGAATTCAGCGTCGTCAGGTCCATGCAGGCGACGGCTCGCAGCAGCCAGGCGGCCTGGTTGTCGGCCTTGATCGAGCGCCGCTTGGTAAGGCTGGCGACGCGGCGCTCCAGCGCCGAGCGGTTGACGCTGCGCACCGATTCCATGAAGCCGAGATCGAGCCGCATGCCGGGATTGCGGGCAATGGCGTGGTCCGGCAGTGCAGGCGTGTTGGCGGCGGTGCGCGCCGGCAGCGGCGTGACCTTGGACGCGCCGGCGTCGGCTTCACGGATAGTGCTGCTCATCTCCTGCCCTCTTCATTCAGCGGCGTACGCCGAAGATAGCCCGTGAAGGTGCACTTCACGAGTCCTCAAGCGGCTCATAGCGGAAAAAGGCAGCGAACGCAGCAGATTTTTGACCGCATGGTCAAAACATGCGTTCGGATACAGGCGCCGAAGCGCCCCGACGTCTCAGCCGACGAAGGCGCGCTCGACGACGAAGCTCGACGGCTGATGCAGCGAGCCTTCATGGAAGCCCAGGCTCTCGGCCAGCTCCTTGACGTCCTTGAGCATGTGCATCGAGCCGCAGATCATGATGCGGTCGGTCTCGGGGTTGAGCTTGTCGATGCCTAGGTCGGAATAAAACTTGCCCGAGCCGATCAGCGCGGTGATGCGGCCCATGCGCGCCGACTCTTCGCGCGTCGTCGAGTTGTAGAGGGTGACACGGCCGCCGGTCAGTTCGCCGATCAGCGGGTCGTTCTCAAGTGCCGCCACCAGTTCCTGGCCGTAAACCAGCTCGGCATTGTCGCGGCAGGTGTGGGTCAGGATGACCTGCTCGAACTTCTCATAGGTGTCGGGATCGCGCAGCAGGCTGGCGAAGGGCGCGATGCCGGTGCCGGTCGAGATCATGAACAGGCGCTTGGCGGGGGTCAGCGCGTCGAGCACCAGCGTGCCGGTCGACTTCTGGCGCATGATGACGGTGTCGCCAACCTGGATTTTCTGCAGTTCCGAAGTCAGCGGGCCGTCCGGCACCTTGATCGAGAAGAATTCGAGTTCGTCGTCCCAGGACGGGCTGGCGACCGAATAGGCGCGGTAAACCGGCTTCTCGGCATTGGGCAGGCCGATCATGACGAACTCGCCAGAGCGGAAGCGCAGCGACTGCGGCCGGGTGATGCGGAACGAGAACAGGCGGTCGGTGTAATGCTTCACCGAGACGACCGTTTCGGCATAGACATTGGCCGGAATCGGAAACTGCAGCGGCCGGGCGCCAGCGGTGTTGAACGCGGATGTGGTGTTCATCAAACCTAACCTTCTAGGACGCCGACGCCAAACTATCCCCTGCTCGCCCGAACCAGTCAGGTTCCGGCGTGCCGTTTGCACACTGCGAAGCGGTAAGCTCTTGTGTCCCAAATTTATTAGTATACAAATGATATTTGCGTCAAGAGACCAGCGTAAAACACCTTTCCAAACTGAGACATATCCGTAGTCCGGGCATTTCGGGTTTCGACAATGAAAGAGAATTTTTCGGCGTTGCCGGGCAATGTCGTCGCCGGCATCGATGTTGGCGGAACCTTTACCGACCTGCTTCTGATCGACGGCAAAGACGGTGGCCGTGTGCATATCGCCAAGACCCCGACCACGGTCGACAACCAGGCCTTCGGCGTGGTTTCAGCGCTTGGCGCCACCGGATTTCCCATCGACGGCATCGACCTCATCGTGCACGGCACGACTACCACCACCAACGCCGTGCTGGAGCGCCGGCTGGCGAAAACCGGCATGATCACCACGCGCGGCTTTCGCGACGTGATCGAACTCGGCCGGCGCACCCGGCCGCAGCCCTATGGCATGACAGGAACGTTCGTGCCGGTCATTCCGCGCAATCTCAGGCTCGAAGTGTCGGAGCGGGTCGAGGCCTCCGGCGCGGTTCGGGTTCCGCTCGACGAAGCCGAGATGCGCACCGCTGTTTCACGGCTGATCGAAGCCGGCTGCGAATCCCTCGTCATCCATTTCCTGCACTCCTATGCCAATCCGTCGCATGAGTGCCGCGCCGCCGAAATCGCCGCCGAACTTTGGCCGAACGGCTACATCACCACGGGCCATGCGCTGCTGTCGGAAGCGCGCGAGTTCGAACGCGGCGTGACGGCTTCGGTCAACGCCTCGGTGCAGCCGATCCTCGAGCGCTATGTCGAGCGCCTGCGCAAGGAACTCGCGGCAAAGGGCTACGCCCGCGATTTCCTGATCATGAACGGCAATGGCGGCATGATCTCGGCCCGCTTCGTCACCCGTGAATCGGCAAAGACGGTGATGTCGGGACCGGCCTCCGGCGTCATCGCCGCCGCCTATACCGGAAAACGTGCCGGCTTCGAAAACCTCGTCACCTACGACATGGGCGGCACCTCGACCGACGTGGCGCTGATCCGCAACGCAGAACCGGCCGTGTCGAACGAGATCGAGATCGAATATGCGATGCCGATCCATGTGCCGATGTTGGCCGTGCATACGGTGGGCGCCGGCGGCGGCTCGATCGCCCGCGTCGATGCCGCAGGCCTGATCCAGATCGGCCCGGAAAGTGCAGGCGCCAATCCCGGTCCGATCTGCTACGGCCGCGGCGGCAACGAGCCGACCATCACCGACGCCAATCTGGTGCTCGGACGGCTGGCGCCGAAGAAGCTGCTGGCGGTCGAAAACCCGGTCACCGTCGAGCGCGTCACCGGCATATTCGAGGACAGGATCGGCAAGTCCACCGGCCTGTCGGGTGTCGAAGCGGCCGGCGCGGTGCTGCGTCTCGGCAACATGAAGATGGCCGGTGCCATCCGCATGGTCTCGGTGTCGCGCGGCCACGATCCGCGCGATTTCGCGCTGTTCGCCTTCGGCGGCGCTGGGCCGCTGCATGCGACAGCACTGGCGCGCGAGCTTGGCCTGCCGAAGGTGCTGGTGCCGGCACGGCCCGGCATCACCAACGCGCTCGGCTGCGTCGTCGCCGATCTCCGTCACGATTTCGTCAACACGGTCAACCAGCCGGTGGCGGCGCTCGATGAAAGCCAGCTCCACGGCATATTGGAACGGCACCGGAACGAAGGCGAGGAGCTGATCGGCAAGGAGGCGGTGATGCCGGAGACGATCCGCGTCACCCACTCCGCCGACATGCAGTTCGTCGGCCAGACGCATATCATCAACGTGCCGCTGCCTTCCTCTTCCGTCACGCGTGAAATGCTGCAGCGTCTGTTCGAAAAGGCCTATTTCGCCCGCTTCAAGGTCGAATTGCCGGAGATCCGCGCCAATCTGGTCAATCTCAACACTTCGGTGACCGGTGTCAGGCCAGCAATCGATCTTTCCCGCCTGATCGACCCGGCCGGACGCGCGAAAACACTCGACGAGGCACGGCGCGAAATCCGGCCGGTCTGGTATGCCGGCGCCTGGCACAACACGCCCGTCTACGCGCGCGAAAAACTGCCGCTCGATGCGGTGATAGAAGGGCCGGCGATCCTCGAGCAGATGGACGCCACCACGGTGCTCGAACCTGGCGACCGGGCGCGTTCGGACGCCGACGGCAACATCATCATCGATATCGGCGAGGCCTGAGATGGGAAAGCTCGACACCATCACGCTTTCGGTACTTCAGGCGGCCCTGCAGCAGGTCTGCGACGAGATGGACCTGACCTTTTCGCGCGCTGCCTTCTCGCCGGTCATCGCCGAGGCCAATGACCGTTCCGACGGCATCTATTCGGCGCTCGACGGCTCGCTGATCGCGCAAGGCAGCCAGGGCCTGCCGGTGTTCGTCGGGGTGATGCAATATTCGACCAAGACGGTGATCGAGATGATCGCCGACGGGCGCTGCCTGCCGCCGGAGCCCGGCGACATCTACATCGTCAACGATCCCTATCTCGGCGGCACCCACCTGATGGACGTCCGCTTCGCCATGCCGGTCTATCGGGGAGGAAAAATCTTCTGCTGGCTGTCGAACACCGGCCACTGGCCCGACATTGGCGGCTCCGTGCCGGGCGGCTTCTCGGCTTCGGCAACGGCGGTCGAGCAAGAAGGGTTGCGGCTGCCGCCGGTAAAGCTGTTCAAGAAGGGCGTGCTCGACGCAGAAATCTACGCCATCATTTGCTCGAACATCCGCGTCGCCGACCAGCGGATCGGCGATATAAGGGCGCAGGCCGCCGCACTGCTGGTCGGACAGGACCGCCTCAATGGAATCCTCGATCGTTACGGCGATGAAACGGTTGTCGAGGCGATCGCGGAACTCCGCCGCCGTGCCGCCGAGCAGATGCGTGCCAACATCGCCGCCATCCCGGATGGAACCTACAGCTCGAAAGCCTTCGTCGATTCCGATGGGGTGGTGAACGAGCCGCTGACCATTGCGCTCGCCGTCGAGAAGCAGGGCGACACGCTTACCTTCGACTTTGTCGGCTCATCAAAGCCCTGCGCCGGGCCGATGAACAGCGTGCTGGCGACGACCTTGTCGTCGGTCTATCTGGCCATGCGCCATATTTTCCCGGACGTGCCGATCAGCGCCGGTGCCTTCGAGCCGCTCATCGTCAAGCGGCCGGAGGGCACCTTCCTAGACGCGAAGTATCCGCGCCCCGTCTCAGGCTGCGCGGCCGAGGTGTCGCAGCGCATCGCCGAAGCGGTGTTCGCGGCCATGGTGCAGGCGCTGCCCGACAAGGTGACGGCCGCCCCCGCCGGCTCCAGCGGCAATTTCGCGCTTGGCGGCAACGACCCGGTGCGCGGCCGCGACTACGTCATGTACCAGATCTCCGGCGGCGGCTATGGCGGCAATGCCGGCCATGACGGCCTGACCAATGGCTGCTCGACGATAGGCATCTCCAAATCGCCGCCGGTCGAGATCATGGAGCAGGCCTTTCCGGTGCTCTACCGCCACTATGCCTTGCGCGAAGGCTCCGGCGGCGCCGGCAAGCAGCGCGGCGGTTTCGGGCTCGCCTATGAGGTGGAGATCCTGCGCGGCGACGCTCGTGCCTCCTTCGTCATGGACCACGGCCGCTTCGGCCCGCAAGGCGCGCTGGGCGGCAAGGACGGCGCGCCCAATACGGTGTCTGTCTTCCGTGGCGGCGCGGAACATGTGCCGCCGCACCTGTCCAAGGAACAGGACATCGCGCTCAAGGCCGGCGACCGCGTCCGCGTCGGCACGCCGGGCGGTGGCGGCTATGGCGATCCGTTCCAACGCGAGGCAAATCTGGTGCTGAGAGACGTGGCACTCGGTTACTACACGCCCAAGGAGGCCAGTGATAAGTTCGGCGTTACCTTGTCGGCGGACGGGCTGGCCGTAGATCGGGCGGCAACCGAGAAGCGGCGCGCCGGCTAGAGCGGTTCATCGTTTTACGGTAACGCCGAACCGCTCTATCTCTTTGTTTTGACGCAATTCCCAAGGGAAAGCGCTACGCGCTTTTCCCGGGAAAACCGTTTCACGCTTTTCCTGGAATTGCTCTAAGCCTCTCCGTCTCTTTCACGCCCTGACGAAACGACTCCATCAAGGCGTGAATCTAAGCCGGCTTCAAATATCCAGATTGGCCACCGACAGCGCATTGTCCTGGATGAACTCGCGCCTCGGCTCCACCTCGTCGCCCATCAGCCGCGAGAACAGCGAGTCGGCATCGGTGGCGTCATTGACCTTGACCTGCAGCAGCGAGCGCACATTCGGGTCGAGCGTGGTTTCCCAGAGCTGTTCGGCGTTCATCTCGCCAAGGCCCTTGTAGCGCTGCATGGTCAGGCCCTTGCGGCCGGTCGCGAACACCGCGTTGAGCAGCGCCAGCGGTCCCGAAATGGTCTCGGAAACATCCTTGCGACGCAGCACCGGCGGCGTGCCGTAGACTTCGGTCAGGCGCGGCGCATAGCGATCGAGCTGGCGGGCGTCGGCCGAATTGATCAGCCCGAGATCGAGCTGCGCGAACTCCTTGACGCTGCGCACCGTGCGCTCGAACACATAGCCGCCGACGCCTTCGTTGGAGGTCGACATACGGCCGGTCCAGCCGCGCTCGGTGTCCTCGGCAATGATGTCGAGGCGCTTGGCGACACGCTCGGCCATGGCGTTGGCGCGGCCAAGATCGCCGAGCACATCCGGGTTGAGCGCGCCGGCGATCGCCGCCTGCTCGACCACACTGCGGTTGTAGCGCGTGTGCAGCCCGTTGATCAGCTGCCGCACCGCCAGCGCGTCGTCGATGGCGCTGCGCAAATCCTGTCCGGCCCGCACCTCGCCGGAACCAAGCGAAAGCGACGCTTCCTCAAGCCCCGAGCCGATCAGGAATTCCTCGAACGCGCCTTCGTCCTTGATGTATTGCGAGCTCTTGCCGCGCGTCACTTTGTAGAGCGGCGGCTGGGCGATGTAGAGGTGGCCGCGCTCGATCAGCTCCGGCATCTGCCGGAAGAAGAAGGTGAGCAGCAAGGTGCGGATGTGGGCGCCGTCAACGTCGGCGTCGGTCATCAGGATGATCTTGTGATAGCGCAATTTATCGGCGTTGAACTCGTCCTTGCCGATCGAGGTGCCGAGCGCGGTGATCAGCGTGCCGATCATGTCGGAGCCGAGCATGCGGTCGAAACGTGCCCGCTCGACATTGAGGATCTTGCCGCGCAACGGAAGAATGGCCTGGTTCTGCCGCGAACGACCGCCCTTGGCCGAGCCGCCGGCCGAGTCACCCTCGACGATGAAGATTTCGGACTTGGCCGGATCGCGTTCCTGGCAGTCCGCCAGCTTGCCGGGCAGCGAGGTGACGCCGAGCGAACTCTTGCGGGTGATGTCGCGCGCTTTGCGCGCGGCTTCACGCGCCGCGGCGGCCTGGATCACCTTCTCGATGACCACCTTGCCCTCGGTCGGGTGTTCTTCCAGCCAGGTGCCGAGTGCCTCGTTGACCAGCCCTTCCACCACCGGGCGGACCTCGGACGAGACCAGCTTGTCCTTGGTCTGCGAGGAGAATTTCGGGTCCGGAACCTTGACCGACAGAACTGCGGTCAACCCTTCGCGGCAGTCGTCGCCGATCAGCGACACCTTCGCCTTCTTGGTCTGGCCGGAGGATTCGCCATAGCCGGTGATCTGGCGCGTCAGCGCACCGCGGAAGCCGGCCAGATGCGTGCCGCCGTCGCGTTGCGGGATGTTGTTGGTGAAGGCCAGCACGTTCTCATGGTAGCTGTCGTTCCACCACATCGCCACCTCGACGGTGATGCCGTCGCGCTCGGCCTTGATGGCGATAGGCTTGTCGATCAGCGGTTTCTTGACCCGGTCGAGATATTTGACGAACTCCTCCAGCCCGCCATCATAGTGCAGTTCGTGGCGCACGATGTCGGCGTGGCGGGCATCGGTCAGCACGATGCGCACGCCGGAATTCAGGAAGGCCAGCTCGCGCAGCCGGTGCTCCAGCGTGCCATAGTCGAACTCGACCATGGTGAAGGTTTCGGACGACGGGAAAAAGGTGATCTCGCTGCCGCTGCGTCCGTCATAGGTGCCGGCAGTCTTGTTCTGCTCGTAGCTGCCGGTGACCTTCAGCGGTGCGTCGGCATTGCCATGGCTGAAGCTCATCTCGAAGATCTGGCCGTTGCGGCGAATCCTGAGTTTCAGCCAGGCCGACAGTGCGTTGACCACCGACACGCCGACGCCGTGCAGGCCGCCCGACACCTTGTAGGAATTCTGGTCGAATTTGCCGCCGGCATGCAGCTGCGTCATGATCACTTCGGCCGCCGAAATGCCTTCGCCGGTGTGGATATCGGTCGGAATGCCGCGGCCATTGTCGATGACAGTGACCGATCCGTCGGGATTGAGCGTCACCGTGACGAGGTCGGCATGGCCGGCCAGCGCCTCGTCGATGGCGTTGTCGACCACCTCGTAGACCATGTGATGCAGGCCCGAGCCGTCATCGGTGTCGCCGATATACATGCCTGGCCGCTTGCGGACAGCATCCAACCCCTTCAAAACTTTGATGGAATCGGCGCCGTACTCGGCTTCCGCGCCGTTGGCGCTTTCAGTCTGATCGCTCATGAAAACCTGTCTGATTGATGGCGCTGGCCCGGTGCCGGAAATTGGCTCCGAATCGCGCCGTTTTGATGTCCTAGATATAGGCGCAAAAGGCGGTTTTTCCAAGGTTTGCGAGCATTTCCGGGGTGCAAGAGCCGGCTATCGGCGACCGGCTTCGGTCAGGCCTATTTCACGCGGGCCAATCGATCCCTGAGAAACTTGATCATGAACTTGTAGCGCGGCGCCAGCCGGCCGCTGCGGTCGAGCTCCAGCGTCATCTCCAGCGCCTCGGAAAGAACCGCCTTCGGGTTCTTGGCGACCTGGGAATAGTCGATCATCGCAACCACCAGATCGCGCTGCCAGGTGGCGTTGTCGGGGTCGGATTGGGCAAGCTGCTGGCGGATGTCCAGGCTATCCTGGAACGCCTGCCGCGCACCCTTGATGTCGCGCTGCTTGACCTTGAGCATGCCGATCTCCGACAGCGTTATCGACAGGTCGCGCTGCCAGTCGAGATTGGCCGGGTCCAGCTTCGCCAGCCTGTCGACGATGACGAAACTGTCGAGATACAGTTTGAGCGCGCCCTTGCGGTCGCCCTGGATGGCAAGCACGCCGGCGACCTTTTCGAGGCTGACCGAGAGGTCGCGCTGCCACTCCGTGTTTCCGGGGTCGCCGTCTGCGAGCTGACGGGCCTGCGCCAGCGCTTGTTGATAGGCCGCAAGCGCTGCCGGCCAATCCTCCTGATCCTTCAGCGCACTGCCGATCTTGGTGTTGCCGACCGACAGATCGCGCTTCAGCTCGGTGTTATCGGGGTCGCGGCTCAGCAGCCGTTCGACGATTCCTAGGCCTTTGCGGTAGGCGGCAAGCGCGCCGACGGCGTCGCCGCGCTCGCGCTTGAGGTCGCTGATCGTGTCGTGACTGACCGAGACGTCGCGTTGCCTTTGCGCGTCGTCGGGCGCCTTCACGGCCAAGGCAAGGCGGATAATCAGGCCTTCTTCAAAGGCCGCCTGCGCATCGTCCAGCTGTCCCGCGGCACGTGCGAGGCGGGCGATCTCGTCATAGGAAATGGTCAGGTCACGCTGCAGGTCGGCGCGCTCCGGCTCGTTGGCGGCGAGCACTTTCTTGATCGACAGGCTTTCCTGGTAGACTTGTGAGGCGCCGGCCAGATCGCCGTTTGTCACCAGCACGTCGCCGATCTTGTCGTCATTCATGGCCAGATCGCCGAACCATTCCAGGCGGCCCGGGTCGGCCGAGGCCAGCTCACGCAGCATCGCGCGCGCCGTCTGGTAGTTCTGCAGGGCCGCCGGCAGATCGCTTGCGCCATCCTGATGTTGCCGAGCTTGGTGTGGCTGATGGCGAGATCGCGCCGCACGCCCGGATCGGTTTCCTGCCGCGACCTTTGCTCGAGATTGGCCCGCAGCGCCTCGAAGGCGCGACCGGCGGCGGTGATGTTGCTAACGGTGGTGTAGAGTTTGCCCAGCTCATCCAGCGTGCGGATCTGGCGGTCGAAATCGTCGGGATCGAGCGCCGACGGCCCGGCCTCGCCATAGAGCGCCAGCACAGCCTCATAATCCTTGATGGCGGCGCCATAGTTGAGGTCGGCGCGGGCCGCACCGCTCGACAGAAAGCGCGTCGCGGCTTCGGACAGTGTGCGACTGGCGAAATTGGCCTTCAGCGCCTTGCGCGACACACTGTCGATGCCGGCGGCCTCGGCGAGTTTTGCCCGCGCGGCATTGAAAGCGCCGAGCGAAAGCTGCTCTTGCGCCTGCTGGCGCAGCGCGCTCACCTGCGGATCGCTGGCGCCGAGACCCCTTCATTTCGCTGCGCACCTTGACGAAGGCGTCGGCGGCCTCGCGCAGCCTGGCGTTCACGCCGAAAGATGGCTGGCATCGGCGCTGATCAGCGCGCCATAGAGCGGCGCCAGCGGCATGTCGGCATCGCTGGCGATCCGCTCGACCTCGTCGCGCATTTGTGGTGTCACCTCGGCCATGGCCAGCAGCAGCCGCTCGCGCTCCGGCAACTGCTCTCTGGTGGATGCGGCGAAGAACAGTTGCGGCAGGCCGCTCTCGACATAGGGCAGTTGCTTGCCGCGCGTCAGGTCGTAGACCTCCTGCTGCACCAGCGTCAGCACCGAGCGGATTTCGAGCCCGTCGGTGCCGAGATATTTCGCCAGCGCCGCGGTGAAAGGCGAGTTCTGGCCCGTGCCGTCGCCGGCCGTCTCGCCGGGCGCGGCGGAAAAGGCAAACAGGGTATTTTCTGCCTTCCCGATACGGCCGAGACCGGGCCGCACCTTGTCCGAGACATTCTTGGCCAGCGCTGTCGCGCCACGGCCTTCGCCGGCGCTTGCCGTGAACGGATCGCTGCGGCAGGCGTCGAGCACGATCAGCCCGACCTTGGCCGTCGCGGCGACGGCCTCGCGCACCTCTTCCAGCGGCAGGCTGGTCCTTTTCAGCGCATCGAGCGAGGAAGCGTCGGCATCGACCGGCAGCAGCCGGTTGTCGCCGGAGATTTCGACGCCATGGCCGGAGAAATACACCAGCGCCACGTCGGCGCCCTTGGCATCCTCGCGAAAATCGTAGAGCGCGCGGCGCATGCGGCGCAGATCCCGGTTGGTTTCGACGACGCCTCGAAGCCGAGCTTTTTCAGCGCCGCTTCCATCGCCTCGCCGTCATTGACGGGATTGGCCAGCGGCCGGATCAGCCGGTAGTCGTCATCGGCGACGATCAGCGCCACGCGCCGCTCCGCCATGGCGGCGGCGGCCGTCGACAAGATCAGCAATAGCGCAAACAGAAATCGCAAGTCGAACCGCCCCGGCCCGGTCAATGGCCGGAGCATTTCATCTCTTTATGGCGTGAACAAGCCGGGTTGTCTTGCCGGTAAACGGAGCCTAACCGGCCCGCAGCGGCTTCAGCGCCTCGCTCCAGCGGAACAGCTCGTCGAGCATCGTTCTGGTACCGCCAAGCACCTGCTCGCTGGGCTCGAAAGCGCCATCCTCATCGAGCAGCTTCTGATAGGCATGCAGCGCCACGCCCTCGGGGATCGGCATCACGCCGACCGAAGTCAGCAGCGGCTTGACCGCCTGCGCCGCGCGCAGGCCGCCGGAGACGCCGCCATAGCTGAAGATGGCTGCGGGTTTGTATTTCCACTCGCGGGAGAGATAGTCGACCGCGTTGACGATCGCCGGCGCCACGAAATAATTGTACTCCGGCGCCACGAAGACGAAGGCATCTGCGGCGTCGATCGCCTTCGACCAGGCCTTGGTGTGGTCCTTCTCATATTTGGCGAGCTTCGGATGATGCGGCTCATCTAGCACCGGCAGGTTGAACGCGGCGATGTCGGTCAGGACGGGCTCGAACTTGCCGTGCTCGCGCGCAAAGCCATCCAGCCACTTGGCGAAAACCGGTCCGGCGCGGCTGGGTCGCGTGCTGCCGATGATGACGTTCAACCGGTGTTTCAAGGCGGGCTCCTGGAATGATTGGCAGTGGCGGTACCTGTTGGTGACCGTCACCTAAGCCACGCGCCAACAAGCGGCAAGAAGGCACGGCGAGGGGACCGGTCACATTCCGGGGAGCGGATGCCCGGTGCCCTGCCGTTCGGCCACATGGACGCCGGCTTTGCCGCTCACTACATTGGGGTATCAGCGGAGCATCCGATGGACACGCAGCCCGCCCCTTTCGTTCGGCCCGCACCGAAGCCGCGCACCACGCCGCCGTCGACGCTGGAGATGATGCGCATCGTCCACCGCAATCCGCTCGAGCTGTGGGGCGAGCACACCTACAACGAACCCTGGATCTCGGTGAACGGCATTGGCGGCCCGCTGGTCATCGCCAACGACCCTGGCCTGATCCGCCATGTGCTGGTCGACAATGCCAGGAACTACAAGATGGCGACGGTGCGCCAGATGATCCTGCGCCCGATCCTGCGCGACGGCCTGCTGACCGCCGAGGGCGAGGTGTGGAAGCGCTCGCGCAAGGCGATGGCGCCGGTGTTCACGCCGCGCCACATCTTCGGTTTTGCCCAACCGATGCTGAAACGCACGCTGGACTTCGTCAGCCGCTACGAGGCCGGCGGCACTTCCGACATCGCCCACGACATGACGCTGCTCACCTACGATATCCTGGCCGAGACGCTGTTTTCCGGCGAGATTTCGGGCGAGCCGGGCAGCTTGGCCAGGGAAATCGACCGGTTGTTCGAGACCATGGGCCGCGTCGATCCGCTCGACCTGCTGCGCGCGCCCGAATGGCTGCCGCGGCTCACCCGCATCCGTGGCCGCAAGACGATGGCCTATTTCCGCAAGATCGTCACCGATACCGTCCGGATGCGCGAGGAGCGGCTGAAGCGCGATCCCGATGCGGTGCCGCAGGATTTCCTCACGCTGCTGCTCAAAGCCGAGGGGCCTGATGGGCTGACGCGCGCCGAGGTCGAGGACAACATCATCACCTTCATCGGCGCCGGCCACGAGACGACGGCCCGAGCTCTGGGCTGGACGATCTATTGCCTGGCCGAGGCGCCCTGGGAGCGCGAAAAAGTCGAGCGCGAGATCGACACTGTCTTGGCGCGCGAGCCTGATCCGACGAAATGGCTCGATGCCATGCCGCTCACCCGCGCCGCCTTCGAGGAGGCGCTCAGGCTCTATCCGCCGGCGCCGTCGATCAATCGCGAACCGATCGAGCCGGAGACCTGGAACGAGCTTTACATCCCCAGGCGCGCCGCGGTGCTGGTGATGCCGTGGGTCGTGCATCGCCACAGAAAGCTGTGGGACCGGCCGGACGCCTTCATGCCCGAGCGTTTCCATCCAGGGAATCGTGAAAAAATCGACCGCTACCAGTATCTGCCGTTCGGCGCCGGCCCGCGCGTCTGCATCGGCGCCAGCTTCGCCATGCAGGAGGCGATCATCGCGCTGGCCATCATGCTGTCGCGCTTCCGCTTCGACACCACTGCCGAGACGAAGCCCTGGCCGGTGCAGAAGCTGACGACGCAGCCGCAGGGTGGATTGCCGATGCAGGTCACCGCCAGACACGCCTCATAACCCGCAGCGAATTTCTGCCGGCTACGCGGCCGACTTGCGCTGGAACTGGCCTGCGGCGCGGAAGCGCCAGAGGTAGCTTGGCAGAATCGTGCCGATCGACTGCGGCTGGATGCCGAGGCCTGCAAGCGTCCTGTTTTCCCTGGCGGCCGCGTCCGAGACGATGTTGTGCTCGCGCAGTTGCAGCACCTGGTCCTTGGTCAGCATTGGGTTGGGCAGCAGGCCGAGGATCGACGCCTGCATGTTCGCCACCCACCATGGCACCGGCATCAAAATCCGCTTGCGCTCGATGACGGTGAGCAGTTCTTCCATGCATTCCTTGAAGGTGAGCACCTGCGGCCCGCCGAGCTCGTAGATCCGGCTGCCCTCGACCTTGCCCTCGACCGAGCGCGCCACCGCCTCAGCGACATCGCCGACATAAACTGGCTGGAACTTGGTGTGCCCGCCGCCGAGCAGCGGCAGCACCGGCGAATAGCGCGCCATGCTGGCGAAGCGGTTGAAGAAGGCGTCCTCGGGTCCGAAATTGATCGAGGGACGGAAGATGACGGCATCCGCGATCGTCTCCAGCACCGCCTTTTCGCCGAGCGCCTTGGTGCGGGCATAGTCCGATTGCGCGTTGAGGTCCGCTCCCAGCGCCGAAATATGGGTGAGGCCGGCACCGACCGAGCGCGCGGCTTCGGCGATGGCGCGGGAGCCGAACTCATGCACGGCGCCGAACTTCTGCCGGCCGCTCTCATGCAGGATGGCAACCAGGTTGATGACATGGTCGGCGCCCTGCACGGCACGGTCGACCGACCAGCGCACGCGCACATTGGCCTGCACCGGCTGGATCTGGCCGACATTGCCGAGCGGTTGCAGATGGCCGGCGAGATCGGGCCGGCGGACGGGCACCCTGATGCGGTAGCCGCGCTTGGCCAGCGCCCGAACGACATGGCGGCCGACAAAACCGGACCCGCCGAACACGACGACGAGCTTGGGGGTCTGCAGGATTTCGGTCATGGCTGGCTCCGGCGCTCGCAAGCTTGGCTGAAGCCGCTTCTTAATCCGTTTCGAGGCAAAGGCAAAGAGCGACCGGAGGTCGCTCGTGACCTTGTTTCAGAGCAATTCCAGGAAAGGTGTGAAGCGGGTTTCCCGGGAAAAGCGCATAGCGCTTTCCCTTGGGAATTGCGTCCAGGCAGACCAGCCTCAGAACGCCTTGCCGATGCGCGCGTCGACCGAATGGCGGTTGCCGCCACGGATGACGAAGAAGAGCAGGATCGCCGCCCACAGCAGCGACTTTTCTGCGCCGGAAAAACCTTGGCCGATGGTGACCCAGTGGAACCAAACAGTCACCAGAAGCACGAACATCCCGGCAAAGGCAGCCGGGCGGGTGAGCAGGCCGATGGCGATGAAAATGCCGCCGAAGAATTCGGTGCAGGAGAGAAGCAGCGACCAGAACGCGCCGGGATAGAAGCCGAGGCCCTCGACCATCTCGGCGGCGCCGAGCGGATCGGTGATCTTCTGTGAGCCATGGATGGTAAGGAAGATGCCGGCGACCGCCCGCAACATGGTTTCCGCGGCATTGTTCAGTGTGGCGTAGAGGCCGCCAAGGGCGGGAATGAAAAGGTTGTTGCTGGTGTTGTCGGTGGTTGCGGACAAGGCGGTCTCCCTCTGTTGCTGTCATCCGCAGACGCCCGATGGCGTCGGGCGGTGTCAAATAAACAAAAGTTGACCATCGCACACATGTTTTTCTTGACAGGAGACAAAACGTAGAAAACCCCGCCGAAGCGGGGTTTTCCGGGTGACGTTCGTGTCGAAACCAGGGTCCAACGAGACGGCCTGACCTGAGACGGTATCAGCTTGGCGTGAGACGCCCGCCCCAGCCCTGGACGCATCCGACAGTAGGCACCGACCGGGCAAACCCAACCCGGACAAGCATTGGTCGCCGGGGTTGACCGGAAGGTTCAGCGACGGACGCAAAAATCCACGCCTGCCCCACAGCCTCGCGCGAGAGATCGGCTATTTATTTGATGGATAAGGATTTTCAGGCCGAGTAGCGCTCGGCGAATTCGGAAATGCGCTGCACCACCGCCTTGGGGGCGTTAATGCCCCGCGCTTGCGCCTTCTCCGCCGCCTCGGCCCGGGCGCGTCCCGGCACGTGCACGCCGTAGCGCCGCCGCAGCCGGTCGAGCTGGTCTCTCATGCGCTGCTCGAAATCCGGATCGAGCAGCTTCGGCTCGATCGCAAGCACGAACAGGCCGGTTCCCGGGCTGTCCGGCCCGCCGCTGAACCAGGGTGCGTCGAGCGACCAGTTGGCGCCGGACAGGCCGGCCGCCAGCACCTCGACCATCAGCGCGATGTTGGCGCCGCGCTGGCCGCCGAAGGCAAGCATGGCGCCCTTCATGGCCGCCGCCGCATCGGTGGTCGGGTTGCCGCTTTCGTCGAGCGCCCAGCCTTCAGGAATTTTCTTGCCGTCCTCAGCCAGCCTGCGGATGTTGACGAAGGCAGTGGCGCTCGACGACTGGTCGATGACTAGAGGCGATCCGTCGGCGGTGGGTGCGGCAAACGACATCGGGTTGGTGCAGTAGACCGGCTTGACCGAGCCTGAACCGGCAAGCACCGCCGGCCCGTTGGTGGCGGCGAAGGACACCAGCCCAAGTCCTGCCAGCCGGCCGGTGAAATAGCCGAGGGCGCCGCACGTATAGGCGTTCTTCTGTGAGAAGATCGAGACGCCGAACAGTTTTGCGGCCTTGGCGAGATCGTCGATCGTGCGGTCGAAGCCGGTATGGGCAAGGCCGCCACGCGCGTCGGAAAGATAGACGGCGAGCGCCGGCCTGGTGATGACGGGATCGGCATTGCCGTCGATGCGGCCGGCTTCGATCGCTTCCAGATAATCGATGAAATGCGTCAGCCCGACCGAGGTCAGCCCTTCTGCCTCGGCCGCGACGATCGAAGCGGCGAGCGACTGCGCTGCTTCCTCATTGGCGCCGGCGCCCAGCGCCGCCATCCGGCACAATCCGGTTGCCTGCTCGAGACTGAGTTGCATGGCGATGAATCCTAAGTGAGTAGGGAGTAGTCAGTAGTGAAAACGAGTCAGCGAATGGCCGACTACACCCTATTTGCCACTCACTACTCGCTAACCAATCTTGTTCGGGATCCGCGCTTCGATCCGGCTGAAGGCGAACACGAGAATGCCGGTGATCGCCATATAGATCAACGCCAGCAGCAGCAAGGGTTCATAGGTGAGGTAGGTGTCCTGTCGCACCTTGGACGAGACGGCGAAGATGTCGATGACGCTGATCGTCGCCACCAGCGGCGTTGACTTCAATTGCAGCACGGTTTCGCCGGTCAGGGTCGGCAGCGCCCGATAGATGGCCTGCGGCAGCCAGATGCGCCGGAAAATCTTCCAGCGGCTCATGCCGAACGCACGGGCAGCCTCGAGCTGGCCCTTCGGCACGCCGGCGAAGGCCCCCCGCATCACCTCGCCCTCATAGCCGGCGAAGGACAGCGTCAGCGCCAGGACGCCATAGGGCCAGGCCTGGCGGAGATAGGGCCACATCCAGGACTCGCGGATCCAGGGGTACTGCGGAAACAGCGAGCCCAGCCCGTAATAGAGCAGCCAGAGCTGGATCAGCAACGGCGTTCCCCGGATCACGGTGCAGAAGGCCTTGGCGGGGGCGGAAAACCAGAACGGGCCGGCGGCCTGCGCCAGCCCGAGCGGCACGGCGAGCAGGAAACCCAGGAAGCAGGTGACGGCCAGGATCCACAGCGACCGCCACATGCCCAGCAATCCCATTTCGTAATATTGCGGCAGCCAGTCCCAGCGCATGAAGAAGGCGGCGCCGAGGACCAGCGCCAGCGCGATCAGGATCAGCACGATACGATGCGGCTGCAGCCACAGCGATGTGCGCGCGGCAACGTTGATGATGGTCGCTTCGCCGGCCATCAACGTGCCTCCTTGACCGAAGGCATGCCGCGCAGCGACCAGGCCTCGACGCGGCCGAGGATCAGGTTGGAAAACAGCGACAGCATGAGATAGAGCGCGCCGGCCGCGACATAGAAGGTGAAATAGGCTTTGGTGACGCCCGCCGCCTGCCGTGTTGCCAGCGCGAGTTCGAAAAAGCCAACGACTGCCAGCAGCGCGGTGTCCTTGGTGGCGATCAGCCAGAGATTGGCAAGGCCGGGTATGGCGAAAGGCAGCATCGCCGGCAGCGTGATGCGCCTGAGAAGAAGGCCGGGAGACATGCCATACGCGCGCGCAGCTTCAATTTGGCCCTGCGGAATGGCAAGGATCGCGCCGCGGATGACCTCGGTCGAATAGGCGCCCTGGACAAAGCCCAGCACCGCGATGCCGGCCGCAAGCCCGCTGATGTCGATACGCTGATAGCCCATCGCCGTCAGCAGCTGGTTTATCAGGTCGGTGCCGGCGTAATAGAGCAGCAGGATCAGCACGAGTTCCGGTACAGCGCGCACCACGGTCGTGTAGACGGCGAGGAGATCGCGCACCACCGGGCCGCCATAGAGCTTGCCATAGGCGCCGCACGTACCGATCAGCAGACCGAGGCACGTTGCGCCGACCGCGATCTCTATCGAATGAAGCAGACCGAGCAACAGAGTCCCGCCCCAGCCGGGCGGCACGGGCGAGAGAAGCTCGATGATGCCGGCCGCCGAGGCCGGAAGAAGTGCTTCGATCAGCTTCGCCCCCAAATGGCTGGCGCCAGGACTGCTGGAGGTTTCCGCCAGCAGCAAGCTTGCATGGACAGGTCTCGACGAAACCATGCGGAGTGGGGAGCACTCCGCATGGCTATTCGCTCAGCTGCGGCCGTCAGTTCGACTGGCTGTCTTCGCCGTAGATGTCGAAATCGAAGTACTTCTTCGAAATCTCTTCATACTTGCCGTTGGCGCGGATCGCCTTGATGCCGGCGTTGATCTTGTCCTTCAGCTCGGTGTCTTCCTTGCGGATGCCGGCGCCGACGCCGGGACCCAGAACCTCGACGTCCGGAGCCACCATGCCCTTCAGGTCGCAGCACCCCTTGCCCTGATCGGACTTGAGGAACTCGCCGAGTGCGATCGAATCGGCCTGCACCGCGTCGACACGGCCGGCTGCGAGGTCCTGGTTGGCCTCGTCCTGGGTCTGGTATTCCTTGATTTCGGCCGCACCGGTGAAGTGCTTCTTGGCGTAGACGGCATGCACGGTCGACACCTGCACCCCGATGACCTTGCCCTTGAGGTCATCCGGCGTGGCGCCGAACTTCTGGTCCTTCGGCCCGATGATGGCGGTCGGCGTGTTGTAATACTTGTCGGAGAAGTCGATCGTCTTCTTGCGCTCGTCGGTGATCGACATCGAGCTGGCAATGACGTCGATCTTCTTGGTCGTCAGCGCCGGGATGATGCCGTCCCAGGCGACGGGGGTGATGACGCAGTCGAGCTTTTCTTCAGCGCAGACAGCATCGATGAAATCGATCTCCCAGCCGACCCATTTTCCCGAGGCGTCCGGCGAGGTGAAGGGCGGGTAGGGCTCTGCGGCGACGCCGATCTTGACCGGATCGGCCTTGGCCATGCCCATGGCGGCAACGCCGAGCAGCAGCGCTGCGGCGAATGTCTTCAGAACAGTCTTCATTTTCACGACTCCCAGTGTGTTGTTGGTTCCCGGTTCTTCGCCCGCTTACCCCGGATCGTTAGCCGATGTTGCGGATGAATTGTTTGAGCCTTTCGGATTTGGGCGCACCGAAGATCTGCTCCGGTGGTCCTTCTTCCTCGACCAGCCCGTTGTAGAGGTAGACGACATGCGTCGCGACCTCGCGGGCGAACTTCATCTCATGCGTGACCAGCACCATGGTGCGGCCTTCGCGCGCCAGGTCGCCGATCACCTTCAGCACCTCGCCGACCAGCTCCGGATCGAGGGCCGAGGTCGGTTCGTCGAACAGCATGACGCGCGGATTGATCGCCAGCGCGCGGGCGATCGCAGCCCGCTGCTGCTGGCCCCCAGACAGATAGGCCGGATAGACGTCGCGCTTTTCGGCGAGGCCAACGCGGGCAAGCAGCTTTTCGGCCTGGGCGATCGCCTCGTCGCGCTTGACGCCGAGCACGTGCACGGGAACCTCGATGACGTTCTCGATCAGCGTCATGTGGCTCCACAGGTTGAAGTTCTGGAACACCATGCCGAGCTTGGAGCGGATGCGTTCGATCTGCCTGCGGTCTGCGGGAACAGTGTGGCCGTGGCTGTCGGCCTTCAGCTTGATCTCCTCGCCATTGACGCGGATGATGCCGCTGGTCGGATTTTCCAGGCAGTTGATGCAGCGCAGCAGAGTCGACTTGCCGGAGCCTGAGCCGCCGATGATGGCAATCACCTCACCGTCGCGCGCCGACAGCGAGACGCCCTTCAGCACATGCAGCTCGCCAAATTTCTTGTGCAGGTTCTCGACATGGATGGCTTCGGCGGCGCCGTCCTGCGCCGTATGCTTCAGTGCGGGAGCCGTAGCCGACGCCATTACGCTTTCGGTGCTCCGCGGAGCCGCCGGACCCATCGCTGCTGCAATCGTTTACCCATTACCCGTCGCAAAACAGAAGTTCCCTGTCGCAAGATGGACCGTTCCGCTTGCCTCCGTCAACCACGGTTTTTGGACCATTGATCACAGCCTCTTGTGGTGGTTAGTGGCGGCAACGGACGTTTTAGGGAGAAGTTGGTGGGCAAAACATTCGGGTCGCAGTCCATGGCCGGGCAACTGGAACGCGTTTTGATGCGCTCCGCTGCCAGCGCCATGCGCCATGCCAGAGCTTCGGAGTGGCACTATGGCCCGGGCTTCGATCCGCAAAAGGCGGCCGCCCAGCACGAGGCGCTGACCAGGCTGGTGGCGGGCTCGGGTGCCGAGATCGAATGGCTGACCGACACCGATGACGGGTTGGCCGATTCCGTCTTCACCCACGATCCCTCGCTGATGACCGACCATGGCGCCATCATCCTCGCCATGGGCAAGGCGCTGCGCCGTGACGAACCGGCCTTGCACGAAGCGGCCTATACGCGCATGGGCATTCCCGTCCTTGGCCGCATCGAAAGCCCCGGCCAGGTCGAAGGCGGCGACTGTGTCTGGGTGGACAAAACCACGCTGGCCATAGGCCGCGGCGTGCGCACCAACCAGGACGGCATCCAGCAGCTTGCGAACCTGCTGACGCCGCAGGGTATCCAGGTCTATGGCTTCGACCTTCCTCTGTGGCACGGCGAAGAGGCCTGCCTGCACCTGATGTCAGTGATCAGCCCGCTGGCCGACGATCTGGCGCTGGTCTACGCGCCGTTGCTGCCGGCTACCTTCTACCAGATGCTGCGCGCCCGCGGCATTCGCCTGGTCGAGGGCGACGCCGACGAATTCTTCGCCTCTAACGGGCTCAGCCTCAACGTGCTGCCGACCGCGCCGCGCCAGGTCATCGCGGTCGCCGGTTTTCCGAAGACCGCAGCCGCCATGCAGGCTGCCGGCTGCACGGTCTCGACCTTCGAGGCCGACGCTCTGTGCATCGCTTGCGAGGGCGGCCCGACCTGCCTCACGCGTCCGGTGCTCAGACAATGACGACGATCGGCGAAGCACTCATCACCTTGCTCGAAGCCCATGGCGTCGACACCGTTTTCGGCATTCCGGGCGTCCATACGGTCGAGCTCTATCGCGGCCTGGCGCGTTCGAAGATCCGCCATGTCACGCCGCGCCACGAGCAGGGCGCCGGCTTCATGGCCGACGGCTATGCACGCGCCAGCGGCCGGCCGGGCGTCGCCTTCGTCATCACCGGGCCGGGGCTCACCAACACCATCACCGCCATGGGCCAGGCGCGCGCCGATTCGGTGCCGATGCTGGTGATCTCCGGCGTCAATGCCATGCCGACGCTCGGCAAGGGTCTTGGCCATCTGCACGAACTGCCCGACCAGCGCGGCATGATGGAAAAGGTGGCGCTGTTCTCGTACCGTGTCACCGAGGCCGGCGAACTGCCCGGCGTGCTCGGCCGCGCCTTCGCGCTGTTCTCGTCCTCGCGTCCCGGCCCGGTCCATATCGAAATCCCGACCGATGTCATGGTCAAACCGGGCGACGGCATCGAAGCCTTGCTGAGCAATGTCGCGCCGCCGGTTCCCGATGCGGCGGCGATAGGGGAGGCGGCCAGGCTTTGCGCGGCCGCCCGCCGCCCGCTCATCCTTGCCGGCGGCGGCGCCAGGCGGGCCGAGGCGCCGTTGCGGCGGCTGGCCGAAAGGCTCGGCGCGCCGGTCGTCGAGACCGCCAATGCGCGCGGCCTGCTGCACCGCCATCCGCTATGCGTGCCGGCAGGCCCTTGCCTGAAGGCGGTGCGGGCGCTGATGGCGGAGGCCGACCTGGTCATTGCCGCCGGCACCGAATTCGGTCCGACCGAGTATGACGGCTATAGCGATGGCGGTTTTGTCCTACCGCCCAACCTAATCCGCATCGACATCGGCGCCGACCAGCTCGCGCGCCGCCCGGCCACCGTCGCCATCCAGGCGGATTGCGCCGAGGCAATCGAGGCCTTGCTGGCTCAAACAGGTAGCGCACCGGCGGCATCGGCCGACGGCCCGGCCCGCGCCGCCGCGACCCGGCAGGCCGCGTTTGCCGAGCTCGGCCCGGCCATGCAGGCGCAAATGCGCGCGGTCGAAGTGATCCGCGATGCCTTGCCCGGATCGATCATCGTCGGTGACTCGACGCAGCCGATCTACGCCGCCAACCTGTACTACGACCATGACCGGCCGGGCGGCTGGTTCAATGCCGCCACCGGCTTCGGCGCGCTGGGCTTTGGCCCTCCGGCGGCCATCGGCGCCGCGCTTGCCGTGCCTGAGGCACCGGTCGTCTGCCTCACCGGCGATGGCGGCTTCCAGTTCACCTTGCCGGAACTGGGCGCCGCGCTCGATGCGGATGCGCCGGTCATCTTCGTCGTCTGGAACAATCGCGGCTATCGCGAGATCGAGACTTCGATGCTGAATGTCGGCGTCGAACCGGTTGGTGTGTCGCCGGCGCCGCCGGATTTCTGCAAGCTGGCCGAGGCCTATGGCATTGCCGCCGAGCGGCTTGCCGGCGTTGGCGGGCTGGAGGATGCGCTCAAGCGCGCACGCGCGACCGGACTGCCCTACGTCATCGAGATAACCGTGGACTGAGTTTGGCCGAGCAACGCGTTTCATGCGTCAGCCTGGCGAGGCTTGCGTCCGGCCGGCGGCCCGAGCGATGCAAAGTCGCGACCCAGCCATGTCGATATTTCAGTTGAGTGATCGAGTGAAAGGCGCGACTTTCGCTGGCGGCGTGGCCTAAGCATAAGAACACTGGAGCAGTCGAATATGACGGAAACACTGGACGGCAGGCATATCGTGGTGACCGGCGGCACCGGGGCGCTGGGCGGCGCGGTTGTCGGCAAGCTCCTGGAGCAGGGCGCGGTCTGCCATGTTCCCAATGCCCATGCCGCCGCACCTTCGCATTTTCCTTTCACCACGCATGATCGCGTCAGGCTGGCGCACAATGTCGACCTTTCGGACTCCGCCAAGGTCGAGGCGTTCTACCACCAGCTTCCGGAACTCTGGGGTTCCATCCACCTGGCGGGCGGCTTCACCATGGCGCCGGTGGAGAAGATCGAGTCGGCGTCCTTCGCCGAGATGATGGACACCAACGCCCGCACGACCTTCCTGTGCTGTCGCGCGGCGGTGCGCTCGATGCTGGCGTCGAGCACGGCGGGCCGCATCGTCAACGTCTCGGCGCGCGCCGGGCTCGAGCCCAGGCGCGGCTCCGGCATGGTCGCCTATGCCGCCAGCAAGGCGGCAGTCGCCGCGATGACGCTGGCCATGGCCGAGGAGTTGAAAGGCAAGGGCATATTGGTCAATGCCGTGGCGCCCTCGACTCTCGACACGCCGGCAACCCGGACCGACATGCCGGACGCCGATTTCAGCAAATGGGTCAGCCTTGAAGCCGCCGCCGAGGCGATCGCCTATCTCGCCTCGCCGGCCAATTTGGCAATGAGCGGCACGCTGGTGCCGCTTTACGGCAGGGCCTGAGCGCAATCTTCTAGCCAAAGAAAAACCCCGCCGGAGCGATCCGGCGGGGTTTTGTTTTCAGTCGGTGCGAAGGGGCTTAACTGCCCTGCTTCTTCAGCGCGGCACCCAGGATATCGCCCAGCGAAGCGCCGGAGTCGGTCGAGCCGTACTGGGCGACCGCTTCCTTCTCTTCGGCGATTTCCAGCGCCTTGATCGAGACCTGCAGCTTGCGGGTCTTTTTGTCGAAGGCGATGACGCGGGCATCGACCTTCTGGCCGACGGTGAAGCGCTCGGGGCGCTGCTCGTCGCGATCACGGCTGAGGTCAGAGCGCTTGATGAATGTCTCGATGCCGCTGTCGACCAGCCGCACTTCCAGACCGCCATCCTTGACGCCGATGACCTCGCAGGTGACGACGGCGTTCTTGCGCAGTTCGCCCGAGGTCGCCGCTTCGCCGACCGTATCCTTGGCCAGTTGCTTGATGCCGAGCGAGATGCGCTCCTTCTCGATGTCGACGTCGAGCACCTGCGCCTTGACCATGTCGCCGCGATTGTACTCTTCGATGACCTGCTCGCCCGGACGGGTCCAGTCGAGGTCGGAGAGGTGCACCATGCCGTCCACGTCGCCTTCCAGGCCGATGAACAGGCCGAACTCGGTCTTGTTCTTGACCTCGCCCTCGACCTGGCTGCCGACCGGATGGGTGCGCGCGAAGGCTTCCCACGGGTTTTCCAGCGTCTGCTTGAGGCCGAGCGAAATGCGGCGCTTGGCCGGATCGACCTCGAGCACCACCACGTCGACTTCCTGGGTCGTCGACAGGATCTTGCCGGGGTGCACGTTCTTCTTCGTCCACGACATTTCCGAAACGTGGATGAGGCCTTCGATGCCCGGCTCCAGCTCGACGAACGCGCCGTAGTCGGTGATGTTGGTGACGGTACCCTTGATCTTCTTGCCGATCGGGAACTTGGTGCCGATCTCCAACCACGGATCGCTTTCGAGCTGCTTCATGCCGAGCGAGATGCGGTGGGTATCTTGGTTGATGCGGATGATCTGCACCTTGACCGTCTGGCCGATGTTGAGGATCTCGGTCGGATGGTTGACGCGGCGCCATGCCATGTCGGTGACATGCAGCAGGCCGTCGATGCCGCCGAGGTCGACGAACGCACCGTAGTCGGTGATGTTCTTGACGACGCCTTCGACCACCTGGCCTTCTTCGAGGTTCTGCACGATTTCCGAACGCTGTTCGGCGCGGCTCTCTTCGAGCACGGTGCGGCGCGACACCACGATGTTGCCGCGGCGGCGATCCATCTTGAGGATCTCGAAGGGCTGCGGGTTGTGCATCAGCGGGGAAACGTCGCGGATCGGGCGGATATCGACCTGGCTGCGCGGCAGGAAGGCCACGGCGCCGTCGAGGTCGACGGTGAAGCCGCCCTTGACCTGGTTGAAGATGACGCCTTCGACGCGCTCGCCCTTGGTGAACTTCTCTTCGAGACGGACCCAGCTCTCTTCGCGACGAGCCTTCTCGCGCGACAGCATCGCTTCGCCAAGCGCGTTCTCGATGCGCTCGACATAGACTTCGACGGTGTCACCGACCTTGAGGGTGGTGTCCTTGCCCTTGACGCCGAATTCCTTCAGCGGCACGCGGCCTTCGACCTTGAGGCCGACGTCGATGATGGCCATGTCCTTTTCGATCGCGGTGATCGTGCCCTTGACGACCTGGCCTTCGCCGGAATGGCCGGCGGTAAAGGATTCTTCGAGCAGGCTCGCGAAATCATCGCGAGTGGGATTTGCAGCTGACATATTTTCTCCTGGAATGCCCCGCATCTCAAGCGGGACGGGCGCCGTGGGTTAGCGTTGCGTTGGCCTACCGGCGTTCCGGGCTACAAAGCCCTGGGCCGCTCTAAGCGGCAATTCCGGCGCATGAAGAATGCTGGCAGGCTGGTTCGTGCCCGATATGGGTATTTTCTTCACCGCCGGCAATCGGCAGCGTGAGGAAAAACCTGGATCAGGCCTTGTTTCTCTTGGCCAGCACGTCGTCGATGATCGCCATGGCTGCAAGAAACGCGGCTTCTATAGCCATTTCGCTGGTATCAAGCAAGTGCGCGTCGGCCGCCGGCTTCAGCGGCGAGTCGGCGCGACCCATGTCGCGCTCGTCGCGGCGCTGGATGTCGGCAAGGATCGTGGCGAAGTCGGCGCTGCCGCCGATGCTTTCGATCTCGGCCAGCCGCCGCCGCGCCCGCACCTCGGCGCTTGCCGTCACATAGAGCTTGATGTCGGCATCGGGGCACACCACGGTGCCGATGTCGCGCCCGTCGAGCACTGCACCCGGCGGCGTCTTGGCGAAGTCGCGTTGCTTTTCGACCAGGATGCGCCGCACGGTCGGATAAACCGCAACCTTCGAAGCTGCCTCGCCGACCGCATGCGCCGACAGCACGGCCCGGTCGAGCCTAGCCAGATCGACCTGACGCGCCGCGGTTTCGGCAGCCGAGACATTGTCGAGCGGTAGCGCGTGTTGAAGCAGTGCATAGGCTACCGCGCGATAGGTGAGGCCGGTGTCGAGCAGGTTCAGCCGGTAGTGGTCGGCGAGCCGCCGGGCGAGAGTGCCCTTGCCGGCGCCGGCAGGCCCGTCGATGGCGATGGTGAAGGTTGGGGTCATTGGTAGGTCAACGCCTCGTCTGCCTGGCGACAGGCCCTCGCGTCTTCGCCATCCCAGGGCGCAGCGAACGCGAAGCGGAGCGAAGCTCCTGGGATCCATACCGTGACATCAGCCGAAGATAGCATCGTTGCGGCGCTTCGATGTAACGGCATGGATCCTGGGGTCTGCGCCGCGTCGCTTCACTCCTTGCTCCGCCCCAGGATGACGAAGGGAGAGATGTCAGGCACCAATTTCCCAAGGTAGCCATTGCCATCGACCGCTATCCGATCTCCGCCCCAAGCCCCTTCATCAACCCCATGAACTCAGGAAAGCTCGTCGCGATCATCGCCTGGTCGTCGATGGTCACCGGCTTTTCCGTCGCCAGCCCCATGACCAGAAAACTCATGGCGATGCGGTGGTCGAGATGGGTCTGGACGATGGTGCCCTGGCCATTGGGGTGCTGGCCCAGGCCCTTGCCGCCCGGCCTGCCACGCACGGCAAGCGTCGCTTCGCCCTCGGTGCAGTCGACGCCGTTGAGCTTCAGCCCGTTGGCCACCGCCGAGAGCCGGTCGGATTCCTTCACCCGCAACTCCTCCAACCCCTGCATCAGTGTTTCGCCTTCGGCGAAGCTCGCCGCCACCGCCAGCACCGGGTACTCGTCGATCATCGACGGCGCCCGCTCGGGCGGCACGATGACTCCATTCAGTTCGGAATAGCGCACGCGCAGGTCGGCGACGTCCTCGCCGCCGGCATTGCGCGGGTTCAAGATGTCGATCCGGCCGCCCATCTCCTGCAAGGTCAGCAACAGCCCGGTGCGCGTCGGGTTCATCAGCACGTTTTCGATGACGATGTCGGAACCCGGCACGATGAGGGCGGCCACCAGCGGGAAGCCGGCCGAGGACGGATCGCCGGGCACGGCGATGATCTGCCCCGTGAGCTTGCCCTGGCCTTCGATGAAGATATGGCGCACGCCGCGCTCGTCGGTCTCGACCGTCAGATTGGCGCCGAACCCCTTCAGCATCTTTTCGGTGTGGTCGCGCGTCATCACCGGCTCGATCACGGTGGTGATGCCCGGCGTGTTCAAGCCGGCCAGCAGCACCGCGGACTTCACCTGCGCAGAGGCCATCGGCACACGGTAGGTGATCGGTGCGGCATGCTTGGGACCGCGCAGGGTGATCGGCATGCGGTCACCGGGCGTCGCCTTCAGCACCTGTACGCCCATCTGGCGCAAGGGTTCGAGCACGCGGCCCATCGGCCGGCCTGACAGCGAAGCATCGCCGATGAAGGTGGTTTCCATGTCGTAGGTTCCGACCAGGCCCATGGTGAGGCGCGAGCCGGTGCCGGCATTGCCGAAATCGAGCGGGCCTTCGGGCTGCAGCAGCGCGCCGTTGCCGGTGCCGCGGATCACCCATTCGTCGTCATGCTTCTCGATATGCGCGCCCATCGCCTTCATGGCCGCACCCGTGCGCATCACGTCCTCGCCTTCGAGCAGGCCGGTGATGCGGGTCTCGCCGGAGGCCAGGCCGCCGAACATGAAGGAGCGGTGCGAGATCGACTTGTCGCCGGGCACGCGCGCGGCGCCGGAAAGGGCTGGTGACTTGCGGGCCGTGGCCGGTTTCGGAGCGGCAGCGTGAGACATGGTTTTCCCTGGATGGAATGCCGGCGGACCGGCCATTTTCTTTTGTTGCGGCGGTCTCGTATCACGGCGCACGGAAATGGTCATCCCCTTGTACCGGGCCTTCGAAGGCCGGCTTTTGTAACGCCGGCTTTTGGCTTTGACAGCGCCGTAAACAGTGGTTAAGGGGACCAACCTTTTATCTACGAGGCTTGCCGTGGCAAAACCCGAACTTGGCACCAAACGCATAGACCCGGAAACGGGTCGGAAATTCTATGACCTGAACAAGGACCCGATCGTCTCGCCCTATACCGGCAAGAGCTATCCGCGCTCCTATTTCGACGAAGGCAAGATCACCGCGATCGAGGAGGACGAGGAAGTCGCCGAGAAGGAAGTCGACGCCGAGGAGGAAGAGGGCGCCGAGATCGTCTCGCTCGAAGAGGCCGATGAGGAGGCGAAGACCGGCGACGATCTTCCCGATCTGGGCGACGACGAGGACGATGTGGACCTCGGCGACGACGAGGACGACACGTTCCTCGCCGACGAAGAGGAAGAAGACGACGATGTCGCCGACATGATCGGCGTTGGCGACGACGACGACGAAGTCTGATCGGCCGCGGGCATGCGCCTGCAGGCTTTCTTGGGTTGTGACGAAAAAGCGGCTCTGGAAGGCTTGATATTGACGGAAGGCGGGGTTAGAAGCCGCCTGCACTAACGGCGCGGTCTTCGCAACCCGCGCCGATCTCTTCGCCGGAAACGGCGCCGGCTGACTGCCGGGAGTGGGGCCATAGCTCAGTTGGGAGAGCGCTTGAATGGCATTCAAGAGGTCGTCGGTTCGATTCCGATTGGCTCCACCAAACAGTCCTTTTCCGATGCTTGGTTTCGCGGCATTCGTGCTCGCCGCCTGCCAATCGGCTCCTGAAACACCGCCACCGCCTGCCCCACAGCCCGCCCTTCCCGCTGTTGCGGCTCCTGCTCCGGAGGGTTCGGCGGTTCTGGATCCCTCCGTGGCGATCACGCCCCCCGCCAAGGGCGTTCCGCCCAAATACGCCGCTTTTTCCGGCATATGGGCCGGACGGCTGGATGGGATGTATGAAGGCAAGCTGGCCGTGCTGACGATTTCTCCACGCGGGCAGGTGACGGTCACCTATGCGTGGGGCGATCTGGCCGACAACAGGCCGGGAGTGGCCGACGGCGCCGGGAAGATTGTGGGGAACACAATGAAGCTTGGGCGCCTCCCCAATGGCGCGGATGCCAGCTTTGCGATGCTGCCGGACGGAACGCTGGCTGCGACCTATACGCTTGCCGGGCAGACCTACACGGGCGCGTTCGCCAGGCAATAGTCGAGGCAGACAAACGCCGTTCTCGGAACCTTGACAGTCTGTGTCATGGACGATGGGTGTGTTGACGCGCTACCCACGGACCCGACGTAATCCTGTCGCGCCGACGAGGATGTAGAATGAACGGGCTTGTCGCATGAAGAAGATCGGCTTCCTTTCCTTTGGCCATTGGTCGCCCTCGTCCCAGTCGCAGACGCGGTCGGCTTCCGATGCGCTTCTGCAGGCGATCGAGCTGGCCGTCGCTGCCGAGGAACTGGGCGCGGACGGCGCCTATTTCCGCGTGCATCATTTTGCCCGCCAGCTTGGTTCGCCCTTTCCGCTTCTGGCCGCGGTTGGCGCCAAAACCAGCCGCATCGAGATCGGCACCGCCGTCATCGACATGCGCTACGAGAACCCGCTGTATATGGCGGAGGACGCAGGCGCGGCCGACCTGATCGCCGGCGGTCGCCTGCAGCTTGGCATCAGCCGGGGATCGCCGGAGCAGGTGATCGACGGCTGGCGCTACTTCGGCTACGTGCCGCAGGAAGGCCAGAGCGATGCCGACATGGCACGCAGCCACGCCGAGGTTTTCCTCGAGATGCTGCGCGGCGAAGGCTTCGCGCAACCCAACCCGCGGCCGATGTTTCCCAATCCCCCTGGAATGCTGCGTCTCGAGCCGTTCTCGGCCGGTCTGCGCGACAGGATCTGGTGGGGCGCCGCCACCAACGCCACCGCGCAATGGGCGGGCAAGCTCGGCATGAACCTGCAGAGCTCGACGCTCAAATTCGACGAGGGCGGACAGCCGCTCCACATCCAGCAGGCCGAGCAGATCCGGGCTTTTCGCGCAGCGTGGAAGGAAGCGGGGCATGCGCGCGAGCCGCGGGTGTCCGTCAGCCGCAGCATCTTCGCGTTGGTGAATGACCGCGACCGCGCCTATTTCGGCAGCAACGGGAGCGAGGATCATTTCGGCTACATCGAGCCCGACAAACTTGCCGTGTTTGGCCGTACCTACGCCGCCGAGCCGGATGTCCTCGTTGATCAGTTGAGAGAGGACGAAGCGATCGCCGAGGCCGATACACTGCTGCTGACCGTCCCCAACCAGCTCGGCGTGGATTACAACGCGCATGTCATCGGGGCGATACTGAAGCACATCGCGCCGGCCCTCGGCTGGCGCTGATGTTCCGACCTTCTTCGGCGCGCAGGCGGGCGCGGCGCTTATGCACTCGCGCAAACCGCCCAATGCGCGCGGACCATTCTTCGCGACATCGACGATGATGTAATCAGCGCAACAGGGCGAACCGGGTTTCGCAAGCTGTGCCGGGAAGCGGCCGGCCCTGCAGCGTTTCTGAGGTCGCTCGTCGGTTTCTGGTGAGGCTTGTCGCGCCAGGCACCGTAGATCGTAGCGGGCATCACGCGGTCTTCACGGTGCCAGCCTGGCCCGAATCGGCTAAGCCTTGCTTATGCAGGAAACGTCACTCTACACGCCGGTAAAGCGGTTCCTCGAGAGCCAGGGCTTCACCGTCAAGGGCGAGATTGGCGGCTGCGATATCGTCGGCGTGCGCGATGGCGAGCCGCCCGTGGTCGTCATTTGCGAGCTGAAACTGCAGTTCAACCTCGAACTCGTGCTCCAGGCAGTCGATCGCGCCGCGGCCTGCGACGAAGTCTGGCTTGCAGCGTGCATGTCGGCACGCGGCAAGGGCCGCGAGCAGGATCGCCGGTTCAGGGCGTTGTGCCGGCGCCTGGGCTTCGGCCTGCTGGGCGTTGGCGGCAAGGGCGAGGTCGAACTGCTGCTCAGCCCTGCCGCGCTGCCGCCAAGGCGCGACCCGAGGAGACGGTCGCGATTGATGGACGAGCATCGGCGCCGGCGCGGCGATCCCGCACCCGGCGGCAGCACGCGCGTACCGATCATGACCGCCTACCGGCAGGACGCGCTGGCTTGCGCCGCCGCCATGGCCGATGGCCCGAAGCGGCCGCGAGATTTGAAAGCCGTTTCACCACGCGCGGCCAGCATCCTGCTGCACAATTACTACGGCTGGTTTGCGAGGGCCGAGCGCGGCGTCTATGCGCTGACCGACCTCGGTCACGCCGCCATGCAATCAAATGGGATCCTTCAGGGTTCGCAGCAGGGCTCTCCGTATGAGGCCGATCAACTCGGAATGAAGGTCGGCACGTGACCGGCTGCCGCCGTCCTCGCAGATCGGGTCGACCTCCCCGAGCGATTTGAGCAGTTCGGCGCCGCCCGGCTTGCATTCCGGCAGAAAGCTGAAGTGCACGGCGCCCGCGACGGTGGCGTATGTTCCTTGCGGTACCAGGGCAGCCAGTTTGTCGGCGATTACCGCCTCGGGAATGGTGTCGGCGCTGCCCAGATTGATGAAGCTCATCGGGACCGCGATCTCTTTCAGGCTCTGTGCCTCGTAGGCCTGTGCGAGACCTGGATCGACCAGCACCGCCGATTTGATGCGCCGATCGAGGTTCGATCGTTCGAAGCGCGCTTTGTCGATTGTGCGCAGATCGACCTTGTCGACCCGTACCGGCTGGTCATCGACATAGGCCTGGCCGCCCGCATACCAGGCGCAATCCATTTGGCATAGGTGTCGCAGTAGCGCGCATAGGCTTGGGGAGAGCGCTTTCGCGCCCGGCGATACATTCGCTTCTCTACAGGTTGGTGCGTCAGAAACGCTCGCGATAGTCGCGCGGGTTCGTGCCGAGGACGCGCAGAAAGCCGCGCCGCATCGTCTCTTCCGAGCCGAAGCCACAGCGCCGAGCCGTCTGGTTGACGGCCAGGCCCCGTTCCAGCATCCGGCGCGCCGCCTCGATCCGGATCTCTTCGATTGCACGGGCGGGTGTCCGGCCCGTTGCGTCCCGATAGTGCCGCGAGAAGCTGCGCGGGCTCATATTGGCGCGGTCGGCCAAGTTCGGCAGCGACAGGTCACCGCCCAGATTGTCCAGGATCCAGCCATGCAGACGGTCGAAGCGCTCGTCGCCTTCCTGCAATTTGAGGGTCTGGCTGAATTGCGCCTGGCCGCCGGGGCGTTTCAGGAAAACAACCAACTGGCGAGCCACCGCAAGAGCCATGCGCCGGCCAAGGTCGGCCTCGACGAAGGAAAGCGCGAGATCAATTCCCGCCGTCACACCTGCGGACGTCCAGATATTGCCGTCGCGAATGAAGATCGGGTCGGGTTCGAGCCGGACCGCCGGAAAGCGCTGGGCGAACTCGGCGCAGCGTCCCCAATGGGTCACGGCGCGACGGCCGTCGAGGAGACCTGCCGTCGCCAGCAGGAAGGCGCCGCTGCAGACCGATGCCGTTCGCGTGGCGCCGCGCGAGCGGCCGATGACCCAATCGATCAGGCTCGGATCCTCGCAGACTGCGTTAACACCCCAGCCCCCAGGCACGATCAGCGTGTCGATTTCGAGCTCACACGGCGGCAGCGCCGCCGTCTCGATCATGAGGCCGGCCGACGTCCTGATCCGCGGGGAGGCGGCCACGACAACGACCTCATAGGCAGCCGGCTCGCCGGCCTGCAGCTTGAAGTCGTTGGCACTGGCGAAAACCTGAAGTGGCCCACTTACATCGAGGAGCTGGACGTCGGGATAGGCAAGGATTTCGATGCGGCGCATAGCGATTTGGCTCGAAATGAGGGGTGATTGGCGATCGTGCCAAAGCATGATCCCCTAGATTGGCCGGAGTCAACCTGCGGAGATTCCCATGGCCCTTCGTTTCGGCATCCTCGTATTCCCCAATGTCCAGCAGCTCGACCTCACCGGTCCTTACGAAGTCCTGGCCTCGGCAAAAGGCGCCGAGGTGGAACTGATCTGGAAGGACCGCAATCCCATAATGTCGTCGACCCGCCTATCCCTTGAGCCGACGGAGACGTTCGACGATTGCCCGCCTCTCGATGTGCTGTGCATTCCAGGCGGAGGAGGCATCAATGCGCTGCTGGAGGATCAGGCGGTCCTCGAATTCGTGCGGGAGCGCGCGGCGCAGGCACGCTACGTCACGTCGGTGTGCAGCGGCGCCCTGGTGCTCGGCGCGGCCGGGTTGCTCAAGCGCAAGCGGGCGACGACGCATTGGTATGCCCATGATTTCCTTGCCGAGTTCGGCGCAATTCCTGTCGACGAGCGCATTGTCGAGGACGGGAACCTGATCACCGCAGGCGGCGTCACCTCAGGCATCGATTTCGGTCTCCTCTTGGTCGCCAGGCTTCTCGGCCAGGCCGAGGCCGAAACGGTGCAGCTCACACTCGAATATGCCCCGGCTCCTCCCTTCCGATCCGGCACGCCCGCGCAGGCTTCGCCTGCTGTGCTGGCGCAGGCAAAAGAGCGGCTTACGGCCTCGAGGCGGGCTCGCGAGGAGATGTTTGCCCGCTGGCGCAGCGCCGGCGCGGTTCCCGAGCCGTCACGCGCCCATGGCTGAACCGGCCGGTCGAATGGCGCATCTCCGCGCTATTCGGCCCTGCTTCATTTCGGCGGTTGACTCGCCCGTCGGTCTGTGCAGAAATTGGTTGGACCATTGAACCACTTTAGGCTCAGCCTGCGTGACCGATTTCCTTCCGCCGATCCAGACGACGGCCCGCGACGATGCGGTGCTGAAGGCTTTGGCCGGCTTCGTCATGCAGGAAAAGCTGGAGCCCGGTGAGAAGCTGCCGACCGAGCGCATCCTCGCCGAGCGCCTCAAGGTCAGCCGCAACACGGTGCGCGAGGCGCTGACGCGCTGGGAGGGGCTGGGCCTGGTCGAGCGACGCCAGGGCAGCGGCACCTATCTCAAGGCGGCCGTGTCGCTCGACATGCTGCACATGCCGCTGACACTGGCCGGCGGCAATGATTTCACCGGCCTGATGCGCACGCTGGAAATCCGCCGCGCGCTCGAGGCCGAAGCCGCCGCCCTTTGCGCAGTTCGGGCGGGCAAGGCCGACCTCGCCGAGATCGAGCGCAAGCTCGACATCATGGAAGAGGCCTTCCAGACCCGCGCTGGCATGTCGTCGGAGGAAGACTGGGAGTTCCACCAGGCGGTCTACCGCGCGTCCGGCAATCCGCTGTTCGAGCAGATCATCAGCGCCATGCACGAGCTGTTCCACCGCTTCTGGGAACATCCGCTCGGCGTGCGCGATTTCGGCCATGCCAGCTTTCCCTACCACCGCGCCATCTTCAATTGCATCGCCGCCCACGACCCGGAGGGAGCTCGAGCCGAAGCGCTGAAGCTCATCGCCACCGTCGAGAACGACCTGAAGCGCGGCGCCGCCAATCTCAAACTTTCGGATCGAAAATGAACGAGCACCCCACCGGCTTCGACCCAGGCACTTTTGGCAGCGACTACCTCGCCGAGGCGGCGACGCTCCTCGCCCATGACGATCCGTTCCCCGGCGGTGCGGTGGTGCCGCCGATCTATCAGACCTCGCTGTTCACCTTCGCCAATTATGCCGAGATGGCCGATACTTTTGCCGGCCGCCGCCGCCAGCCGATCTATTCGCGCGGCGACAACCCGACGGTGATGGAGTTCGAGGCGCGCGTCGCAGCGCTCGAAGGCGCCGAAGCCGCACGCGGCTTTTCCAGCGGCATGGCGGCGATCAGCGCCACCGTGCTTGCCTTCGTCGGCGCCGGCGAGCGCATCGTCGCCGTGCGCAACTGCTATGGTGACGCCTACCGGCTGTTCGAGCGGCTGTTCCCGCGCCTCAACATCAAGGTCGACTATGTCGACGGCTCCGACCCCGACGCGGTCGCGGCGGCACTGCCCGGCGCCAAGCTGCTCTACCTGGAAAGCCCGACCTCGATGATGTTCGAGCTGCAGGATATCGCGCATCTGACGCGGCTGGCCAAGGAACAGGGCATCGTCACCAGCATCGACAATTCCTGGGCGACGCCGGTGTTCCAGAAGCCGATCTCGCACGGCGTCGACCTCGTCCTTCACTCGGCCTCGAAATATCTCGGCGGCCACAGCGACACCGTCGCGGGCGTGGTGGCGGGTTCGGCGCCCCATATCGGCCGCATCAACGAGCAGACCTATTCCTCGCTCGGCGGCAAGCTGTCGCCGTTCGAGGCATGGCTCTTGCTGCGCGGCCTGCGCACGCTGCCGCTGCGGTTGCCGCATCACATGAAGAGCGGGCTCATCCTCGCGGAACGGCTGAAGGCGCACGGCCAGGTCGAGCGCGTCAACCACCCGGCCTATTCCAACCATCCGGGCAAGGCGACGCTGGCCGGCTATGCCGGGTTGTTTTCCTTCGAGGTGACGGAGGATGTCGACATTCCGGCCTTCGTCGACGCGCTTAAATTCTTCCGCATCGGCGTCAGCTGGGGCGGTCACGAGAGCCTGGTCGTCCCGGCAAAGGCCACGCTCGAGCAGACGCCGGGCCTGAATTCGATGGCGCGCTTCGGCGTCAGCCCCCGAACCATCCGCTTCAACGTCGGATTGGAAAGTGTCGAGGATCTCTGGGCCGACATCGCCCAAGCCTTCGACAAAGCAAAAAAATAACGAGGCAGTTCAAAATGGGAGTACCGAACATGAAAAAACTGACATTCATGCTTGCCGCCGTCGCCGGACTGGCGATCTCCGCCGGCAGCGCAATGGCCGAATCGACGCTCAAGATGGTCGAGGTCATCACCAGCCCGCCGCGCACCGAATTTTTGAAGAAGCAGATCGCCGAGTTCGAAGCCGCCAATCCGGGCGTCAAGGTCGAGCTCGTCTCGCTGCCCTGGGGCCAGGCGTTCGAGAAGTTCCTCACCATGGTGCAGGCCGGCGACACGCCCGACATCGTCGAGATGCCGGAGCGCTGGATAGGCCTCTATGCCACCAACGGCCAGCTCGAGGACCTTGGCCCCTATATGGCCAAGTGGGACGACGCCAAGACGCTTGGCGACCGCGCCAAGCAGTTCGGCTCGACGGTCAATAACACCCAGTTCATGATCCCCTACGGCTACTATGTGAACGCGCTGTTCTGGAACAAGAAGCTGTTCAAGGAGGCCGGTCTCGACGGCCCGCCGGCGACGCTCGATGAATTCGTCGAGGATTCCAAGAAGATCTCGGCCATTCCCGGAAAATATGGCTACTGCCTGCGTGGCGGCCCCGGCGCCTTCAACGGCATGCACATGTTCATGAACATTGCCGCCGGCAAGGGCGGCTACTTCAACGAGGATGGCACCTCGACCATCAACGATGAAGGCTCGGTCAAGGGCCTGCAGATGCTGGCCGACATGTACAAGAACGGCCTGGCGCCGAAGGATGCGGTAAGCTGGGGCTTCAATGAAACCGTCACCGGCTTCTATTCCGGCACCTGCGCCATGCTCAACCAGGATCCGGATGCGCTGCTCGGCATCGCCGACAAGATGAGCGCCGACGATTTCGCCGTGGCGCCATTGCCGGTCGGGCCGAGCGGCAAGTCCTATCCGACGCTCGGTTATGCCGGCTGGGCGATGTTCGCCAATTCCCAGCACAAGGACGATGCCTGGAAGCTGATGGCGACGCTGCTGTCGCCGAAGGACAATCTGGAATGGGCCAAGGAAGTCGGTGTCGTCCCGATCCACAACGGCGCCGATCAGGATGCCCATTTCAAGACCGAGCAGTTCAAGGGCTGGTTCACGGAGCTGAGCGACAGCTCCAAATATGAAATGGTGACGCCGCCGACGCATCTGGAGAACCTCGGCAACTTCGTCGACCAGGTGGCGATCAAGAACTTCCAGGAAGTGCTGCTCGGCCAGAAGACGGCCAAGGAGGTGGCCGACCAATGGGCCGCGTTCCTGACCAAGGAGCAGCAGGACTGGATGGCCAAGAACAAGAAGTAGGCCAGCTTCTTCCTTCTCCCCGTTCACGGGGAGAAGGTGGCACGAACTGACGGATGAGGGGCGGCGCGACGTCTGCAACGCTGGCTCGGCCCCTCATCTGCCTGCCGGCATCCTCTCCCCGTAACCGGGGAGAAGGACGCTGTCCCCGACGCTGCTCCAGGAGACGATCCAGAAGCCGATGACCTATGCCGTGTCCGCAATACGACCCACAGGCAAGCCGCGACGCAAACGGCTATCTCACGCCGCCATAGAGCCTTGGCTCTATCTTTCGCCGGCTATCGTTCTGCTGGTCGTCGTGCTTCTCGTGCCTCTGATCATCGGCATCAGCTACTCGTTCCGCAAATTCTCCGCCTTCAGGTCGGAATATGTCGGCCTCGGCCAGTACGAAACGATGCTGTCCGACCAGGTGCTGGGACAGGCGCTCGTCAACACGCTATGGTGGACGGTCGCCAGTCTGTTCTTCCAGTTCTTCCTCGGGCTTGGCCTGGCCTTACTGCTCGACAAGCCATTCTCGGGCCGCAAACTGGTGCAGGCGGTGGTGTTCCTGCCCTGGGCGGTGCCGTCCTTCCTTTCGGGCCTCACCTGGGCCTGGCTGTTCAACCCGATCATCGGGCCCTTGCCGCATTGGCTCTTTGCGCTGGGGCTGAAGGCAGAGCCGACCAACATCCTGTCCGATCCGGCTACCGCCATGTGGGGGCCGATCATCGCCAACATCTGGTTCGGCATCCCGTTCTTCGCCATCACGCTGCTGGCGGCGCTGAAGTCGATCCCGTCGGAACTGCATGAGGCCGCCGCCATCGACGGCGCCTCGCCCTGGCAGCGCTTCACCAAGGTGACGCTGCCGTTCCTGGCGCCGACCATCGTCATCACCGTCATGCTGCGCACGATCTGGATCGCCACCTTCGCCGACCTGATCTTCGTCATGACCGAGGGTGGGCCGGCCGGCTCGACCAGCACCGTGCCGGTCTACATCTATGTCAGCGCCTTCAAGTCGCTGGACAAGGGCTATGCCTCGGCGGTGGCGGTGCTGCTGCTGGTGCTGCTGATTGCCTATGCGGTGGCGCTGATCGCCATACGCCGCTTGCTGGTGAGGCACGTCTGATGATCGCCGGACGCTCCACTTCCTCGCGCATCGTCGGCGGCATCGGCCTCTACGGCGCCATCGCGGCCTACATGATCTTTGCGCTGTTCCCGATCTTCTGGACGCTGAAGATCTCGGTGACGCCGGAACGGCTGCTCTATTCCGAAGGCATCACACTGTGGCCGTCGCAGACGACGTTCCAGAATTTCGTCACCGTGCTCGAAGCCTCCGACTTCCCGCGCTATTTCATGAACAGCGTCATCGTCTCGGTGTCGACGGCGGCATTCGTCACGGTCATCGCCACGCTTGCTGGCTACGCAATGTCGCGCTTCACCTTCCGTGGCAAGGCGACGCTGGCGATCCTGCTCCTGCTCACCCAGACTTTCCCGCTGGTGATGGTCATCCCGCCGATCTACCGCGTCATGGGAGAGCTCGGCCTCACCAACAGCCTGGTCGGGCTGATCATCATCTACACCGCCTTCAACACCGCCTTCGCCACCTTCCTGATGCAGTCCTTCTTCGACGGCATCCCCAAGGACCTCGAAGAAGCGGCGATGATCGACGGCTGCACGCGGGCCCAGGCGATGCGCAAGGTGATCGTGCCGCTGACGCTGCCCGGCATGGGCGCCACGCTCGGCTTCGTCTTCACAGCCGCCTGGAGCGAGCTTCTGTTCGCCCTGATGCTGATTTCCAGTGATGACCAGAAGACGTTCGCCGTCGGCCTGCTCACCTATATCGGCAAGTTCGCAGTCGACTGGGGGCAGATGATGGCGGCATCCATCCTGGCGCTGATCCCGGTCTGCATCTTCTTCGCCTTCCTGCAACGCTATCTCGTCACCGGCCTCACCGCCGGCGCGGTCAAAGGATAATCGATGGCTTCCGTCACGCTGCAACATGTCGAGAAGGACTACGGCTCGCTGCGCATCCTGCACGGCGTCGACCTCGAAATTGCCGATGGCGAATTCGTCGTGCTGGTCGGCCCGTCCGGCTGCGGCAAGTCGACCTTGCTGCGTATGATCGCCGGGCTGGAGGAGGTCTCGGGTGGCGAGATCCGCATCGGCGAGCGGCTGGTCAACGACGTCGCTCCGAAGGACCGCGACATCGCCATGGTGTTCCAATCCTACGCGCTCTACCCGCATATGGACGTGTCGTCGAACATGGGCTTCAGCCTGCTCTTGAAGAAGGCCGAAAAGACGACGATCGACACCAGGGTGGGTGCGGCCGCCAAGCGGCTTGGCCTCGACAGTTTCCTCGGCCGCCTGCCGCGCCAGCTGTCCGGCGGCCAGCGCCAGCGCGTCGCAATGGGCCGCGCCATCGTGCGCGACCCCAAGGTGTTTCTGTTCGATGAGCCGCTCAGCAATCTCGACGCCAAACTGCGCGTCCATATGCGCGCCGAAATCAAGGCGCTGCACCAGCAGCTCAAGACCACATCGGTTTATGTCACCCACGACCAGATCGAGGCCATGACAATGGCCGACCGCATCGTCGTCATGCATGACGGCTATGTGCAGCAGGTTGGCCATCCGCTCGAGCTCTACGACCGGCCGATCAACATGTTCGTCGCCGGTTTCATCGGCTCACCCGGCATGAATTTTTTGCCGGCAAAGGTCAGCAAAAGTGGCAAGGTCGACGCCGTACTGGCTGACGGCCAGAAACTGAGACTGCCCGATGGCCTGCCGTTGAAGGATGGCGATGCGCTGACCGTCGGGCTCAGGCCGGAACACATCCAGCTCTCCGAAGATGGGCCGCTCAAGGCCGAAGTCGAAGTGGTGGAACCACTCGGCCTGTCGACACAGTTCTATGTCAAGCTCGCCAACCAGCAGGTCTGCGTGTTCGTCATGGGGCGCAGTAATGTCCGGCCAGGCGACATGGTGCGGCTTGCCGCCGATCCGACGGCGCTGCATCTCTTCGATCCGGCGAACGGGAACCGTATCGGCTAGTTTAGCGCAGGCGGAACGCATCCAGCGTGTAGTCCGGATACGCGCCCTCCCGGTCGAAAACCCCGGCCAGGTCGGCGACATCAACCAGTATGCCCGACAGCACCAGCGCGGTGGCGACGCTCACGCCGGCGCCGCCGGCAATGTCGTGCTCGACGCTGTCGCCGACGCAGACCACGCTGGCTCGGTCCGGATTGCCGGCGAGCGCCAGCGCCGCGTCGTAGATCGCGGGATAGGGCTTGCCGATGCGGGTGACACTGCCGCCGAGGCTCTCATAGAGATCGGCGAGTTCGCCGGCGCCGAAGCGCGGTCCGACCGCTGTCAGCATGATCCTGTCGGGATTGGTGCAGAAACACGGCACCTGTTTCACCGCCGCCGGGCCGAGCAGCGTGCGATAGTGGTCGAGGTCGAAACGATCGCCTTCGCTGGCCGAGATCAGCACCAGCTCGGCATTGCCGCCGCTGTCGGTCAGGGTCAAGGGCAGGCCCTCGATTGCCGAGCGGTCGCTGTCGCGGCTGATCAGCAAACATTTCGTACCCGGGCGTAACTCTTCGGATGCCGCCATGGCGTGAAAGGCGCGCCATGCCACCTCGCCGGACGAGACAAAATGATCCCAGCTTCCTGCCTCGAAGCCGAGCTTCTGCAGGCGCCGCTCGTTGGGTTCCGCCCGTTTGCCGGAATTCGAGATCAGCACCACCGTCTTGCCGGCGCGCTTCAGCGCCGACAGCGCCTCCACCGCGCCCGGATAGGGTTGCTGGCCATCATGCAGCACACCGAACTGGTCGAGCAGGAACACCTCGTAGCGCTCGGCCAGCGCTCCGATCCCGTCGAGGTGTTTTGCCTGTTTCGCGCTCACAACAACCCCGCTTCGCTTGCGCCCATCAGCGCCAGCCGCGCCGTGCCGGCGGCGGCCTCGTCGGAAAGCGCCGGCAGGAAATCGACCCCGAGCTTGCGCTGGCGGATCGCGGTCCAGGCGGCATTGGCGGCACCACCGCCGACGCTCCGGACCGAGGTTAGCCTGGGCGCGCCGAGCTCGGCGAGCCGCTGATAGCCGAGTGCCTCGATTGCCGCGATGCCTTCCAGCATCGCCTTCAGATAGTCGGCTTCGGACTGGGGTCGCGGCTCGAGGCACGGCGGTAGCGTCGGGTCGGCGATCGGGAAGCGCTCGCCGGGCGTACCAAGCGGATAATAGTCGAGGCCGGTCTCCGTCTCCGGATCGATCGCTGCGCTCAGTTCGATGATGCGCGCGAGCGAAAAATGCTGGGCCAGCACCTTGCCGCCGGAATTCGACGCACCGCCGGCCAGCCAGGCATCGCCCAGGCGGTGGCTGTAGATGCCATAGCGCGGCGCCGAGATCGGCCGGTCGGACAGGATCTTGATGGTCAGCGACGATCCTAGCGCGGTGACGCCGTCGCCGGCGACCGCCGCGCCCGTCGCCAGAAACGAAGCGCAGCCATCCGTCGTTCCGGCGACCACGGCCACGTCAGGCGACAGACCGAACAGGTCGGCGGCGCTTGGCGTGAGCCTGCCAGTCACGCTGCCTGGCGCGACGACATCGGGCAGCAGCTCCATGCGCATGCCGGTGGCCGCGATCCAGTTCGGCCAGCGGCGGGCCTCGACGTCGTAGCCGGTTTTCAGCGCATTGTTCTCGTCGCTGACGTCGAAGCGGCCGGAAAGCCGCCCGGCGATCCAGTCGGCCTGGTGCAGCATTCGAGCGACGCCGGTCTGGCGCTGGAACCACAACGCCTTGGCGAGCCCGGAGGTTGCGCCGTGCGCGGCGCTCGTCTCCGGTGCCTCGCGAGCGACCGCGGCGAGGATGGTGTCGTCTGCAACCCTGTCGTTGTACATCAGCGGCTCGGCCAGTGGCCGCCCGGCATTGTCGACCGGCAGCAACGTGCCCGACGTGCCGTCGACGGCGATCGAGCGCACCGCCGCGCGATCGATGCCCACCAGCAGTTCCGCCAGCGCTGACGCGACCGCTTCCCACCACACGGCGGGGTCGCGGCCGTTCGCGCCAAATCGCTCGAGGGCAACGGTGGACTGCGCGGTAATGGAAAAATCCGGACGCATGGCAACGGCGCGTGCACCCGAGGTGCCGATGTCGATGCCGATGGCAAGTGGCGCCATGTCATCCGTCCTCTGTTGGCTGCCGACCGCGTTGAGCTTTCTCCAGCGCCTCGGCCGGTTTCGCCCAAATCCCGTCGCCGGGACCGGAGTTGATATCGCAGATGCGAGCGATCTACGTCAACTGTGATCTATATTCGTCAAACCGGCGTTGAAATCCGATTTGTTTTGAGTAAGTTAAACCAAATTTCATGCCGAAATGGCATCCCGGGAGCAAAAAATTGAGCGACTCCGGCCGCCAGCGTCAGATTGTCGAATTGCTGAGGGATCGCCCGTTCGCCTCGGTGCGCGACTTGCAGGAACGGCTTGGTGTTTCTGCTGCGACGGTCAGGCGCGACATCGACAAGATCGATGAGGCTGGCGAGGCGCGCAAGGTCTATGGCGGCATCTCTGCGCTCGACGGCGCCTCGCAGACCGGCGTCGCCTATGCCAGGCCCTATGACGAGAACCGCGATCTCGCGGTAGAGGCCAAGCGGCGGATCGCCGCCCTCGCCGCAACCATGGTGAGCGATGGCGACGCGGTCATCGTCCATGGCGGCTCGACCTGCTTCCATCTCGGCGTCAGGCTGGCCGACCGCAATATCCGTCTCTACACCAACTCGATGCCTTTAGCGGCCTATCTCAGCGACCATGGTCATTGCAGCCTGACGATTGCCGGCGGCGACCTGCACCGCGAGCCCGGCATCATCCATTCGCTCACCCAGGCCGTGCCCTTCTATGCCTCCAAATTCTTCATCGGCGCGCAAGGCCTCTGCCAGGAAGGTGTGCTGGAATCGCATCCGCTGCTGGTGCGCTCCATCGTCGACCTCAGCCCCTGCGCCGACCAGATCGTGGTGCTGGCCGACAGCCGCAAGCTGTCGATCCATGCGCGCAACGTGGCGCTGCCGCTGTCGCGCATCGGCACGCTGGTGACCGATGACGGCCTCTCCGACGCGGATGCACGCATGCTGGAGGACGCTGGCGTGATGGTGCGGATCGCCCCGGGAGCCATCCAGTGAATGTGGCGGTGCTCGACTTCGGCAAGACCAATTCCAAGCTGTTCGTCTTCGATCAGGATGGGCGAATTCTCGACGAGCGCAGGACCAAGCCTGCCTGGGCGCGCGAGGGCGGTTTCAGCGTGCTCGATGAGGCGGCGTTGCATGACTGGGCGGTTCGTGCCGTTGCCGACGCTGTCGACCACCACCGGGTCGAGGGGCTGATGGTGTCGGGCCATGGCTGCACCTTCGCTTTGGTCGACGAGACGGCGCTGACGCATCCGATCCTCGACTACGAGCAGGAACCACCGGCCGACATCGCCGCGCAAATCGATCGCAACATCCCGGATTTCGCCGAGACCTTCTCGCCGCGCCTGCCGCTCGGCTTCAACTACGGCCGCCATATGCTGTGGCTGAAGGCGGTCGAGCCGCGCGCCTTCACGGCCGCGACATCGATCCTCGGCTATCCGCAATATTGGAGCTGGCGCTTCGGCGGCCGGGCGGTCTCGGAAGTTTCCTATCTCGGCTGCCACTCGCATCTGTGGGCGCCGCGCCAGCGCGACTTCTCCTCGCTGGTCGACGCCGAAGGCTGGCGCGGCCAGATGCCGGCCTTCGCGCGCGCCGGCGCTGTCATCGGCGAGCAGCGGTTCGGTGAAGCCGCGCGGCCGATCGCCATCCACAATGGTGTCCATGACTCGAATGCCGCGCTCCACGCCTATCGTCGGCAGCAGCTCGGACCGCTCACCGTCGTGTCGACCGGTACCTGGGTCGTCGTGCTCAATCCGGATTGCCCGCTCGAGGCGCTCGACCGCGACCGCGACATGCTGGTCAATGTCGATGTCGATGGCGGCCCGGTGCCGACAATCCGTTTCATGGGCGGGCGCGAATTCGCAACCATCAGCGGCGGCTGGCAAGGCGCGATCGCGCCATCCGCGATACAGCAGGCGATCGACGCCGGCATGATGGCGCTGCCGAGCTTCGCGCCGGGCGGGCCGATGCCCGACCGTCGCGGCGAAATCGTCGGCGGCACGCCAAATGCAGAACAGCGCGCGGCCGTGGCGCTGCTCTATGTGGCCCTGATGGTCGATTTCTGCCTCGACCTGATCCATTCGCACAACACCGTCATCGTCGATGGCGGGCTGAACACCGGCGGCCTGCTCGCCAGCCTATTGGCGCAACTGCGCCCCGGCCAGGCCTTCCTGCAGGGTGCGACGCTCGAAGGCAGCGCCACGGGAGCCGCGGCGCTCGCCTTCGAGAGCGTCGGCCGCGACTTTGCCGCAGAAGCGCCGGAGCCGGTGCGCGCCTCGCATTTCGCCGGGCTGGCCGGCTATCGGGACGATTGGCGCGGCCGCGTGACCTGAAGCCTGCGGCCAATTTTAAAACCGTGCGCTAAAATCGTCCTTGTTGATTCGCCCAGATCGGGCTCTTGAACAAGGAACGGCATGAGCAAGGCCCTCACCACATTCGCACTGGTCGCGGTGCTCACCGCTCTGCTCATGGCGCTAAGCCTTGCGGTGGCCAGACACGGCTATCCCTATGGCGCGATCGGCGTGAAGCGCCTCGACGGCATTGCCGATGCCGGTTCGTTTCTGTCTTTGGCCGCCGTCTATTTCTTCAGCGCGCTCTTGATGATGATCCTCCCCATCCGCGCCGCCAGCATTGTGCTGACCAATGCCGCCGATGCCCTGTTTTGGGCAACGATCGCGCTGTTTGCGACCATTGTCGGCTGCCTCGTCGCCCGATGGGCCTTCGGCCAGGGCGGCGTGCTGTGGGCGCTGATCAACTGGCGGTTCCTGTTTGTCGCGGCCGTCGTCGCCGCCCATCTCACCATGAACGAGCTTCGCCGCAACGTCCTGCTGAGAAGCCTGTTCTTCGTCGTCTTTGCCGCGGCGACGCTGGCCTGCCTGTTCTGGTCCTTCGCGGTCTGAGACCAGGCACATTGATTTCGTTCCGATCTCCAGGGCGACACGCGCGGGCTTTCCCCTGCGCGCGTCATGGGCTATCGAGGGTCCGATTTGAAAGGGCCTCACTCTGTCGCTATTTGTCTGATAAATGACTTGGGCGATGGATGACTGGGTGGTAGGAAGCCCGGCAGACGGCGCCACCAGCGAACCACCACAAGGAAAGACCATGACCCTGTTCCGCAAAAACCTCATCGACGGCGAGTGGCTGGGCGAGGCCGGCTCCCGCAACATCAACCCCTCGAATACGGGCGATGTGGTCGGTGAATACGCTTCCGCCGGTCCGGAGCAGGCCAAACAGGCGATTGCCGCGGCGAAAGGCGCCTTCCCCGCCTGGTCGCGTTCGGCGCCTCTGGCCCGCCATGCGGTGCTGAAGAAGGCGTCCGACGAGATCATGGCCCGCAAGGACGAGATCGGCCGCAACCTGGCGCGCGAGGAAGGCAAGACGCTGGCCGAGGGCATCGGCGAGACCATCCGCGCCGCCCAGCTTTTCGATTTCTTCGCCGGGGAAACGCTGCGCCTTTCGGGCGAGCTGGTGCCCAGCGTTCGGCCGGGCGTCGGCGTCGAGATCACGCGCGAAGCGGTCGGCGTCGTCGGCATCATCACGCCGTGGAATTTCCCGATCGCCATTCCGGCCTGGAAGATCGCGCCGGCGCTCGCCTACGGCAACACCATCGTCTTCAAGCCGGCGGAACTGGTTCCCGAGAGCGCCTGGACCATCGTCGATATCCTGCATCGCGCCGGCCTGCCAAAGGGCGTGCTCAATCTGGTCATGGGCAAGGGCTCGGTGGTCGGCCAGGCCATGCTCGACAGCCCTGACGTCAACGCAATCACCTTCACCGGCTCGGTCGGCACCGGCAAGCGTGTTGCCGCTGCAAGCGTCGAGCACATGCGCAAGTTCCAGCTCGAAATGGGCGGCAAGAACCCGCTCGTCGTGCTCGATGACGCCGACCTTTCCGTCGCCGTCGACTGCGCCATCAACGGCGCCTATTTCTCGACCGGCCAGCGCTGCACGGCGTCCTCTCGCCTGGTTGTCACCGACGGCATTCACGACCGCTTCGTCGCGGCACTCAAGGAGCGCATGGAAAAGCTCGTCGTCGGTGACGCTCTGGACGCCAGGACCCAGATCGGCCCGGTCGTCGACGCGACCCAGCTGAAGCAGGACGAGGATTACATAGCCATCGGCCGCCAGGAAGGCGCCGAGCTTGCCTTCGGCGGCGAGCGGCTCGATGCCGCAACGCCCGGCTTCTATCTGAGGCCGGCGCTGTTTACCGGCGCCACCAATGCCATGCGCATCTCGCGCGAGGAGATTTTCGGACCGGTCGCCAACGTCATCCGCGTCAAGGACTATGACGAGGCGCTTGCCGTGGCCAACGACACGCCTTTCGGCCTGACCTCGGGCATCTGCACGTCGAGCCTCAAGCACGCCACGCATTTCAAGCGCAATTCCGAGGCTGGCATGGTGATGGTCAACCTGCCGACGGCGGGCGTCGACTTCCACGTTCCCTTCGGCGGCCGCAAGGGATCGAGCTACGGCCCGCGCGAACAGGGCCGCTATGCTACGGAGTTCTACACCACGGTGAAAACCGCCTATACTTTTGCTGGCTAATCAACGGCTGAGCCAATGATATCCGTCAATGCGGACCTGACCTGGCTCAACCCGCCGCCGCATCATGAATTCGGCGACAATGCCGTGCATGTGCGCACCGGCAAGGAGACCGACTTCTGGCGCGAAACCTTCTACGGCTTCCGGCGCGACAACGGCCATTTCCTGTATCGCCCGGTAACGGGCGATTTCAGCGCCGAGGTCACGGTCAAGGGTGACTACCAGGTGCTCTACGACCAGGCCGGACTGATGGTCCGGCTCAGCGAAACGCACTGGATCAAGGCCGGCATCGAATACACCGACGGGCTGGCCTATTTCTCCGTCGTCGTCACCAACGACACGTCCGATTGGTCGCTGGTCAGCATCCCGGCCGACCCTGATGGCGTCAGGATCCGCCTGACCCGCCACGCCGAAGCCATCCGTGTCCAGTATCTGGACGCTTCAAATGGCCACTGGAAGCCGGTGCGAATTGCTTATTTCCCGCCCTCGAAGTCGGTCGATATCGGCATGATGTGCTGTTCGCCGCAGCGCGAAGGCTTTGAGGTCACCTTCGCCGACTTTTCGGTCGGCCCGCCGATCTCGCGAGAGCTGCACGACTGAGGCAAGAGCAATTCCAGGAAAAGTGCGTAGCGATTTTCCGTCCGGAACTGCGCAAAGCAAAGAGTCGGGCGGAGACGGCACCGCTGGCTCACCACGGCACATGCAGGATCTCGAGCTTGGGAAGACCGATCGGCCTAATGCCCAGATCGTTGGCAAGGGCGCCAAAGCCTTCGGTTTCGATCAGGTCCCGGTACGGAAGCTCGGGAAAACGAAGACCGCCGCGATGCAGCGCGGCATCGACCAGCAACATGGTTCCGCCGACGCCGTCGAGGCCGATCTTCTCGAGATGCCGGACGTCGCTGAGAAGGAGCCGACCCGGTGCGCCGGTGGCAGGCTGGAAAATGCCGTTGCGGATTGCGCGGTAGTAACGGTAGTCCTTCGAATGGCGGGTTGTGACGAAGCTGTTGTGGTCGAAACTGTCGCCGCCGGCGATCTTCACGCAATTGGGCACCGCGATGCGATGCCCGGCTCCGATAAGCCGGCTCACAATGCTAGGCGGGAATCGCCAGACGTCGATGTCGATCCACAGCGCCCAGTCATCGTCGGCGTCCAGCCCCTGATCGATCAAGTGATTGCGGACCTTGGCGATGTTGCCGCGCCGGCTGCGCTGCAGCCGCGGCATCGCTCGCTTGGCGCGGTCAAGGCTGGCGCTGCCGAGCTGTTTTTGCAGCAGCACGATGCCGCGATACGCCCCGGCCAGTGGCGCCACCGCCGTCTGCAGTCGTTCCCAGCTTCCATCCGAGCTGTCGCCTTCGCAGAAGACGAGCTTGATCCTGTCCTTTGGGTAGTCGAGCTGCTGCAAGGCATCGAGGAAGGGCTGGATATGGTCGGCAGCGTCGCGAAGCGGCACCAGGACGGCGATGTTTGGGCCAGTCGGTGGCGGCGCCGAAAGAGCCGCCTGGCCGACGCCGCGCTTGGCCGCCGTCTCATCCAGATGGGCGCCGCGCGTCAGCCTGTACCATGTCCAGTAGGCGAGGGTGCGAATCCTCCTCTTCAACCCCGGCGCAGGTTCGGGTGTCCACCACGTGCCGGCCCAGTGATGGATCGACAGCGTCAACCCTGCGCTGCCGTCTTTGCGCCCCGACGAGTCGATGGGCGTGAACAGGGCGGACGGATGGATCGCGAAGGCCGTCTGGTCGCCATGGCCGAGCTGCGCCGAGGTGAGCAGGCAAGGCCCTGTCGCATCGAGCGCATCCCTGGCATGGGTCAGTCCGGGCAGCATCGAAATGATCTCGAGCCAGAACGGATGCCGGGGCGGGCTGGCCATCGTTCCGTTGAACGAAAGGTAGGGCAGCCCGCGAAAGTCCGCCTGCACCAGCGTGTGCGTGTCCGGCTCCTTGCAAAGCACGATCCGGTTCTCGCCCATCACGGGATCGAAAGGTGCCACGCATTCGCAGTCGATATCGCCATAGACGCCGCCGAAATGGTAGAGCAGCAGATAGCGCCCGGCATCGGCGCGCAGCACGCCGTGCGAGTAGCTGCAAAAGGTCGGCAGGAAATCCGGATAGTGCTCGGCGACGAACTCGAGCAGCATCCGGTCGCTCCAGAACATCATCGTCCAGTCGGGATGATGCCGCTTCCAGCTCTCGACATAGGCCTGGAACCGGGCAGGGACCGCGTCGGTCTTCCATGTCTGGTGCAGGATCGGCGGGATCATCGACGGCTCATCGATCGCTGACTGGGCGCGGCCGGAGCGTCATGCATCTTCATCTGCCAGTCCGAGACCACTGTGGACGGCGTCGCGGATGGCCTGCGGCCCGAATCGCGACCAAACCGCTTCATGGGCGCGGGCGCGCTGCCGGGCCATGCGGGCGGGATCCGCGCAGAGCGCGATCGCCATCGCCGCCAACTCTTCATCCGAAGCTGCCAGCAGCACCTCTTCGTTTTCGACCAGGTCCAGCCCTTCGGCCGCCAGCGGCGTCGCGATGACGGGCACGCCCCACGCCATCGCCTCGAGGATCTTGATGCGTGTGCCGCCGCCCATGGATAGCGGAACGATGCTGAGATGCGCTGCCGACAGCAGCGGCCTGACATCGTCGGGGTCCTCGACCAGCGCCACACCGTCCAGCCTTGCCAGGGCTTGTACGGACGGCGCGGGCGAGCGGCCGGCAAGAGTGAGTCTTGCCGTCGGCAGCGCCTGCCGGATGCGGGGCAGGATGTTGCGGGCCAGCCGCTGGGCGGCATCGATGTTCGGTTCGTATCCGAGGTGGCCGACGAGCAGGATGAGCGGGAAACCGTCTGAAGGGGCAGCCAGCAGCGCGGTGGGCATGTCCTCGGCCCGTGGGATACCGTTCGCAATGATATCGACCGGCACTGTGCTCGAGACGACCGACTTGAATTTCTCGCGGTCGAGGCGCGAGCAGACCCAGATCCTGTCGACGATCGCGGCCGCCTTTCTTTCGAGGCGCCTGACGTCAGGTGCGCCGGCGCCCCGGGCGGACTGCAGCTGCCCAGCGAGGTCCGATTCGACATTGTGCATGTCGAGGATGAGCTGCCCGGCCAGCGGCCGCAAAGGCTTGAGCAGCCTGAACAGCGGAATGCCCTCGACCACGATCGTGTCGGGGCGAAATTCGCGAACCAGCGCCTCGAGCCGCGCCAGCGCCGGACGCGGAATCCGGGTCTCGGTCTTGGCCCTCCACAATCCGAGCGCCCGCGTGCGTGGTTCTCCCTCGGCAGTCAGGGCCGCGACGCGAATGTTGGCTGGGAGCGGTTGCGGCGGACCGGCCAGCGGTCTGACCGAGACAAGGCAGAGCGGACCGAGTTCGGCTGCCGCCACGGCGTTGCCGAAGTTCCTGAGATCGGCGCCCGATGTCGGCGGAAAGGCCGGATCGATGCAAACCACCAGGGTTCGACGCGCTTTTCCGGATACGGATGCCGATGCGGCTTGCGGAGCCGCCCGAGCCGGTCGTCCGAAGCGAGTGTGGGGATGATGCTGCAAGGGCTTCCAACTCCGGCCCAACGCCTTAGGCGCTGGAGCAATTCCAGGAAAAGTGTGCACGGTTTTCCGTCCGGAATCGCGCAAAGACAAGTGACGGCGCGCGTCATAATCGCCACATCGGCAAACAGGCTGCGATATAGCCACGGGAAAATGCGGGCATGCAACCCACAGCCGGCTTTGTTCGCCTCAATAGGTGGCGCGGCCGCCGGAAACGTCGAAAACGCCGCCGGTGGTGAAGGAGCATTCCTCGGAAGCGATCCAGGTGATCAGCGCCGCCACCTCCTCGACTTCGCCGAATCGCGCCATCGGGATCTTCGACAGCATGAAGTCGATATGCTGCTGGCTCATCTGGTTGAAAATCGCCGTGCGCACCGCCGCCGGGGTGACGCAATTCACCGTCACCTTGGTCTTGGCCAACTCCTTGCCCAGCGACTTGGTCAGCCCGATCACCCCTGCCTTGGAGGTGCTGTAAGCCGAGGCGTTGGGATTGCCCTCCTTGCCGGCGATCGAAGCGATGTTGACGATCCTGCCATAGTCGCGCTCGAGCATATGCGGCACCAGCGCTCTGTTGCAGTAGAAGACACCATTGAGGTTGATGTCGATGACCCGGCGCCAGTCCTCCACCGAATAGTCCCAGGCCGTCATGTTCGGTCCGGTGATGGCGGCACTTGTGACCAGGATGTCGACGGCGCCAAACGCCCTGATCGTCTCTTGCGCGGCACGCCCGACCGCTTCGGCATCGGCGACGTCGACGATCGTCCCGTCTAAGCCCGGGATCGCGGCCTTGGCCTGCTCGCTCTGGGCCGGATCGCGGTCCCAGACCGAGACACGCCCGCCTTCGGCCACGATCCTTTGCGCCACCGCCAGGCCGATGCCTGAGGCGCCGCCGGTGATCACGGCCGATCGTCCGGCAAACCGTCCTGCGAAACGCATCGACATGCGGCACTCCTCCCGGCGGCGAATGTGAAGTCAACGTCCGCCAAGTTCAAGTCGGGATTGGAGCCTCCGATGGGGATCTTGGTGGACCAGGAGCTGCGCGCTGTCAGCCGTTCTTGATCGATTGCCAATGGCTCAGCTGCTCTGCGATCAACTCCACCCGCCGCTGATTGTCGCGCCCGTCCAGGATCGCCAAGTCTTCGGCCTCGGCGCGCAAATAGACGCCGGAGGTGCGCGCATTCAGTTCCGGCTGCGTATCCGCGCGCGTCGTGAAATAGCCCGACGCGCGATCGGCGGTCTCCAGCCGGATCTCGCCTGTCCCGTGCAACTGCGGCGCGTTTGCGTCCAGGGGCCGTTCTCCGTTCCAATAGTAGAAGATGCCGGAGGGTTCCTTCTTCTCCTTCAGCGCTTCGCTCCAGTATCTCGCTGACAGGCTGCCATTCTCCCGCCATGAGCGACCCGTCAGCTCGATCGCACCGTCGCGGTTTCGCGCGATGCGCAGCAGGCTCACCGCGGACGGCTCCTTCGCGGTGCGCTCCGACAGGGAAAACTGCCACCAGAGACCCTCTATGCGGGCGATGTTGCCCTCATTTTCGATTGCGCTCCGCAGCTTTTGATTGATCGCTCTCATCTCCGCCGCGGTCGCTGCCTCGCCGTACCGTACCGAGGTCAGGCCGAGCAGATCGCTGGGAAGCTTGGCGCCGTTCGCATGGAGGATAAACGTGCGGCGCATCCCGAGGACACCGCCGAAAAGCCCGGCTTCGAAAACCACATTGTCTCGGGGAGAAGCTTGAGCCGATACCGAAGCGGACGATTCCGGCTGGCTCGCGCTCGTCCAGTCGTCCTGGGCGAACACAAACGCGGCGAAGTCGACCTCGCGGGTAAGCTCGATGAGACGCCCCAGCGTGGTCGTCCCGGGGCTGAAGGAGGTCGTCCAGGGCTCGACTTGCGCGATCTCTTCAAGACCGCGTGTCAGTGCGTCGAGCAGTTTCTTCTGCTTTCCCGACGAGCCCAGGAAGATTCGCGGTTTGGCCATCCATTTTCTCCAGTTGCGTACCCGCGGCTCCTGCCGACATAAGCCTGCGAGGGCGATTTTCGCTTATTGTATTCATCTCACAGGCGGCAGCAACGGCTGAACGAAAGACGCGATCTCGCTACTACGCCTTCTCCGTCTGGTGCTGGAAGAACTGCAAAAACAGCTCCCGCTCGGTGGTGATGTCGAGCTTCTCATAGATACGGCGGCGATGGTTCTTGACCGTGCCGACGGTGATGCCGAGACGCTCGGCAATGTTGGCGGTCGGGTGGCCGGCCAGGATGAGCTGGACGAGTTCCCGCTCGCGCAGCGACAGCTCCGGCCACAGGCTCGCTGGAATACTCGGTTTCTGTTGCGGCGAGGCACCAGGACCGGTCGGCGCCGATGTGCGGGAAAAATCGGCCCGGCGTGCTCTGATGTCGAGCGCATGCAGCGCCTCGAACACTGGCAGCCGTTCCTGCAATTGGGCGATCTCGCTGTCCCTGAAAGACATGGTCGAGCGGTCGAGGAAGATGCCCAGGCACCAGTCGCCGCCATCGGCGAGCAATATGCCGACCTCGTCGCAGATTTCCGACTGCGCCAGGAAGCCGGCTATGTATTGGCCGCGCTTGGCCTTGTCGTCGGCAAACCGCCTCAAAGGCATGATGCCGAGCCGCCGCTCCTGTCGCCATGAGGCGTAGAAGGGGTCGAATACATAGTAGCTGGCGAGGTAGCGCCGGACCATCTCGTCCGAAAACCGCCGGTGCTTGACGAATTCTGGCGTCTTCGTCGCCGAATAGCGGGTGACGGTGACGAGGTCATGCGCGATGTCGGCGCCGATCAGGTCGATCAGGCAGTCGACATGCCGGTCCGTGCCGGTGGCGGCGATCGCCCTGGCAAGCGGCGCCCAGATGTTGCCCATGCGCATGCCCTCTTCTCGGCGATGTCCGCCCGGCCGTCATTGTGTCTTTTGGCATATGGCGCAAGGCCGCCCCTCGAATCTAGCTTGCGTCACCTCAAGCAGATCCTGGAAGGCGACCGTGACCCAGCCAAATCCCGCCGGCCCCATCGTCGGCAATCCAATCGTGATCGGTATCGACGCCGGCGGCACCATGACCGATACGATCCTTGTCGATCAGGACGGCCACTTCAAGATCGGCAAGTCGGCGACGACGCCGAAGAACGAAGCCGAGGGTTTCCTGGCGTCGGCGGAAGACGCCGCCGATGCCTGGGGCATCTCGCTGGAAGCGTTGTTCTCCGGCGTCAACGTCGTGCTCTATTCCGGCACCGGCATGCTCAATACGCTTTTGTCGCGCACCGGCCGCCGACTCGGCCTGATCACCACCAAGGGCCTGGAGGACATGATCCTCATGGGTCGCGGCCTGCAGGCCTGGGCCGACTATTCCTATGCAGACCGGCTGCATGCGGTGACCCATCATCATCCCGATCCGCTGGTGCCGCGCCGCCGCACGCACGGTGTCACCGAGCGCATCGACCAGTTCGGTGACATCGTGCTGCCGCTCTACGCGCATGAGGTTTCCGCCGCCGCGAAAAAGCTGATCGCCGACAAGGTCGAAGCGATCTGCATCATGACCATCTTCTCGCACGTCAATCCGGCGCACGAGAAGCGCATCGCCGAGATCTGCCGCGACGAGATCACCGCCGCCGGCGCCGACATCCTCGTCTACACCAGCCACGAGGTGCGTCCGGTCATCCGCGAGCAGTCGCGCTTGAACTCGGTGCTGATCGAGGCCTACGCCACTTCGCGCGGCCGCAAGCAGCTCAAGGGCATCGAGGATGTCTCGAAAAAGTACGGCTTCAAATATGGCGTGCAGACGCTGCTTTCTTTCGGCGGGCTGACCTCGATCAACCATCCGCGCTTGCACGAAACGATGATCTCCGGCCCGATCGGCGGCATCCTGGGTGCGGCCTATGTCGGCAAGCTGATCGGCAACGATTCGCTGATCTGCTCGGACATGGGCGGCACCTCCTTCGACATGGGCGTTATCACCCGCGGCCAGACGCGGATCGAGAACGAGCCGTTGATGGACCGCTTCAAGCTCAACGTGCCGACGCTGCATCTCGATACGATCGGCGCCGGCGCCGGCATGATCCTGAAGGTCGACCCGTTGACCAAGAAAGTTTCGCTCGGACCGGAAAGCGCCGGCTCCGATCCCGGACCGATCTGCTTCGACCGTGGCGGCACCGAACCGACCATCGCCGATTGCGACGCTATCCTTGGCCGGCTGAACCCGCATTATTTCCTCGGCGGCAAGGTCGTGCTGCAGGTCGACAAGGCTCGGCAAGCCTTCGAGGAGAAATGCGCCCGCGTGCTCGGCGTCGGCGTCGAGGAGGCGGCCGAGGGCATGATCGACATGCTGGAGGCCGACGCCAACAACGCGCTGCGGCGCGTCATCTCCGGCCAGGGCATCCACCCGTCGGAGTTCACGCTGCTGTCGTATGGCGGTTCGGGCCCATTGCACCTTGCCGGCTGTTCGCGCGGCATCGGCTTCAAGGACATTATCACCTTCCAGTTCGCCGCCGCCTTCTCCGCTTTCGGCTGCACCACCGCCGATTTCATGCGCCGCCATTCGGTGTCGACGCAGCATGACATCCCCTCGCGCGCCGACGAAGCGACGCTTGCGGGCTTTGGCGCCAAGGTCACCACGGTCTGGAACGATCTGACCAAGGCGGCAGTCGACGAGATGATCGCCGACGGCCATGCGCGCGAGAAGATCAAAACCGTGCCGTTCCTGATGATGCGCTACACTGGCCAGCTCGAAGACGTCGAAGTCATGGCACCGCTTGCCGAGGTCAATTCGGCCGACGATATGCGCAAGGTTCTCGACGAGTTCGAGGCGGTCTACGCCAAGGTCAACCATCGCGTTTCGCGCTATGGCGAGGCGGGCTTCACCATCACTGAACTCGGGCTCATCGCTACCGCCGACAAGGTCAAGCCGGTGCTGCTGAAGCGGCCGCTCGGCGCCTCCAATCCCGCCTCCGCCCATAAGGGTGTGCGCGAGGCCTATATCGCCGGGCGCTGGCACAAGGCCAATCTCTACGAGATGGACCTGCTTCAGCCCGGCCATGAAGTGATCGGCCCGGCCATTATCGAACATCCTGCCACCACGCTCGTCGTTCATCTGCAAGACCGTGTCTTCGTCGATGAATGGACGCTGCTTCACTATTCCCATGCTTGAGAGGGCGACCGCCATGTTGGACAAACCTGCCTCGGCCCTGCGGCTTCGCGAAAGGCTGCTCGATTCCGAGCGGCTGATGGAAGAGACCGGCTGCTATGACGGCATCACCGAGCTGTCGCTGCGCAACCAGGACCCGCTGAAATTCGAGACGCTGCACACCAAGCTGCGCGCCTATTGCGTCTCGGCGCGTGAAATGGCCCGCCGCATTTCGGCTTCGCCCGGCGTGCGCGAGGTCGGCGAGATGGTGGTGGCGATCTATACCCCCGAGGGCGACGCCATCGCGCTGTCCAACGGCATCATGGTGCACGTCCACACGATGAGCCGCTTCATCAAATGGATGATCAAAAACGGCTACGAGGACAATCCGCGCATCCGCGAAGGCGACATCTTCGCCAACAACGATGCATTCATCGGCACCGTGCAGGTGCCTGACGTGATGGACGTGGTGCCGATCTTCCATGAAGGCACGTTGGTCGGCTGGGCCGGTGCTGTCTGCCACGAGCTGGAGGCCGGTGGCATTACGCCCGGCGGCGACGTCTGCCTGGCGCAGGAGCGCTTCACCGAAGGCCTGTTTGTCTGCGCCGAGAAGATCGGTGAGAACGACGAGATCCGCCGCGACTATGTCATCCGCTGCGAGCGCAATCTGCGCATGCCGATCTACTGGGTGCTGGACGAGAAGGCCAAAGTCGCCTCGTGCATCGACATGCGCGAAAGCGTCAAGCAGCTGATTTCGGAAATTGGCCTCGACTACTGGATGAAGGTGTCGAAGGAGTTCATCGAGGAGGGCCGTCGCGCCCAGCTCGCCCGCACGCGCCAGCTCACCGTGCCCGGCATCTATCGCGGCCACACCTTCTATGGCCACGTCAACGCCGGCAAGCCCGGCTTCCAGCCGCTCGGCGATCCCGACTGGCTCTACAACATCCCGATCGAGATGGAGATCGGCACCGACGGCAAGATCACCATGGACTTCGAGGGCACCCAGCCCTGGGGCTACCATTCGATGAACTGCACGCCGGCCGGCATGGATGGCGGCATGTTCGTGACGCTGACCCAGCACATGAATTTCGAAGGCCTGGTCAATGACGGTGCCTGGATGGCGACCGAGCTGAAATTGCCGCATGGCACCTGGACCAATCCCGACAACGAGATGGTGGCGACGGCGACATCATGGGCGCTGCTGCTGCCGGCCTACGGCGTGTTCCAGCGGCTGCTGTCGCGCAGCTTCGTGGCGCGCGGCTATGTCGAGGAGGCCTTTGTCGGCCAGGTCAACAGCCCGATGATCGAAATGGGTGGCGAGAGCCAGTACGGCACGCCGTTCGGCATGGCACATTTCGAATGCGCCGCCGCCGGCTCCGGCGCGCTGGCCATCAAGGACGGGCTCGACACCGCCTATGTCGGCTGGAACCCGGAATCCGACATGGGCAACATCGAGGTCTGGGAACAGTCGATGCCGATGGTCTATATCGGCCGCTCGATCGTTCCCAACTCGGGCGGCGCCGGCAAATATCGCGGCGGCTGCTCGTTCATCTCGACCTGGCTGATCAACAAGACCTCGCATCTCAGGTTGCACACGTCGGAGCACTCCTCGCGCGTGTTCGACAATGGCGGCATGTGCGGCGGCTATCCTGCGCCGACCTGCCAGAAGCATCGCGCCGTGCGCAACTCCAACATTCACGAACTGGCAGCCAAAGGCGAACCGCTGGCGCATGCGCCGGGCACCGATCCGCACGTCTCGGATTACGAGAGGAACATCGGCGGCGACCATGTCGTGATCGAAGGCCCTTACATCACCGCCCCGCACAAGGAAGGCGATATCTTCAGCCATTCCTACAATGGCGGCGGCGGTTATGGCGACGTGCTGGAGCGCGACCCGATCAAGACGGCATGGGATGTCGAAAACGGCTTTCTCACCCGCGAGGCGGCGGACCAGGTTTTCGGCATCGTGCTCAAGGACGATGCCGAGGGCTATCCGGTCGTCGATGTCGACGCGACCGCCAAACGCCGCGCCGCCATGCGTAAGGAGCGCCTGGCCAAAGCGATCCCGGTATCGGACTGGATCGCCGCCGAGCGCGGCCGCGTCGAGAAGGCCGACTTCGCCCCGGAGGTGAGGAAAATGTATGCCAGCGCAATCAAACTGTCGCCGCGCTTCACCAAAGATTTCAGTGATTTCTGGAACGTCGACGCCAGATCGATCTTCACGGCGGGAGCAAAGCCATGACCTCATACAGCAAGGAAATCATCCGCGATCTGGCTAGCGGTCAGCTGCCCTGGCCGCAGACACGGCGCATCATGAGCGCCTACAAGGACGATGACCGCTTCTTCAAGATCGTCGCCGTCCATCAGGATCGCGTCGCCTGGAAGGATCCGATCCTGTTGCCGGTTAGCGATCATCTCTTCATCTGCCAGAGCGGCGAAGAGCGGATAACGCGATGCGAATGCGGCCATTCCTTCGGCGACTACCGCAAGAACTGGAAGCTCAAGGCTGCGATCATCGTGCGCGATACCGAAGAGACGGTGCGTGAGATCTATCCCAACAGCGATCTTCCCGATCCCGCGTGGATGGAGATCCGCGAGTTCATCTGCCCTGAATGCGGCACGCTGCACGAGGTCGAGGCCGCCGCACCCGGCTATCCGATCGTGCATGATTTCGAGCCTGACCTGGAAGGCTTCTACCGCGATTGGCTTGGCAAGCCGCTACAGCCTTGACCGGGCCGGTTGCCGGGCCTTGGATGGATCGAAGTTCGCCACCGGCTCCGGAATGATGGTCGATGGCGGCTGCCTTGCGGTGTGATTGCGGAGAACCTGTTCGATGACCAATCTCTCGGGCCGCGCCGCCATCGTCACCGGCGGTTTTTCCGGCATGGGTTTTGCCATCGCCACGGCGCTGGCACAGGCCGGGGCCAACGTGGCCGTCGGCTCCTATGTGGCCGCGCCGGGCTCGGGCAGGACCGACGCCGCCTACTATCCGGGCGCCGACGAGATCGAACGGGTGCGCGCGGCTCTGGCGGCGCATGGCACGAAAGTCCACGCTGCGCATCTCGACGTGCGCGACAGCGATCTCAGCAATCGCTTCGCGGCCGAGGCGGAGGCCGCGATCGGGCCGGCCGATATCCTCGTCAATGCCGCCGGCACCACAGCCGAGCAGCCGGTCTGCGGCCATTCCGACGAACTCTGGGACAAGATTGTCGACACCAACCTCACCGGTGCCTTCCGCGTCACCCGTGCCGTGCTGCCCGGCATGATCGGGCGCGGCTGGGGCCGTATCGTCAACATCGGCTCGACCGCGGCCTCCGTCGGCTGGAAGGACAATCCGGCCTATTGCGCCTCGAAGGCCGGCCTGCTCGGCCTGACCCGCTGCGTGGCGCTGGAAGGCGCCCCGCATGGCGTCACTTGCGTCATGATCAGCCCGACCTGGGTGGAGACCGAACTGATGCGCCGCAACGTTGCGCAAGTCGTCGAGCGTGAAGGCAAGGGCCGTACGCCGGAGGAAGCCATCGCCGAAATCGCGCGCGGCAACCCGCAACAGCGTATGCTGCAGCCGGAAGAGATCGCGGGGCTTGCCGTCTTCCTGTGCTCGGACGCGGCCAGGGGCATCACCATGGAAAACATCCAGATCACCGGCGGTGCTCTGTGGTAGCTCCGGCTCGCCGCCCCCGACCCGGTCCGGCCTTATGAGACGAACGCGCCGCATTAACGCCATTCACCTGTTGCATGACAATGCGCAGGTCCTTGCCGTTTGCCCGCGACAACATTTGTCATTGAGTGAGGCGCGATTGAACGGTAGGTTATATTGCACTGCACAATAGACGCCCAGGATCGGGCCTCGGACCAGCCTCTGGCAGGCCCAGCCGTGAAGGCTCAATGGATGAGAGATCCGTTAGCGATATGAAGATTCCAAAATCCTTGTTGATCGATCCGGAGAAGAGTGTCGTCTACGGCACCTTCGCCGTCGCCGTTTCGATCTTTGCCTTCGCCTACTCGACCAATTTCGGCCAGGTTCTCATCCTCGCCTACTACGCGGTCTGGCTTCCGCTCATCCTTGTCGACTACCGGCGGTTTTTGCGGCATCTCTCCGACGCCTGGCTGCCGCTGCTGTTTGTCGCCTATGTCTGCTTCTCGGTTTTCTGGTCGCATGCGCCCGGCACGACCGCGAGGGCGTCGCTTCAGTATTTCTCGCATGTCCTCTGCGCCTATGTTGCCGCGCGCACGGTCAGTGTTCGCACATTGGTGGTGGGTTCCCTGATCGGAATTTTCTTCGTCCTGCTCTATTCGCTGCATGTCGGCGCCTATGCGCTCGACACCATCGACGGGACCACCAATTTCGTCGGGGCCTTCGGCTCCAAAAACCAGGTCGGCTTCTTCGCTTCGTTCGGCATCTATCTCTGCTTCGTCTTTGTCATCTTTTACCGGCGCGGCTGGCCAAGCCTGGTCTGGACGGCGCCGATCGGCCTGCTGTCGCTTTACATGCTGGCCATCGCCCATTCCGCCACCTCGGTGGCGTCGCTGCCGGCGGGGCTGGCGGTCGTCATCCTGCTTGGCGTGAGCAAGGTGCTGTCACGCCGCTACAGGCGGGTGCTGTTCGCGGTCGGCGCCTGCACGCTGGTCGGGGCGATCATGGCGGCGCTCAATCTTGGCCTTATGGATTTCGTGCTCGGCATCTTCGGCAAGGATTCGACGCTCACTGGGCGAACCTATCTGTGGGAACAGGGCTGGGAGGCCGCCCAGCAATTCCCGGTCCTCGGCTATGGCTATGCCGCCTATTGGGTGCAGGGTTTCGCCGAGGCCGAACGGTTGTGGGCCGAGTTCTACATCACGACGCGCACCGGCTTCCACTTCCACAACACCTATATCGAGACGCTGGTTGAGCTCGGCTTTGTCGGGGTGACGCTGATTGCGCTGGTCATCCTGCGCGCCTTCTATGGACACGTATCGTCCGTGATCTTCCGCGACTGGCGCGCCGATTCGGTCGTCCTCGCCGGCGCGGTCGGCCTCATGCTGCTCCGCTCCTTCTTCGAGGTCGAAATCCTCGGCCCCTACTTCACCGCCTCGTTCGTCGTCTACTACGGACTGTTCAAGCTGCGCGAAGTGCCGGTGGTGCGGCCGCAGCGGTCGCGGATCGCCATCCAGGAAGCGAAAACCGCAAGCAGCGGAACCCACGCAATAGGTTAGAGCAATTCCAGGAAAAGTGCGGAGCGGTTTTCCGTCCGGAATTGTGTGAAAACAAATACTTAGAGTGGGTCGTCGGGTCCATCAAAAGCCGAACCGCTCTAAGCGGCAGGGCCGACGCTCAGGCGATGGCGCGAGAACGCTGCATCTGCCGCTGCAGGAACCGCCGCACCGGCTCGTCATAGAGGCGGGTTGCGATGTCGGCGATGACGATCACGGCAAGCGCCATGACGATGCCGAACCAGGGATGGTTGGCGAACGGATCGATGGAGACGGCCTTGCCCGCTCCCGCGATGATCATCAGCATCGGCGTGTGGATGATGTAGATCGGGTAGGAGATCCGTCCGAGCCAGCCATAGAGCCTGGCAAGGCCTGGACGGGTCGGCGCTACGGCGCCAACCGTGACCAAGAGCGGAAACAACAGCACGACGCAGATGAGATCGTAGGGCGCGCGGCCGGCGCCTGCCGGCGCGATGGCAAAGACCACCAGTGTCAGGATCATCGCCATCTCGACCCAGTAGCCTTTCTGCAGGAACCCGAGACTCCTTTGGATGCTCCCCATCGACCGGCAAAGCAGCACGCCCAGAAAGAACGAGAAGGTGACGCGCGGCAGGCCGCTGGCGATGGTCTGTCCGGTCATGCCGAAATCGAGCGTGCCGGCCAGCACCGCAGCAAGGATCAGCAACGCCAGGCTGCCGGCGATCAGCACCACCAGCGCCCTTTTCGACAGCACGAAGAACAAGAGCACATAGGCAATGTTCACCAGCAGCTCGAAAAACAGCGACCAGGAGGCGGGATTGAGCGGAAAGATGGTGTGATAGGCATCGCCGACCAGCGGAATGAACAGCATGCCCGTCGTCAGCATGACGGCAATGTCGGAGACCGGCAGATACTCGGCCGGAATCAGCCTGTTCTTGATCACCAGATAGAAAAAGCCGAGCAGCGTGCCGGCAAGGTAGAGCGGGTAGAGGCGGATCAGCCGGATCAGCAGGAAGCTGCCGACGCTCATCCCGGTTTCGATCTTCCTGTCATAGGCGTGTGCAATGACGAAGCCGCTGAGCAGGAAGAACAGGTCGACCGCAAGGTAGCTCGAAGGCAGCACCTTGCCGTCGGAGATGAATGGCGAGAAGTGGTAGAGCATGACGCTGATCGCCGCCACGCCGCGCATTGCGTCGAGATTGAGGTACACGTGACGGGGTGCCGGCTGCATTATGGGCCTTCATCAGCGGATCGCTGCGCGACGTCTACAGCGGCTCTCCTGCGCCCGGCTGGGCGGCACTTGAGCTGCCTTCTCAACTCCTGCCGGCCGGCGTCGATGACGCCGGGCCGTTTACCTACTGGCTGACGATTGTCAGGCCTACTGGCTGGCCATCGGCGCCAGCTTGACCTTGATCACGTCCCCCGGCAGCACCGGTGTGTCCTCCTTGGCGGCGATCTCGCTCGTCTTGCCGTCGACAACGCGCACCAGCGAATAGAGGAGGGCCGGTTCTTCGCCGCTTGTGATGGCAGCCGTCGTTGCCGGATCCGTTGCCTGGGCCATCAGGCCTTTTTGCATGCCCACCCTGAGCGCAGCCTCGTTCAGATCGGCTTCGGTCTGCTGCCGGTCGGCGGCGAGCTTCGAGCTCAAGGTGTTTTGGGCATCGATGGCATCCTGCGTCGCCTTGCTGATCGACTGCTTGGCGGTGAGAATGGCCGTTTCGTAGTCCAGGATCTTGCCTTGCAGGTCGGCGACGGATTGCTGTGAATCCAGCAATCGCGAATTGGCGACCAAACCCTTTTGAGCCAGCGGGCCGATGTTGCTGAGCTGCTTCTGCGCCAGATCGACCTGCTTCTGCTGGTTCACGATCTTCTGCTGCAGCGATTCGATTTCGGACTGCAAAACGCTCTTCAACTCGTCGAGCGCCTGCAGCTTCAGCTTCAGCGCTTTCTGGTCGGAGGTGAGGATTGTCATCTCGTCGGCAACGATGGCCTGCAACCGCGGATCGCCCTCGACCTCCTTCGGCACGTCGAAGCTAGTCTTGCCGACCAGATCGGCATCGATGCGGGCGCGTTTGACCACCAGCCGAACCCGCTGGTCGTCGTAAATGTCAAAATTGCCCTTGGCTGTGACCAGGTCCTTGCCGAGCTGGGCACCGAGATCGGAAGTGCGCCTTATGCCGCCGGCAACGCTGATCGCCTTGAGCACCGTCAGTTCGGGCACGTAGGGAAACTGACCAGGCGACTGCACTTCGCCCGAAATGTAGAACGGCCGGAACTGCACCATTTCCACGGATGCTTCCGGCTTGTCCGCAAGCGCCAACTTACGCTGCAGGGCTTGGCTGATCGTCGCTGCGATCTCGGCGGTGGTCTTGCCGGCGGCGGGCAATTCGCCTGCGAAAGGCACAGAGAGCGTTCCGCCGGGGCCGACCGAATAGTCTCCGTTGACCGCCGACCAGTCACGGAACGTGCCTTCGACGGTCTGCCATTCCGCGATGCGGATGTTGAGCTTGTCCTGCGGTCCGAGCTGGTAGTCGCCGGCCATGGCCGGGACCGAAAGCGAGAGCGCCAGGCAGGCTGCGATGAGCCGTACCGGCGCCGTGGATATGGACAGATTGCTGCGAAGAAGGCCGACGATGTCTGTTTTCAACTGAACGTTTCCGATCCGCTTTGCCCCCACCGCCCGATGGGTTCGCTGCTGGCCGAAGGCGGCCGCCTCAATGCAAGACCGGCCGTGCGAGACTAGCTCTAGTAGGAGCCGCGCGACATCCACACCGCAGGCACGGTCTTGACGATGATACGAACGTCCTCGAACAACGACCAGTTCTCGACATAGTGGCGATCGAACGCCACGCGGGTGTCATAAGATACGTCGTTGCGGCCGCTGACCTGCCACAGCCCGGTCAGGCCTGGGCGCGACTTCAGATAGTAGACGGCGGCGCTGCCGTAGATCTCCAGTTCGTCGCGCACGACGGGCCGCGGTCCGACGAGGCTCATGTCACCCTGCAGGATGTTGATGATCTGCGGCAATTCATCGAGGCTGAGCTTCCTCAGCACTGCGCCGACGCGGGTGACGCGCGGGTCGTTCTTCAGCTTACGCGTCGCGATCCATTCGGCATTCGCCTCCGGATTGGCGGCAAGGTAAGCAGCCAGCACGCGCTCGCCGTCCGGAACCATGGTGCGGAACTTGAGGCAGGGGAACACCCGGCCGCCGCGACCGATGCGCTTGTGGCCATAGAAGATCGTGCCGCCGTCCGACAGCTTGACCAGAAGGGCCACCATCACGAACAGCGGGCTGAGAAGAACCAGGCCGACCAGTGAGCCGACAATATCGAAACTGCGTTTGAGCAGGCCGCCGATGGGTGGCGGAAAATCAATGCCGACCTGCGAAAACCCCGCATTGGCCGACTTGGCGACGTCCCTCATGCTTAAAGCTCCATACGTTGAACGAATGGTTTACGGCACGATATCAAAAAAATGCTGCAGCGCAACACACAATTTCCCATCACGGTGAAATAGTCACGTCATGAATTGACTAAATAATAAACGCGCTCTGCCCAAAAATTCGCCTTTGTGGCACGTTTGTGACAATTTGTGAGCAAGTGCTGAAAATGTAGTGCTTTTTTGGGGCCGATTTTGGGCGAATCGTTCTTCGTCGCAGAGCGTGGGGCGTTAAATTGCTTAAGATTCGCTGGATGACCTGAGTTGTTCGCATAAAATACTAATTAACATTGTAGCTTTTACTGAAGTAGAATTCACTTCCTCCTAATCGCTATGGTGCCTGCGTGTGCGTCGCAGCATGGCAGAGTCGATCCCGTCGACCCGCTCAAAATTATTTGCGGTTGGCCTTGCCGACAGTTTCCCACCTTAATAGAGTCGCAAATTGTTCCTGTTAGAGTTTGGATAGGTTGGAAAGGCTGGAAGCAACCGGTCGAAAGTGGGCATAAGAATAAGCTCGCGTGGCGCATGGGGAGATACTCGGGTGGGTAAGTCGTCGCTTTTGCATGCTCGCGTCGGTTGACGGGACGACGGGCATGTCACTACAAAAATTCATCATAGGAATGGTTTTCGCCATCGCGATCGTGGTCGCGTGGTCGTATTTCGATGGCGCTTCGCTGGGCATGACGCTGCTGCGTGCCATCGCTTGCGCCGTCATCATTCAGCTTGGCTACTTTCTGCTGGTCTTCGTCATGGTCGCCAGGAGCGCCCCGACGCCAGCCGAAAAGGCACGCGAAGCCGAAAGAAACCTGGGCCTGGACCAGACGGCCAAGAACGAGAAATTCAGCGCCAGGCGAAGCATTCACTGATTCTTGCTTCGCTGCGCCGTGGCCAAATAGTCCTCAGCGAACGTCGGCGGTCTGTCTCTCGGCCTGTTCGCCTGACAGCATCCGTGACAACCGGCTGCCGGATTTCTGCTTCAACCGCTGATATTGGCCGACCTCGACGATGCGGCCATTCTCGATTGCCACGACCCAGTCGGCGAAGGCGATCATCGACGGCCGGTGCGCAATGGTCAGGATGGTCATCCGGCCGCGCAGCCCATCGATCGACTTGGCGATCAGCGACTGGTTCTGCCAGTCGAGCGCGCTGGTCGCCTCATCGAGGATGAGAAGCGACGGCTTGCGCAACAGCGCGCGCGCCAGTGCAATGCGTTGGCGTTCGCCGCCCGAGAGCCGGACGCCGCGATCGCCGACCACCGTATCCAGCCGATGCTCGAGCCGTTCGACGAAGTCGGCGGCGTGCGCCGCCCGCAGCGCCGCCCACAGTTCGTCGTCGCCGGCCTGCGGCGCGGCAAGACGCAAATTCGCGGCGATCGTATCGTGCAGCAGGAACACGTCCTGCGGCACATAGGCCACCTGGTCGCGCCAGCGTCGGCGGTTTTGCGCTCCGATCTCGACGCCGTCGGCGAGGATCTTGCCTTGCGTCGGTTCGAGCAGGCCAAGCAGCATGTCGGCAATCGTGCTCTTGCCCGATCCCGAAGGACCGATGAGGGCGGTGACCTTGCCGGCGGGAAGGCCGAAGGTGATGCCGCTCACCACCGGTCTGCCGCCCCCTTCGCCATCCCTGAGTGCTGGGGAAACGTCACCATAGGCGAACGAAACATCACGTATGTTGAGCCCTGTATCGAGCGCCAGCCTGGCGCCTTCAACGGATTCACTGCTTGCCGGTTCGCGCTCCGCGTCGAATTCGCGCTCCGCGTCGAAGCGCGTCTGCAGGTCGCGCATCGAGGCATAGGCAGGCAGATTGATCAAAACCTGCTGCGCCTGGGTCTGCATGTCCATGAAGCGCGGCGCGATGCGCATGAAAACCAGCAACAGCACCACGATTTCGGCCAGCGACAGGTTGAAGCGAACTAGCGCGATATAGATGAACAGGCTGAGCCCGACGACGCTCGCCACCTGGAACAAGGCGGTGCCGATCGTTGAGTTGCGCACATAGCTGATGTTGTCGGCCTTCATCTTTTCGAGGGTCGTCTGCAGCTGCGCGAAATAGCTCGCCTCGACATTCAGGCTCTTGGCCACCTTGATGCCGCCCAGGAACTCCGAGACCGTGCGGTATTGATCCTGGCGATTGGTCGTCACCACCCGGCCGAACGCCGTGGCGCGGGTGCGAAAAGGCTGCAGCGCGACGAACATCAGCACGCCGATCACGATGGCGAGGCCTGTCATCACCGGCGAGATGAAAAGCGATATGACGAGATAGCCCGCCAGCAGCACACCGATCTGCGCCAGCATAAGTAGCGCGAAAGCCGCTGCCTGCACGCGGTCTATGTCGCCGGTCAGCGCGTGGTCGAGATCGGAACTGCGCATGCGTGAGAAAATGCCCCAGCGCGCCTTGCCGATGCTCTCGAACAGATTCATGCGCAGACGGTTGATGAAATCGAACAGAAGCCTGGCCATGTAGACGGACTTGAAGCGGTTGAAGGCCGCCTGCAGCGCGACAAGCCCGACCAGCGCGCAAAGCACCGTCGTCAGCTGCAGCGTCCCGTCAGGCACCAGCCAGCGCACGAGGTCGTTACCCGGCAGTCTGACCGCGAAATTCTGCTCGGAACGCCCCACCAGTTGCAGCAAGGGGATGAGAAGCAGGATCGAGATGCCTTCGGTCAGGCTTCCCAGGATCAGGAAGAGCAAGGCCGTCCAGGTCCGCCGCCCGCCGATCCTGGCGATGACGCCGGCAAATCCGGCGATTTCCCGAAACAGCGACAAGCGAAGGACGGATGATGCCGGCATGGATCTGCTCACCGCGCACGATCGTCGGACGCCAGGTCCTTCTCGATGAGGGCCACGGCCTCGCCGATCCGGCCAAGGCCTGTCGGCACTTCGAGGCGGCACACGCCGATACGGCCCGCCAACCCGGCGCAATGGCGAAGGTGCCGGATGGCGAAATCGCCGACCAGGGCCGGCCGGCCGAAGCGTGTCACGTAGGAGAATTTGATGACGGCCGACAGCGCCGCTATCTCGGGCAGCGGCGATATCGCCGCCTTTTCACCGCGCTCGAGAATGTAGAGCCTCGTCACCGGAACCTTGTCCGGCGAAAATCCGCCATGCAGGCGATGCTGTGCCTTGTCGATCGCCGGATGCACCTGTGGGCGCACCTTCGCTTGCCGGATCGGGATGGCGGCCGCGGCGTCGGCCGCCAGCTTCAGCTGCGGAAAGCCCGGAACGATCATTGGCTCGTCCGGGCTGGACAGGTCGAGCGCCACGACGTCGTCGGTCAGCAATCCGTGCCCGGCGCTGATCATCGCTCCGGCCGTCGTCGATTTGCCGGCGCCCTTGTCGCCCATGAAGATCGCGCTCCTGCCGCCGACCGCAATCGCGCTGGCATGCAGGATGAGCAGGCCGCGCTGGTGCAAAAGCAGCGCCATGACCGGCCCGAGCAGCGGAAAGGCGATCAGCTGGTCGTCTATCCCGGGCGCCGGATCGACAATGATCCGGCAGGCGTCGCTGATCAGGAAGGCGCCGACCGCCTGCCATGCCAGATATTGTTGCCTTGGCTTGAAACGGAAAGCGGTTCCGGCCTCGAGCGAGGGTTTTGGATAGTCGATCGGACCGACGGCGATCACGATGTCGGCCGCGGCGGGCGCCGTCGGCTCGAGCTCGGGCAAGGCCAGTTCCGAGCTGATCGTCAGGCCATAGGCCTTGTAGAAGCGGCGCTCTCTGGCAGGAGTGCCTTCGACACGCAACCGAGCATGCCCGGGGTCGGCCGCGAGCGACGTGTTCGATCTCGTCATGCTTGGCTCCCACGCAGTTGAACTTGCCGTAACCAGAGAGAAAGCGCGATCGAGCGCCAGACACATTGGACATCGGGCAGGGTCGCCTCATCCGGCTGCCGCAGGATCCGCGCATAGGCCGCGCTCACCTCGGGCAGGTTGACATAGGGCGCGATGCGGTCCGCATCCGATACCAGAACCTTGTCGACAAGATCGCGGTGGTTGCCGAGCATGCCGTGGACGAGGTTGGACTTGAAATCGATCTTGTCGCGCCGCCATTGGACTGACGGCGGCAGGATCCCTTCCATGGCCCGGCGCAGCACATGGCGGCCAAAGCCGTTGTGCAATTTCTCTTCGCCCGGCAGCGCCAGGCAGAACTGGACCAGCGGCTTGTCCCAAAACGGATAGCGCGGCTCCACGCCGAAATTGGCGGCGGCCTTGTCGAGGACCTCGAAGGCGTGCGGCACAATCCCGTTCGACAGGATCCAGCGATGGCTAAGCGCTTCACTGGCGCTCACCGTGGACGGCATGTGTCCGGCCCGGTGGAAGCGGTCGACGAGGTCGGTCCGCCTGGCAAGCTCCGGATTGACCAGATGGCGCCAGCTCGGGCCGCGCGGTGCGGCCGGCCTGCTGCGAACCCTGCCCAGGATGCGGCGTGCCGTGTGCCCGAGTTTTGCGATGCGCCATGCCGGCCCGTAGAGGGTCAGGAACTGGTAGTACAGGCCCAGCATGCTGTCGCCATAGGTGTTCGAGGCGCTGCGGATTTCCCGCCACAGCTCCATCCATTTGCCGGCATTGGCAAGCTCGTGCAGATGGCCATGGCCTTGCGAGACGACTTCGTCGCCGCCATGGCCGTCCAGCAGCACCTTCATGCCTTTCGCGCCAGCCTCCCTGTAGATACCGCGCGTCAGCGACAGGCCGGGCGCCAGGAACGTCCCCTCCTGTTCTTCGAGGATGCGTTCGAACTCGGCGAACGGCGCATAATTGCCGACGGCAATCAGCGTGCCGTCAACCTTCTGCTGGCCGATTACCGCGTCGATGAAAGGCCTCTCGTCCATCGAGGAACCCCGTTCGAAGATCAGCGAAAAGGTCGGTAATCTGGGCTTTCGCGCCATGGCGTTCTGCAGGCCCGCCACGCAGGTGATCGCGGAAGAATCGAGGCCTCCGCTGAGCATCGCGCCGACCGCCGGCGTCCCTCGCATGCGGTTGCGGACCGATTGCGAGAACAGGTGACGAAACTCCTCCGCCGCATCGGACCGCATCGGTCTCGGCGACGGCTCGATCTGCCAATAGCGGCGCAGCACCACTTGGCGGTCGCTCACCGTCAGGCTGTGGCGGGCCGGCAGGCGGAACATGTCGGTATAGGGCGTCGACTGCGGATCGTCGGGCAGCCCGGCTAGAAACCCTGAAATCTGATGCTCGCTGAGGCGCGCGCCGGCGCCGCTCACGCCGAGGATGGGACCGATCTCCGAGGCGAAGATAAAACGCTGGTCATCCGCATGATAGTAGAAGGGTTTCACCCCGAAATGGTCGCGCGCGCAAAACAGGACTTGGCGCTCGCTGTCCCAGATGGCGAAGGCGAAGTCGCCTTGCAGATGGGTCGGGCATGCCTCGCCCCAGCGCAGATAGGCGCGCATCAGCAGCGAGCCGTCGGCAAGCGAAGAGTCCCTGATGCCGAGCCTGGCCAGCAATTCCTCGCGATTGTCCAGCCGGCAGTCCGCGGTGACGGCAAGCTTGCCGCCGGCCATGGTCAGGGGGCCGGGGCCGGCTTCATCCGTTGTGTTCAGCCAAGCATGGCCAAGGGTTGCACCAAGGGTTGTGGTCGTGTCCATCCACCACGAACAGCCATCACGGGCGCGATGATGCATGCGCGCCAGCATTTGCTGGATGTCGGCTGCGGCGGACGGCCTGCCTTGCTGCCTGGGCAGAATTCCGGCGATGCCGCTCATTGGCTACTGGCCGTGATCGACAAGATGGGCGAATCCGTTGATGGAACCGCCAAGGACAATATGGTTGCCGCTAATCAGCCAGGCATGCGCCTTCAATTGCGTGCCCGTATCCCGCTCGATGCCAATGCGGATTTTCGAGGCGTTGCCCTGGCGGGCGAGAATATATTGGCCGGAGATCGCCTGGGTGAGGCAGCTTGCATAGGGAACGAGACGGGCCGCGGCGGCAACGCCCCAGGCGACGCGCCTCAGGTCGCCGATGCCGGCCTCGTGAGGCGCATCGAGCTGCGTCACCATGCGGCGAAGGCGGTTGTACGAAAACAGCGTCAATCCCAGCCGCACCGCCGCGACCACCAGCAGGCAGTGCGCCAGAAACAGCATCTCCGAGCCACTCAAGGAGAGAACCCTAGACAAGTTCCTCATGGTGGAGCCTCGCAAGCCCTGCCTCGGCCAGGCCTTTCAACAACCCGTCGACGTCGGCCTTGCAACGCTCGGGATCGACGTCGTAGCGCGTGAGCACCGCGCTGCGGATATCCGCGATCGGCCGCGGCTCCTGGATCAGATCCCAGATATAGGCGCCGACGCTGTTCAGGCTGTAATAGATGTTGGATTTCAAATTGAGCAGCGCCAGCCCGTTGCCGAATTCGCAGGCCACGGCATCATTGGTCGCACTCACGCAGTCGCGGTCCGATGGGTTCCAGTTCATCCTAAAACCTCTGTTTACAATACGCTACGCTTCGTCATGTTCGGGACCGGTTGGAAAGCCGGGAGACTAACGCCCCCCGGCCTCCCTTATCGTTTACGCCCGGAGCCCCAACGTCGCACTCCGGGACGAAATCAAGCTCAGGAGAACGTGAGTTCGCCGATCGGCGTATGCGCGGGGAACGACGCGTCGAGCGCCGTCGAGCCGCCGCCGCCTTGCGTGATGGTCTCGATCGAACCGTGGACCGTCAGGCTAGGCGTTTCGTACTCATGCTTTTCAACATTCTGTTCCATTTTACTCTCCAATATGGACTGGAAACGGCCTGTCGAGTGCCGTCAGCACTTACAATGCTGCAATGCAATAGCTGCATGGCGTCATATGTGAGTCAAGCCTGATTTACCAACTGTTAATCAATTGCCGGTTGCGCTTGGCTCTGCCTGTGATCAAACCTTCGGCAATCGCATCCTAGTCACGCCTGATAGCGGAATTCAACGACGCGCCAGTGACGCCGAATTAAGCATCTGATTTGATTAGGATAAATTTTTTGACTCAAATGCCCGCTTTATAAGCACGAAGAAATTTGTTCGCAAATCGCCCGATTTGGCGTTCATAGCGGCCTTGGTTCGGCTCTCGATCGGAGTTCCGCTCGACCATGCTCGCATGTCGCAGTTAAACGTTGCGGTTGCATCAAAACGGGACGCCTAAGGAAAAACTAGACGGCGGAAGCGATTTTGGCGATGCTTTGCTTCGCAGTTGCAATATAAGGCGCCGACCGGAATTTTTGCGGAGACATTGTCAGGAATGGCCGTGCAGGAAGGTTCTTACGAAAGGCTGCGCGCCGCGGACTGCGCCGATGAAGTTGCCTACGTGCAAGCCTGCCTGAGGCTGTTCTTCGCTTCCGGACCGGCTGCTGCCGCGGGCGAGGCGCCTGGGGCGGCCATCTCGCTCGCCAGCGTCGCCGACATCGTCAGGCTGAACAAGGTTGCGACCTTCGTGCTCAAGGCCTTGTCGCGCGCGCCGGCAACACAAGCGCCGCCCGAACTGCGTGCCTGGCTCGACACCTATCGCAGGCGGACGGTTTCGATGAACTCGTCCTGCATGATGGACTCGATGGCCATTCACCAGGTGCTGCGCGACAGGCAGATCGACTTCGTCTTCCTGAAGGGGCCGTTCCAGCAGCAGCTGCTCTATGGCGACCATTTCATGAAGCCTTCGGGAGATGTCGACCTGCTGGTCTCGCCGGGCGGCTTTTTCAAAGCACGCGAGGCGCTGCGCTCGATCGGCTATGAGGTCGCCGGCAAGTCCCGCTCGGTCTGGTGGCTGCGTTTCCTTGGGGAGCAGCACATGCTCCGCGGCGGCGGATTGAAACAGTCCACGGTCGATCTTCACTACCGCCTGCAGCAGCCGGGATCACCGAGCCCGCGCGATACGGACGGGTTCCTGCGCCGCAAACGCGAGGTCGAGATCGCCGGCGCCAGGGTGCCGTTCACCTCGGCCTCCGACACGCTGCTCTTGTCCTGCATCAGCGTCGCCAAGGCCTTCTTCAATCGCGAGCCCTGCGCCGGCTATGTCTGCGACATCAGAGCCAGCACCAGCCTGCTGAGCGAAGCGGAACAGCAGAGCGTGCTCGCCTATGCGGCCGGGCAGGGCCTGGCGGGCACGCTGCTGCTTGGCCTCAGGGCCGCCGACGTGCTTCTTGGCGGCTCGGACATGCTCCTGTCGGAGCGCGCCACCCGCATCCTGTCGCGCATAGAAAATGCCGACCTGTTCCACATGGTGATCGCGCCCTGGCTGTCGTCCTTGCGCTGGCCGCAGCGGCGCACCGTGTTATGGGAATTGTGCGGCCGCGAGCCGGTCCGCTATCTGGCCGAGGCCGGCTGGGCGGCATCCGCCGATCTCAGCCGGCGTATTTTCGAAAGGCCGACAGTTAGCGAGGCGGACGGCCGGTGAACATCGTTTCGGGCGTCAAGGGGGCAGAAAATTCGGAGTCACTCGTGCAGTGCAATCGAAAGGTGAATTGATGTCCAACACGGAATCCCGGGTCTGCGTGATCATCGCAGCCCGCAACGCAGCCCGCACCATTCCGGCCGCCATCGCCTCCGCGCTGCGCGAGCCCGAAGTGGCCGAAGTCGTCGTCGTCGACGATGCCTCCACCGATGACACTGCGCAAGTAGCGCGCGCCGCCGACGATGGCAGCGGCAGGCTCTCGGTCATGCGCCTCGACATCAACAAAGGGCCCTCCTTTGCCCGCAACGCCGCGATTGCTGGCTCCACTTCACCGTTCATCAGCATTCTCGACGCCGACGATTTCTTTCTCGAAGGCCGGTTTCGCAGGCTGTTCGCCAGCGCCGACTGGGACTTCGCCGCCGACAACATCATGCTGATCAGGGACGATGCGGCGACCGATGTCTCGAAGGTCGTCGCTCCGCCATTCTCGGCCGACCCTGAGTTCCTTGATCTCGAAAGGTTCGTCGAAGGCAACATTTCCAGGCGCCGCGTGCAGCGCGGCGAGCTTGGCTTCCTCAAGCCGGTCATCAGCCGGGCCTTTCTCGAGCGCCACGGCCTGCGCTACGACGAAAGCCTACGCCTTGGCGAAGATTACGAGCTCTATGCGCGCGCCGTCGCCCGTGGGGCGCGCTTCAAGGTCATACGCTCCTGCGGCTACGGCGCGATCGTTCGTGCCGATTCGCTGAGCGGCCGCCACCGGACGCTGGATCTGAAGCGTCTGGCCGACGCCGACCTGGCGCTGCTCAAGATCGACAGCCTGCCGGAAACCTCCAAAGCGGTGCTGCGCAAGCACGAACGCCATGTGCGCGACAAATACCGGCTGCGCAACTTCCTCGACGTAAAGGCCGAGCGCGGCCTGGCATCGGCCGCCGCCTACGCCCTGGCCAGCCAGTCGAACCTCATTCCCATCGTTCGCGGCGTCGCCGCCGACAAGCTGGAGGCGCTGTTTCGCCATGCCGGCCTTGCCTCGAAACGGCAGCAGGTGCCGCCGATGCGCTTCCTCATGGCGGCCAACGCCGCAACCGCCGAGAACTAGGTTTCGGCGCGCTGCGGCAGCGGCCGGAAATTCGAAAAACACGCCTTTGCCAAACTCCGAGGTTGCTTAGTCGCCCTGGGAATGGCAGTGTATGTTGCGGTGCAGCAATTGTGGAAGGCCAACCGGATGGCTTCGATATTCGGCTTCAGATCCAGGGATCCAGCCCGGGACCGGCAGTCCGATCTCCAGCGTTTCGATCGTCTCGCGAGGTTGCTGGATCAGATCGCGACGGAGATCGAGGCGGAGAAGACCGGGCTTGAGAATCGCTATCGGTCAAAGGCGACGAACGCTGCCTTCCTGGTCGAGGCGATGGAGAACGGCTCGGCATCGACGAGCAAGGTGTCCGAAGTCAGCGAACTGACGACATCGATCCTGAATTACGAGCGGCGCATCGCAGCGCTTGCCCGCCAGAACAGCCTGATGAAGGAACTGCGTCATTCACTCGACGCGATCGTCGAAGAGAATGGTGAGTCTCCTCAAGCCGCCGGTCTGGCGGCACGAGGCAGGTAACGAGGAAGATACAAGGGCGGAGGATCAGCAGCGGCTCGTCATGCGGCGGGCCAATTGGTGACTTTGGGTTGGGCGGACAGCACAAAGGTAAGTTAGTATGAACGCAGATCCCAAGACTATCTCCATCGTCGTGGCCGATGCCACGCCGTCGATGCGGTCGAATCGGCAAGGCAGCTTTTGGCACCTGTGCATGGCGGGAGCGCTTCTCCTGGCCGCTGCCGCAACGGTGCACCAGGCCCACGCGCAGGACCAGGCCCACGCGCAGGACTTGCCGAGCGCACCCTCATTCGTCGATGATTTCACCAAGTTCGATCATTCGCGCTGGTACGTATCCGACGGCTGGTCGAACGGCCCGCACCAGAACTGCACCTGGTCGAAGCGCCTGGTCAGCCTGTCCGACGGCGCACTGACGTTGGGCTTCGAGAAGCGCCAGACCAAGGATCGCGCTTTCGCCTGCGGCGAGATCCAGACCAAAAAGCGCTACGGCTACGGAATCTACGAGGCGCGCATGAAAACGGACACCGGGTCCGGTCTGAATGCCGCGTTCTTCTCCTACATCGGTCCCCAGGACAAGCAGCCATGGGACGAGATCGACTTCGAGGTTCTGACCAAGGACACCTCCAAGGTGCAGGTCAACACTTACATTTCCGGCAAGCCGAAGAACGAAAAGCTCACCGATGTCGAAGGCGGCACCGACAAGGGTTTCAACGACTACGGCTTCGTCTGGGAGAAGGAGCGGCTGCGCTTCTACGTCAACGGCAAGCTCGTCCAGGAAGTGACGAACCCGGCGGAGTTGCCGACCCACTCGCAAAAGATATTCTTCAGCCTCTGGGGCAGCGAGAAGCTGACCAGCTGGATGGGCCCCTTCTCGGATCCGGGCCGCAAGGTCACGATGCAGGTGGAGCGCGTCGCATTCACTGCGCTTGGCCAGCCCTGCCAGTTCCCGGAATCGCTGGCATGCAGCATAAGCAACAGCAACTAGGCATGATCCCGAACCGAATGCAGCAGAAAGTGGGAACCGGCTTCGGATCGTGCTCCAATAGGAAACAGGCCCTGGACGGCCTGCCATCTGAACCGGCCGCACCGAAGACGGCCCTGAACAGGAAGCACACCGAATGAACTTGACGGTCTTTGGAATAGGCTATGTTGGTCTCGTACAGGCCGCCGTGCTCGCGGAAGTCGGGCATCAGGTGGTGTGCGTCGACATCGACGAGAAGAAGGTCGAACGGCTCAACCAGGGCCTTATCCCAATCTTCGAACCTGGGCTCGAAAGCCTCGTCAAGGAGAACCACGCCGCCGGCCGCATCAAATTCACCACCGATGCCAAGGCCGCCGTCAAGCATGGCGAGATCCAGATGATCGCCGTCGGCACGCCGCCCGGCGAGGACGGTTCGGCCGACCTCAAATACGTGCTGGCCGTCGCCGAGGCGATCGGCCGCGAGATGGAGGCGCCCAAGATCGTCGTCGGCAAGTCGACGGTGCCGGTCGGCACCTGCGAAAAGATCAAGGCCAGAATCGCCGAGACGCTGAAGAAAAGGGGCCGCGAGGACCTGGCCTTCGACGTCGCCTCCAACCCGGAATTCCTCAAGGAGGGTTCCGCGGTGGCCGACTGCATGAAGCCGGACCGCATCATCGTCGGCACCTCGAGCGAGGGTACCGAGGCGGTGATGCGCGAGCTCTACGCTCCGTTCAACCGCAACCACGAGAAGATGATCGTGATGGACGTGCGCAGCGCCGAGTTCACCAAATACGCGGCCAATTGCATGCTGGCCACCAAGATCAGCTTCATGAACGAGATGGCCAATCTGGCCGAGCAGCTTGGCGCGGATATCGAGGAGGTGCGCAAGGGCATCGGCAGCGATCCGCGCATCGGCTACCACTTCATCTATCCGGGTCTCGGCTATGGCGGCTCGTGCTTCCCCAAGGATGTGCGCGCCCTGATCAAGACCGCCGAGGGCGTCAAGTTCGACGCCAAGCTGCTGCGTGCTGTCGAGGAGCGCAACAACGAGCAGAAGTCCGTCCTGTTCGACAAGGTGAACCGCTACTTCAAGGGCAACCTCAAGGGTAAGACCTTCGCCTTGTGGGGCCTGGCCTTCAAGCCGAATACCGACGACATGCGCGAGGCGCCGGCCCGCAACTTGATGGAAGCGCTGTGGAAGGCGGGCGCGAAGGTGCAGGCCTACGATCCCGAGGCGATGCAGGAATGCCAGGCCATCTATGGGCTGCGCGACGATCTGCTGCTCTGCGGCACCAAGGAAGCGGCTCTGCGCGGCGCCGAGGCGCTGATGATCGCCACCGAGTGGAAGAGCTTCCGCGCGCCGTCCTTCGACGCACTGAAGGATGCGCTGACCACGCCGGTCATCTTCGACGGCCGCAACCTCTATGACCCGAAGGTCATCGCCCGCCACGGCATCGAATATCACTCGATCGGCAGGGTGGCTGCGTGAAGGCCGGCTCAGAAGGCGGCCTCGACGAACGACAACGAGGCCGCCGGTGAACGCGCTGCTTTCGGGAAAGGATAGGATCTGATGGTGCTGGATATCAGGCCCGAGCAAATCGCCAACGAGCATTTCGATATCATCGCCATCGGCTCCGGTTTTGGTTCGGCCTTCTTCCTGCACGCATTCGCCAAGCGCCGCAAAGCGCGTGTCCTGGTTTTGGAATGGGGCCGGCACAACACGCATGAGTGGCAGCTCGGCCAGAATGCCAACACCGACATCGACGACGAATCGACCTACAAGACCAACTCCGAAAAGCCGTGGAACTACACCATCGGACTGGGCGGCGGCACGAACTGCTGGTTCGCGCAGACGCCGCGCTTCCATCCGAACGACTTCCGGCTGAAGAGCACCTATGGCGTCGGCAATGATTGGCCGATCAGCTATGACGAGCTCGAGCCGTTCTATTGCGACGCCGAGGAGGTCATGTCGATCTCGGGCGATCCCGACATGGCTCAGATGCTACCGCGCTCGAAACCGTTTCCGCAGCCGCCGCATCGCATGTCGACGCCGGACCGCATGATGAAGGCGGCGCAGCCCGACCAGCACTTCGTCATGCCGACCGCGCGTGCGCGTGTGGCGACCGCACAGCGAAGCTCGTGCTGTGCCAATTTGCGCTGCTGGCTGTGCCCGGCCGATGCCAAGTTCACCGTCAACAACGGCCTGATGCACGTCTTCGAGCATCCGGATGTTTCAGTCTGCCTCAGCTCGGAAGTGCGGCGGCTCGACCATGCCGGCGGCTCCGTCCGCTCGGTGGTGTTCACCCATGGCGGCGAGGAATATTCAGCCAGTGGCGACCTTTTCGTGCTCGGCGCCAATGCGATCCAGAGCCCGGCGATCATGCTACGGTCCGGGCTCGGCGGCGAATTCGTCGGCCTCGGCCTGCACGAATCCTATGGCTGGAACTTCGAGGTCTATCTAGACGGCGTCGACAATTTCGACGGCAGCACCATCACCACCGGTCTGAATTTCGGGCTCTATGACGGTCCCCACCGCGCCGAGCACGCGGCGGCGCTGCTCTATTTCGAGAACCGCTGGCAGCATGGCATGCGGGCCGAGAAGGGTCGGCTGCGGCAGACGCTGCCGCTGGTCATCGTCACCGAAAACCTGCTCGATCCGGAAAACCGCGTCATCCTCGACAAGGATGAGAACGCCTTCGTCAGTTTCAAGGGAGCGTCGGACTATGCCGTCAACGGCATGGCCAAGGCGCTGGAAAGGCTGCCGGCGCTGCTTAAGCCGCTGCCGGTCGAAAAGCTGTTCGATCGCGGCATCCGACCGACCGAATCGCATGTGCAAGGCACGTTGCGGATGGGCACTGGCCCTGCGGATTCAGTCGTCGACCGCGACATGATCCACCACCAGCTGAGGAACCTCGTCGTTGTCGGCACGAGCACCTATCCCAGTTGCTCCTGCGTCAATCCAAGCCTGACGGCGGCGGCTCTGTCGCTGAGGGCGGCGAGCCGGATCGCATGAAGGGAGCTCTGCAATGATGAAGATCACGCGACGCTCTGCTCTGGCCCTGGTCGCCGGCGGGCTCGCTTCCACCGGCATTGCTTACGCCGCCGTGTCCTCGTTCTCGGACGAGGACCTGGTGCGCGTCACGCTGGAACGGTATCTCGGTCCGCTGAACATGCGCATCGAGCACCTGCAGCAGTTCGTGCTGGAATTCCGCAACCGGAATCCCTGGATATTTCCGAACGAAAAGCTGAGCGATGCGGTCACTCTGGTCGAGGAGCTCAAACTGGGCGCCGTACGCCGGCTGCTGCCGCATGAAAAGCGGGAAGATTTGGTGCATTTCGACCGCTGGGTCATCGCCGAATTCCATGTGCTGACCGACTACGCATGGCGCAGCTCGCCGAACGACCCGATCCGGTTTACCGGCTGGCAGTCCTGTACCAATCCGTTCGCAAATCTGGAGCCGCCGAAAGTCGCTTGAGGCGAAGGCAAGACGCTGGTCCTGGCCAGCGTCCGAACGAAACACGAGAATGCGACAAGGAGCCCGATCCCATGAAAGTCCTTTTTGCAGGTGGCAACGGTTACACGCCGCAATTCAGTGGCGGCGTCCAGTCCAGCACCCATCATCTGGCCGAGCAATTGATCGAGCATGGCCATGAGGCGTCGGTGCTTGCCGCGCTCTTCGGCCAGGGCGTCTTCGGCTACAAGGCGCGCGCCAAGATGAAGCTTTTGCGGCAACGTGCCGTCATCGACTCCTATCCGGGCTATCCGGTGGTGCGGGCATGGTTTCCCTGGGAGGCTGCCGGCTTTGCCGTGAAGAAGCTGAGGCCGGACGTCGCCGTGGTCCAATGCCACAAGTCGGTTCCGATCGGCAAGGCGCTGGAGGCGGAAGGCGTTCCGCTGGTCGTCTATCTCAGGAATGTCGAATTCCATGAATTGGGTGGCGACCTGCGTGAATTGCGTTCGGCTCTCTACATCGCCAACTCCGAATTCACGGCGCGCACCTACAAGCAGAAATTCGACATCGATTCGACGGTCATTCCGCCGACCATCAATCCCGGCTTCTACAGCACGCCGACGACAGGCGAGTACGTCACGCTGATCAATCCTTACGAGGAAAAGGGCTTCGACCTGGCGGTGCGCATCGCCGCCGCCTGCCCCGAAATCCCGTTCCTGTTCGTCGAAAGCTGGAAGCTCGACGACGATCATCGGGCCCGCATCGAACAGACGATCGCGCCATACCCCAATGTCAAGCTGGAGAGCCGCACCAGCGACATGAAGACGGTGTATGGCCGCACCAAGATCCTGCTCGCTCCCAGCAAGTGGGAGGAGGCCTGGGGCCGGGTGGCGTCGGAAGCCCATTGCAGCGGCATTCCCGTCGTCGGCTCGCGGCGCGGCGGCCTGCCCGAAGCGATCGGCTCGGGCGGCGTGGTGCTGGACTATGACGGTCCGCTCGACGATTGGGTGGCGGCGATCAGGCTGCTGTGGAACGATGCCCAGGAGTATGCGCGGCTTTCCGCGGCGGCGCGTACATTCTCGGAGCGCCCGGCTTTGGACCCGCAGCGTCAGTTCGCCACGTTCTTCTCGTTGCTCGACAAGGCGGCGGCACAACGAACTACACGCCAGGCTGCGTGAGCTTCGCGAAGCAGCGCCCGTCGTGGCGCTGCATCCCTGTTCCCGGCGTTATTGGCGGGATCAGGCCGGTCGCTTGACCCGGCTCTTCAGCGTCTCGTAGCCGCGTTCGCCAAGCAGCGTGCGCGCCACTTTCTTGACCACAGTCTTGCGCCCTTCGGGCGAATTGACCTGACGCAGCCTGGCCGGCAGGTTGCGCGCCGCCTGGTTGAGCGCCGCCAGCGACAGCGCGTCGGGATAGGTCACCAAATGGGTTTCCACGCACAGCACCGGCTTGCCGGAAAGCTTGGCGATCTTGAGCGCCTGCTGGTGCTCGCTTTCGATGAACAGGATCGCATCGGTTTTGGCGTAGAAATCGGCCTTGAAACTGCCATGCACGCCAAGCCGCTGCCGTTCCGCCTTGCTCGGCAGGTCAAGCATGATCAGCTCATCGTATTTGATGTCGTGCTTGTCGAGCCAGGCCTCGGTGAGCTTGCGGTATTTCTCCAGCCGGCTGGTAACCAGCCAGCCGATCTTGCGGGTCGGGGCAAAGAGTGGCCGCGCTTCGGCGAGGAATTTCTCATAGGCCGGGCCGTCGTCATTTTCCGCCTCGGTCGGATCGAGGCAAAGCACGCCGTCGATGTCGACGCAGCATTGCGCGAGGAATTTGTGGTGCATGAAGTTCCACTGGAACATCCTGGGGTGCGGCACCACTTCGAAGACGACGTCGGTCTCCTGATGCTGTGACATCAGCCCGAACACCGCGGCAAAGGTGTAGTCCGCCTTGATGCCGGCGGCCTCGATCCGGTTGCGCGCGTCGCGCATGGCGTTGCCACCGCTGACGCTGTCGTCGATCACCAGGATCTTGCGCATGTCGGTGGCCTGCCGGTCGAGCGCGGCGCGCCGCTTGGTGATGCCCGAGGAATAGATTTTGCCGGCGATGAAGCTGTCGAGGTCGGTCATCGGGATGTTCGACGCAAGGCTGACCAGCGTGGCGGCGAGAATGCCGCTTCTCGGCACGCCGACCACCAGGTCGATGTCGCGCGGCAGCCGGTGAAGGTTGCTGACGATGGCGTCGTTCATGTCGGAAATCGATCGGTAGTGCATGGTCTGGGTCGGATCCTCGAGTGTGCGCATGTTATTTTGCTCCGCTGGGCACAGCCGCCGGCGCCCGCATCGGCACCAGCTTCAAGGCCTCGCGCAAGGCTTCGCGGCCGGCGGCGAAGCAAAGCGAGACCAGGACGGTGGTGACATAGGACAGCACCACCGCGCCGGCCATGGCGACGATATGCTGTTGTGGCAGGAACGGCTTGGCGAACCAGACGGCGGCCAGTGCCAGGTGCGCGCCAAGCACGAAGGGGGTTGCCGCGCGCAGCACATGGTGTGCCTTCAGCGGCCCGGTCTTGCCGATATAGAGCCACAGGAAAGGCGTTCTCATGTATTCGCTGACCGCATAGGCGATCGCTACGCCGAGCGCGCCATAGGGCAGTCCGATGAGGAAGGCCAGCACCGACGTCACCGCCGTCACGATGCCCCAGCGCATGAAATCGCCCGAGCGGCCCTGGCTGACGAACAGCCAGCCCGCGGGATTGTTGAGCGGCTGCAGCAGCCCGGCAAAGCCGAGCGCCAGGAAGATCGGCGCGCTCTGCCGCCACTGCTCGCCGAGCACGAAGGGGATCAGCACGTCGGACATGGCGGTGGCGAAGGCGACGCCCGGCAGCGCAACCAGCAGGATCAGCGGCATGACGCGCAGATAGGCGCTGCGGTAGCGGTCGGGCTCGTCCTTCAGCCTGGAAAGGGCCGGCACCATGACCTTGGAGAGCGGGTTGGTGATCTGGCTGAGCGGAAACAGCAGCAGCTTGTAGGCGCGGTCATAGAGGCCGAGCTGGGCTTCGCCCCAATATTTGCCGATCAGCACATTGTCGAGGTTGCGGGCAAAGAAGTTGGCGAAGTTGAAGCCGGTGATTCCGGCACCGAAATTGAGCAGTTGGCCAATGCCCTCGACCTTGCGCGGCATGCCCGGCCGCCATCTGGAGCTGACCCAATAGCAAAGCGTCGGCAGCACCGCTCCGGTCAGCGTGCCGGCAAACAGCGCCCAGTAGGAACGGTCGATGAAGGTCCAGGCGATCGAAACGGCAAGACCCGTGACGGCGCTGGCGACGTCGATGATCGCCAGGCGGGTGAACTGCATGCGGCGCGTCAAAAGCGCCAGGTGCTGGGCGCCGAGGCCATAGGCCATGATCTGCAGCCCCAGTGCCGCCACCAGGCCCGAAACGCGCGGTTCGCCGTAGAAGGCGGCGACCAAAGGTGCGGCGCCGGCCAGCACGCAGGCAAGGACGGCACTGACCGCGACATTGATCCAGAAGAGGGAATTGACCTCGTCGTGACGGATGCCGGTTTTCTGGATCGTCGCCTGGGTCAGGCCGAAATCCTGGAACAGCGCGATAAAGGCAAGTACCGGCGCACACATCGCCACGACGCCGAAATCCTGCGGCGACAAGAGCCGCGACAGCACGATGACGGAGATGATCTGCGTCGCGACGCGCACGGATTGCGCCATGGCCGTGACGATGGCACCGCGCCCGACCGATCTGCGGAGAGAGCCCTCTGGCGGATCGAATGCATTGGCTTCCAAATTCAGGATCCCTGATTTTCGCACCGGCCGTGACATCACGACCGGCAAACCGCCGCCTCGGACAAACTACGGCAATATTTTTGCAGTGCAACAAAAAACATGGATTCTTGCTACGCTGCACCAAAAATGTTGCGATGCAGCAAGAGCTGTACTAGCATCCCTGTGGGTGGGCCAACAGCGGTCGAGTTTCATGCTGCATGTCCTGTACTTGGTACATGACGTTTCCGATCCGGCGGTGCGACGACGGATCATAATGCTCAGAGCAGGCGGCGCCAGGGTTACACTGGCGGGCTTCCGCCGCACCACAGGCCCGGTCACGGAGATCGAGGGACTGCGTCCGATCGACCTCGGCGCGACGCGCGACGGCCGATTCGGCCAGCGCCTAGCGGCGGTCGCCAAGGCGGCGGTCTCTATCGGCTCGAAGCTCGCCACAATGCCGCGGCCCGACCTCATCATAGCGCGTAACCTTGAAATGCTGGCGCTTGCCCGGCGCGCCAAGGCCGTTTTTCAAGGGGCGGTACCGATCGTCTACGAATGCCTCGACATCCATCGCCTGGTGCTTCGCGACGATTTGCTGGGCAAGGCGCTGCGCGGCGCGGAACGCTATCTGGCGCGCGACGTGAAGCTTCTGGTGACCAGTTCGCCGGCCTTCATCGCCAATTATTTCAAGCCGTTTGGACAAATCGCCGCGCCGGTCGAGCTGGTCGAAAACAAGTATTTCGATACGGCACCGGTGGTGGCCGATGACCGGTTGAAAGTGGAAAATCCTGCCGCGCCGCCGTGGCGAATCGGTTGGTTCGGTGCGCTCAGATGCCGCCGCTCGCTGCAGCTGCTGGCAGAATTCACCCGCCGCCTCGACGGACGCTTCGAGGTCATCCTTCGAGGTCGCCCGGCGCTTTCCGAATTTCCCGATTTCCACGCCTTCGTCGAGGCCGAGCCCTTTCTCTCCTTCCGCGGCCCCTATCGCAACCCGGAGGATATGTCGGCGATCTACAGCGAGGTGCATTTCGCCTGGGCGATCGATTTCTTCGAGGAAGGCCAGAATTCCGAATGGCTGCTTCCCAACCGCCTCTACGAGGGATGCCGCTTCGGCGCAGTGCCGATCTCGATGGGCAACACCGAAACCGGGCGCTTCCTCAACCAGCAGGACATCGGCGTTCTGCTGCCTGAGGCCGCGCCCGAGGTGCTCGAAACGGCGCTGGGCAGGATGGAAGAGGATCGCTTCCGCAAGCTGAAGGCGCGGGTGCTTGCCCGCAACCCGAGGACCTGGAGCTACGATCGCAGCGATTGCCTGGCCTTTGTCGACAAGCTGCGTGGTCTGGCTGCCGCGCCTGGCCCCTTCGTCACCGAGGCGCTGGCATAGGATGACCGGGAATGGAAACTAAGGATGGACGAGGCCTGATGACGCAAACCGAAATGCCCGCATCGAGCCTGATCGCATCGAGCCTGCCCCCATCGAACTTGATCGTCATTCCGTGCCTCAACGAAGCAGCCCATATCGGGGCGCTGCTCGGGCAGCTCCGGCCGGCGGCCGAACGGCTCGGCGCCCGCATCGTCGTTGCCGATGGCGGCAGCACTGACGGTACGCTGGCGATCGTCCAGGCGGTCGCTGCAAAGGATCCGCGCGTCGTTCTGCTCCACAACCCGAAGCGCATCCAGAGCGCCGCGCTCAATCTTGCCGTGGCCAGTTTCGGCGATGGTGCTGAATATCTGATCCGGATCGATGCGCATGGCGGCTATTCCGATGACTATTGCGACCGGCTGGTCGAGGAGGCACTGGCCATGGGTGCGGATTCGGTCGTCGTCTCGATGTTGACCAGCGGCACCGGCGCCGTGCAGAAGGCGGTTGCCGCGGCGCAGAACTCGAAGCTCGGCACCGGCGGCTCCAAGCACCGGCATTTGTCGGCTGGAGAATGGGTCGACCACGGTCACCACGCATTGATGCGCATATCGGCCTTCAGGGCCGTGGGCGGCTATGACGAGACGTTCAGCCACAATGAGGATGCCGAGTTCGACCACCGGCTTCGCCAGGCCGGCTACCGGATCTGGATGAGCGGCAGGACGCAGATGGTCTACTATCCGCGCTCCTCGCTGAAGAGCCTGTATTTCCAGTATCTCGGCTATGGCCGCGGCCGCGCCAAGAACGTTCTCAAGCACCGCGTGATGCCGAAAGTCCGGCAGATGATACCGCTGCTGGTGTTTCCCGTGGTTCTGTTGGCGCCCTTTTCTCTCGTGTACGTGCTGGCGGCGTTGCCGTTCCTTGTATGGTCGATGGTTTGCATCTTCTACGGCCTCGTGACCGCCATCAGGCGGCGCGATATGGCGCTTGTGCTTGTCGGGGTGTCGGCGATGGTCATGCATCTGGGCTGGTCGATGGGCTTCTGGCTGCAGCTTCTCGAGCCGCGACCGCAGACGCAGCACGGGGTGGCGTAATGGGCGCGGCCGCAACAAAACGCAGCGTCGACATCTGCGTCTGCACGTTCCGGCGGCCTGAGCTTGCCGACACGCTTCGCTCTATCGCCGCCATGGACCGGCCGGAGGGATTCGAAATCGGCGTCGTTGTCGCCGACAATGACGATGCGCCGAGCGCTCAGCCGCTGGTCAAGGCGCTGGCGCAGGAATTGAAGCTGCCGGTCCGCTACCGCCATGCTCCCGCGCGCAACATCTCGGTGGCGCGCAACGCCTGTCTCGACGCCAGCGTATCGGACTTTGTCGCCTTCATCGATGACGATGAAACGGCCTCGCCGCAATGGCTCGCCGAGCTGGTCGCGACCGCCGAGGCGAGCGGTGCAGCCGCCGTGCTCGGCCCGGTAAAGGCGCGTTACGGCTCGGATGCGCCAGCCTGGATGCGCAAAGGTGATTTCCACTCGACCCTGCCGGTCTGGGTGCATGGCGAAATCCGCACCGGCTACACCTGCAACGTCCTGCTGAGGACACGCGACGCCAGCCTTCGCGACCGCCGCTTCAGCCTGGCGCGCGGCCAGACCGGCGGCGAGGACACCGAATTCTTCGATTACATGGTCAAGGCCGGCGGCCGCATCGCCTTTTCGCCGCGCGCCTTCGTCGACGAGGTGGTGCCGCGCGCCAGGGCCGCATTCGACTGGCTGCGCCGCCGCCGCTTCCGTTTCGGCCAGACCCATGGTCACCTGCTCGGCAGCAACGCAACCGGCGTCCGGCGCGCCAGGGAAATCGGCCTCGCCTCGGCAAAGGCGGCCTATTGCTTTGCCATGGCGATCGCGACGGCGGTCAGCCCGGTTCGCCGGAACCGCAGCGTGCTGCGCGGCATCATGCATGTCGGCGTCGTCAGCGGTCTCGTAGGTGTTCGCGAAATCCGCCAATACGGACTGCCCTCGCCGCAGGAAGGGGGCAAGCGTGCAGCCTGACGTCAGCTTCGTCATCGCCGCCTACAACGCCGAAGCGACCCTCGACCGGGCGATCGCCAGCGCGATTGCCCAGCGCGACGTCAGCGTCGAGGTCGTCGTCGTCGACGACACCTCGCGCGACAGGACGCTCGAGGTGGCGCGGTCCTACCCGCAGGACATCGTGCGCGTCGTCGCTTTGCCCGAAAACCGCGGCCCCGGCGGCGCCAGGAATGCCGGCCTCGAGCTTGCCCGCGGCCGCTGGGTCGCCGTCCTCGATTCCGACGATGCCGTCTATCCCGGCCGGCTCAGCACCATGATCGCGCGGGCGGAAAAGGCCGGCGCCGAGATCGCAATCGACAACCTCCAGGTCGTGCGCGAGGACGGCGTTGCCGAGGACACGATGTTCCCGGCCGCCTATCTGGAGAGCCTGGGCGAAATCTCGCTGGCCGATTACATAGCCGGCAACATAGTCTTCGAATCGCGGTTCAACCTCGGTTATCTCAAGCCGATCTTCCAGCGCCGTTTCCTGAACGAGAACGGCCTTCGCTACGATGAAGGTCTGATCATCGGCGAAGACTACATCCTGTTGGCCAGCGCTTTGGCCAAGGGCGGCAGATGCGTGGTCGAGCCGACGACTGGCTACGTCTACCATATTCGCAGCGGCTCCATTTCCCGCGTGCTCGAGCTTCATCACGTCGAAGCGATGCGCAAGGCCGATGCGATCTTTGCCGAGACGCATGCGATGGACCCGGAGGCCGCGGCCGCATTCGCCAGGCGCAGCCGCAGCCTGCGCCGGGCGGCTTCGTTCCTGTCTCTGGTTCAACACATCAAGGCGCGGTCCCCGCTCAAGGCGATATGGACGGCGCTCAGCGATCCGGCAGCGGTCAGGCATATGAGCATGCCGATCGCTGTCCGGCTGCGACGGGTTGCGGCACAGTTTGCCGTGGGGGCGGGGAGGTGAAGATGCGGGCACATGAAGGAACTTTCGTGGCCGGCAGGTATTGAAAGTCGATCTCCTCAGAAGGAATTTGCAATGAAGAAAGTCAGGAAGGCAGTCATACCGGTGGCGGGGTTGGGAACGCGGTTCCTGCCGGCGACCAAGTCGATGCCCAAGGAAATGCTGCCGGTGGTCGACAGGCCTGTCGTGCAATATGCGGTAGACGAGGCCTTCGAGGCCGGCATCGAGCACATCGTCTTCGTCACCGGCCGCAACAAGGCGGTCATCGAAGACTATTTCGACCTGCATCCTGAGCTTATCGGAACCTTGGAGCAGACCGGCAAGAAGGCGCAGCTCCAGTCGCTTGAAAGCCTGCTTCCGGTGGCCGGCGCCACCAGCTTCATCCGCCAGCAGTCGCCGCAGGGTCTCGGCCATGCCGTGTGGTGCGCGCGCGAAGTCATCGGCGACGAGCCCTTCGCCCTGCTGCTCCCCGACATGGTGTCCTTCGGTGGGCGCGGATGCCTTGCCGAAACCGTCGATCTCTATGAGCGCACCGGCGGAAACGTCATCGCCGTCGAGCGTTGCGAACCCAGCGAAACCAGCAAATACGGCATCGTCGGCCGCGGCGCCGAGGTCGGCAGCGGCTTCGAGGTGACAGCCATGGTCGAGAAGCCGGCGCCTGCCAATGCGCCGTCGAACTTCTACATCAACGGCCGCTATATTTTGCAGCCGGAGATTTTCGCGCTGCTCGGCAACCAGCAACGCGGCGCCGGCAATGAAATCCAGCTGACCGACGCCATGGTCCGCCTGGCGCAGTCACAGGCCTTCTTTGCCCAGCCTTTCAACGGCCGCATGTTCGACTGCGGTTCGAAGGAGGGTTTCATCCAGGCCAATGTCGCGTTCGCCCTGGCGCGCGACGACATGAAGGGACCGATCTTCGAAATGCTTCAGGAGTTCGTCCGGTCGCATGAGCGCCGGGAAGAAGCCGCATAATGCCCATTTTTTGGGAGTATGTGCGTATCGATGATGGCGCGACATACGCCGCCGCGCTTGGCCGATTCGGCCAAGCGCCTTCTGGCATGAATGTTGCGTGGTCTTTTCTGGTGACGACGCCAATCTTCGAAGGCCGATAGCGCCTGCAACCTGGAATTGGACCGACGATGAACTATGCCAACTTTCCTCTCGACAAGAGGGTGCCTTTGCCCGGTACAGACGCGGAAAAGGGCGAAGACTTCATCGACATCGAACGCCTGCTCGGCATGGCTGCCCGGCAGGCCAAGGTGGTGGCTGCGTGCGCGATCATCGGTCTGTTCATGGGCGTGCTCTATCTGCAGACCACGCCCAAGCAGTATATGTCGGTTGCCAGCGTGCTGATCGACGAAGGCCTGAACAAGGTCGTCGACGACATCTCGGCGGCGTCGGCCACCATGCAGACCGATGCCTCCCTTCTCAGCCAGATCGAGATACTCACCTCCGCGCGGCTGGCCGCGGTGGTGGTCGACAAGCTGAAGCTCGACCAGAACGAAGAGTTCATGAACCCTCCGACGTCTGCCCTGGCGAAGGGCATCGGCTTCGTGCGCGGACTGGTTGGCTATTTCCGTGGCAGTTCGGGCCCGGACATCCCCGGCCTCGAAAATGTCGACGCCGCGACGCGCGAGGCCATGATGGTCACCGCCCGCCGCGACTACGCGATCCTCAAGCTGCAGAGCGAGATACTGGCGCAGCGCAACGGCCGCAGCTATGTGATCGACCTTGGCTATCAGTCGACGGACCCGGCGCTCGCGACCGCTATCACCAAGGCCTATTCCGAGGCCTATCTCGCCGACCAGCTCAATGCGAGCTTCGACGCCACCGAACGCGCGGCGGTCTGGCTGCAGGGCCGGTTGACCGAGCTTCGCGAAAGCTCGCAGAAGGCCGCCCTGGCGGTCGAGATGTTCAGGGCCGAGCACGGGCTGTCCGCGGGCAGCGACGGCCAGCTGATCAGCGACAAGCAACTGTCCGACCTGAACAGCCAGCTCATCGTCGCGCAGGCCGACACGGCGCGCGCCAGCGCCCGCTACCAGCAGTACAAGACCATCGTGGACAGCGGCTCGGACAATGCGTTCCAGGACTCCGCCATATCGAGCGACCAGCCGGCCAGCTCGGTCATTGCAACGCTCAAAACCCGCTATCTGACCGTCTCCAAGCGGCTGCAGGATGTCGAGGCGAATTTCGGCAAGGATCACCCCCAGGCGGTAGCACTTGCCAAGGAAAAAGCCGATGTCTCGGCGCAGATCTTCGGACAGCTGAAGCAACTGACCGAAAGCTATCGCAACGATTATCAGGTAGCGCAGGCGCGCGAGACCGCGCTCAAGGAGAAGATCGCCACCGCCGCCGGCAAGAGCTCCATCGACAACCAGTCGCAGGTCAAGCTGCGCGATCTCGACCAGCAGGCGACGGCGCTCACCACGCTCTATCAGACATTCCTCAGCCGCTATGAGGAAGCCTCGCAGCAGCAATCCTTCCCGGTCGGCAAGGTCCGCATCATCTCCGATGCGACAATGCCGCTGTCGGCGGCGGGCCCGCGCACATCCAAGGTGCTGGCGCTTACGCTCGTGCTTGGCGTGCTGCTGGGGGCCGGATTTGGCGGCCTGAACGAGTTCAACGAACGGTTCTTCAGAACTGGCGAGGACATTCGCGATCGCGTCGGCCTCAAATTCCTCGGCTATCTACCGACGATCGGCGGCGGCAAGCCCGGCAAGGATGCCAAGCCGGACGATGCAGAGGCCGATGCCAAGATCGCCAGCCTGTCGGCCGCCGAGAGACGGGCGCGCATGCGGGTCAGCATCGACGCTCCCGCCTCGATGTTCGCCGAAACGCTGCGCAACGCCAAAATCGCCTTCGACGTCGTCATGGAAGGGCAAGGCAGCAAGGTCATCGGCGTGATCTCGCTGTTGCCCGGCGAGGGCAAGTCGACGGTCGCGGCCAATCTGGCGGGATTGCTTGCCGCCAATGGCGCCAAAACGCTGCTCATCGACGGCGATTTGCGCAACCCCGGCCTCAGCCGCAGCCTCGGCATGGAAACCGAGCAGGGGCTGATGGAAGCCGTCGTCAACGGCCAGACCTGGCAGTCGGTCGGCAAGGTCGACCGGCAGACGAAGCTTGCCATCATTCCCGCCGTCCTGCGCGGCCAGTTCTCGCACACCAGCGAACTTCTCTCCTCGGCCGGCATGCGGCGCTTCATCGAGAACGCCAAGGAGACGTTCGAATACGTCGTCGTCGATCTGCCGCCGCTCGGCCCCGTGGTCGACGCCAAGGCCTTTGCCCCGCTGGCCGACGGTTTCGTGCTGGTCACCGAATGGGGCCGCACGCCGCGCGCGGTGGTGCGGTCGCTGCTGGAATCCGAGCCATACGTCGCCAACAAGATCGTCGGCGCGGTGCTCAACAAGGTCGATCTGAAGAAGCTGGCCAAATACGGATCGCTCGGCGGTTCCGAGAAGTTCTTCGACAAATATTCGACTTACTATCTGGACAAGTCGGAAACACGCACCAGGGCAGCGGCCTAGGTCCGTCCGGAATTGCGTCAAAACAAAGAGATAGAGCGGGTCGGCGATCAATCGAAAGCCGAACCGCTCTAACAGGCGCCGCCGTTTCGTCGGTCAGGAAAATATCAGCTTGCCGTATTTGCCGGCTATCCTGAGGGCGGTCAGCCGTCCGCTCTGAAAGGCGCCGGTGTCGATGCCGAGCCGGTGCCCGTCGAGCGTGGGCACGTCGACGATCGTATGTCCGTGCACCACCCATCGGTCGAGCAGATGGACGTTGTCGAAGAAATCGGCGCGGATGCTGAGCAGGTCGTCTTCGTCCTGCTCGGCGAGATCGATGCCGGGCCTGATGCCGGCGTGGACGAAAACGAATTTCCTCGAGCAGACCATGACCGGTAGCGCGCGCATGAAGCTGACATGGCTGGCGGGAATGACCTCGCGGATACGCCGGTCGACGGCTTCGCTCGAACTGTAGAGATTGCCGAGATGCTGCGCATCGATCCCGTAGGAAAACAACGTCTCCAGGCCGCCCGTCGCCAGCCAGGGTTCTCGCGGAAGATAGCCGTCGAGATAGTTCAGCATCGCCACCTCGTGGTTTCCCGCCAGGCAGACGCGCAGGAAGCCCTTCGGCGGCGGCGCGGTGAGATGGTCGAGCACGCGTTTGGACTGCGGCCCGCGATCGACATAGTCGCCAAGCATGATGATGATCTTGCGCCCGCGGAAGGGCAGCGCATCGAGAACGATCTTCTGCTCCAGCGAACGAAGTTCGCTGTAACACCCATGCACGTCGCCGATCGCATAGACGACCGTATCCTGCATATCCATCTGCAGCCGTTCGCGCGGCGCGGCGCGCGGCTTTCTCGATCGCTGGAACAGGCTCACGGATTGAGGCTCGGTGCTCGCACGGGTCTTTTGGCGTTAGGGAGCATGTCACACGGGCACGCATGAAGCCTCGATACCATGCTTGGCGCCGGAAATTCCATACCGGTGAGGAACAGTCCCTGTCTTGGTAAACAAGTGCTGGGAGCGGCGTTTATGCCGCCTTGAGCCGGTAGCGGAACACGGTGTGGTCGAGCAGCAGCCGTATGCGTGGTTCGGCCTCTATCGCCACCAGCCAACTCGCGGCGATCATGGTTGCGCCGACAGTAGCGATCGAAAGCAGGTACGGCACGCCGGCGCGGACCAGGGCGCCGAGCATGGCGGCACCGACGACGTCATGGATGAGATAGAGCGGGTAGGTCATCAGCCCGATCCGGCGCCAGCCTCGCCAGGACAGGTTAAGCTGCAGCGACCATGCCATCAGTCCTGTGGCGACAAGGAATATGAGGATCGGCGGCGCATAAGGCATTGCGGCTTCGACCTTGATGCTGTGCACGTCGACCGAGCTTGCGATCTGCAGCACACCGCCGGCCAGGAACAGCGCTGAGAAGCCGCGGCGGGCCCTCGTCACCGCCTTGAACCGCATCAGCCACAACATCACGCCGACTGCGAAAAAGCAGCCATGATGCACCAGCGCAAGCTGGAGCCAGCGCGTCTCGGCGAGATCGGACAAATCGAGGGGATAATAGAGGCACCAGAAGAACGTGCTGATCAGCCCGATCGCGATGCCTACGGTTTCCATCAGGTCGAAGCGACCGAGCCGCAACAAGGTCCAGACCACGGCATAGAAAGCGATTTCGATGCCGAGCGTCCAGTAGACGCTGTCGACCCAGGGATCGAACGGAACGAACAGGCCGGTGCGAACGAGCCGGATCACCGCATCCGTCGGCCAGCTGAGGTCGACCAGAAGCAGCACCGCAGCGGTAATGGGGGCGCATGCCCACACCGCCGGCGCCAGGCGCTTCACCCTTGCCTCGAAGAACCGCAACGGCGTCGAATTCTCGGCGCTGAAGGCGATGACGAAGCCGCTGATGACGAAGAACACCTGCACGCCGACCCAGCCGGAGCCTAGAAAGTCCATTTCAGGGTGCGGCGGGATGCCGCCAGCGGCGCGTGCCGAAATACCGCCGGGGAACGCCCAAACCCAGTAGCCGTAGTGGTAGAACATCACCAGGACGGCGGCGAGGAACCGAAGGATGTCGACGCCGCCAAATGTAGTCTTTTGCTGAGCCATGCCGTGTCATCGGGTGGCCCCCCACAGCAACACTAGGGTGGATTGCTGCATTGCACAACAGAAGATTGGGCACTGCGGCAATCGCTACGGGTTGGCGCTGCATGAGGGGCAGCACCGACTTCGACAATGGCCAGCACAATTGGCGAGCCATCATCCATCTCAAGGGACTGTTCCAGGCGGTTGCTAAGCCCCTATGCCGCGTCCCTTCAGCGCCACCATGATCTCATCGAGGATAGCCGGGTCGTCGATGGTCGCCGGCATCGTCCATTCTTCCTTGTCGGCAATCTTCTGCATCGTGCCGCGCAGGATCTTGCCGGAACGCGTCTTGGGCAGGCGCTTGATCGTCACCACCGTCTTGAAGGCAGCGACCGGGCCGATCCGTTCGCGCACCAGGGAGACGACCTCGCTCTCGATGGCGCCGGTATCGCGCGAAACACCGGCGTTGAGCACGACGAAACCAAGCGGAACCTGGCCCTTCATCTGATCGGCGATGCCGATGACGGCGCATTCGGCAACGTCCGGATGCGCTGAAAGCACCTCTTCCATGGCGCCGGTCGACAGCCGGTGGCCGGCGACGTTGATGATGTCGTCGGTGCGGGCCATGACGAACAGATAGCCGTCCTCGTCCATCATGCCGGCGTCGGCCGTCTTGTAGAAGCCGGGGAATTCTTCGAGATAAGCCTGCCGGAACCGGGCGTCGGCATTCCATAGCGTCGGCAGGCAACCGGCCGGCAGCGGCAGCTTGACCACGACATTGCCCAGCGTGCCGCGTGACACCTCATGCCCGGCATCGTCGAGCACGCGGATGTCGTAGCCCGGCATCGGCACGCCGGGCGAGCCGTATTTCACCGGCAGCAGCCCGAGCCCGGCCGGGTTGATGGTCATCGGCGAGCCGGTCTCGGTCTGCCACCAATGGTCGATCACCGGTACGTTCAGTTTCTGCTCCGCCCATTTGATGGTTTCCGGGTCGGCGCGTTCGCCGGCGAGGAACAGCGTGCGGAATTTCGACAGATCGTACTTCGGCACGAATTCGCCCTTGGGGTCTTGCCCCTTGATGGCGCGGAAGGCGGTCGGCGCGGTGAACAGGGCGACCACGCCATGCTCGGCGATGACCCGCCAATAGGTGCCGGCATCCGGCGTGCCGATCGGTTTGCCCTCGAACAGGACGCTGGTCGAGCCATGCAGAAGCGGGCCGTAGACGATGTAGGAATGGCCGACCACCCAGCCGACATCGGATGCCGCCCAGAACACCTCGCCCGGCTTCACGCCGAACTCGTTTTCCATCGTCCATTTCAGCGCGACCATGTGGCCGCCATTGTCGCGCACGATGCCCTTCGGCTGGCCGGTCGTGCCTGACGTGTAGATGATGTAGAGCGGGTCGGTGGCAAGCACCGGGACGCAATCGACATTGGCGCCCGCCGCGCGCTCGCGGGCAACGGCGTCGGCATAGTCGATGTCGTAATGGTCCTTCAGTTCGCAGCGCAGCTGCTCGCGCTGCAGGATCAGGCAGGCGTCCGGCTTGTGCCGGGAGAGCTCGATCGCGGTGTCGAGCAGCGGCTTGTAGGCGACGGTGCGCCCCGGCTCCAGGCCGCAGGAGGCCGAAATAATCAGCTTCGGCCGGGCGTCGTCGATGCGGGTGGCAAGTTCGTGCGAGGCAAAGCCACCGAAGACCACCGAATGCACGGCGCCGATGCGCGCGCAGGCAAGCATGGCGAAGGCCGCTTCCGGCACCATCGGCATGTAGATGATGACGCGGTCGCCCTTACCGATGCCGCGGTTCTTGAGCACCGACGTCAGCGCGACCACTTCGCGCTTCAGTTCGGCATAGGTGAACTTTTTGACCGTGCCGGTGATGGCGCTGTCGTGGATCAGTGCGATCTGGTCGGCGCGGCCACCCCCGACGTGACGGTCGACGGCATTGAAGCAGGTGTTGCAGGTGGCGCCATTGAACCAGCGGCCATAGACGCCGGCTTTCGCATCGAAGACGCTGTCAGGGGGCGAATACCAGTCGATCGCCTTGGCCGCCTCGGCCCAGAATTGTTCCGGGTCGCGTTTCCAGCTTTCGTAGACTTCATGGTAGCGTGACGCCATCCAACTTCCTCCCAGGAAAATTTGCCGTCTTGCATTAGCCTATGCCGTTTTTCGAAACCATGTCTTCCCGGAATTTCGTCGATGCCTGCTCTCGCCTTGGGGTGGGATATCCGGCACCATGGCTTCGGGGATCGCGGTGCCGCGACCAAGGACGTCGGCACCGCCGCTGCTGCTCGGTGATAGCCCACGGCAAGCCGGCCGTGCTTGCCGTGCTCGTACAACGTTTCAGCCAGGGGTTTGAAGGACGCGACCGCCGCTTGATCGCCGACACCGGAGCCGGACCGGTCTTGCGTTAGGCTGCCCACAGCGCTCATGCACCCCGGAGGGGGCATCCGCGCCGGTCGATGGATATCTGTTATTTTAGAGCGGCAATGCCGCCAGCATCAGGCCGACGCCGCCGGCTATTAATATCGCCGCCGCCAGCGCCTTCCGATGACGTTCGAACGTTGTCGGAGCCCGTTCCCAATTGTAACGCATACTAACTCCCTAATCCCCGGCGGCTTTTTAGCTTACCTTGGGGAACAAAATCAACTCTCTGCCCGTATCGCTTCGCCGGCTTGACAAGGCCCGCCACTGATCGGCACTTAAGATCATCGATGAATTCGGGGGTTCCAATGAAGAAAACTTACGAAAAGCCTGTGTTGAGCAAGCGCGAGAAACTGTCGAACGTGGCGGCTACGGTTGTCAGCAGGTAGCCGACGCAAAAAGCCGCTTCAGCGATAGAAGCGGCCCGACGATAGACAGCACCGCGCTGCCGCGCTAATTGCTCTCCAGCTAACGTACATGGTCTGGGGAGGGCCCATGGTCGAAATCGCTTCTGAAATGGTTCTGCGGCTGGCGGACGACGCCTCGGTGCAGCATGTCGGCGACGGCGCCGTCGTACTTCTGGCGCGCAGCGGCCAACTCTATACCTGCAACGGCACCACCGAAGCCTTTCTGGACAAGGTCGACGGCGCGCGCAGCCTAGACCAGATCGTCGATCTGCTGTCTGACGAGTTCGAGGTCGACAGGGATATGCTCGATCAGGACATGGCGGCCCTGGCCGCCGAACTGGTGACGGAAGGTATCCTCGCCGATCCGGGGGCGTGATGGCTGACGGCCCGTTCTTGCGCGCGCTGTTTCGCGCCCATCTATGGGCCAGCGCGCGGTTGATGCCGATGCTGATCGGCCAGCGCGATTTCGAGACCGTGCTGAAATGGGCGCCGCTCAGCGCGCCGACCCCCTATCTCGGGCTGCCCTCCGCCTACATCGTCGCCAGCGTCAACCGGACGGTCAGGCATCCCTGGCTGATGCGCGACCGCAGGTGTCTGCGGGAAGGCCTGCTTGCCCATCGCTTCCTGCGCCTTGCCGGCTTCGACCCGGATCTGCGCTTCGGCGTCGACCCGAAGTCGATGCATGCGCCGCGCATGTCGGCGCATTGCTGGGTCTGCCTCGACGACCGTCCGGTAGTCAGCGACAGCCTGCCCGGCATGGTGGAGATCTATCGTCACCACGCCGAGGGCAAAACCGCTTGAGCGGCCCGACCGCAGATGCCTGCTATGCCCTTGACGGACAGGTCATCGGCGTCTCGGCCGAACGCGCCGAGCTGTGGCGGGAGTTGGACCGCATGCTCGGCACCTTGCGCGCCACCGGCCCGGTCGAGCCGGGTTTTCGCGTCAACGTCCTCGAGACACTTTCACTGCCCGAGACGCTGGCCGGGACACTCGCCTTCGACGGCGAGGTGCCCGAGGACGGCCACTGCCGCATGGTCGACGGCGGCGACATCGTCCATCTGATCTTCCCCGGCCGCCAGACTGTCTCGATCCATGCCGGCGAGCGTCGGGCCGAAATCCGCGTCCGCCCGGATGCCAAGATTGCCTGGACGCTGTGGATGCTGGTGCTCGATGCCGCGCTTGATGCCGGCGGCCAGCATATGCTGCACACGGCCGGCCTGACGCTGCCTGACAGCGATGCCCTGGTTCTCATCCATGCGCCCAGCGGCACAGGCAAGACGACCACGTCGCTCGCCCTGGCGTCGCAAGGCTTCGGCCTCTGCTCCGACGATGCCATGATCCTGAATGTGGCGTCGGACAAGGCCGTCGCCTGGGGCCTGCCGCGCCATGTGAAGATCCACCGCAAGACGGCCGAGCTGGTCCCGCTCGTCTCACCCTGCCTCGGTCTCTCCTGGGACCGCAATGGCGAACAGGCCGTTTCGCTGGAGCACCTCGGCAAGATCATCCGCGTCGAGGGCCCCGGTGCCCGGCCGGTCGCCGCACTCCTCCATCTCGCGCGCTCGGCCGATGGCCAGAGCCGGCTCGAGGCCATGGCCAGGACCGACGCCATGGTGGCGCTGGCCGCCGACAATGTCAGGACCGGCATGACCGGCCTGCTGCCGCTGCAGAAGCGCCGGCTGGCGACGATCGCCAGGCTGGTCTCGACAGTTCCGACCTTTGCCCTGGAGGTGGGCGCACAGCCAGCCGACGCGGCGTCCTTGATCCGCTCGGCGTTAGCCGGCTGACGGCCGGATCGGCCTGCTCGGGTCAGGTGCGATATGGCCTTGGCTTGGCCAATCTCTGGACCCAGCGGAAAGCATCGCGCCGCAGGCGCGAACGCATCCTGTCCCTGGAGTTGACGCCGAGCAGCGTATCCCGGGTGATCAGCCATCTGGCGAGCCGGATGCCGAGATCGGGCCTGATCCGGCTGGCGAGTTCGAGCGCGCGGGGCGCGTCGAACAGCCGGCCGGTCACATCGAGGACGGTCGCCAGTTCAAGCTCGATCCCGGTCATGCGCGCCGCCTCCAGCAGGCGCGCTTCCTCATCTGGCGTTTGCAGCGCCCGCACGCCTTGCAGGACATCCACGCAAAGCTGCAGCCGGTGGAATTTGTGCCCGCCCGAAGCGTGGACGATGGCGATTGTGAGCAGGGCGGCCGGCGTGTCGGCCTCGTCGCCGTCAATCGCGCGCAATTCCTTGAATCCCAGCGACAGCCGCCGCCGCATGCCGGAATCATGCACCAGATTGCCATGCAGCTCGATCAGCAGGCTCGAATTCTCCTTCTCCAGCCATTTGAACTCCTGCAGATCTTGCGACTGGACTTCGCCGCTGCAGAGCCGGAAACCAGACGCCGCGATCACCCCGTTGGCGTCGTTGAGACGGGCCGGCTCGACCAGGATGTCGATATCGGTAAAGGGGCGGTCGGCGACGTGCCGGTACAGCTTTCGCGCAAAGACCGGACCCTTGACGATCCGCGCCGGGATCTTGTCCGCGGCAAGCGCCTTCATGATGCGGTCGCCATGGTACTGCAGCAGCATCGACTGTCCCGTGACCAACGTCGACTTCTGGCGCAGATCGGATAGCGTCTCCTGCAAGCCGGCATCCCGAGGCAGATGTGCGTCGCCGCCTTCCCTCAGCTTGCGCAGCATGATCGGCAGCACGCCGTGGAATTCGGCATTGGCGAACAGGGCCAAAAGGGTAGTGGCCGCGACGCCTCGGTCCCAGGCCGCAGGTGCCTCGGGATCGGCGAAAGTCAGCAGCAGTTTTTCATCGGCGGGCGAAAGGGATGGGAGCATCAACCGGGCAGCTTGGCGAATTCGCAGTCAGTTCGGCGCAATGGTCGCAGAAAAGCCCTAGCGAAGCCAGCGCCGCTACATTCCCCAGCGCAGCGCAGCCGTATGCACGGGCGCGTCCCACAACGCGGTCATCTCGTCGTCGAGCATGGTCAGCGTGATCGAGCAGCCGGCCATGTCGAGCGACGTCACATAGGACCCGACCAGCGAGCGGGTCACAGTCACCCCGTGCTTCTCGAAAATCGCCCGGGCGCTGTTGTACATCAGATAGAGCTCCATCAGCGGCGTACCGCCGAAGCCGTTGACGAACAGCAGTGCCGGGCCTTTAGCCTGGTCGCCGAGATCGCCCAAAATCGCGGTACAAATCTCCTCGGCAATGGCATCGGCGCTCTTCAAGGCATCGCGCCGCCTGCCGGGCTCGCCATGAATGCCGACCCCGAATTCCATCTCGCCGTCGCCGATATCGAAAGTCGGCTTACCGGCCGCCGGCACCGTGCAACTGGTCAGGGCCACGCCCATCGAACGCGTCGCGCCATTGACGCGCTCGCCCAGCGCCTTCAGCGCTTCCAGCCCAATGCCTTGCTCTGCCGCCGCACCGACGATCTTCTCGACCACCAGCGTGCCGGCGACCCCGCGCCGGCCTGTTGTGTAGGACGAGTTCTCGACCGCGACATCGTCATTGGTCACCACCTGCATGACGCCATCAGACATTTCGGCCGCCATGTCGAAATTCATCATGTCGCCTTCGTAGTTCTTGACGATGAACAGGCAGCCGGCGCCGGTGTCGACGGCCTGCGCCGCCGCCAGCATCTGGTCCGGCGTCGGCGAGGTGAACACCTGGCCGGGGCAGGCGGCGTCCAGCATGCCGTGCCCGACCAGCCCGCCATGCAGCGGCTCGTGGCCCGAGCCGCCGCCAGAGATCAGCCCCACCTTGCCGGGCTTCAGCACCTTGCGGCGGACGAACTTGTGCTCCTCGCCCAGCACCAGGATGTCGGCATGGGCGGCGACGAAGCCATCGAGGCTTTCGGTCAGCATCGTGTCCACCGAATTCAGGAATTTCTTCATGGTGTCCTCCCGACACGCTTTTGCTTAAGACGATCAGCCGCTGCCCTTGCCGGCGATGCTGGTGATCTTCTGGATGAAATCGTTGATTGCCCTGTCGAGCGCGGCGTTCTGCTTGTCGTCGCCGAAATCGGGAACGATCAGCGAGACATGCCGCGTCTTGCGCAGACCGGACGCCACCGACATCTTGCCCGGATGCGCCTGGTGATAGGCGGTGAGAAACTGGTCACGCTCGGCCTGGCTGAAGTGGCAGACGGAAAAGATAGAAGGCAAATGTTTTGACGGGATTGGGATCGAATAGGCCGGGCTGGAGATCTGGGTGACGAAGCTGCGATGCTTGCCGAGCGCGTCGGCAAGGCGCTGGCGCATGCCGGACGGGCGCTGGTCGATGACATGCGACAGGATCGTCTTGTAGGCGCGGATCGAGTCTTCCGACCCTGGTTCAGGAATCTTGACGGTCGTGGCCATGTCGGCGCCTAAACCGGAACGTCCGCGATGGCCGCCTTGGCCATGGCGAGTTGGGCAGGCGCCACCGAGAGGTCGCGCAGGCCGGCTTCGAGCAGCGCCGGGATCGAAGCCGGATCGCCGCCGGCATCGCCGCACAGGCTGACCGGTATTTTTTGCTCTTCGCCGAAGGCGGTGACGGAGGCGATCAGCCGGAGAACGGCTGGATGTCGGACCGAGTTAAGATGAGCGACGGCAGTGTTGTCTCGCGCGGCCGCCATCACATATTGCGTCAGATCGTTGGAGCCGATCGAGAAGAAGGCGACATCGGCGAATGCCTCCGGCGCGATCGCCACCGACGGCACCTCGACCATGATGCCGAGCGGCGGCATTTTCTGCGCGAAGCCGCGCGCGGCAAGCCCGGCCTGCTCCTCGGTGAACAGGGCTGCGGCGCGTGCATATTCGTCAGCGACGGCAATCATCGGAAACATCACCTTCAGATTGCCGTGGACGGCGGCGCGCAGCAATGCCCGGATCTGCACGCGGAGGACTTCGGGCCGCGCCAGCGACAGCCTGATGCCGCGCAGGCCGAGGAACGGATTGGCTTCCGCGACCGTGAAGCCCGGCACCGGCTTGTCGCCGCCGGCATCGACGGTGCGGATGGTCACCGGCTTCTTGCCGGCCCATTCCAGCACCTTGCGATAGGCGCGATACTGTGTCTCCTCGTCCGGCAATGTCTTGCCGAACAGGAACTCGGTGCGCATCAACCCGATGCCGTCGCAGGTCGCGATATCGATGCCGTCGACATCGGACGGATCGGCGATGTTGACCTGCACCTGTACCCTTGTGCCGGCCTTCGTCACCGCCGGCTTCGCCAGATAGGTTTCCGCCTTGTCGCGGCGTGCCGCGAAGGACGATGACGAACGCCGGAACGTCTCGATCTCGGCCGGCGACGGCGAAAGCACGATGCCGCCATGCTCGGCATCGAGCAGGGCAACGCCAATGGGATTAGCCGGCGCAACGCCCAGCCCAACCACCATCGGCACGCCACGCGAGCGCGCCAGCATGGCGACATGGCTGGCGGCACTCCCGGCCTTCAGCGCGATGCCGCCTCCAGAACTCCAGTCGGTTTCGAGAAACCGCGTCGGCGCGAGGTCCTCGCCGTAGAAGATGGCGCCGGCCGGTGCCGTGCTCTCATCGTCCTCGCTCAAGGCGCGCAGCACCTGGTCCCTGATATCGCGCAGGTCGGCGGCGCGCGCCCGGAAATAGTCCTGATCCGATGTTTCGTAACCGGCGATTTCGGCATCGAGCGCTCGTAGCCATGCCGCATCGGCGGGTTGACCGGAGGCAATCGCCGCAAAAGCCGGGCTGCTCAGCGCGTCGTCCTCCAGCATGGCGATCTGGAATTCGAGGATGCCGGCGGCCTCGCTGTCGGCGGTCTCGATCAGACCGCCAAGCCGCCCCGTCGCGATGCCGATTGCGGTCTCCAGCGCGGCCTTTTCATCAGCGACGGTCGCCTTGACCGTGTAATGCGTGGCGGCGCGGTCGAGACTGAACAGCGGCCCCTCGGCGTAGCCGGCCGAGGCCGAAATGCCTTGCAGCCTAAGCGGTTCGGGCATGGTCCGCGCCCTCGTCGAAATCACGCCGCACCAGCTCGACCAGCGCCCCGACCGCTTCGCCGGCGCCGTCCCCTTTGGCGCGGATATGCAACAGCGTGCCTTTCGGCGCCTTGGCCGCCATGACCTTGACGATGCTCTTGGCGTCGAACCAGGGCCCGTTGGCGGCGAGCGCCACCTCGACCTCGGCCGCAAACGTCTTGGCGAGCTTGGTGAACTTCACCGAAGGGCGCGCGTGCAGACCGACCGCGTGGGTGATCAGGACGGTGGCTTCGGCGGATGCGGACATGCTGTCAAAATTCCCGTTCGTTCACGCCGGCGACAATTCATGCGCCGTCGCCACAACTTCCTTGAGCGAGGCGCCGCCGGACGCCTCGGTCGCCGCCATCACGGCGCCTTCGACGATCGGTGCGTTGCAGACGATGATCTTCTGCGCGCGTGGCTCGCCGATCATCTCCACCGCCATCTCCGAGTTGGTCTCGGCGCCGCCGAGATCGACGAGGATCGCCACACCCGCCTCCGACCAGGCCTTTTCGATGGCGCCCATGATCGCCTCGACGCTGGTTCCCAGCCCGCCATGGCCGTTTCCGCCGCACCATGCAAGCGGCACTTCGTCGCCGACCATCTGGCGCACCATGTCCGCAGTGCCTTCGGCGACCAGCGGCGAATGCGATACGATGACGATGCCGACATTGCTCATGCGTGCCTCTCGATTGTTTCGGCCACCGCCCGTACCAGCAGTGCTGTCGAGCGGGCGCCGGCGTCCATATGGCCGATCGAGCGTTCGCCGAGGAACGACGCGCGCCCGCGCAAGGCCTTCATCGGCACCGTGGCCTGCGCAGCCCTGTCGGCGACGGCGACGATCTCGGTTGCCGTCTTTCCCTCGGCCAGCGCCTCATGCACGGGCTGCAGTACGTCGAGCATGGTTTTTTGTCCGGTTTGCGACTTGCCGCGCGCGGCCACGGCTTCGATGGCCTTGCCGAAGGCGATTGTCAGTCCGGCACGGTCCGCTTCCGCGGAAATCTCCTTGCCCAGCGCCATGAAGAGCGTGCCGAACAGCGGGCCGGAAGCCCCGCCGACGGTCATCACCAGCTTGGTGCCGATCGCCTTCAGCGCCTCCGGCAGCGGCTTTGCCGCGAAAGTGTCAGCCTCGGCACGCACCGCCTCGAAGCCGCGCTTCATGTTCAGCCCATGATCGCCGTCGCCGATCGCCTGGTCGAGCGCGGTCAGTTCGTCGGCATGTGCCGCGATCGTATCCGCCACTGCCGCGATCAACCTTGAAAGATCCGACGCCGCCATTGCCACCATGCTCCCGGCTCCTGCTCTGTCGGCAGTGTGGAAACCCGTGCTCGACATGTGCAGCATCGCCTTCCTGTCAGGCCGCCGCAAGCAAGGTGGCCGCGGCCGCGAAGACTTCGGCCACGGCACAGGCGCCGGGGTCGACGACACCGTAGAGCTGGCTGCCGACATAGGCGGACCGCCCGGCCTTGGCCTTGCGCATGGCGGCAGTGGCCTCGGCACCCCGTTGCGCCGCCGCCGCCGCGTCCTCCAGGCCGCCGGTGTCGAGCGCTTTCAGGGCGGGCTCCAGGGCATCGATCATGGTGCGGTCGCCTGGCCTGGCGCCGCCGTAGAAGATCATCCGGTCAAGGCCGGCAAGCAGCGCCTTGCTCACGCTGGCGCCACCCTCCAGCGCCTGCGCCGCGGCGGTGAAGAAGATCGACAGCAGGACCCCGCTGGAGCCGCCCATAGACTTGCTCAGAATATCGCCGACCTCGCCAAGGGTTGCTGCAGGGTCGGCAAGCGGCAGGGTGCCAAGTCGGTCGAGCACGCTCCGCGCGCCGGTCGCCACCGTCGAGCCGGTGTCACCGTCGCCCGTCTTGGCGTCCAGCGCGTTCAACGTCGCTTCGAGCGAGATCAACCGTTCGCAGATGGCAACGACAAGGCGCTCGGTATGCGCGTCCTTGCTGGCTATTCTTGCCGCGTGCCGGCCAGATGCACTTGTCACCGGCACGATCGCCGGCGCACGGACGGCTCGTGCCGGCATCCAGGCGTGCGGCGCCACCGGCGCCCGCAGGCCCGCCTCGCGTTCCGCATCGAGCTGGATCAGCGACAGGGAAAAACCGTTCATGTTGAGCGCCGTCATCAGCGACCCCGGTCCGATGGTAAGCGTGACGCGCGCCGCCAACGGCGAGGCAAGCACGGCGTTGGCGACAAGCGCCATCTCGAGCGGCGGCACGGAACCGAGGTTGTTGATCAGCAACGCATAGTCGGCTGCCGGATCGAGCCGTGCGGCGATACGTTCCACCATGATCGCAACCAGTTTCTCGGCACTCTGGACGGCAATGCGTTCGAGGCCCGGCTCGCCATGAATGCCGAGGCCAAGCTCGCCATCGCCGGCCCCCAGCCTTTCCTCATGCGGCTGTCCGGGGATCGAGCAGGACGAGAGCGAGATGCCGAGTGAAACGATATCGGCGGCCGCCGCGCGCGCCGCAGCCGCGACCGCCGCCAGGTCATGGCCGGTCTCCGACAGATGCCCGGCGATCTTGTGCACGAACAGCGTGCCGGCAACACCGCGCGGCTGGGCGATGTCGGGCAGCGCGATGTCGTCGGCGACGATCACCATCTCGACGCGAAAGCCTTCGGCGCGCGCCTTTTCGGCGGCCAGGCCGAAATTGAGGCGATCGCCGGTATAGTTCTTGACGATGAGCAGGCAGCCGGCAGGGCCGGTAACGGCGCGAATGGCCGCCAGCACGGCTTCCACGCTCGGCGAGGCGAAGATCTCACCCGAAACCGCGGCCGTCAGCATGCCCTTGCCGACAAAGCCGGCATGCGAGGGTTCATGGCCGGCGCCGCCGCCTGAGACGACGCTCACCTTCGTCTTGTCCCAGTCGGCGCGCAGGATGACCTTGATCTCGGGATAGCCGTCGAGCCGTGCCAGGTCGCCGGCGCCGATTGTCCTCAGCAAACCGTCCAGCGCTTCGGTGACGATCGAGTCCCTGCGGTTGAAAAAGTGCTTCATCGAATTCGTCCCGTCCGTGCCGCGTCAGTCAATCAGAAATCCGGCGTTGCAAAGTTCCGGATGGAGAACACTTCGAATCGTTCACATCAGCCTCTGCCCGTCCGCGCCGAAATAAAGCGGCGCGCGGTAGCGGATCGTGACCTTGTCGCCTTTCGCCAGCGGCGTGTCGGGGTCGGTCAGCGTCACCAGTTTCTTGGCCCCGACCGTCACGTGCAGATGGTTCTGGTCGCCCAGATGCTCGACCCAGTCGACGATGCCGTCGGCATGGCCATTCGCCGCCTTGGCGATCGAAAGATGCTCGGTGCGGGCGCCGATGGTCTTGGTTCCGTCCGGGGCGCCGCCGTCGGGCAGCAACCCCGCCGGCAACAGATTGATCGCCGGCTGGCCAAGCCGTGCCGCGACATGGAGGTTTGCCGGCTCCGAATAGATCGTGCGCGGCGTACCGATCTGCACCAGCACCCCATCGGCGAGGATGCCGATGCGGTCGGCCATGGTCATCGCCTCGATCTGGTCGTGCGTGACGTAGAGCATGGTGGCGCCGAGCTCGGCCTGGATGCGCTTCAGCTCGAGCCGGAGATCGCCGCGTAGCTTGGCGTCGAGCGACGACAGTGGCTCGTCCATCAAATAGATCGCCGGCTTGCGCACCAGCGCCCGGCCGATCGCGACGCGCTGCATCTCGCCACCTGACAGTTTCGTCGAGCGGTTGGAGAGCTTGTGGTGGATGCGCACCATCTTCGCCACGTCTTCGACACGGCGGCGGATCTGGTCTTCCGGCATCTTTCGTGCCGGCGAACGCAGCGGGAAGGCCAGGTTGTCGTAGACCGACAGGTGCGGATAGAGCGAATATTGCTGGAAGACGAAGGCGGTGTCGCGCTCGGCCGGCGACAGCGCGGTGGCATCGTGGCCACCGATGTGGATCGTGCCGGCATCCGGCCGTTCCAGCCCGGCGATCAGGCGCAGCGTCGTCGTCTTACCGGCGCCGGTCGGCCCGAGCAGCACGACGAATTCACCGTCGGCGATATGCAGGTCGAGACCGCTGACAGCGACCTGCTCGCCGAAGTTCTTGCTCACATTTCTGATGTGCACGTCAGCCATGCTGCGCTCTCCCCTGGGAGGCTGAGTCATGGATCGCGGTTCTGACCGCGCGTCCTGACCCCTTGTCGAACAGCGACAGCCGTGCGCTGTTCAGCGAAAGGCCGACATGGTCGCCGGCGGCGAGCCGGATTTCTGCCGGTACCCGTGCCTTGATGATGCCGTCCGCCGTCTCCACCGCGACGATCTGCGTGGTGCCGAGATATTCGGTGCCGTAGATGGCGCCGCGCAGCTTTGAGGCATCGTCGAAGCGGATGTGTTCGGGACGAATGCCGAGCGCCATGTCGGCGGGGGCGATATCCTCGCGCACCTCCGGCACCGCCACCTTGGCGCCTTGCACGACGATCTCCTTCGCACCTTTTGCCAGTCCGCCGCCAAATCCCAAAAAATTCATTGGCGGCGAGCCAATGAAATCGGCAACGAACATAGTCGCGGGACGGTCGTAGATCTCGCGCGGCGTGCCGAACTGCTCGATGACGCCATGGTTCATCACCGCGATCTTGTCGGCCATCGACATGGCTTCCATCTGGTCGTGCGTGACATAGACCGTGGTGGCATGGATGCGGTTGTGCAACTCGCGCAATTCATGGACCATCAAATCGCGGAATTCGGTGTCCAAAGTGCCGAGCGGCTCGTCCATAAGGAAGCATTTTGGCCGCCGCACGATCGCGCGGCCGAGCGCGACCCGCTGGCGGTCGCCACCGGCCAGGCCGGACACCGACTTGTTGAGCAGATGGTCGATGCGCAGCAGCTTTGCCGTCTCTTCCACCCGCTGGCGGATTTCGGCCGACGGCATGCCTTGCGCGAGCAGCGGGAAGCCGATGTTCTTGCGCACGTTCATATGCGGATAGAGCGCGAACAGCTGGAACACGAAGGCGATGTCGCGCTCGCGGGCCCGGCGCATGGTAACGTCCTCGCCGCCGAGCAGGATGTTGCCGCCTGTCGGCAACTCCAGCCCGGCGATCATGCGCAATGTTGTCGTCTTGCCGCAGCCCGACGGTCCGAGCATGACGAAGAACTCGCCATCCTCGACGACGAAGCTGGAATCCTGCACGGCGACGAAATCGCCAAAGGCCTTTCTCAGGTTCTGGACGCGGATCTCGGCCATCGTCTACTCCGGGAACTTCGAGACGACGATGAACATCGCCGTGCCGAAAAGCATGGTGATGAAGGAATAGGTGTAGAGCGACAGCGCGAAGGGCTGGAACAGCATCAGGAAACCGATGGCAATGATCGCCGTGGCGATATTTTCCATCAGCCCGCGCCTGGCCCAGCGCGGCCAGCGCGATTTGCGTTTCGTCGGTTGGGTCATGCTCATTTGCGCACCGCGCCGAAGGTGATGCCGCGCAGCAATTGCTTGCGGAGCAGGATGGTGAAGACCAGGATCGGCACCAGGAAGATCGTCGTGCCGGCCGCCACCGCCGGCCAGTCCTGGCCGCCTTCGCCGATGATGGTCGGGATGAAGGGTGGTGCCGTCTGCGCCGTGCCCGAGGTCAACAGTGCTGCGAACGCATATTCGTTCCAGGCGAAGATCAGGCAGAAGATGGCGGTCGCCGCGATACCGGTCGTCGCCTGCGGCAAAACCGTGCGCCAGAAAGCCTGCAGCCGCGTATAGCCGTCGATCATCGCCGCTTCCTCATACTCACGCGGGATCTCGTCGATGAAGCCCTTCAGCAGCCACACCGCCAGCGACACGTTGACCGCCGTGTAGAGCAGGATCATGCCGAGCGCGGTGTCGGAGAGGCCAAGCTCGCGGTACATCAGGTAGATCGGGATGGCGACCGCGATCGGCGGCATCATGCGCGTCGACAGGATGAAGAACAGAAGGTCGTCGGCCAAAGGCACCTTGAAGCGCGAGAAGCCATAGGCCGACAGCGTGCCGAGGAACACCGCGCAGAAGGTCGAGCCGAAGGCGATGATCAGCGAATTGACGAAGCGCGGCAGGAAGTTCGACGGGCCGGCGATCACCATGTTGCGCTTGCGCACCGTCTCGTCGCAGAAGCCGGTCGCCGGCCCCAGCGAGTTGATGTATTCCGGCGTCTGCCTCGTGCGGGTCGTGAACAAATTGCAATAGCCCTCGATGCTAGGCTGGAACACGACCTTCGGCGGATAGGCGATCGAGTCCGGCGGCGTCTTGAAGCTGGTGGCGAATATCCACAGCAGCGGCACAATCGAGATCAGCGCATAGGCAACGATGATCGTGCCGGCGATGAGCTTCGCGTTTGCGGAAGGTGCGACGACGGAATGGGCGGTGGTCAGGCTCATCTCTGCTTCACCTTGTTCAGCGCCTTGACGTAGATGTTGGCCAGCCCGAACACCGCGACGAACAGGATGATGGCGAAGGCCGAGGAATAGCCGGTGCGCCAGCTTTCGAAGGCCTGCCGCTTCAGCGTGATAGAGGCGACTTCCGTGGTCGAGCCCGGCCCGCCGCCGGTCAAAAGATTGACCATGTCGAACATCTTGAAATTCTCGATGCCGCGAAACAGCACCGCCAGCATGATGAAGGGCAGCGCCATCGGCAGCGTGATCGACCAGAACTGCCGCCAGTTGGAGGCGCGGTCGACCTCGGCCGCCTCATAGATGTATTCGGGGATCGAGCGCAGCCCGGCGAGGCAGATCAGCATCACGTAGGGCGTCCACATCCAGGTGTCGACGATGATGATCGACCACGGCGCCAGCGAGACATTGGAGAGCATCTGGATATCCGTTGGCGAAATGCCCGACACGAACGAGATGGCATAGGCGAACAGGCCGATCTGCGGCTCGTAGAGGAAGCGCCAGAAATTGCCGACCACCGCCGGCGACAGCATCATCGGCACCAGGATGATGGTCGTCCAGAAGGCGTGGCCGCGGAATTTGCGGTCGATCAGCCAGGCCAGCGTGAAGCCGATCAGCGTCTGCAAAAGGATGGTCCAGAACACGAAATGCGCCGTGGTCTGCATGGCGATCCAGATGTCCTGGTCGCCGAGGATGCGCTTGTAATTGGAGAGACCCAGATTCTTCACCACCTCGTTCGGCCGGTTGGCCCGGTAGTTGGTGAAGGACAGATAGATCGCCCAGAACAACGGGAAGATGTTGATGGCGAGCAGCAGAAGGATCGTCGGCGAGATGAACAGCCAGGCGAGGCCTTTGTCGCTGATGCCCCGGACCCGGCGGGCCAACGGCTCAGGCGTGGCCCGGGCAACGCTGTCCGCAGTCCGATTGAGCATGGTGAGTCCTGCTTCGGTCACTTTACGTCTCGACAATGGAATTTATCTGAACTGCGTCCCGTGCCAAGGGCGGCACGGGACGCTCGGGTCGAGCTCGGGAGGAGCCGTTCACATTTTGCCGTCGTCCTGGAACACCTGCGTCCAGTCCTTGACCAGGCCGTCGAGCGCGTCCTTGGCCGAACCCTGACCGGCGACGACATAGTCGTGGAAGCGCTTCTGCGAGGCCTGCAGCAGCGGCGCGTAGCTCGGCTCGGCCCAGAAGTCCTTCACGATGGCCATCGAGTCGAGGAAGGTCTGCGCATAGGGCTGGCTGGCCGGGAAGTTCGGGTCTTTCACGACCGCGTTGAGGCAGGAAAAGCCGCCAAGCGACCACCATTTGGCCTGTACGTCCTTGTTGGCGAACCACTTGATGTATTTCAGCGCCGATTCCTGCTTGTCGGAATAGGAGACAACCGAGATGCCCTGGCCGCCGAGCTGGGCGAACTGGTCGCCGTCGGGGCCCTTGGGATTGGCGAAGTAGCCGATCTTGTCGCCACCGACATTCTCGTCCTTCTGCAGGCCCGGCCAGGTGAAGGCGAAGTTCATGTGCATCGCCACCTGGCCGGATTTGAAGGCATCGACGCCTTCGCCCATGTAGCTGTTGGAAGCGCCGGGCGGGGTGCAGCAATCATAGAGCGCCTTGTAGAACTCCAGGCCTTTCACCGATTTCTCGGAATTGACGAAGCCGTCCATTTCGTAGGGCTTGTCGGGGTTCTCGTATTTGAAGCCGAAGCTGTAGAGCACGTCCATGGCGCCCATGGTGATGCCTTCCGAGCCGCGCTCGGTATAGATCGAGGCGCCGTACACCGTCTTGCCGTCGATCTCGCGCTTCTGGAAGAACTCGGCGATCTGCTTCAGCTGGTCGAAGGTCGTCGGAGCGGCGAGATCCCAGCCATACTTCTCCTTGAATTCCTTCTGCAGTTCCGGCTTCGAGAACCAGTCCTTGCGGTAGGTCCAGCCGACGACGTCGCCCATGGCCGGCAGCGCCCAGTAGTTCGGCGAATTCTTCGGCCATTCCGAATAGCCGACCACGGTCGCCGGCACGAAGTCGTCCATGCTGATCTTCTCCTTGTCGAAGAAGTCGTTCAGCTTGACATAGTGGCCGTTCTCGGCCGCGCCGCCGATCCACTGGCTGTCGCCGATGATCAGGTCGCACAGCTTGCCCTTCGAATTGAGCTCGTTGAGGAAGCGGTCGGCGTAGTTGGTCCATGGCACGAATTCGAACTTCATGCCGATGCCGGTTTCCTTGGTAAAATCCTTGGACAGTTCCACAAGTGCGTTGGCCGGGTCCCAGGCTGCCCAGCAAAGCGTCAGGTCTTCCGCATGCGCGACGTTCGAGACGGCTGTCGACGCAAGCATCGCCGAGGCCAGACCCAACGTCAGTTTCAAGGTCGATTTCATGCCTTCCTCCCATTTGCGAAACACGTCCGGATGACGGTTTCAAGAGCCCGCTAACCCCTCCTCCGGGGCCTAAACATGGCGGCGCGGTGGCGCGGCGGATGTTTAGTAATTTGTTTAGTAATGCTGTTTTTACTAAACAAGGCAAGCGAATTCGTTGCTGCATCGCAGCATGGTTTGCGAGGGCTTTGAGCTGGCTAAGAAAATTCCGGGAGGATGGTGGCTGTCAGGGTGCCCGACGTGCCGGCAGCCGGCTTTACTTGACCGTTTTCGCGCTGACCGTCACCGGCCGGATCGCCGGCGCCGGCGGCAGCAAAGCGCGGATGTCGGCAAAGGGGAACACCGGTTCGAAGCGGAACGCTTCGGCGAGCGCGCCTGGCGCGCCGTTGCACTGGCCGGCACGAAATTCGTTCTGCACACGCGCCGCTCGACGAAGCGCTCGGGATCCTGCGAGCGATGCGCCCGGATCGCCCGCGCCTTGATGTCGGCGTGGGCTGTTATCTCAACGTAATGCGTCGGCGCAAAGCCGGTGCCGCCAAGCGTATCGGCATGCAGCACCGGCACGGTGAAGGACGCTGCGATGCGCACCCCGTCCGACAGCGCGCGGTGGTCGCCGTGATAGTCGTTCGGCGCATGGGTGATGACGAGATCCGGCTTCACCTCGCCGATCAGCGCCTTCAGCGCCGCGATCAGGGCGGCGTCGGCGACGAGCGCGCCGTCCGGAAAGTCGAGGAAGCGTGGGACAACACCGAGCAGCCCTGCCGCTTCCGTCGCCTCCTCGCGGCGCGCGCGGGCAAGCGTTGCCGGATCGCCTCGGCCACCTTTGGCGCCATCCGTGGCTATGGCAAAAGTCAGCTCTGCGCCTTGCGTGGCATAGGCGGCGATCGTACCGAACGTGAAGATCTCGATGTCGTCCGGATGCGCGCCGAGCGCCAGTACCCTCACTCTACTCTCCCCGGAAATGGAACAACGTGCCGAACGGAATCCTGCTCGCCCTGATCGCCTACGCAAGCTATTCGTGCAACGACGCCGTTGTCAAAAGCCTGGGCGGGCAGTTCAGCGTCTTCGAGATCGGCTTCTTCTCGACGCTGTTTTCCGGCTGTTTCCTGCTCTTCACCCGACCGAACGGCGAACGGTGGCGTGACTTCTGGCGCACCAAGCGGCCCTGGGCGGTGCAGGCGCGCGCCTGGGCCGGCATCGCATCGGGCGTGCTCAGCGTCTATGCCTTCACCACCATCCCGCTGGCCGAAGCCTACGCGCTGATCTTCCTGGCGCCGCTCTGCGTCACCATCCTTTCCACCGTCGTCCTCAAGGAGAAGGTCGGCCCCTGGCGCTGGCTGGTGGTGGTCGCCGGCTTTGCCGGCGTCATGCTGGTCGTGCGGCCGGGGTTTCGCGAACTGCATCTCGGCCACCTCGCGGCTTTCGGCGTTGCCTTCTTGGCCGCAGCCAGCGTCATCCTGATGCGCTCGCTGGCGCAGCAGGAGAAACGCACGACCATGCTCGGCGTGCTGATCGGCTACGGCCTGGTCTTCAACGGCATCGGCGCTGCCGCCACCTCGTTCACGCTGCCCGACGCCAGGCAGCTGGTATGGTTTGTCATATCGGGCGCCTTCACCTCCTGCGGACAGTTTCTGCAGCTGCTTGCGGTCAAATACGCTCCCGCCAACCGCATCGCGCCGACGCACTATTCGCAGATCGTCTGGGCGGTGATCCTCGGCGCGCTGTTCTTCCGGGAGTATCCCGATGCCTGTCGCTGGTCGGCCTCGCCGTCGTCGGCGGTTCCGGCCTGCTGACCATGGTGCGCGAGGAGGTGCGGCTGGGCACGGTGCGCTGGAACCCGTTTTCGCGGACCCGGCTTTGAGCCGGCCGGAAATGGTCCGGTTGCGCGGTGGTCGCTGTCGCTGATATGCGGGCGATGCGGACTGGCTGTACACCCCGAGGACAATGAGCAAAAACCCCCTGCCGGGGCTTCCGGTCTCCGCCGTGCTGCCGGCGCTCGGCGAAGCGCTGGCAAAGCAGAGCAGCGCCGTGCTGGTGGCGCCGCCCGGCGCCGGCAAGACGACGCTGGTGCCGCTGGCGCTGCTCGACGCGCCATGGCTGGGCACGGGCAAGATCGTCCTGCTCGAGCCGCGCCGGCTCGCCGCCCGCGCCGCGGCCCGCCGCATGGCCGAGCTGATCGGCGAGGAGCCGGGCGGCACGGTCGGCTATGCCATGCGCATGGAGAACCGCACCTCGGCCCGGACGAAAATCCTCGTCGTCACCGAAGGCGTGCTCGCGCGCATGATCCTCGACGATCCGGAACTGCCCGGTGTTTCGGCGGTGCTCTTCGACGAGTTCCACGAACGCTCGCTCGACGGCGATTTCGGCCTGGCGCTGGCGCTCGACGTGCAGGGGGCGCTCAGGCCGGACCTGCGCCTGCTGGTGATGTCGGCAACGCTCGACGGCGCGCGCGTCGCCCGGCTGCTGTCCGGCGCTCCGGTGATCGAAAGCCAGGGCCGCGCCTTTCCCGTCGATATCCGTTACGACGAGCGGCCGGCCGGTGTGCCGATCGAGGACGCGATGGCCAAGGCGATCCGCGCCGCACTCGCCGAGGAGGGCGGCAGCGTGCTCGCCTTCCTGCCGGGCCAGCGCGAGATCGAGCGCACCGCCGAGCGGCTGCACGACCGGATGGGCGCCGACACCGATATCGTGCCGCTCTACGGCATGCTCGACAACAGGGCGCAGGATGCCGCCATCAAGCCGGCGCCTCCAGGTCGTCGCAAGGTGGTGCTGGCGACTTCGATCGCCGAAACCTCGATAACCATCGACGGCGTGCGCGTCGTCATCGATTCCGGCCTGTCGCGGCTGCCGCGCTACGAGCCAGCCAGCGGCCTGACCCGGCTGGAGACAGTGCGGGTCAGCCGCGCCTCGGCCGACCAGCGCGCCGGCCGCGCCGGACGCACGCAAGCCGGCGTCGCCGTCAGGCTGTGGCGGGCCGAGCAGACGGCGGCACTCCCCGCCTTCACGCCGCCGGAGATCCTCGAGGCGGATCTGTCCGGCCTGTTGCTCGATTGCGCTGCCTTCGGAGTCGCCGATCCCGCGAGCCTTTCCTTCCTCGATCCGCCGCCGGCGCCAGCACTCAACGAGGCGAGGGCGCTGCTGCGCGCGCTGCACGCCATCGACGGAGAGGGGCGACTGACGGAGGCGGGCGCCGCGATGCGCAAGCTGGCACTGCCGGTGCGGCTCGCCCACATGGTCGCCGAAGCCGCCGGAACCGGTCACGCCCTTGAGGCCGCGACGCTCGCCGTGCTGCTCACCGAGCGCGGCCTTGGCGGCGACGGCGCCGACCTCGAGCGCCGGCTGATGCGGTTTCGCAGCGAAAAATCGCCGCGCGCCGTCGCAGCGCGCCAGCTTGCCGAGCGGCTGGCCAAACAGGCCGGCGGTGCGAAGAACAATGAGCCGGCATCTGCAGGCGCCCTGCTCATCCACGCCTGGCCGGACCGCGTCGCCAGGGCACGCGGCGAGCGCGGCCGTTTCGTGCTGGCCAACGGCTCGGGCGCCATGCTCGACGCCGCCGATGCGCTGGCGGGCGAGACCTGGCTGGTCGTCGCCGATCTGCAGGGCAAGGCCCAGAACGCCCGCATCAGCGCGGCGGCTCCGGTCGACGAGGCCGATATCCGTGCGGCACTCGCCGACAGGATCGAGACCCGCCGCGAGACGAGCTTCGACCGCGGCCGGCGCGCCGTGCGGGTGCGCGAAACCGCCAGGCTCGGCGCCATCACCCTTTCCGAACGCATGCTGCCGGCGCCATCGGGCGCCGACGCGGATCAGGCGATCCTCGAAGCCTTGCGCGAGCACGGCCTGTCGCTGCTCGACTGGGGCAAGGAGGCCGAGACCCTGCGCCAACGGCTCGGCTGGCTGCACCGTGGCCTCGGCGCGCCCTGGCCCGACGTTTCCGACGCAGCATTGATCGACCGGCTCGACAACTGGCTACTGCCGTTCCTCACCGGCGCGGCGTCTTTTGCCGCCATCAATTCCAGTGCGCTTTCGGCCGGCCTGATGGCGCTGGTGCCGCATGAATTGCAACGCCGGATCGATGCGCTGGCGCCGACGCATTTCGACGCGCCCTCAGGCAGCCACGTGCCGATCCGCTATGACGGCGAATGGCCGGTGCTGGCGATCCGCGTGCAGGAATTGTTCGGCCTCGACCGGCATCCGGCGATCGCGGGCGGCAGCGTGCCGCTGACGCTCGAATTGCTGTCGCCCGCGCACCGGCCGATCCAGACGACGCGCGACCTGCCCGGTTTCTGGCGTGGCTCCTGGGCCGATGTGCGCACCGACATGCGCGGCCGCTATCCCCGGCATGTCTGGCCCGAGAACCCGCTGCTCGCCGCCGCCACCAGCCGAGCAAAACCGCGCGGGACATGATGCATCCGGATAGAAACATCTACCGCTTGTCCTTTCCCGGCTATAATCCTTGGCCATGATCAAGATCCTCAACGCGCCCGACTTTCAACAAAGCCAGCGGCTGCGCCTCAACACGCTGATCAGGCTGCGCTGGCTGGCCATCGTCGGCCAGAGCCTGACGGTGCTTCTCGTCGCTTACGGGCTGAAATTCCCGCTGCCGGTCAGCATGTGCTTCGCGCTGATCGCCTGCTCGGCCTGGATGAATTTGTGGCTGACCTTTCGCTATCCGGCGGCGCATCGGCTGACCCCGCTGTCGGCCTTTGTCATCCTGACCTTCGACAGCCTGCAACTTGCCGGCCTGCTCTATATGACCGGCGGCCTCACCAACCCGTTCTCGGTGCTGATGACCGTGCCGGTCGTCATCTCGGCGGCGTCGTTGCCGCTGCGCCTCACCGCGGTGCTCGGCGCGCTGGTCATGACGGCGGCCACCTTGCTGGTCTTCTTCCATCAGCCGCTGCCCTGGCACGAAGGCGCGCCCCTGGAGATGCCGTTCGTCTATGTCGCCGGCATCTGGATGGCGGTGTTCTCGTCCATCGCCTTCACCGCTATCTACGCCTTCCGCGTCGCCGAGGAGGCGCGCCTGCTCGCCAACGCGCTCGCCGCTACAGAACTGGTGCTGCAGCGCGAGCAGCATCTTTCCGCCCTGGACGGCCTTGCCGCTGCCGCCGCGCATGAACTGGGCACGCCGCTCGCCACCATCGCGCTTGTCGCCAAGGAAATGGAGAAGGTGCTTGGCGACGACCCGAAATACCGCGAGGACGTGACGCTGCTGCGTTCGCAAAGCGAGCGCTGCCGCGAGATCCTGAAACGGCTGACCAGCCTGTCCTCCGAGGGCGAGGCGCATCTCTCCCGCCTGCCGCTGACCTCGCTGGTCGAGGAGGTGACGGCGCCGCACCGCGATTTCGGCATTTCGATCAAGCTCCGGCCGGGCGAGCGCATCGGTGCCGAACCGGTCGGGCGGCGCAACCCGGGCGTCATCTACGGTCTCGGCAATCTGGTCGAGAACGCCGTCGACTTCGCCCGCAAGACCGTCACCGTCCGCTGGAGTTGGGACGACGAACACGTCTCCTTCTCGATCATCGACGATGGGCCGGGCTTCCCGCCTGAGATCATCGACCGCATCGGCGAGCCCTATATGTCGACGCGCCAGGGCAACGAGGCCGGCGGCGGCCTGGGTCTTGGGCTGTTTATCGCCAAGACCTTGCTCGAGCGCTCCGGCGCCACGCTCGATTTCCGCAATTCGAGCGGGCTGGGCGAGGGCGCCGTGGTGCATATTTCGTGGCCGCGCAGCGTCTTCCTCAATCCCGAATCGTCTTCGAGCATGTTCGACACCGCCTGAAATCGGTGCCGCAACCTGCATATTGGCCCTATCCCCCCGGTTTCAGGCGCTAAAAATTGGACAATAGTGCTGCGGAACTGTATCTGCGTAAAATTAAGGCAGCAGGAATTCTGGAAGCGATGAGCGGAGACGAAACGACTGGCGCAATGGTTGAAGGCGAGGACACCTCGCTGCTGATCGTCGATGACGACAAGCCGTTCCTGACGCGGCTTGCCCGCGCCATGGAAACCAGGGGCTTCGTGGTCGAGACGGCCGACAGCGTCGAGGAGGCAGTGACGAAAGCACGCGCCCATCCGCCGGCCTACGCGGTGGTCGACATGCGGCTCGGCGACGGCAATGGCCTCGATGTCGTTGCTGCCATCCGCGAGAAGCGCGACGATGCCCGCGCCGTCATCCTCACCGGCTATGGCAACATCGCCACCGCGGTGACGGCGGTAAAACTCGGCGCCATCGACTATCTGTCGAAGCCGGCCGACGCCGACGACATCTTTGCCGCGCTGACCCGCACATCGGGCGAACGCGCCGCACCGCCGGAGAATCCGATGTCGGCCGACCGCGTCCGCTGGGAGCACATCCAGCGCGTCTACGAAATGTGCGACCGCAACGTTTCGGAGACCGCGCGCCGGCTCAACATGCATCGCCGCACGCTGCAGCGGATCCTGGCCAAACGCGCGCCACGCTAACCACGGGCTGACTTGCGGGCTGCTTGCCTCGCAACCAAGGCTTGCGCATCATCTGCCAAGGCGATTCCGAAGTGACGGAGGCGATATGCGGGACGACACAGCGCGGCCGGTTTCCATCTTTCGCGAATTCCTCGACGGCGAGGCGGCCGGCGGCATCATCCTGATGGGCGCCGCGGCACTGGCCCTGATCGTCGCCAATTCGCCGCTGTCCGAAACCTATTTTGCCGCCCTCCACGCCTATCTCGGGCCGCTCAGCGTCTCGCACTGGATCAATGACGGGCTGATGGCGGTGTTCTTCCTGCTCGTCGGGCTGGAGATCAAACGCGAGATGCTGGATGGCCAGCTCTCGACCTGGCCGCGGCGCGTGCTGCCGGGCATTGCGGCGGCAGGCGGCATGGTGGTTCCGGCGCTGGTCTATGTCGCTATTAACCGCGACAACACCGCTGCCCTGTCCGGGTGGGCGATCCCGACCGCCACCGACATCGCCTTTGCCCTTGGTGTCTTGTCGCTGCTCGGCAACCGCGTCCCGGCCTCGCTAAAAATCTTCCTCACCGCCTTGGCCATCATCGACGATCTCGGCGCCGTCATCATCATCGCGTTGTTCTATACAAGCGGCCTGTCGCTCGCCTATCTGGGCGCGGCCTTCGCGGTCATTGCGGTGCTCGTCGTGCTCAACCGCATGCGGGTGCTGACACTCGTGCCCTACCTCGTGCTGGGCATCGTCTTGTGGGTGCTGGTGCTGAAGTCGGGGGTGCACGCTACGCTCGCCGGCGTGGCGCTGGCGCTGACCATCCCGCTCGAACGCTCTCCCGGCATCAGCCACGACATAGAACATTCGCCGCTGCACCGGCTCGAACACGGCCTGCACAAAATCGTGCCCTTCATCGTCATCCCGATCTTCGGCTTCGCCAATGCCGGCGTCTCGCTCGCCGGCGTCAGCCTGGCCGCGCTGGTCGAGCCGCTGACGCTGGGGGTGGCCGCCGGTCTCGTCGCCGGCAAACTGGTCGGCGTCTTCGGCTCCTCGGCGCTGGCCATCCGGCTGGGCTTCGCCGACCTGCCGGCGAATGCCGGCTGGCTGCATCTGGTCGGCATCTCGCTTCTGTGCGGCATCGGCTTCACCATGAGCCTGTTCATCGGCCTGCTCGCCTTCGCCAGCGATGTAGCGCTGCAGGATGCGGTCAAGGTCGGCATCCTAGCCGGCTCCCTCATCGCCGCGCTGCTTGGCGCCGCCGTGCTGCTGGTGGCGCCGGCGGCTGGCGAAGCCGATGGGGCGGACGAAGGCTAGGCTGGCCGCAGACCGAAGGCAGCAAACAATGAGGGGCCGAGCGGCGGCACATAGATCGTTAACGAGGCGATCTTCCCGTCGGCGGGCTCGATGACATGCAGAGAATGGGGCAGCCACGCAAGGTTCTGATGGCTGCGCGCGTAGACCGCGACCGCGGGCTGGCCATTGGCCCCGGTGGCCACCGCGCGATAGCCGGCAAAATTGCCCCAGACGGTCCCGAAAAAAGCCCGGATCGCCTTTCGCCCTCGGTACCATTCCCGCCATGGCGGCATGTGGTAGGTGGCGTCTTCGTGCAGCAGGTCGACGAGGCCGTCGAGGTTGTCCGCTTGCCAGGCCTGCATGTAGCGCTCGAGCAGCAGCCCCTCTTGCGGGCTGGGTTGCGATCGCTGCAGGGGACGCCCCCGAGGATAGCTCTGGCCAAGCGTTGCGCGGGCCCGCTGCAGGGCGCTGTTGATAGAAGCGGTCGAACCGCCCAGCAAGTGCGCCGTCTCGACCGCTGACCAGCCAAGCACGTCGCAAAGCAAAAGGGCGGCCCGCTGCCTGGGCGGCAGAAGCTGGATCGCCGCGACGAAAGCGAGTTGCACCGCTTCACGGGCCTCGTAGCGCGCGTCCGGACCCGGTTTGTCGTCGACCAGATCCGGAAGCTCCGCGTCCGGATAAGGCTCCAGCCAGGTGAGCTCGGCGGCGGGCCCGCCGGTCGCCCTCGAGTCAGAGGGCGGCCGTTCGGGCTCAAGGAGAATGCGATGCACACTCGACCTCGCCTTGATCGCGTTGAGGCAGCTGTTGGTGGCGATCGCGTAGAGCCAGCCACGAAGCGAGCCCCGGCCTTCGAATTGCGACCTTGCGCGCCAGGCCTTGAGGAAGGTGTCCTGGACAAGGTCGTCCGCCTCGTGCAGTGAACCCATCATCCGATAGCAATGCAGCTTGAGTTCGCGGCGATGGACCACTGTCAGGCGCTCGAAGGCCAGCCGATCGAGGATCGGCTGGCCTGGCCGGCCCAAGGGCTCAACAGGGCCAGAAGCGTCTGTCATACGGAGCCTGCGGTGCTGAAGTCGGCTGACATCCTGCGCGCCTCATGCCGCCGCCGCAAGTCCGCTGCCGCTCACCGTGAAGGAGCTGCCTTGCGGTTTGCCGGTGGCGAGCGCGACCACCGCGCGAGCGACATCGGCCGGTGTCTGCATGTCGGTCATGCTCGCCAGGAAGTCCTTCGGTCGGATGCCCATATAGGCCGAAATGCCGTCGATACCGCGGTCACCAACGCCGGTGCCCGGCATGATGCGCGCCGGCGCAAGTGCCATGAAGCGCAGGCCGAGGCCGAGCCGGTCCGCTTCCTTCTGGCTGTGACCGGCCAGGAACATCTGCATGCGTTTTGCGCCGGAATAGCCGCCTGAATTCGGCGGCCCACCGCTAAAGGCAGCACCACTGGAGATCAGCACCACCCGGCTCCCCGGCTTGAGCCGGCCCTGGAGCGCTGCCTTGCAGAACAGGAACGACGCCTTGACGTCCATGTCCCAGTTGGCCGAGAAGACCTCCCAGCTCTGCTCCTGGATGGGGGCGGACGGCGCGAGAGCGCCGGCTGAGATCACCAGCACATCCGGCGCCAGCGCGTCGAAAACCGCGTCGGGCGCGGTCTCCTCCGTCGCGTCGACCGAAAGCGTCTTCACGCCTGATGCCTCCCAGGAGAGTTTGTTGAGGTCGGCCGCGCTGCGGGCAACGGCAAGTACGGTCGCCCCTTCGCCGAGTGCTGCTTCCACGATCGAGCGGCCGACACCTCGGCTGCCTCCGATGACGACGACATTCTGAGCTTCTAACGATCCCATGGATCACCTCTCTTTCCGGCCGCCGGACCATCCGAGCGTGCCTGTTGATCAGGACAGCGCAGGCAGGCGGAAATCATCGGTGCGAGGTCAAAAAACCTTCTCAGGCGATGGGGCGGGCCGGCGCAAAGCTCCGATCTGACTCCGTCGCCAGCCGGCGACGCGCCAGGCCTGTCGCCTGCGCGACGCACTGCTATTCGCTCTCGCCCTCGAGTGCTGGCACCGCCACGCCGGCGAGTTCCGCCGCCAGCAGCCGTGCCGCACCAGCCCGCGCAATCCTCAGCATCAGCGCCTTGCGCGTTGCCGCCACCATGCGGTGCTCGGGCGCATCGCGCAGGATCTCGGCGCCGTAGCCGTCGGAGAGGATGAAGCCGCATTCCTCGGGAAAGATCTCCCCGGGCACGCCGGGATGGGTGGCGAAGAAGAAGCGGTCGGAATGTAGCCGGTAGTCGGGCCATTTGCGGTCGACCCGGAAATCCTCGATCGAGGATTTGATCTCGATGATCCAGATGTCGCCCTGGCGGGTGAGCGCCACAAGGTCGGCGCGGCGGCCGGTGGCCAAGGACAGTTCAGGCAGCACATGCGCGCCCATGTCCATCAACAGCCGCTGCACCCCACGCCGCACCAGCATGGCCCGCTCCGACTGGCGGCCATCGATCAAAGGGTTGAGGGGAATCGGCGAAATGATGGGCATGATGGGCACCATGCCAGATTTTGTTCACGGTTTGAACCCATGAACAGCACGAGGCCGGTGAAACGCCTTTAGTGACCACTAACGTAGCTAGGAACGCGTGCCGGACTTTCCATGAACGAAAGGCCACCAGCCTAGCTCGAATGGCTTATGGCGTTGCGTCGCCGTTCATACGACGGAACGAGACAGGCTTTATCGCCGGGCAAGGCTTGCGGGCAGCGGCTGTACCCGGCCGTAGGGGAACAGGGGAACGCTGCATCTTGCCGGTGATGTCCTTCACCGTCTTCAACAGCGCCTCATGCAGTGCCTGGAGCGAGCAATGCTCGCCGTAGGCGGCGGGACCGGCTCCGTTCCCACGTTGAATGAGCCGCAGCCTATGCCTGTCACATCAGCTTAACAATTCTTGGGTACCTGATAGGGCCTAGCCAACTTTTCCTCCGCCCCGCCGGCTTCATCCAAAGCAGACGGGGCTTATTTTTGGTGAAGACGGTTGCTGCACCGGTCCCGTCCCGTGCCCATTGGATGGAAGTTGGATCCTTGCCGGCGATGTCCCTTCGCCGCCTTCAACAGCGCCTCATGCAAAACCTGGAGCGAGGCGGTAGTGATCGCAGCCAGGCGATATCGGCGGGCCGATGATGCTCTTGTGCAGGCCGCGATCGTAAATTGACGGACCCAGCCAGATTAGATGGCTGCTACGCAAAGGGGCAATTACACCCAAAAGAAGTCAGGCCAGGACTGTTTTCAGCCTTGAAGGCCCACGAGCGCGGATCATATAAGAATATATACTTTTCCCATTGCTTCAGGGGTAGGCATGGCGGTGAACAGGGCAGCATCAAAAAGCGAGAAGCTCTCGGCCTTCGACCTCGATGCTCTGCGCGAGGTGTTCAGGAAGTCGGTTCGTGAGCATGACGTCTCAGCAGCCGATTGGGCGGAACACGCCAAATTGTTCCTCAAGCGGACAACCAAGCGCGAAGCGGGCAAGGAAATTATCAACCGCGTCGTTTAGGCGGCCCGGTATCAGCCATTGATGCCGCACCATCGCTCTATGCCGTTGGCGCTCGACTACCTTCAGCCGCCCCAGCCATATCATCCAAAATCGGGCAGTCCGGCCGGTCGTCGCCGTGGCAGGCGTGGATCAGTTTTTGTAGTGTCGCCCGCATCGACTGCAACTCGCGCACCTTCTCCTCGATGGCGCTGACATGGGCAGCGGCGATCTCGCGCACATCGTGGCTGGCGCGGCTGCGGTCCTGGTAGAGCGCCATCAACTGGCGGCAGTCGTCGATGGAAAAGCCGAGGTTGCGCGCGCGGCGCAGGAAGGCCAGCCGATGGATATCGTCGCCCGAATAGTCGCGGTAGCCATTGCCGGCGCGCGCCGGCGCGATCAGGCCGATCTCCTCATAGTAGCGGATGGTCTTGGCCGGCAGGCCGGAACGCTCCGCGGCAGCTCCGACATTCATGGCGTCTTCCCTGGTTTCGGCAGCTCCCGGAACTGCCCCATTGAAATTGCTTCACAATCCTGTGACGGCTGTTGCCGAAATGCCGCAGTCGCGGGCTTACCGGCACGTAAGGTCCTGCATATAGGCATCGCGCGCTTGGCAAGCAACGCAAATGCCAGCATGAATGGTTTCAGGAAAAGCGGCCGACTCGTGCCGCGATCAACTGGGCAGGGCATCGGACCTATTCATGCGCATGAAGTCGTTTGCAATTGTCGCTGCCCTCGCGCTGTCGACCGCCATTAGCGGTTGCAGCACCATAGGTTCGAGGCTGTTTTCCAACGACTACGGCGCGGTCACCGATGCGGGCTATCAATTGCCGCGCATTCCGATCGAAAAGGTGCCGCGGAAGTATCACCGGCAAGAGGTGAATTACGACACCAGGGAACAGCCGGGCACCATCATCGTCGACACCCAGAACAAGTTCCTCTACTTCGTCGAGGGCGACGGCCGGGCGATACGCTACGGCATCGGCGTCGGCCGTGAAGGCTTCGAGTGGCACGGCACCGCCCGTATCGCGATCAAGCGCGAATGGCCGACCTGGACGCCGCCCTCGCAGATGATCAAGCGCCAGCCGGAGCTCGCCAAGTTTGCCGGCGGCATGGACCCCGGCCTGAAGAACCCGCTCGGTGCGCGCGCCATGTATCTGTTCAACAGGGGCGGCGACATGGGCTACCGCCTGCATGGCAGCCCGGAATGGAACTCAATTGGCAAGGCGATGTCGTCGGGCTGCATCCGGCTGATGAACCAGGACATTATCGACCTCTACGACCGCACGTCGGTCGGCGCCAAGGTCATCGTACTGTGACACCTTTTATGACGCGGACCGTCTAGGCAACAAATGGACGTCCAAAAACAGAAAACCGGGCAATTCGGCCCGGTTTTTTGTTGTCTGCATTCTGAGGTTGCGAAGCTCTTTTGAGAACTCGCCCTGCTGGTCAGCAGGGCAAGGCGGCCGATGGGGTCAAGAGACTTGTTCGACCTGCTGCACCTCGGGCACAAAATGCCGGAGCAGGTTCTGGATGCCGTGCTTCAGCGTCGCCGTCGACGACGGGCAGCCGGCGCAGGCGCCTTTCATGTGCAGGAACACGGTGCCGTTCTCGAAGCCGCGGAAGGTGATGTCGCCGCCATCCTGGGCAACCGCCGGGCGCACCCTGGTGTCGAGCAGTTCCTTGATGGTGATAACCAGCTCTTCGTCGGCCTTGTCGTAGAATTCGCCGGTCTGGCTGGTCTCGGCGGCGGGGCCGGCCCTGGCCATGACGGGCGCGCCCGACATGAAATGCTCCATGATAGCGCCGAGGATCGCCGGCTTCAGATGCTGCCAGTCGGGGCCGTCCTTGGTCACGGTGATGAAATCATAGCCGAAGAAGACGCCGGTCACGCCCGGGATCTCGAACAGCCGGCCGGCCAGCGGCGAAGCTCCTGCCGCACTGTCGGCGTCGCGGAAATCGGCGGTGCCTTCGCGCAGCACTTCCTTGCCGGGCAGGAACTTCAGCGTCGCAGGGTTCGGCGTCGATTCGGTCTGGATGAACATGGCTGTCTCCATGCCCGTGTCGGGCAATAGTTTGGAATAGTTCTAAATAGGCTCTATCGGCTGGACATTCAAGCGAAACGCGTCGCCCGAACGGCTGGCTGGCGGAATGTTTTTTCAGCGTCCCTGCGACGCGCTTTTGGGTGTGTTGAGCTTCAGGTCAGGCCGGCCTCACCTGAATATCGATACCTCAGGCCAGGCTGTCGATCTCCTCGTCCGAAAGATTCTGCGGCACCACGGTGACGGGAATAGGGAAGGCGGCGCCTTTGCCAGCCACCGCGCCGACCAGCGGCCCGGGGCCCTCCTTGCCGGCGCCTGCCGCGAGCACAAGGATGGCGATGTCCTGGTCTTCCTCGATCAGTCTGTGGATCTCTTCGGTCGGTTTGCCTTCGCGCACCACCAGCTCCGGCTCGATGCCGAGCTTCTGGCGCACCTTGTTGGCATAGCTGTCGAGCGCGGTGCGCGCCGTGGCGTTGGCCTCCTCGCGCATGATCTTCTCGACCCCCAGCCAGTGCTGGAAATCGTCCGGCTCGATTACATAGAGCAGCACCAGCACGCCACTGGTGCTCTGCGCCCGCTTCGAGGCGTAGGCGACGGCACGCTCGCATTCCGGCGTGTCGTCGATGATCGCCAGGAACTTGCGGCGATGTCCGGCTTCGCGACTGAGGCGCTTGGAGACCATGTCTATCTACTCGGTGGTTTCGGCCGCAATCTGCCACCCGCGCTGACCGGCCGCAAGCGGCCGGCAGTCGAGATGGTGACAGGACAGATCAGCCCTGCAAAAGGCCGATGATGTCGCGCACCGTCTTCATCGTGGATTCCGCCAGGGTGCCGGCACGTTCGCCACCGTCCCTCAGCACCGCGTCGACATAGGCGCGGTCGCCTTCGATGCGGCGCATCTCGCCGGCGATAGGCGCCAGCCTGTCGACGGCAAGATCGGCCAGCGCCGGCTTGAACACCGAAAACTGCTGGCCGCCGAATTCCTTCAGCACATCCGCCTTCGAGAGTTCGGCGAGGCCGGCATAGATGCCGACCAGGTTCTCCGCCTCGGGCCGGCCGGCAAGGCCGTCCAACTCGCTCGGCAAGGCTTCCGGGTCCGTCTTGGCCTTGCGGATCTTCTTCGAGATGGTATCGGCATCGTCGGTTAAATTGATGCGCGACAGGTCCGACGGGTCCGACTTCGACATCTTCTTGGAACCGTCACGCAGGCTCATGATGCGCGCCGCCGGCCCGCCGATGACCGGCTCGGTCAGCGGAAAATAGCCGTTCACCGTCTCCTCGCCGACCTGCATCTCGACGCCGACGCCAAGGGCCGCGATGCGGTCCGAAAAGTCGTTGTTGAATTTCTGCGCGATGTCGCGGGTCAGCTCAAGGTGCTGCTTCTGGTCCTCGCCCACCGGCACGTGCGTGGCGCGATAGAGCAGGATGTCGGCGGCCATCAGGCTCGGATAGGCGAGCAGGCCGAGCGAGGCGTTCTCGCGGTCCTTGCCGGCCTTGTCCTTGAACTGCGTCATGCGGTTCATCCAGCCGATGCGCGCCACGCAGTTGAAGATCCAGGCAAGCTCGGCGTGCTGCATGACCCGCGATTGGTTGAAGACGATGTGCTTCTTCGGGTCGATGCCGGAGGCGAGGAAGGCCGCGGTGATCGAGCGCGTCTGGTCGGCAAGGTCCTCATAGACCAGCTGCGCTGTCAGCGAATGCAGGTCGACGACGCAATAGATGCAGTCGGACTGTTCCTGCAGGGCGACGAATTTCTTGATGGCGCCGAGATAGTTGCCGAGATGCAGATTGCCGGTCGGCTGGACGCCCGAAAAGACGAGTGGTTTGAAGGCGGTCATGATGTCCTCATGGCTTGTGGAGGGCCGTATAAGCGTGATTCCAAAAAGTTGCAGACTTTTTGGAGCCAATCACGCGGCTGGAAACCGCGCGCGGCGAAAGTCTTGCGACGGCGCGCTTATGGACGAAGACCAAAAAAGCGGCAAGAGGGATCAGCGGGCCGGGCGGAACTTGGCGAGCAGGCGCTTGCCCCTTGCCAACTTGGCGAGCACCCGATTGCCCCTTGCCGACCTGGCGAGGAACCGCTTGCTCTGTGCAACAACGCTTCGCCACCCAAGCGGCGTGACCTCGATGTCGGCCACGCCGATGCCGGCGCGTTGTTCCGCGCGTCTCTGCAATCTGTTGAGATGAAGCTCCAGGATCGTATGATCGTCCTTTCGCAACGACGTTTCAAACGTCGCTTGCGCGTTCCAGAGATTGCCCTCCTGGCGCACTGCGGAAATGCTTGCCACGACCGGTTGGCCATTTACGGACAATTTGAGCCTGGTCAGCGCCTCGCGTTGAGGATGCTGGATTTCCAGGCGAATCCGCGCCTTGCCGGCATATTTGAACGGCACAAGCAGCTTTGGGCGCGGATTGCAGCCGACCCAGAGGATCCAGTCGCCACCTGCTTGGAGCGGAGACCAGTCGAGCGCCTTTGGCGAGTTGTCCTGCTTGATGACCTCGCGCTTCCTGAGGCTGCTCAGATTCGGGCGGACGATGCCCTTGTTCGTCGCAATCTGGGTCGCGAGCTGACCCTTCTCGAAGCGCTCGTAGTCCGGATGGACCATGACCATGTAAGTGTTGGCTGCCTTTGCCTTGGTCAGTTCAGAGGCCAGATAGCCCTCAAATCCCGGCCGGGCCATTCGCCGGGCCATTCGTTCCTGCTCGTCCGAGCCTTGGCTCATATAGCTTAGATAGCGGTGACCGGCAGCGAATTTCTGGACTGTGATCCGCTGCGTCGACACAAAATGCATGCCTGACTTTGCCGCTCGCAACATGAAATCCGCGTCGACGGGCGCAGTTATCTCTTTCGGACTGCGCCATTTGCCGATCCGATCGACAACGTCGCGTCGGTGGCCGAAACTCGAAGGCGGGAAGAAGTGCTTAAAAGCGGCGTCTGGTTCGCTGAAGATGCCGGTCACCCACCGAAAATTGCTTGCCCTGGGGCCATGAAAGATCGCGCCGCTTACGACAAAGTCCGGTCGCGGATCCCTTCCGAAAAGATCGGCGAGCGCCTGGAGATGGTCCGGAGCCCAGAGATCGTCATGACCGAGATAGGCAACGTATTGCCCGCGCGCCATTTCGATGCCCGCATTGTTGGGGAAGGCCTGGCTGCCGCCGCGCTCTGACAGGGTCGACCAGCGGATTTGACGGGACGCGAGCGCCTGTACCACATCCGCGGTATCGTCGGTGCAGCAATCGCCCACCACCAACAGCTCGAAGTCCTGGCGGGTTTGGCGCAGCACCGATTGTATCGACGGAAGGATATGCCTGCCGCGATTGTAGGTGGCCATGATGACGGAAAACGTCGTCATGCTATTCGAATTTGTACGGGATGCCCGGGTGATCGAAGCGGACCCGCGACTTGTCCGGATTTCTAGGGTCGTAGACGTTCGTCGGCATGTTGACGAATGTCGCGGTGCTCTTGCCACGGTTTTGAACCCCGTGAACGACATAGGGCGGGATTGTCAGCAGGATCTTGTTAGCCGCGCCGACGTCGAGAACGTCTATTTTTTGGTATGTCGGGCTATCCTTGCGTAGATCGTAGAGCACGACCCTGATGTCGCCATTTGTATAGGCGAGCCGGTCGAACTGTCGCTTGTGATAGACCCATGCCCTGATCGATCCCACCTCGGCTGATACCAGATAGACATGCGGCGGCGGGGTGATGGGCTCCAGCAGTGCCGACATGAGGACCGTAAGGTCGCCACGCTTGTCGCCTCTCGTCACCAACCGCTGAATCCGCACGCCCGCTACCAGATTTTCGCCCGGAATGTCCTCCAGAAGCGGAACGTCGTCTCCCCAAGGTTTGTCATCGATGAAATCTTCGAGCGACAGCGTTTCCATCGAACCCCCAACGTTAGCGCAAGTCTGAGCTTGCCTCTTCCGTTATGTCCGGTCGGCGCCAAAGACAATACCCCGAATGGGCGATGGCGGCTCAGCGCGGGGCAATTGCCTTGCGAGCTTCAGCCTCGGCCGAGGCAACCTCGCTTTCCATCGAGGCCACTCTCGGTTCCGCAACAACGCCATCCGCCTGAACACGGCGGACTGCTTTCACTACGCTAGCGCGCGCGTGTTACCAAGCCGTGCCGATGCTTGCACGGCCCGAAGAAATCAGGCTCACGGATCTGGAGACTGTTCCGTGACCGATGGCGCCGTCGCCTTTGCCGAACCGCGCTTGATGTTCCTTCGGACCATGCCGAAATCGGCGCCGCCGGTAGTGAAGGCGGTGACGAAGTAGAGCGCCGCCCCGCCGGCGACCAGTGCCAGAACCGTCGTTGCCTTGACGACCAGTGGCGAACCCGGGCCGAGCCTGACGGCCAACCAGTGCTCAGCGAAATAGAGCGCCGCTCCCATCACCGCCGCCGACAGCACCAGCCGGGGAATGCGTTTCAAGAGCGGCAGGTCGCGACCCCAATGGCCGCGCCGGATCAGCACGGCAAGCAACATCAGCGCGTTGACCCAGCCGGCGACGGCCGAGGCTACCGCAATGCCCGGCGCGCCCATCGACGGGAACAGCGTCAGCGCGGTCGCGACGTTCACCGCCACCGAGATGGCGGCAAACATCATTGGCGTACGCGTGTCCTCGCGGGCGAAATAGCCGGGGGTGAACGCCTTGATCAGCACGAAGGCCGGCAGGCCCAGGCCAAAGATCGCCAGGATCGCCGCCACGGTCGGCGTCGAATGGTTGGCGGCAAAGGCGCCGCGCTCATACACCAGCCGCACGATCGGCTCCGACATGACCCAGAGGGCGACGGCCGCCGGCAAGGTCATGAACAGCGTGAACTCGACCGAGCGGTTCTGCAGATTGGCCGCCTCGATCAGGTTTCCGGATTTCAGCGCCCGCGACAGTTCCGGCAACAGCACGATCGCCACCGCGACGCCGACGACGCCAAGCGGCAGCTGGTAGATGCGGTCGGCATAGGCGAGCGATGACACGGCGCTGTCCTGCGCCGAGGCGATCGCCGTGCCGATCAGCTGGTTGATCTGGGTGATGCCGCCGGTGATCGCCGCTGGCAGCGCCAGGATCAGCAACCGCTTGACGCTGGGCGTCATCTTCGGCCGGCGAAAGCCGATCGAGATGCCGGCATGGCGCACCGCCACCCAGACGATGGCGAGTTGCACCAGCCCCGCCGCGAGCACGCCCCAGGACAGGCCGAAGCCGACGGCGTGGGCGTCCAGTCCCTTGTACCAGGCATAGGCCAGCACACCGATCAGGATGATGTTGAGGAACACCGGCGCCACGGCGGCGGCGAAATAGCGGCGCAGCGAATTCAGCATGCCGGCCATCATGGCGCCGAGCGACATGCAGATCAGGTAGGGAAACATGATGGTCGCAAGCCGGACCGTCGTCTCGAACTTGCCCGGCGTGTCGGCAAAGCCCGGCGCCACCAGGTAGCGCACGATCAGCGGCATCGCCAGTTCCATGACGATGGTTAGCGCCAGCAGTGCCGTGAACAGCACGCCGAACACCTCTTCGGAAAAGCGCTTGGCGCCCTCGGTGCCGTGGGTCTCGATCTCCTTGGCGAACAGCGGCACGAAGGCGGCGTTGAAGGCGCCTTCGGCGAAGAGCCGGCGGAAGGTGTTGGGAAACTGGAAGGCGGCGTTGAAGGCGTCGGCGACCGGCCCGGTGCCGAGTGCGGCCGCCATAAGCATCTCGCGGCCGAAGCCGAGCGCGCGGCTCATCAGCGTGCCGGACGCGACAGTGGCGAATTTCTTGACAAGGCTCATGCGCGGGGAGACTGACCGTGGGAATGGGACAAAGTGATGGTGATCCTCACTCGGCGGCCGCCTTGGCCTTGCCGTTGCGCTCCGGCGCGGTGCCCTCGAGGGTCTCGATCAGCCTCTTGCGGATGGTGGCTATACGCGTCGGGCTGTCGATCTTCTGTCCCGTCAGGTCGGTGACATAGAAAGTGTCGATGACCTTCTCGCCAAAAGTCGTGATATGCGCCGAGGCGATGTCGAGCGAGAGATCCGACAGCGCGCCGGTGATCTCCGACAGCAGGCCAGGCCGGTCCAGCCCCTCGATCTCGATCACCGAGAAGCGGTTCGAAAGCGTGTTGCGGATTTCAGCCCGCGGCGGAATGCGGAAGACCTTGGCGCCGCGCCGGGGCTTGGTGCGCTTCTCGATCATTTCGGGCAGCCAGCTCTTGCCTGACAGCACGTCCTCGATCAATCGGCCGACGCGCTCGGCGCGGCGGCGCTCATCCTCGTCGAGGTCGAATTCCCGGCTGATCAGGATTGTGTCCAGCGCGCGGCCGTCGGAGGTGGTGAAGATCTGCGCGTCGACGATGTTGCCGCCGGCTCCGGCGCAGGCGCCGGCAATCACCGACAGCAGGCGCGGATGGTCCTGCGCCAGAACGGTGATCTCGGTCACGGCCTCGAACTGGTGGGTCTTGACCATGGTGGCGAGCTTCTTGCCCGCCGCATCCGCCTCGCGGACGAATTCGGCATGGCGCAGCTGGTCGGCGAGGTCCACGGTCAGCAGGTAGTTCTCGTAATGCTGAGCGACGTAGCGTTTGCGGTCCTTGGCCGGCCAATCGGCCAGCGCCTCGGCCAGCCGCCCGCGCGCGGCGGCGGTGCGCTCGGCGCGCGACACTTCCGAGAAGCCGCCGGTGAGAAGCAGCTCGGTCTCGTAATAGAGCGTGCGCAGCAACTGGCCCTTCCAGCCGTTCCACACGCCCGGCCCGACGCCTCTGATGTCGCAGACGGTCAGGATCAGCAGCAGCTTCAGCCGCTCGACCGACTGCACGATCGAGGCGAAATCCTCGATCGTCTTGCGGTCGTTGAGGTCGCGCGTCTGCGCCGTCATCGACATCACGAGGTGGTTCTCGACCAGCCAGGCGACGGTTTCGGTGTCAGCCGCCGAAAGCCCCATATGCGGGCAGATGCGCCGCGCGATGCGCGCGCCAGCCTCCGAATGGTCCTCCAGGCGTCCCTTGGCGATGTCGTGCAGCAGCACCGCCACATAGAGCGCCTCGCGGCTCTTCTTCAGTCCCGGCATCAGCGTGTGCGACAGCGGATGCACCTTCTCGCCGTCGCCGCGCTCGATCTCGGCCAGCACGCCGATGCAGCGGATCAGGTGCTCGTCCACCGTATAGTGGTGGTACATTGAGAACTGCATCATGGCGACGATCTTGCCGAAGTCGGGGATCAGCTTGGCGAGCAGCCCCGCCTCGTTCATGCGCCTGAGGTTGAGCTCGGCGTTGCGGTCCGAGGTCAAGATGTCGAGGAACAGCCGGTTGGCCTCCTCGTCGCGTCGCAGCGACTTGTTGACTAGGCCGAGCGAGCGGGTGAGCAGCTTCAGCGCATCGGGGTGGAACTCCAGCCCATGCTTGTCGGCGAACCAGAACAGCCGCAAGAGATTGACCGGATCGCGCTCGAACACCATGTCGTCGGCGACGTTGATCCGGTGGTTGTCGACGATGAAATCGGACGTGCCGGCGAGCTTGCGCTTGCGGCGCGAGAAGGTGAGGAAGATACGGTTGAAGCCAGGCACATGCTTGGCCTGTTCCTCCTCCAGTGCCGCGCAGAAGATGCGGGTCAGGTCGCCGACATCCTTGGCGACGAGGAAGTAGTGCTTCATGAAGCGCTCGACCGCCGACAGGCCGGGATGGGTGGTGTAGCCCAGCCGCTCGGCGATCTCGCGCTGGATGTCGAAATGCAGCCGCTCCTCGGGCTTGCCGGTGAGGAAATGCATGTGGCAGCGCACCGCCCACAGGAAATCCTCAGCCTTGAGGAATTCGCGGTATTCGGCTTCGGTGAAGACACCCTTGTCGACCAGTTCCTCGCCGGTGCGCACCCGGTAGAAATACTTGGCGATCCAGAACAGCGTCTGCAGGTCGCGCAGGCCGCCCTTGCCGTCCTTGACATTGGGTTCGACGAGATAGCGGCTTTCGCCGGCCTTGGCATGGCGCTCGTCGCGCTCGGCAAGCTTTGCCTGCACATATTCGGGGCCGGTCGTGCGCACCACCTCGTGGTCGAAACGCGTCAGAAGCTCGTCATAGAGTTTCAGGTCGCCCCACAGGAAGCGCGCTTCCAGGATCGAGGTGCGGATGGTGATGTCGGTGCGCGACAGCCTCAGGCACTCGTCGATGTTGCGGGTGGCGTGGCCGACCTTCAGGCCGAGATCCCACAGCATGTAGAGCATGTATTCGACGATCTGCTCGCCCCACGGCGTCTGCTTGTAGGGCAGCAGGAACAAAAGGTCGATGTCGGAGCCCGGGGCCAGCGTGCCGCGGCCATAGCCGCCGACCGCGACCACGGCCATGCGTTCGGCAGAAGACGGGTTCTTGACGCGGTAGACATGGGTAGCGGCGAAATCGTAAAGCGCGCGGATGAGTTCGTCCATGAGATGCGACAGCCGGGCGGCGCAGGCGGTGCCGCCGCCATCGTCCTTCAGCATGGTCTCGGCGACCTTGCGGCCGTCGGCGAGCCGGCCCTTGAGAAGCTGGAGGACGCGGCCTCGCGTGGCCTGGCCGGACCCGTCGCCGGCCGTTGCCGCGGTCAGCGCCGTCATCTCGCGGCGCAAAGCCTCGCCGTCGATCAGTTCGTCGAGTTTCAGTGATATTTTTGCCATATGCGGAGGTCGGCCTCGCCTTTTCGGCGGCGTCTATAGCGCGTTTTCGCGGTGCTGGGTATGGGGCGGTCGAACACGCTTGCCCTGGTGTTCGAACGGGATGGTCTTCCACTGTCGCAGCGGCAGAAATCGGCAAGCTGTCGTGCCAGGCGCTCGATCTCGAGCCTTACCCTTGCGACAGCGGACTTCTTGCGTTTTCTGTCCATGCCGCTCGTGGCGAGCTGATCGTCGCGATCCTGCCCGAGCAGGCTCGGCAGCCGGACAGCAGCGCCTGCCAGGAACTGGCCCTGCAGGCGCCGCGTCAATAGAGCGGGATGGATTCGAATCGAATGGCGGCCTGGCCGCGGCATGAAAAAAACGTGACTATCTACAGCGCCTTCAAACGATGCCCAGGACGGGGCGGACGGACACTTTTGCCATGATAGCGGAACGGAATGATCATTTCCCGCTCCAGCTGGAAAACTTTGCTGGCTTGGTGCCATATCCGTTTGACCTCGGTCAGGACTTTTTCGGGAGTAGACCTCTTTCGTTTTTCGCTCGCAGGCGTCGCCGGCGCCCTGGGTGTCGCATCAATAATCTGGCTCGGCAGCACGGCTTCGTCATCGCTCAGGAACTGGGTCTGCATGCACAGCGCCGGTATGAGCTGATATGTTGTCTTGCGCCACGATGTCTGGAAGCCGGGATCGAACATCACGCAATCGACCTGAGCGGCGAGCTCATATGTTGCCTCGATAAGATCGCGCGCGGCCCGTTTCGAAACGATATAGCCCGCAGTGCCGAGATGCGCCCCCAGGAGCCTGGACACGGAATGGCCGTAACCGACGGAAGTGTGGATTCTGGAGACAGAGGTCTTGCTGAAGACTGTCTCCAGCTTGACGATGTCGGCATCGGCCGGAATCCAGTCGCTGTCGGCAAACAATGGGCGGGCCACGGCTGAAATCAGCACGTCGTCTTCAAGGATTGCGGCGTAGGCATCATTGCTTTCAGCAACGATGCGCCAACATGCAATGTGGCTCAAAAAGCAGGCGATCTCGGCATCGGACAAGTTCGACGGAAAGGAATTCCTGTATGGCGCTGCCGCGGCCATCTCAGATGGATTGCATGCATCGATCGCCGCGACCCGTTCAAACGCTACACCGATGCGGGCCAGTTCCGCCGTCATGTGGGCAAGCCGGTCCCGGGACCGATCGAGGTTGATGACCAGACACTTCATTTGGAGCGGGGATCGATGCGATTGCGGGAAGTGGGCGTCCATAGCATATGGGCGCAATCGCGTGCGGTATTTTTTCGCCGACCGCGCCTCGACACGAAAAGTCGAAACGGCTCTTGACCTTCCAGTTACTGGAAGCCCTACCTCCGCACCAGATCGAGACATAAGAGGCATTTCGGATGGCCCATTCCGACCATACTCACCACGCGCACGCCGGCGGCTGCTGCTCCGCCAAAGGTGTTGCGCCTGGCGCCGAAGCCGTCATCCGCGATCCGGTCTGCGGCATGACCGTCGATCCGGCCGCCGGAAAGCCGATGGCCGAGCATGGCGGCCAGGTTCGCCATTTCTGCAGCGAGCGCTGCCGTGCGAAATTCGTCGCCGAGCTGGAAAAATACCTGACGGCCACCGATCCGGTGTGTGGCATGGGCGTCGACCGCGCCATCGCCAAGCACTTTTTGCGTCACGAGGGCCAGGGTTTCTATTTCTGCTCGGCCGGTTGCAAGGCGAAATTCGAGGCGGAGCCGGCGAAATATCTCGGCGATAGGCCTGAGCCGCAGGCGATGCCGAAAGGCACGCAATACACCTGCCCGATGCATCCCGAAATCGTCCGCGACAAGCCCGGCGCCTGCCCGATCTGCGGCATGGCGCTGGAGCCGATGGGCGTGCCGACCGGCGACGAGGGGCCGAACCCGGAACTGGTGGATTTCACCAGGCGCTTCTGGGTCAGCGCAGTGCTGTCCCTGCCCTTGCTGATCATCGCCATGGCGCCGATGCTCGGCCTGAGCTTCGAGAGCCTCGTCGACGATTGGACGAAGACCTGGCTGGAACTGGCGCTGGCGAGCCCGGTGGTGCTGTGGGCGGCATTCCCCTTCTTCCATCGCGGTTGGCAGTCGGTCTTGAACCGCAGCCCCAACATGTGGACGCTGATTTCTCTCGGCGTCGGCGCTGCCTACCTCTACAGCGCCGGCGCCACGCTGTTCCCGGATATCTTTCCGCATCAGTTCCGCGGCCATGGCGGTACTGTCCCGGTCTATTTCGAGGCCGCCGCCGTCATCGTCGCACTGGTGTTCCTCGGCCAGGTTCTCGAACTGCGCGCCCGTGAAAAGACCGGCTCAGCAATCCGCGCCTTGCTCGACCTTGCACCGAAGGCGGCCAGGCTGATTGGCGCGGACGGCTCCGAGACCGACGTGCCGCTCGACACGGTCAAGGCCGGCGACCGGCTGCGCATCCGCCCCGGTGATGCCGTGCCGGTCGATGGCACCGTGCTCGAAGGCCGCTCCTCGGTCGACGAATCGATGATATCTGGCGAGCCGCTGCCGGTCGAAAAGACCGAAGGCGATGCCTTGACCGGCGGCACGCTCAACAAGAACGGGGCGCTGATCATGCGTGCCGACAAGGTCGGCGCCGAGACGACGCTGGCGCGCATCGTCGAGCTCGTCGCCAAGGCACAGCGTTCACGCGCGCCGATCCAGGGGCTGGCCGATCGCGTCTCCTTCTATTTCGTGCCGGGCGTCGTGCTGGTCGCGATCATCGCCTTCGTCGCCTGGGCAATCATCGGTCCCGAGCCGAGCCTGATCTTCGCCATCGTCTCGGCGGTGTCGGTGCTGATCATCGCCTGTCCCTGCGCGCTCGGCCTGGCGACGCCGATGTCGATCATGACCGCGACCGGACGCGGCGCCCATGCCGGCGTGCTGATCAAGGAGGCGGCGGCGCTCGAACGCTTCGCCTCCGTCGACACGCTAATCGTCGACAAGACCGGCACCTTGACCGAGGGCCGGCCGCGATTGACCGATGTCGTCGCCGCCCAAGGCATGGCCGAGAATGAATTGCTGGCGCTCGCCGCCGCCCTCGAAAAGGGCTCGGAGCATCCGCTGGCCGAAGCCATCGTCGACGGTGCCGGCGAACGGGGCCTGAAGGTCGCTGACGCCAGCGATTTCGAGGCGGTCACCGGCAAGGGTGTTTTCGGCACGGTGTCAGGTAGCAAGGTTGCGCTCGGCAACGCGGCGATGATGGCCGATCTCGGCATCGACACCGCGCCGCTCGGTGAACAGGCAACGGCGCTGCAAACGGACGGCAAGACGGTGATGTTCGTTGCCGTGGGCAAAAGGCTGGCGGGCATCGTCGCCGTCGCCGATCCGGTCAAGGCGACGACAGCGGAGGCGATCAAGGCACTGCATGACAGGGGCTTGAGGATCATCATGGCGACCGGCGACAATGAGCGCACGGCCAAGGCCATCGCTGAAAAACTCGGCATCGACGAGGTTCGCGCTGGCCTGCTGCCGGAACATAAGGCGGCCCTTGTCGAGGATTTGCGCTCTAAAGGCGCCGGTGTCGCTATGGCCGGCGACGGCGTCAACGATGCGCCTGCACTCGCTGTCGCCGATGTCGGCATCGCCATGGGCACCGGCGCCGACGTCGCGGTCGAAAGCGCCGGGATCACGCTGGTCAAGGGCGACCTCAACGGCATCGTGCGCGCCCGCACGCTCGCCCAGGCGACGATCCGCAACATCCGCCAGAACCTGTTTTTCGCCTTCCTCTACAATGTGCTCGGCGTGCCGGTCGCGGCCGGCGTGCTCTATCCGCTCACCGGCGCGCTTTTGTCGCCGATGCTGGCGGCGGCGGCGATGAGCCTGTCCTCGGTCTCGGTCATCGGCAACGCGTTGCGGCTGAGAACGTTGAAACTCTGAGCAAAACTCCCAAATACGACGTTCCATTCAACAGGAGATCACGGATGAATTTGGCCAAGAAGATTGTGCTTTTGCTGATGGCGGCGGGAATGCTGCTCGCGGTGTTCCTTGAAAGCGTTCCTGCACAATCGGAGGAGATGAAGCACGACATGTCCGGCATGGCGATGGGCGCGGAAAACCCTTCGACCGCCGGCTACAAGGCGGCGATGGACAAGATGCACGCCGACATGATGGCGATCGAAAGTACCGGCAATGCCGATGTCGATTTCGTCCGCGGCATGATCCCGCATCATCAGGGCGCGATCGACATGGCCAAGGTCGAGCTTGCCAACGGCAAGGACCCTGAAATCCGCAAGCTGGCCGAGGGGGTTATCGCCGCGCAGGAAGCCGAGATCAAAGAGATGCAGGCCTGGCTCGCCGCCCATCCGGTGAAGTAGCGGCAGGCGTAACCGCGAACGTTCGGACAGGACTTTCGTCTGGATTTCCCGGCTCGCCTGTGCTGCGATCCGGCACCAAGTGGAGCACGCCATGCCGTCAACGATCAGAACCACCACGCTGCCCTCGGGCGAAGCCGTTGCCGTGCTCGGCCAGGGTACCTGGAAAATGGGCGAGGATGCACGTCGCCGTGCCGATGAGGTTGCCGCGCTCAAGCTAGGGCTGGATCTCGGCATTACCCTCATCGACACCGCCGAAATGTATGCCAGCGGCGGCGCCGAGGAGGTGGTGGCGGAGGCCATTGCCGGGCGCCGCGACAACACCTTCCTGGTCTCCAAGGTGCTGCCGTCCAACGCCTCTCGCGCCGGCGTGCAGCGGGCCTGCGAGAGCAGCCTGAAACGCCTCGCGACCGACCGCATCGATCTCTATCTCTTGCATTGGCCGGGCAGCGTGCCTTTGGCGGAGACGGTCGAGGCGTTTGAGGCGCTGAAAAAGGCCGGCAAGATCCGCCACTGGGGCGTCAGCAATTTCGACACCGACGAGATGGAGGAACTGGTCGGCCTGCCTGCCGGCGGCGATGTTCAGACCAACCAGGTGCTCTACAATCTGTCGCGGCGCGGCCTCGAATTCGACCTCGCGCCGTGGAGCCGGCAACGCGGCATTCCGCTGATGGCCATTCGCCGGTCGAGCAGGGCGCCTTGGCGCGCAACACCAGGCTCGAGGCCATCGCCGCCCGCCACAATGCCACCCCGGCGCAGATCGCGCTTGCCTGGGTGATGGCACAGCCAGGCGTCATCGCCATCCCGAAAGCAACGAGGCAGGAGCATGTGCGCCAGAACGCCGCCGCGCTCGACTTCAGGCTGAGTTCTGAAGATATCGCCGACCTCGACCGCGCCTTCCCGCCGCCGACGCGCAAGCGCGGGCTGGAGATGATCTGAGCGACGCGAGCGGTCGCGGGCTACTTCCCCGCCATCCCCTTCAGCCGGTACAGCGCCTCCAGCGCCTCGCGCGGCGTCATTTCATCGGGATTGATCGCACCGAGCGCCTCGCCCAGTGCATCGTTCTTCACCGGCTTCGGTGCTTCGCGCTTCACGGCCACCGAAAACAGCGGCAGGTCGTCGACCAGCCGGTTGGCCTTGCCCGAAACGTCGCCTTCCTCCAACTGGTGCAGCACTTCCTTCGCCCGCCCGACCACGGCTTCCGGCAGGCCGGCGAGCCGCGCCACCTGGACGCCGTAGGAGCGGTCGGCGGCACCTTTGCCGACTTCGTGCAGGAAGACCACGTCGCCTTCCCATTCCTTGACCCGCATGGTGACGTTGTGCAGTCGCGGCAGCTTGCCGGCCAGCGCCGTCATCTCGTGGAAATGGGTGGCGAAGATCGCCCGGCAGCGGTTCTTCTCGTGCAGATATTCGACCGCCGCCCAGGCGATCGACAGGCCGTCGAACGTGGCGGTGCCGCGGCCGATTTCATCGAGAATCACCAGCGCCCGTTCGCCCGCTTGGTTGAGGATCGCAGCCGTCTCGACCATCTCGACCATGAAAGTCGAACGCCCGCGCGCCAGGTCGTCCGAAGCGCCGACACGCGAGAACAGCCGGTCGACGACGCCGATATGGGCACTTTGCGCCGGCACGAAGGAGCCTGTCTGGGCCAGGATGGCGATCAGCGCGTTCTGCCGCAGGAAGGTCGATTTGCCGCCCATGTTGGGGCCGGTCAGCAGCCAGATCGCGCCGTTCTTCGCGCTGCCTTCCGGCGACAGGTCGCAATCATTGGCGACGAACGGGCCTTCGCCCGAGCGCCGCAACGCCTGTTCGACCACCGGATGCCGGCCGCCGGAGATATCGAAGGCGAGGCTGAAATCCACCACCGGACGGCACCAGGCCTCACTTTCCGAGAGGAGCGCCAGCGCCGCCGACACATCGATCACGGCAAGCGCCTCGGCGCCGGCGCGGATGCTGTCTGCTTCGCCGACCACCTCCGCCGTCAGCCTGTCGAAAGTGGCCAACTCGATGCTCAGTGCCCGGTCGGCGGCGTTGGCGATTTTTGTCTCGAGTTCGGCGAGCTCCGTTGTCGTAAACCGCATGGCGTTGGCCATGGTCTGGCGGTGGATGAAGCGCGCCTTGGCGCCGTCGCTGCCGGTCATGATCGAATGGTGATTGGCGGTCACCTCGATGTAGTAGCCGAGCACATTGTTGTGCCGGATCTTCAGCGAACGGATGCCGGTCTCATCGATCAGCGAGCGCTCCAGCCCGGCGATCACTTTGCGCGATTCGTCGCGCAGTGCCCGCATCTCGTCGAGCTCGGCATGATAGCCGCCGCGCACGAAGCCGCCGTCGCGCTTGAGCAGCGGCAGCTCCTCGCTGAGTGCCTGGCTGAGATGCTCTGAGAGCGTGCGCGGCAACGCCTTGATGGCGGTGAGCGATGCCGCCAATTCCTGGGGCAGGGCGGTCGCGGCAAAGATCTCGGCGATGGCGCCCGCCGCCTCGAAGCCGGCGCGCAGCGCGCCGAGGTCGCGCGGGCCGCCGCGGTTGAGCGCCAGCCGGGACAGCGCGCGCGGCATGTCGGCGACGCTCTTCAGGTTCGTCCGCACCGCCTGGCAGAGCCGCGTCTCCGCACGGAAGAACGACACCGAATCTAGCCTGGCGCCGATCGCCGCCGGGTCGGTCAGCGGCGCCATCAGCCGGTCGGCCAGAAGCCTTGCGCCGCCGCCGGTCACCGTGCGGTCGATCGCCTTGAACAGCGAGCCGTCGCGGCTACCCGACAAAGTGCGCAGCAGCTCCAGATTGCCGCGCGTCGCCGGGTCGATGAATAGCGTCGAGCCCTGCTCCTCGCGTTCGGGCCGCGACAGCGGCGGCCGCTCGGCCTTCTGCGTCTTCTCGACATAGGCAATAGTGCCGGAGATCGCCGACAGCTCGGCGCGGGAGAACGTGCCGAAACTGTCCGGCGTCGCCACCTCGAAGAAGCGGGCGATGCGCCCCGCCGCCGAGGCCGAATCGAACAGTGATGGCGGCTGCGGACTGGCGACGCGACCGATGACGTCGAACACCGGCTTCAGCTCAGGGTCGTAGAATACCGGTTCGGCGACGATCAACTCGCGCGGATCGACCCGGAACACGTCGGCCAGAAGCCGGTCGGCGGTGGTTTCGGCAACGCGGAAGACGCCGGTCGAGATCTCGATCCAGGCCAGCGCGAAGGAATGCTCCGCCCCGCCCTTCACGCGCCCCAGCGCCATCAGGAAACTCGATTCCGACGGCGCCAGCAATTTGTCCTCGGTGATGGTGCCGGGCGTCACCAGGCGCACCACGTCGCGTCGCACCACCGATTTGCCGCCGCGCTTCTTGGCTTCCGCCGGATCCTCGATCTGCTCGCAGACGGCGACGCGGAATCCCTGGCCGATCAGCTTCTGCAGATAGTCGTCGGCCGCATGCACAGGCACGCCGCACATAGGGATGTCATGGCCCTGATGCTTGCCGCGCTTGGTCAGCACGATGCCCAGCGCCCGGCTCGCCTTCTCGGCGTCGTCGAAGAACAGCTCGTAGAAATCGCCCATGCGGTAGAACAGCAGCGAATCCGGGTTCGCCGCCTTGATCTCGATATACTGCTCCATCATCGGCGTGGCGCCGGCTGGCGCGGTGGCGGGCGCAGGCGTCATCGCCTCTGGGGCGTCGGGCTCGGTTGGCGTGTGCATGTTCATGTCGGCACGCTAGCAGATGTGATGGCGCGGTTTAATGCCGGCGGCTCGAAAAGCAGGGGAAGAAGCGGCTGCATCCGCTGTTGCCGACGCCGGACCGCCAACAGCCCGTGAGGTGCCAGAAGCGCTTTTCCAGATCGCTTGGCGGTTTACAGCGTCCTCGTGTGGCCTTAATCCGGAAGCTCACAAAAACATGGCGTCCATCTCAAGGGTGCCGCACCGGCGAGGAAATCAAGAGCATCATGGCCAGGAAAACCGAAAACAGCGGTCCCTCCGTCAGCGCGCAGGAGGCGCTGGAATTCCACGCCATGGGCCGCCCGGGTAAGCTGGAGATCGTCGCCACCAAGCCGATGGCGACGCAGCGCGATCTCAGCCTCGCCTATTCGCCGGGCGTCGCCGTTCCGGTGCGCGCCATCGCCGAGGACCCGAGCCGCGCCTTCGACTACACGACGCGCGGCAACATGGTCGCCGTCATCTCCAACGGCACCGCCATCCTCGGCCTCGGCAATCTCGGCGCGCTCGCCTCCAAGCCGGTGATGGAAGGCAAGGCGGTGCTGTTCAAGCGCTTCGCCGATGTCGATTCCATCGACCTCGAAGTCGATACCGAGGATGCCGACGAGTTCATCAACTGCGTGCGCTTCCTCGGCCCGTCCTTCGGCGGCATCAACCTCGAGGACATCAAGGCGCCGGAATGCTTCATCATCGAGCAGCGCCTGCGCGAACTGATGGACATTCCGGTCTTTCATGACGACCAGCACGGCACCGCTATCATCTCGGCCGCCGGCCTGATCAACGCGCTGGAGATCACTGGCCGCGACATGAAGACCACGAAGATGGTCTGCAACGGCGCCGGTGCGGCCGGCATCGCCTGCATCGAGCTGATGAAGGCGATGGGTTTTGCGCCCGAAAACATCATCCTGTGCGACACCAAGGGCGTGGTCTTCCAGGGCCGCACCGAAGGCATGAACCAGTGGAAGTCGGCGCATGCCGTCAAGACCGAGGCGCGCAGCCTGGCCGAGGCACTGGACGGCGCCGACGTTTTCCTCGGCCTTTCCGCCAAGGGTGCGCTGACCACCAAGATGGTGCAGTCGATGGCCAAGAACCCGATCATCTTCGCCATGGCCAATCCTGATCCGGAGATCACGCCGGAAGAAGTGGCCGAGATCCGCACCGATGCCATCATGGCCACCGGGCGCTCGGACTATCCGAACCAGGTCAACAACGTGCTGGGCTTCCCCTACATCTTCCGCGGTGCGCTGGATGTCAGGGCCACCACCATCAATGACGAGATGAAGATCGCCGCGGCACGGGCGCTGGCCGAACTGGCGCGCAAGGACGTGCCGGACGACGTCGCCGCCGCCTATCAGGGCAACCGGCCGAAATTCGGCCCTAACTACATCATCCCGGTGCCGTTCGACCCGCGCCTGATTGCGGCCATCCCGCTTGCGGTGGCAAAGGCTGCGATGGAGTCGGGCGTCGCCCGCAAGCCGATCCTCGACCTCGACCGCTACGCGCAGGAACTGTCGGCCCGCCGCGACCCGATCGCCTCGACGCTGCAGCGCATCTACGACCGCGTGCGTCGCCAGCCCAAGCGCATCGTCTTCGCCGAGGGCGAGGAGGAGCAAGTCATGCGCGCCGCCGTCTCCTATGTGAACCAGAAGCTCGGCACCGCCATCCTGCTTGGCCGCGACGACGTCATCAAGGAGAACGCCAAGCACGCCGGCATCGAACTCAACAAGCAAGGCATTGAGATTATCAACGCCAGGCTGTCGCGCCGCAACGGCATCTACACCGACTATCTCTACGAACGCATGCAGCGCAAAGGCTTCCTGTTCCGCGACTGCCAGCGCCTGATCAACAACGACCGCAACCACTTCGCCGCCTGCATGGTGGCGCTGGGCGATGCTGACGGCATCGTCACCGGCGTCACCCGCAACTATTCCACGGCGCTCGACGACATCCGCCGCATCATCGACGCCAAGCCTGGGCACCGAGTCATCGGCGTGTCGATCGTGCTGGCGCGGGGCAGGACGGTGCTGGTCGCCGACACTGCCGTGCACGATATGCCCAATGCCGAGCAGATCGCCGACATCGCCGAGGAGGCAGCCGGCTTCGCCCGCCGCATGGGCTACGAGCCGAGGCTTGCCATGCTCGCCTACTCCACCTTCGGCCATCCGCAGGGCGAGCGCTCCGAGCGCGTCCAGGAAGCGGTGCGCATCCTCGACAAGCGCCGCGTCGATTTCGAATATGACGGCGAGATGGCCGCCGACGTGGCGCTCAATGCCCGCGCCATGGCGCAATATCCGTTCATCCGCCTGACTGGCCCGGCCAATGTGCTGATCATGCCCGCGTTCCACTCGGCCTCGATCTCGACCAAGATGCTGCAAGAGCTTGGCGGCTCGACCGTCATCGGCCCGCTACTGGTCGGCCTCAACAAGCCGGTCCAGATCGTTTCGCTGAATGCCAAGGACTCAGACATCGTCAACATGGCGGCGATCGCAGCGTATACGGCGGGGGCTTGACGAACGGTCCGCGCAGCGGACCAAAAGGCAACGATTTGGCTTTTCGAGTGAGGCAAGGCCCGAAGCCATAGCGGAGGGCAGCCTGACGAACGATCCGCACAACGAGGCGAAAAGGCAACGGTGAGCCCGCGAACGCTTTTCGCGTGAAGCAAAGCCCGAAATGCCATCGGACCCATAAGAGATTGATAATATCCAGCTGATATAGGGAACCTCTTTGCCGACTTGCCGTAACGGCATGTGCGGCGCGCTCAGACCGCCAAACGGGGGTGCGGCCATGAAGCATGACGGGGTTTCTGTATCAGCGGTCGGCCACGGGGCCTACCACGACGAGCGGCTCGACGCGCTGCTCAGCATCACCGGCCGCATGGACGGTTATCTCTACCGCTGCCGCAACGATCAATCCTACACCATGCTCTATATCAGCGACGGTATTTTCACCGTCAGCGGCTATCCGCCCACGGATTTCGTGCACAACGCCGTGCGCGACTATGTCTCGGCCATCCACCCGGACGATCTTGCCTCGGTCTATGCCGCCGTCGACGCCGCGCTTGAGGCGCGCCGCAACTGGAACGTCGACTATCGCATCGTGCCCAAGGTCGGCGAACCGCTCTGGGTCCGCGAGATCGGCGGCGGCGTCTGGGACGATGCCGGCGAACTCGAATTCCTGGAAGGGTTCGTCGTCGACATCAGCGACCGCAAGGTTGTCGAGGACCTCAACGCCCAGCTGCTGCAGGATCTGAAGGTCGCCAATGAGGAGCTCTCCGCGCAAAAGCGTGAGATCGAGCTGGCCAAGCAGCAGAGCGACCATTCGGCCAACCACGATCTGTTGACCGACCTGCCCAACCGGCGCGCCTTCCACAACGAGCTCAAATCGGTGGTCGCCCGCTGCGCCGGTAACGGCCAGACGGCCGGTCTCCTGTTCATCGATCTCGACCAGTTCAAGGAGGTCAACGACACGCTCGGCCACGAGGCCGGCGACGCGCTGCTGCAGCGCGTGTCGAACCACCTTCGATCCGTCCTGCGCAGCGATGATTTCGTGGCGCGGCTCGGTGGCGACGAGTTCGCCTTGCTGTTTTCGGGGCAAGCGGACCAGGCAAGGCAAAAGGCCGTGCGCGTCGCCGAACGCGTCCTGGAACGGCTTCGCATCAAGGTTCCGGCGCCGAACGGCGACATCCAGGTCAGCTGCACCATCGGCGTCGCCATCTATCCATCCGAAGCCGGCGACGGCGACGCTCTGGTCGCGCTTGCCGACCGGCTGATGTATGTCGGCAAGAAAAACGGCCGCGACCGGCTGGTCACCGCCGACCTGGAGCCTGCGGCCAGCAAGCATCGCCGGACCGCCTGAGCGGGGCGCCGACTGGCTGCGGGCGTCCCGAAATGTCAGTCGCGAAACGCCTCGGTTGCGTCTATGTGCGCTCCATGACAGGCACGCGACAGGCGGCGTCTTTTGGATGCCCGTCAAGGGTGACGCTGCGAGACTATAGCAGCCCCGCCTGCTCGGCTTCGCGGCGCAAATTCTGCCGCGGCCTCGGCCCGAGCTGCTGGATGACCAGCCCGGCCGCCAGCGAGCCGAGGTCCCCGCAGTCCTTCAGGCTGCGTCCCGTCGTGTAGCCGTAGAGGAAACCGGCGGCGTAGAGGTCGCCGGCGCCGGTGGTGTCGACCAGGTCCTTGATCGTCGTCGCCTCGATGATGACGGTCTCGTCGCCGCGCACGATGACCGAGCCCTTTTCCGAGCGGGTGACGGCGGCGATCTTGCAGTCCTTGCGGATCGCGGCCAGCGCCTCCTCAAAGGAAGCGGTCTGGTAGAGGGACTTGATCTCGTGGCTGTTGGCGAAGACGATGTCGACGGTGCCCGAGCGCATCAGGTCGAGGAACTCGTCACGGTAGCGGTCGACGCAAAAGGAATCCGACAGCGTCATCGACACTTCGCGCCCGGCAGCATGAGCCAGCCGCGCGGTCTGCCTGATCGCCTCCTTGGCGCGCGGCGGGTCCCACAGATAGCCCTCGAAATAGGTGACCGCAGCGCCCGAGGCCTTGTCGGCCTCGACGTCCTCCGGGCCGAGCTCGACGCAGGCGCCGAGATAGGTGTTCATCGAGCGCTCGCCGTCCGGCGTGACGAAGATCATCGAGCGTGCCGTCGGAGGTTCGCCTTCGAGGGGTTTGGTATCGAAGGCGACGCCCTGGGCCTGGATGTCATGGGTGTAGATTTCGCCGAGCGGGTCGTTGGACACCTTGCCGAAGAAGGCGGCGCGGCCGCCGAAGCTGGCAATGCCCGCCGCCGTGTTGCCGGCGCTGCCGCCGGACGCCTCGATCGCCGGGCCCATGCGGCTGTAGAGCAGCTCGGCGCGCCTGGTGTCGATCAGGTTCATCGCCCCCTTGATGATGCCGTTGGTCTCAAGGAACGCCTCGTCGCACTGGGCGATGATGTCGACAATGGCATTGCCGATGCAAAGCACGTCATAGTCCGGCATCAATATCTCCGCCAACAACCACCGGCTTTCTGCCATGCCGGCCGCGCGCGGGTCTAGACCATGATCCCGAAAAGTGGAACCCGGTTTTCGGACAAGATCATGGTCAAACAAAAAATAGAGACCCCAGCCCGATTCAATCGGGCTGGATCAGGCTCTGGAGTTGCCGCCGCTTTGCCTACCCCGAAAATCGGCATTGTCTTCCGCGACGCCGACCTGTGGCTGCCATTTGGCACTTCGCTGCGGTAGCCGTCGGATCGAACTGGACCATGGCAGCTGTGACCGTGGCAGCTATGGTTGCATCCAGATCGAAGCATTTTCGTTTCTTCTTGAGCTAGAAGCGGGACCGATCGAAGTTTCCGAGGCGCGACCCGGCAATGCCCGAAAAGACCAACATGACCACCGAACTGGCCCTGCTCGGTGTGCTGGCCGTGCTCTGGGGTGCGTCCTACTCCTTCATCAAGGTCGGCGTCGAGACGATCCCGCCGGTGACCTTCATCGCAGGGCGGACTTTGATCGCCGGCGGCATCCTGCTCGCGCTCATCCGCTGGCGCGGCCTCGCCATGCCGAGGGATGCGGTGACCTGGCGCCGGTTCATGTTCCAGGCCTGCCTGAACAGCGTTGTCCCATTCACGCTGATTGCCGCCGCCGAACGCTCCATCGATGCCGGCCTTGCCACCATCCTCAACGCGACCTCGCCGATCTTCACCTTCCTGCTGACGGCGCTGATCACCCGCCACGAACCGGTGACGCTGCGCAAGCTGGTCGGCGTCGGCGCGGGCATCGCCGGCATATGTCTCATCGTCGGCGCGCAAGCGCTGGGCGGCCTTGGCCATCAGCTCTGGGCGCAGCTTGCCGTCATCGCCGCCACCGTCAGCTACGCGGGTGCAGCTATTTTCGGGCGCAACTTCAGGGGACTCGACCCGATGCTGCCCGCCGCCGGCTCGATGATCTGCGGCACGGCAATCCTCATCCCTCTGAGTCTCATTTTCGACCGGCCCTGGACGCTTTCGCCCTCGACCGCGTCAGTCCTTGCGCTGCTTGGACTGTCGGTCTTTTCCACCGCACTCGCCTTCTCGATCTTTTTCCGCCTCATCCACACGCTGGGTTCGGTCGGCACGACGTCGCAGGCCTATCTGCGCGTGCCGATCGGCGTCGGCATCGGCGCGCTCTTCCTCGGCGAGAGCCTCGGCCCGACGGCCTGGCTCGGCATGGGTTTTGTCGTCGCCGGCGTGGCGGCCATGACCATCCCGGCCCGCAAGGCAGCACTTGCCGGGTAGGCAAGTCGCTCTTGTGGCCTGTCGGGTCTCCGCCTATCTCGGAGATGTCCGTTTTGTCCCAGGGGGTGGAAACGCCGTGATCCTTGACGCTGCCCGCGCCGCTGCCAGTCAGCTGTTCTCTCCCGAATTCCGAGCGGTTTTCCTGAAGACGCTCGGGCTGACCCTGCTGGCGCTGGTCGCGCTGTGGTTCGGTCTGACGGGTCTTGTCGATTGGCTGGCCCTGCCGTGGGTCGAGACGCTGTTGCCCGACCTGCCGTCCTGGGCCGGATGGCTGAGCGGCATCATCGCCGCCATCGCTCTTGCGTTCGGGATGGCGTTGCTCATTGCACCGGTGACGGCGATCATTGCCGGCCTGTTCCTCGATGATGTCGCCGAAGTGGTCGAGCGCACCGACTATCCCGGCGATCCGGCCGGACGCGCCGTGCCGGCGCTGCGCTCGCTGGTGCTGTCGATAAAATTCTTCGGCGTCGTCATCCTCGGCAACATCGTCGCCTTGCTGCTGCTTTTGGTGCCGGGCATCAACATAGCCGCCTTCTTCATCGTAAACGGCTACCTGCTCGGGCGCGAGTTCTTCGAATTCGCCGCCATGCGCTTTCGCCCGGAGGAGGAGGCCAAGGGACTGCGCAGAAAGTATGCCGGCACGGTGTTTCTCGCCGGGCTGGTCATCGCCGCCTTCCTCGCCGTGCCCTTGCTCAACCTTGTGACGCCGCTCTTCGCGGCCGCCATCATGGTGCATCTCCACAAGGCGGTCTCGGCACGCGAAAGCCGCCGGTGAAATATCCTCAGCGGCTCGCCGCCACGTCGACGACGGTAGGCGTCATTCGCCGGACTTGCCAAACAGCGCCTGCAGCTTGCCGAACGGCATGGCGGATCGGGTGAAGCCGAAAGTGCCTTCCTCCTGGATCTCGCGCGCCGCCGTCTCCAACATGCCGAAGGCGAAATTGGTCAGCCACGGCCCGAGCGAGATCCGCTTGACGCCTGCCTGGGCAAGGTCGGCGACGGTGAAGCCCGGCCGCGCCATGACATTGATCGGCTTGCTCACCGCCGAGCACACGGTGCGCACCGTCTCGATATCGCCGAGGCCGGGCGCGTAGAGCACGTCGGCGCCGGCTTTCTCGAAAGCCTGCAGCCGCTTGATCGTGTCGTCGATGTCGTTCCGGCCCCACAGGAAATTCTCGGCCCGCGCCGTGAAGACGAAATCGCGCTTCAGCGCCCGCGCCGCCTCGACCGCTGCAGCGACGCGCTCGACCGCGTGCGAAAAATCGTAGATCGGCTTGTCGGGATCGCCGGTGTGGTCCTCGATCGAGCAGCCGGCAAGGCCGGCGGCTTCGGCCGCGAAGATGGTTTCGGCCGCACGCTCGGCGCTGTCGCCCTTGCCGCGCTCGAGATCGGCCGAGACCGGCAGGCTGGTCGCCGCAGTCACCTCGCGGCAATGGTGGATCATGGTGTCGAACGTCACCGCGCCGTCAGGCAGGCCACGCGAGAAGGCAAAGCCGGCGCTGGTCGTCGCCAGCGCGTTGAAGCCGAACGAGGCGAGAAGCTTCGTCGTGCCGACATCCCAGGGGTTGGGCATGACGAAGGTCGAGGCATGCAGGTCGCGAAAGATCTTGCCCTTGTCCATGGAGACTTCCTTCAGATACGGAATTGTGAGGCGGAGTCTATCGTGCCGGTTTCCGCCGGGCAAACGAATGCGTTTGGCTCAGAAGCGTTTGGCGTTCTCTGCTGACAAACGCTCGAACGCGTCGGAGTCCTTCACGTAGCGCGACACCATCTTGTCCCAGTTATAGGTGACCGAGATATCGTGCGAGGAAGCCTCCGACCGAGCTTCCCCGCAATCCTCCTCGCCGGGCACGGTGGCGTCGGTGACCGTCACTTTGATCGCCGCATAGGGTTGATTGTCGCCACTTGTCTGAAAGGCCAGGTTTTGCGTGCGCCTGTAGGCGCAGACATTTTCATCGAACGTGTAGATCATGTCGATCAGCTGGAAGCGGCCGTCGCGGACCATGATCAGTGCTGTGCCGACATAGCCCTGGTTCGAGTTGAAATGCGTGCTCATGGTGATGACGGCATCGTCGCCGGCGCCGAGCGAAAGTCTGTTCGGTTCACGGAAATAGCTGCTCCTGTCGACGGCGACATTGACGGCGTCGAGCAGTTTCGGTTTGCCGCTGAGATCGTAGAGTGCCAGCACCGCAAAGCCTTCGGCGCTGTCGGGAGAGTCGCCGAGGTCCAACAGCATCGTCAGCCGGTCCTTGCCGCCGGTCTTGATGTCGAGCACGGCGGCGTTGGGGAAGCTCGATGTCGGCGGCGGCGAGCCACCGCTATTCGGTCCCTCGATGTGGCGCATCTCGATCGGCAAGGTGCCGTCATAAAAGCCGTCCGTACCTTTCTTCAGATCCGGAATGGCCATTCTGGCAAGGTCGAGATAGGTGACATCCTGCTGGCCGGGCAGGGCAGTACCCAGATCGGGAAAGCTGACGCCTTGCGCACCCGCCGTCGCCCCAAGGCAAGGCAGCAACAGGCAGAAAAGGACAAAGCGAAGCAAAAGGTTCATGTGTGGCCCCGGGCTGGCGGGCATCAAGCTAGCACGGACAAACGAGGCATACAGCAAGGTCCGCTGGCCGAAATCAGCTCAGTGGATCGGCACCAGGCCGGCTAGTTCGCGCATGTCGTCGAACAGGATGCCGCCGGCCTCGGCCAGGCCGTCTGGATCGGAGTACGGATCGGCGTGATAGGAAAAAACGCGCATGCCTGCGGCTATACCGGCCTCGGTCCCGGCGACGCTGTCCTCGATGACGATGCAGTCGGCGGGCGCGAAGCCCATCGTCTTCGCGGCATGGAGGAACAGGTCCGGAAACGGCTTGCCGCGCCCGACCATGGTCGAAGAGAACATGGCGTGCTCGAACAGCGGCAGCAGCCCGGTCTGGCCAAGTGTGATGTGCATCTTCGACACCCGCGCCGAAGAGGCGACGCAGTAGTCGATGCCGGCCGCCCGGACTTTCTCGATGAACTCGCGCACATAAGGGATAGCCTCGACACCATGCGCGAACAGGTCCGGCAAGCCTGCATTCCAGCGCTCGACGAAATCGGCGCCGAGGCTCACGCCGGTCGCCTCGACCTCCTGCTGCACCGAGACCATGCTGCGGCCGGAGAAATGCTTGCGGCAGTATTCGAGGGTGGTTGTGAAACCGGCGGCGCTCAGCCATTCGGCGAGGCGCTGATTGGCAAGGTTCTCGGTATCGACCAAGATCCCGTCGCAGTCGAAAATGACGAGTTTAGGTGTTCCCATTAAGCGGTGCCGGTCGATCCGAATCCGCCAGAGTCGCGCGCTGTACCGCCGGCGAGCGAGCGCTCCTCGATCGCCACCTGGGTCACCGCCGCAAAGACGATCTGGGCAATCCGCATGCCGCGCGTCACGGCAAAGTCCTCGGCGCCGAGGTTGATCAGCAGCACCTTCACCTCGCCGCGATAGTCGCTGTCGACCGTGCCCGGTGAATTGAGGACAGTAAGTCCATGCTTGAAGGCAAGGCCCGAACGTGGCCGAACCTGACCTTCCATGCCCTCCGGAATTTCCAGGATCAGCCCGGTCGGCACCAAAGCGCGTTTTCCGGGCAGGATCAGCAACGGACGGTCGTCCGGCACCGCAGCGCGCAGATCCATGCCGGCTGCGCCCGCGCTTTCATAGGCTGGAAGCGGCAGGCCTTCGCCATGGGGTAACCTGACGAAACCGACGGAGGGGCCGATGACGGAAGTGGGACAAAGGGCTGCGCGCATAAAGCCATTCCTATCGGCACGAATCCCGATTCGGTCAACTCGGCCGCAAGGCTATCAACGCCTTTCTTTTGCGACGGTTCCGTTTCAGCGCAGTTCCACAGGCACGACCGTCGTTTCCTTGATCTCTTCCATGACGAAAGAGGCCGAGACGTCGGACAGCGGCACCTTGGCGATCAGCCGCTGGTAGAGCCGATCATAGGCCTTCACGTCGGCGACTCGGGCGCGCAGCACGTAGTCGAGATCGCCGGACATGCGGTAGACGCCGGTGATCTCGGGAAAGCCGGTCACCGCGGCCCGGAATTTGTGCAGCCAGTCGGGATCGTGGTTGGAGGTGCGGATCAGGATGAACACCGATAGCCCCAGTCCAACCCTGTCGGCATCGACCAGCGCCACTCGCCCGGTGATGACGCCGTCCTCTTCCAGCCTTTTGACCCGTCGCCAGCAGGCATTGCGCGACAGTGACACTCTTTCCGAGAGCTGGTCGACCGACAGCGTGCCGTCACGTTGCAGCTCGGCCAGCAATCTTCGGTCTATTTCATCGATTTCCCGCGACATGTTGGGATGAATGTCCCAAATTGTACGCCATGACAAGGACAAATTGAGACCAATGAACCTTTGCCTCGTGGCAGGATACCCAGCATCGGGGCTTATCCCGGCAGGAAGGATCACCATGACGCAGCTTTCGAAGCTCTTTACATCGCACCCGGCCAAGGTGGGCGAGAGCTATTTCAGCCATATGGCCTTTGCCGCGTGGTTCTGCTCGCGCCTGTCGATGGCTGCGGGGGCCGCCCTCGTTCACGCTTTCTTGCCGTTTCTGTTCGAGACTACGGCAAGCCGAATCGTCCGCGAACTCTACGAACGGACGCACAACAGAGGCTCGCACGCGACCAAGGAGCCGGCGGCTCTGATGGACCGCGCATAACGGACGGTAGAAGCGATGTGCCGGTGGGCGGCCTATTTTGGTGAAGCGGTCTTCCTCGAAGACATCGTCACGGCGCCCTGCCACTCGCTGATCGCCCAGAGCCACTGCGCCCAGGAAGCCAAGTCGCCGACCAATGGCGACGGCTTTGGTCTCGCCTGGTATGGTGACCGGTCCGAGCCCGGCCTCTATCGCGACATCCTGCCGGCCTGGTCGGATCCCAACCTGAAGAGCCTGTGCCGGCAGATCAAATCCGGCCTGTTCCTCGCCCATGTGCGCGCCTCGACCGGCGGCGCCACCAGTCGCATGAATTGCCACCCGTTCATCTCCGGCCAGTGGTCGTTCATGCACAACGGCCAGATCGGCGGCTTCGAAAAGATCCGCCGCGCGCTGGAGAATTCGCTCTCCGACGCCGTTTTCGACCAGCGCGAGGGCACCACCGATTCCGAACTCTTTTTTCTCTTGATGATCGACGAGGGTCTTTCGGCGGATCCGCAAGGGGCAGTGTCGCGTGCCACCAGCCGCGTCATCGAAGCCTCTTACCGCGCCGGTCTTGAGCCGGCTTTGAGGCTCACCGCCGCCTTTTCGGATGGGCAGGCGCTCTACGCCGTGCGCTACGCGACCGACGCCCACGCGCCGACGCTCTACACGTCCGTCTTCCGCAAGGGTGGCGGCCGCTGCATCGTGTCGGAGCCCTTCGACCGCGACGGCGGCGACTGGCAGGCGATCCCGCCATCGAGCTTCGTCACCATCGGCAGCGATGGCATGGCCATTCGTGCCTTCGCGCCCGCGTCGGCCAAGCTGGCACTCGTCATCTAATTGCAAATTGTGGCCACGCCGGCGTAGCGCGTCCACCTCGACGGATCCAGCGCAATCCCAATCAAGCGCCGCAACGCCCTCCCATGCTGAACTTGGCTTGAAGCCGCGCCGCAGCCCGCCATTTGATGGGTCAGGCGTCGCCAGCAAGCCGGAGCATTCGTCATGGACCCCGCCTTTTCCTCGACTATCGACCTCGCCACCGCGATCGCCGCACGAAAGATCTCCGCCGTCGAAGCGCTGGAGGTGCATCTGGCGCAGATCGACCGGCACAACGGAGCGGTCAACGCGGTCGTCATTCTCGACCGGGAAGGGGCCAGCGAGCGTGCGAAAGAGGCCGACGCAGTATTGGCGCGCGGCGACGCCCTCGGCCCGCTGCATGGAGTGCCCTTCACGCTGAAGGACACGCACGAAACGGCAGGCATGAAGACCACGGTCGGCTTTCCGTCCTTTGCAGACTATGTCGCGAAACAGGACAGCCCGGTCGTCGCGCGGCTTAAGGCCGCCGGCGGCGTACTGACCGGCAAGACCAATGTCGCGACCATGCTGGGTGATTGGCAGTCGGACAATCCGCTGTTCGGCCGCACCGGCAACCCGTGGAACCTCGACCGTACCGCCGGCGGCTCCAGCGGCGGCGCGGCCGCGGCGGTCGCAACGGGCATGACGCCGTTCGAGGTCGGCACCGACATGCAGGATTCGATCCGCCTGCCTGCCAGCTTCTGCGGCGTCTACGGCCTGAAGCCGACCGAGCATCGAATCTCGCTGGCCGGCGCCTTTCCCGATCCCGGCGGCGCTGCGCGCAGCGTGCGGCTGATGTCTTGTCTCGGCCCGCTGGCGCGGACCGTCGAGGACCTGGCTTTGATCTACCAGATCATCGCCGGACCGGACGGAAGCGACACCGACCTTGCGCCGGTGCCGGTCGAGCCCATGGAGACGCTCAATCTCAAATCGCTGCGCATCGCCATCGCGCCGTCCTTTCACGGCTTTCCGGTGGCCGCCGATATCAGCGCCGCCATCGAAAGCTTTGCCCGCCAACTGCAGGGCGAGGGCGCTGCCGTGGAAGAAGCGAAACTGCCGAAGCTCGACCTGCATGAAGATCTGGAACAGGGCGGCGAACTGATCGGCATGATGCTGGAGGCAGCGCAGCCGGAACCGCCCGAGCAGCCTTCGACTGTCTCCCGCTGGTTCGAGTCGCTCGCCTGCCGCGACCGCTCGATCCGGGCCTGGGACCGGTTCTTCGAAACCTGCGACGCACTGCTCTGCCCGGTCGCCATGTGCACTGCCTTTCCGCATTGCGAACCGGGTACGTCGATCGAGGTCGATGGCAAGCAGCAGAGTTACTGGATGCTGCCCGCCTATGGCGCGGTCTTCAACTATTCCGGCCATCCGGCACTGTCGCTGCCGTGCGGACAGGACCGGGACGGCCTGCCCATCGGCCTGCAACTGGTCGGCAAGCGCTGGTCGGAATCGCGGCTGCTCGGAATCGCCAAGGCAATAGAACCGCTCACCGGCGGCTTTCGCCGCCCGCCCAATTATTGACCGAAGCGCTCCACTCCATAGGGGGCAAGCAGCGGATCGCGCTCGCCGTCGAGAATTTCGCGGGTGGCAAACAGACCGACAGCCGGCGCCAGCGTGATGCCGGAATGCATGACCGCGATATAGAGGCCGTCGACACCGTCGGCGCGGCCGATGATTGGAAAACCGTCGATAGGCGTTGGCCGGTAACCGATCGTGTGGAAATCCAGCTCCAGCCCGTCGGCGCCGCGCAGCATGCTCTTCGCCGTCGCGAACAGATCGCGTGCGGTGGCTTCGGGGTTCAGGCCCGGATCGCCGCCGCCGAAATCGGAACCGGCAATGATGCGGCCCTCCAGCGTCTGGCGAATATGCAGCGGCTCGCCCATCACCAGGCCGTTGAGCAGCTTTTTGTACGGGCGCGAGTGGACGATCAGGCCGGCCGGCGTTTCGATCGGCAGGTTGATCCCGGTCGTCGCGGCGATGGCCGGAGCACCGGCGCCGGCAGCGATCACCACCTCGTCCGCGGCAATCCGTTGCCCCGAAATCTCCACGCCGGTGACCTTGCCATTGCTACGCACCAGGGCGGTGACGGCTCCGACCATCATTCTCGCGCCGCATCGTTCGGCATCGGCCAGCAGCGCTTTCGCGGTGGCGACCGGTTCGGCCGCGCCTTCCTCGGCGACATGGAGGGCGAAGTCGGGAGGCTCTACGAGATTGGGTTCGATGCGCGCCGCTTGTTCGCGGCCGATACGCTCGACGCCATAGCCCCAGGACGAATGCTCGGCGGCATGGGCTTCCAGCCTGTCCACCGGCATGTCCCAGCACAGGCTGCCGCACCAGGCGAGCGGCAGGCCGGGCAGGTCCCTTGCCAGCCGCGTCCATTCGGCCATCGCGAAGGTGCGCAGCCGGAAATAGATCTCCGGATTGCCCCAGCTTGCATTGATCCAGGCAAAGGAATTCGGTGTAGCGACACCGCCGGCGCCGCTATCTGCGATCACCGTCACCCGCGCTCCGGCCTTGGCCAGATGCCAGGCAATGGAGGCGCCGATGATGCCGGCGCCGATGACGATGACTTCCTTCGCTTTGCTCATGCTGAACTCTCTCCGAATTGAGCTCCCTGATGCCATTGCGGCGGTCCAAGCTCAAGCGCGGTCGGGGCCCATCCGCCCAAAACCGTCGACAGGCCGGGAAAGCGCTGCTAGAAGCCCGCGCCACAGACAGGATTCCAAAAATTGGCTGAAGACATCGAACAGGCGGTATCGCGCCGCCGCACTTTCGCGATCATCGCGCACCCCGACGCCGGCAAGACCACGCTCACCGAAAAGCTGCTGCTGTTCGGCGGCGCCATTCAGCTTGCCGGCGAGGTCAAGGCCAAGAAGGACCGCATCCAGACCCGGTCCGACTGGATGAAGATCGAGCGCGAGCGCGGCATTTCGGTCGTCACCTCGGTGATGACCTTCGAATATGAGGACAATGTCTTCAACCTCTTGGATACGCCCGGCCACGAGGATTTCGCCGACGACACCTACCGCACGCTGTCGGCAGTCGACAGCGCCGTCATGGTCATCGATGCCGCCAAGGGCATCGAGCCGCGAACGCTGAAGCTGTTCGAGGTCTGCCGCCTGCGCGACATTCCGATCATCACCTTCGTCAACAAGATGGACCGCGAAAGCCGCGATCCGTTCGAGATCCTCGACGAGATCGAGCAAAAGCTGGCGCTGGACACCGCGCCGATCACCTGGCCGATCGGCCGCGGCAAGACCTTTGCCGGCACCTATCACCTGGCGCTGAACGCCGTACGCAAGGGCGACGCCGAAAAGGAGCGCACGCCGGTCAACGGTCCCGATTCCAACCGCGTCGCCGGATTGTTGCCGGACAATGAGCGCGAGGCCTTCATCGAGGAACTGGAGCTGGCGCGCGAAGCCTGCCGCCCGCTCGACATCGATGCTTTCCGCGAGGGCCATCTGACGCCGGTCTATTTCGGTTCGGCGCTGCGCAACTACGGCGTGCGCGACCTGATCGAGGCGCTCGGCGCCTTCGGGCCGCCGCCGCGCGCGCAGGAGGCCGACAGCCGCAAGGTCGAGGCGACCGAGGTCAAGATGACCTCCTTCGTCTTCAAGATCCAGGCCAACATGGACCCGAACCATCGCGACCGCATCGCTTTCGTGCGCGTCTGCTCGGGCAAGCTTGAGCGCGGCATGAAGGCCAGACTGGTGCGCACCGGCAAGCCGATGAGCCTGTCGGCGCCGCAATTCTTCTTCGCCCGCACGCGCGTCACCGCCGACGAGGCTTTTGCCGGCGACGTCGTCGGCATTCCCAACCATGGCACGCTGCGCATCGGCGACACGCTGACCGAGGGCGAAGAGATCCTGTTCCGCGGCGTGCCCAACTTCGCCCCGGAAATCCTGCGCCGCGTTCGCCTCGGCGATGCGATGAAGGCCAAGAAACTCAAGGAAGCGCTGCACCAGATGGCCGAAGAAGGCGTCGTGCAGCTGTTTTCGCCGGAGGACGGCTCACCGGCCATCGTCGGCGTCGTCGGCGCACTGCAGCTCGACGTGCTGAAGGAGCGGCTGAACTTCGAATACACGCTGCCCGTCGATTTCGAGATGTCGCGCTTTTCCGTCTGCCGCTGGATATCGGCCGACGACAAGGCCGAAGTCCAGCGGTTCATCGAGGCGCATCGCGGCGACATCGCCCGCGACCTCGACAACGACCCGGTGTTTTTGGCCCAGCACGCCTTCTCGCTCAACTACGAAGCCGAGCGCTGGAAGGCGATCCGGTTTGCCGCGGTGAAGGATTATCAGGTGCGCGACAAGGCGGCGTAAGCTGCGGCCCTTCCCTTCTCACCTTACAAGCGGAGAAGGGAAGGTGCTGCGACGGGCTCCCGGCCCTCCGCTATGGCTCCGGGCGTTCGTCGTTCGAAAAGCCAAATCGTTGGCTTTCGTCCGCTACGCGGACCACTCCTCACCCATGCGCAACCATCACATGCCGCACGGCGGTGTAGTCCTCAAGCGCGTAGAGCGACATGTCCTTGCCGTAGCCGGACTGCTTCACTCCGCCATGCGGCATCTCGTTGGTCAGCATGAAATGGGTGTTGATCCAGGTGCAGCCATACTGCAGACGGGCTGCCGTCGCCATGGCGCGCGAGACGTCCTTCGTCCACACCGACGACGCCAGCCCGTAGTCGCTGTCATTGGCCCAGTTCACGGCCTCGTCGACCTCGGAGAAGCGTGTGATCGAAACGACCGGACCGAATACTTCGCGGCGCACGATCTCGTCTTCCTGCAGCGCGCCGGCAACGACCGTCGGCTGGTAGAAGAAACCCGAGCCCTCGCCCGGCTTGCCGCCGGTGGTGATCTCGATGTGTTTCAGTTCCGAGGCGCGCTCGACGAAGCTGGAGACGCGGTCGCGCTGGCGGCGCGAGATCAGCGGCCCGATCTCGTTCTCGGTGTCGTCGGGGCGGTTGTATTTGATGGTCGAAACGGCCGAGGAGAGATCGGCGACGAGCTTGTCGTATATCTTCCTGCCGGCATAGATGCGGCAGGCAGCGGTGCAGTCCTGGCCGGCATTGTAGTAGCCGAAGGCGCGCAGGCCGTTGACCACGGCGCCGAGATCGGCGTCGTCGAAGACGATGACTGGCGCCTTGCCGCCGAGTTCGAGATGCGTGCGCTTGACCGACTTGGCGGCGGCCTGCAGCACCTTCTTGCCGGTGGCGACGTCACCGGTGATCGAGATCATATTGACCTTGGCATGGTTGATCAGCGTGTTGCCGACGCTATCGCCACGGCCGAGCACGACATTGACGACGCCTTCCGGCAGGACATCGGCGAGGATCTTGGCCAGCTTTAGCGCCGTCAGCGGCGTTTGTTCGGACGGCTTGAAGACGACGGTGTTGCCGCCGCCGATCGCTGGCGCCAGCTTCCAGGCCATCATCATCAGCGGATAGTTCCACGGTGCGATCGAGGCGACGATACCGATCGGGTCGCGGCGGACCATCGAGGTGTGGCCGGGCAGATATTCGCCGGCGACCACGCCTGGCATGGAGCGGACAGCGCCGGCAAAGAAGCGGTAGCAGTCGACGATCGCCGGGATCTCGTCATTGAGCACGGCATTGATCGGCTTGCCGCAATTCAACGCCTCGAGCGCGGCGAATTCTTGCGCTTCGGCCTCGATGCGATCGGCGATCTTCAGCAGATAGCCTGAGCGCTGCGCCGGCGTGGTGCGCGACCACAAGACGAACGCTTGTTCGGCGGCAGTGACGGCAGCCTCGATCTGCGCCGGGCTGGCTTCCGGCAGGTTGAGAATGGTCGCCCCGGTCTTTGGATTGAGGATCGGCTCCTCGGTCTCGGTGCCCTTGTCGAAGATCGAGCCGATCAGCATCTGGGTGTCCATGGAAGTCTCTCCCTTATTCTTTGGGTTATTTGCCCGAACCGGCGATCTGGTCGCCGTCGCGGGTCAGGTAATAGGCAAGAAGGATGGGCAGCAGCGTCACCAGCACCACGACCATGGCCACGACATTGGTGACGGGGCGCTGGCGCGGACGGATCAGTTCCTCCAGCATCCAGATCGGCACGGTCTGCTGCTGGCCGGCGGTGAAGGTGGTGACGATGACTTCGTCAAAAGAAAGGGCGAAGGCCAGCATGCCGCCGGCTAGCAGAGCCGTGGCGATGTTGGGCAACACGACATGCCGGAAGGTCTGGAAGCCATCGGCGCCGAGATCCATCGAGGCTTCGATCATCGAGCCTGAGGTGCGACGGAAACGGGCGACGGCATTGTTGTAGACGACGACCACGCAGAAGGTGGCGTGGCCGAGCACGATCGTCCAGAACGAGAACGGGATGTCGGCCAGCGAAAAAGCCGAACGCAGCGCGATGCCGGTGATGATGCCGGGTAGCGCGATCGGCAGGATGACCAGCAGCGAAATGGTTTCACGGCCGAAGAAGCGCGTCTGCGAGACGGCGGCGGCGCATAGCGTGCCCAGCACCAGCGCGATGGCCGTCGAGATGGCCGCGACGCGGACCGACAGCGAAAGCGCTTCCCACACATCCGGACGATTCCAGGTGACGGCGAACCATTGCGTGGTCAGCCCCGGTGGCGGCCAGACGAAGCTTTTCTCTTCGGTGGTGAACGCATAGACGAAGATCAGCAGGATCGGCAGATGCAGGAAGAGCAGGCCGCAGGCAGCGGCGATCTTCAGTCCGAGAGGGGCCGACGGGCCGCGGTCAGAGCGCATCGAAGGCTCCCATGCGCTTGGCGCCCCACAGATAGAAGCCCATGATGACGATCGGCACTACGGTGAAAGCGGCGGCGAGCGGGATGTTGCCGGCGGTGCCTTGCTGCGAATAGACGGCCTGGCCGATGAACAGCCGTGACGTGCCGATGATCTGCGGGATGATGTAGTCGCCCAATGTCAGCGAGAAGGTGAAGATCGAGCCGGCGACGATGCCGGGCAGCGCCAGCGGGAACAGCACGTTGCGGAAGGTCTGGCCGGGCGAGGCGCCGAGATCGGACGAGGCCTCGACCAGATTGCCGGGCACGCGTTCGAGTGCGGCCTGGACGGGGAGGATCATGAATGGCAGCCAGACATAGACGAAGACGATGAAGGTACCGGTGAAGGATACCGATAGCGAATTGCCGCCGACGACCGGCAGCGACAGCCAGCCATCGAGCAGCCACAAAAGATGCAGCTTGGCCAACAGCCAGGTGAGGATGCCTTCCTTGGCGAGGATCAACTTCCAGGCGTAGATCTTGACCAGATAGCTCGACCACAGCGGCAGCATGACGCCGAGATAGAACAGCGCCTTCCAGCGTCCGCGCGCATATCGAGCCGCATAATAGGCGATGGGGAAGGCGATGATCGCCGAGGCCAGCGTGACCAGCGCCGCCATCGTCACCGTGCGCAGGATGATGTCGAGATTGGCGGCCTGGAACAGGTCGCCATAGGTCTTCAGCGTGAACTCCCGGTTGATCAGGCCGGAGAACTCGTCGATCGAGAAGAAGCTCTGCAGCAAGAGCGCAAACAGCGAGCCGATATAGACGATGCCGAGCCACAGCACCGGCGGCAGCAGCATGAGCAAAAGCAGGAGTTGCGGCCGGCGCCAGAAAAGGTCGGACAGCGTGCCGCGCAGGCCGCCGCTTCCCGGCAGGATGGCGGGGGCGGTGGTGCGCGGCATGGCGGCGTCGAGGGTCATGCCGGCTCGTCCATCAGATGCAGATGTTCGCGATTGAAGGTGAGCACGACCGCTTCACCTGCCTCCGGCATCGCAGTGCCTGCCGGCACGATGGCGTGCAGCCTCAGTCCGTCGGCATCGAGCGCCAGCCTGGTGGTGGCGCCGAGATAATTGGTCGAGACGAGACGGGCGGCGACGCCGTCGCCCATGGCCCCGTGGCCGACGCGGATGGATTCGGGGCGCAGGCTGCCCCAGCGGTGCTGGCCGGAATAACGCTGGACGAAATCTGGCGGCAGCACGTTGGAAGAGCCGACGAAATCGGCGACGAAGCGCGTCCTCGGCCGCTGGTAGATATCCTCGGGCGTGCCGATCTGCATGATCTTGCCGTCGTTGAAGACGGCGACGCGATCGGCCATGGACAGCGCCTCGCCTTGGTCGTGGGTGACGAAGACGAAGGTGATGCCGAGCGCCTTCTGCAGCGACTTCAGCTCTTCCTGCATGTTCTCGCGCAGCTTGAGGTCGAGCGCGCCGAGCGGCTCGTCGAGCAGCAGCACCTTGGGCTGGTTGACCAGGGCACGCGCTAGCGCGACGCGCTGACGCTGGCCGCCGGAAAGCTGACCGGGGCGGCGCGCGCCATAGCCTGGCAGCCGCACCAGCGACAGCGCCTCTTCGGCCGCCTTCTGACGCGCCAGCTTGCCGACACCCTTGACCATCAGCCCGTAGGCGACATTGTCGAGCACGTTGAGGTGCGGGAACAGCGCATAGTCCTGGAAGACGGTGTTGACGTTGCGGCGATAGGGCGGGACGCCCTCTGCACGCTCGCCGAAAATCGAGATCGAGCCCGCGGTCGGCTGCTCGAAACCGGCAATCAGTCGCAGGCAGGTGGTCTTGCCGGACCCGGACGGACCGAGCATGGCAAAGAACTCGCCCGGCGCGATGTCGAGATCGACCGCATCGACGGCGCGCACACTGCCGAAATGGCGGGAGACCTTTTGGAAGGAAACGGCGGAGGTCATGGCTGTCAGTCTGTTGCCGGTTGATTTGTCGATATCGCCAGCGCCGCCACGGATTGCGGGCGGGGCCAGCGAACTGCGCGCCCCTTGTGGGGAGGTCGCGCGAAGTCGCGCGTGGGGGTGATCCGGCAAGACCTGCCGAGAATCCCCCCACCTCGCTGACCCCACCCCAACGTTACGCGTTGGCCCTCCCCACAAAGGGGAGGGCAATGGGCGAAATCACCGGCCGCCGATGACGCCGATATAGTCCGACACCCAGCGGTAATAAGGCACGCACTGGTTGTTTTCGCTGGCGCATTTCGACACCGGCGTCTTCCAGAACTTGATCTTGTCGAAATTGTCGTAGCCGTTGGTCTTGCAGCCCTCTTCGCCAAGCAGTTCATTGCCCTTGCAGGCGGCGGGCACCACGGGAAGCGAGCCGAACCAGGCCGAGACATCGCCCTGCACTTTCGGCGACAGCGAGTGCTCGAGCCACATATAGGCGCAGTTCGGATGGGCCGCGTCGGCCTCCATCATAGTGGTGTCGGCCCAGCCGGTGACGCCTTCCTCGGGGATGGTCGAAGAGACCGGCTTCTTGGCGGCGACCAGCGTGTTGACCTGGTAGGGCCACGAGCCCGAGGCCACGACGCCCTCGTTCTGGAAATCGTCGACCTGGATGGCAGCGTCGTGCCAGTAGCGACCGACCAGCGTGCGCTGGACGCGCAGCAGGTCGAGTGCTGCCTTGTACTGGTCCTCGGTCAGCTCGTAGGGATCCTTGATGCCGAGTTCCGGCTTGTGGAACATCAAATAGTTGGCGGCGTCGGCGATGTGGATCGGACCATCATAGGCCTGGACGCGGCCCTTGTTCGGCTTGCCGTCGGGCAGGTCCATCGCCTCGAAGACGACGTTCCAGCTCTTGGGCGCTTCCTTGAAGACTTCGGTATTGTACATCAGCACATTCGGACCCCACTGGTAGGGAACGCCGTAGTGCACCTTGTCGACCGTGAACCAGGGCGCATCCTTCAGGCGATCGTCGACCGTCTTCCAGCTCGGGACGAGATCGGTGTTGATCGGCTGCACGCGCTTGCCGGCGACGAGCCGCAGCGAGGCGTCGCCCGAGGCGGTGACGAGATCGAAACCGCCCTCATTCATCAGCGACACCATTTCGTCCGACGTGTTGGCTGTCTTGACGTTGACCTTGCAGCCGGTGTCCTTCTCGAAGGACGTCACCCAGTCATAGCCCTTGTCGGTTTCGCCGCGCTCGATGTAGCCCGGCCAGGCGACGATATTGACCTCGCCCTCGCCCTTGCCGAGTTCCTTGACCTGGGCGATGGCCTGGCCGGAGAAGGTCAGCGCAACCGTCAATGCAGTGCATGACTTCAGGAATGAATTCATCGTCGATCTCCCATTTTAGGGGCCGCACTCTCGCGGCGGCTTTGGTCCCTGAAATGAAAGGTGCGGCGAAATTTCCGGTTTCGCAAATTCATTTATCAGAAAGGCGATATCGGTTTTTCCGATAGATGGAGGACCAGGCCCTATCAAGGTCGCTGGCGGACCGTGCGCTGCGACTGGGCAAGGCCGATGAAGTCACGCGCCGCCTGCGGCAGGCTGGAACCGCGGCGCCAGACCATGCCGACCTGGACCACGGGCAGCGTGCCGGAAATGTCGCGCGATTCGATACGGTCGCCTTCCAGCGACCACGGCCGGTAGACGAGGTCGGGCAGCAGCGCCACGCCGGCACCTGTGGCAACCAGGCTGCGCACCGCTTCGACCGAGCGGGTGCGGAAGGCGACATGCGGCTTGGCGCCGATCGCCGCCAAAAGCTTGCCGGTGTTCTCCTCGATCTCGTCGACGGTGAGCATGATCAGCGGTTCGCCGGCGATGTCGCCGATGCCGATGATGTCGGCACTGGCCAGCTTGTGGCTGAGCGGCACCCACAAGCGGTAGGCCGAGACCTCGAGGATTTCCGACTGCAGTGCAGTGCGGTCGCGCAGGTTTGAGGTAACCATGACGGCGATGTCGAGCTTGCCGCCGATCAGCAGGTGTTCAAGGTAATCGCCATTGTCCTCGATGGCCGAGACCTCGACGCCCGGATAGGCGCGACGGTAGCGCGCGAGAAGGTCGGAGAGCACATAGCCGGCGACCAGCGAGGTGACGCCGAGCTGCAGGCGGCCGCCGGCCACCAGCTGGTCGCCGAAGAAGGCGCGGCGCGCATCGGACACATCGGCCAGGATCTTGGTCGCGTGGCGCAGGAACTGGTGGCCCTTGTGGGTGATGTTGAGGCCGCGCGGATGGCGCTCGAACAGCTCGACACCGAGATCGCTCTCAAGCTCCTTGATCGCCTCGGTGACCGAGGATTGCGAGATCGACAGGTTCTGGGCGGCGCCCGACACCGTGCCTTGCTCGGCGACGGCGACGAAGAACTGCAGTTGTCTGATGGTGAAGGCCATGGCCGGACTAAACACGGCGAAGGCCGCGCTGGGAAGTGGCAGGGGCACTGATCCTGCGGTGCGGATCAGAACCCGGCTTCGGCGCTCGCAATGCTCAGCCGCGCGCCGGACTCGGCAAGGGCGGCGGCTATATCGTGCGGCGGTGGGTGGTCGGTGGCGAGTTCGGAAAAGCCGTCGAAGCCGCAGACCTGGACCAGCCCCTGGCGGCCGAACTTAGAGTGGTCCGTGATGACGAGGGAACGCTGGCCGCGCGACAGCACCATGCGGGCGAACTCGGCTTCATCCAAGTCATAGTCCATGACGCCCGCCACGGCGTCGACGGCGCCGATGGATATCACCGCGTGGCTGACGGAGAAGCGGCTGACGAATTCGATGGCCGAGGCGCCGAAGGCCGCGCCGGAATCGCTGCGCAGTTCGCCGCCGGCCATATAGACCTTGTTGCCATTGACGGTGGCCAAAGTGCGGGCGATGTCGGACGAATTGGTGACGACCGTCAGCCGCCGGTGACCGAGCAGCTCGCGGGCGAGGAACGACGTCGTCGTGCCGGTGTCGAGCATGATCGATTCGCCGTCGCGGATGGTGGCGGCGACCATGCGGGCGATAAGGCGCTTGGCGTCGGCGTTGTCACGCATGCGCCGCTCGAACGGCGCCTCGCCGACCAGTGACGGCAGGCCGATGGCGCCATGCATCTTGAGGACGGAACCGTCGCCGGTGAGCGGCTTGACGTCGCGCCGCACGGTTTCCAGAGACACCCCCAAACGGTCGGCCAGGCTGGCGATGGTGACGGTGCCCTCCTCCTGCAGTAGGCGCAGGATCTCGCCATGCCGTTTCGAGTGGACCATGCGGCTTTCCCGGGGACTTGCGCTGTTGACCGATTCTAAGGCAATTCAAACGTTTTTAAAGGAATTGCTTATGTTTTCGGGCAAAACACCCAAAAAAAGTCACAGCTTTTTATTGACAGCCGGTCAGCACTGGCGTGAGATCAATCGCGTGACAGGCTCAGAACTGCCACTGGAGGTTGATGGCAGAGCCGCACGCAAACGCACCGGCCAGACCGTCTGGAACGTGCCTGCGCAAGGGAATTTTCAGATCCGCGGGGGCGGATGCCGGGGGCTCAAATACCTGGCCAAAAGGGGCTCGTCGGTGCGGTGCGGGATAATGACCCGGCGTCCCGCACCGACGAGGTTTTTGTGTTTCTCCCCGCCAGCGTTGCGCTATGTGCGGCGCTTTGTCGAAGTTCAGCCGAACCAGGGATGATCCCGTGATTGCCGAAGACCGCATCCGCGCCCTGCCTTGCTGGACCGGCAGCATCGAGATTGCGCCGCTGCCGGGCGGCCTCAGCAACGCCAACTATGTGGTCAAGGACGCGGCCGGGCGGCATGTCGTTCGCTTCGGCCAGGACTATCCTTTCCACCACGTCTTTCGCGAGCGCGAAGTGATGACATCGCGGGCGGCCCATGCCGCCGGCTTCGCACCTGCAGTCCGCTATGCAGAGCCGGGCATCATGGTGACGGAATATCTCGGCGCCAGGACCTATACGGCCGAAGACGTGCGCGCCAACATCGGCCGCGTCGCGGCCCTGATGCGCGGTTTCCATCGCGAGATGCCCAACCACATCTCCGGCGCCGGCTTCATGTTCTGGGTGTTCCACGTCATCCGCGACTATGCGCGCACGCTGGAGGAAGGCGGCAGCCGCAAGCGGGGCGACCTGCCCTATCTCCTGACGCTGGCGGACGAGCTCGAGCGGGCGCAGAAGCTGCTGCCGATCGTCTTCGGTCACAACGATCTTTTGCCGGCCAACATTCTCGACGACGGCAGCAGGCTGTGGCTGATCGACTTCGAATATGCCGGCTTCAACACCGCTATGTTCGACCTTGCCGGGGCTGCCTCGAATGCCGGCCTGAGCGACCAGGAATCCTTCGCCCTGCTCACGGCTTACTTCATGAAGGAACCGGACGAAGCGATCCGCCGCTCGCATGCGGCCATGCAATGCGCCTCGCTGCTGCGCGAGGCGATGTGGAGCATGGTCTCCGAACTCTACCTCGACGCGCCGGGCATCGACTACATCGCCTACACCGAGGAAAACTTGACGCGGCTGGAAGCGGCGCTGGAAAACTACCGGACAAAATACGGGATACTGACATGACCTTGCCCAGCCATGCCGGGATCGTCGTCATCGGCGGCGGCATCATCGGCTGTTCGACGGCCTATCATCTGGCGCGCGACCACAAGGCCGATGTCGTGCTGCTGGAACAGGGCAAGCTGACCTCGGGCTCGACCTGGCATGCGGCAGGCCTTGTAGGGCAGTTGCGCTCGTCGGCTTCGATCACCCGCGTGCTCAAATATTCGGTCGAACTCTACAAGGGCCTGGAGGCCGAAACCGGTCTCGCCACCGGCTGGAAGATGACCGGCTGCCTCAGGCTGGCCACCAATGCCGACCGCTGGACCGAATACAAGCGGCTGGCCACTACGGCCAAAAGCTTCGGCATGGACATGCAATTGCTGTCGCCGGCCGAGGTCAAGGCGATGTGGCCGCTGCTCGAAACCGGTGATCTCGTCGGCGCCTCCTGGCTGCCGACCGACGGGCAGGCAAGCCCGTCCGACATTACGCAGTCACTGGCCAAGGGCGCACGCATGCATGGCGCGAAACTGTTCGAGGATGTCCGCGTCACCAGCTTCGAGATGAAGGACGGCCGCATCACCGCGGTGAAGACCAGCAAGGGCGATATTGCCTGCGACAAGGTGGTGAACTGCGCCGGGCAATGGGCAAGGCAGGTGGGTGCCATGGCCGGCATCAACGTGCCGCTGCAGCCGGTGAAGCACCAGTACATCATCACCGAGAAGATCGAGGGCCTGGCGACCGACGCGCCGACCATCCGCGACCCCGACCGCCGTACCTACTTCAAGGAAGAGGTCGGCGGGCTGGTGATGGGCGGCTATGAGCCGAACCCGCAGGCCTGGATGACTGATCTCCCCGGGGGCGACGTTCCGAACGACTGGGAATTCCGTCTGTTCGACGACGACTACGATCATTTCGAGCAGCATATGAGCCAGGCAATTGCGCGCGTTCCGGCGCTGGAGACCGTCGGCGTCAAGCAGATGATCAACGGTCCGGAGAGCTTTACCCCGGACGGCAATTTCATCCTCGGCACGGCGCCTGAATGCGCCAACATGTTCGTCGGCGCCGGCTTCAACGCGTTCGGCATCGCCTCCGGCGGCGGCGCTGGCTGGGTGCTGGCGCAATGGGTGGTCGATGGCGAAGCGCCGCTCGATCTATGGGTGGTCGACATCAGGCGGTTTTCCGGCCTGCACCGCGACCGGCAATGGGTCTGCGACCGCACGCTGGAAGCCTATGGCAAGCACTACACGATTGGTTTCCCGCATGAGGAGTACTTGTCGGGACGGCCGCGCATTGTTTCGCCGCTCTATGAGCGGCTGAAGACGCATCGCGCTGTGTTCGGCTCGAAACTCGGCTGGGAACGGCCGAACTGGTTCGCGCCCGAGGGCAGCAAACCGGAAGACATCTATTCGATGGGCCGGCAGAACTGGTTCTCGGCGGTTGGCGAGGAGCACAGGCATGTGCGCGAGAAGGTCGGCATTTTCGACCAGTCGTCCTTCGCCAAATACGAGATGACCGGCGCGGATGCGCAGAAGGCGCTGGACTGGATCTGCGCCAACGACGTCGCCAAGCCGGTCGGCCGGCTGACCTACACGCAGCTTCTCAACACGCGCGGCGGCATCGAGGCCGACCTGACCGTGGCTCGGCTTGGCGAAGAAAAGTTCTACATCGTCACAGGCACAGGTTTCCGCACGCATGATTTCGCGTGGATCGACGACCATGTCGGCAAGGATCTCGACGTCACCTTCAGCGACGTCACCGAGGATTTCGGCACGCTGTCGCTGATGGGACCGCGTGCACGCGACGTGCTTTCAGCAGTGGCCGACGCGGATGTGTCGAACGCCGCCTTCCCATTCGGCCATGCGCGCGAGTTCGCCATTGCCGGCCATACAATTCGGGCGCTACGCGTCACCTATGTCGGCGAACTCGGCTGGGAACTGCATGTGCCGATCGCGGCAACCGGCGAGATCTTCGACGCGCTGATGGCGGCGGGCAAGACATACGACATCCGCCCAGTCGGCTACCGGGCGCTGGAATCGCTCAGGCTGGAAAAGGGTTATCGCGCCTGGGGCTCGGACATCACGCCCAACGACACGCCGCAGGAGGCCGGCCTTGGCTGGGCGGTGAAGCTGAGGAAGAACACCGATTTCGTCGGCCGGCGGGCACTTGAGAAGGTCAATGGCGACGCGCCGAAGAAACGCTTTGCCGGCTTCACGGTCGACGATCCGGAGATCGTGCTGGTCGGCCGCGAGACGATCCTGCGCAACGGCGAGCCGGTCGGTTATCTCACCAGCGGCGGCTATGGCTATACGGTGGCCAAGAATGTCGGCTTCGGCTATGTGCGCAATGCCGAGGGCATAAGCGACGACTTCCTCGCCTCCGGCGACTACGAGCTGGTGGTGGCGATGGAACGCACGCGGGCAAAGATCCATCTCGAGCCGCTGTATGATCCGGCGGGAGAAAGGATCAGGTCTTAGGCCTTCTCCAGTCTCGATCAGATGACGCGCAGGACAAGACCTCGGCTGGGCACGGTATCGGCCTCGCCCGGCATGGAGACATAGGGCGCCGTCTCCTCGTCGCGCGTGACGACACCTTGCGCCTCCAATTCGGCGATGCGCGCGGCAAAGCCCGCCTCCCACAGCGTGTTCTTGACCGTCAGCACGATCGCGCCGCCCGGCCGGCAGATGCGGATCAGCTCGTCCAGTCCTTCGGCGCCGACATGGCCCGAAGTGAAGACACCGGCCGAGACGATTCCGGCATAGGCATTGTCCGCGAAAGGCAGCGGCCCGCCGAGCGCCAGGCAGTGAAGCGCCGAATAGATACCCTTGGCCGCCGCCTTGGCCAGCATGCCCTCGGAAATGTCGAGCGCCTCGACTTGCGGGTAGCCGATGATGGCAAGCCATTCGCCGCTGAGCCCGGTGCCGGCGCCCGCATCGAGAAGCGGGGCTGCCCCGCGGGGCAGATGGCGGGCCAGCAGAGCGAGGCAGATCGTCGGATGGCGATAGCCGGCGGTCGACATGTCGGCATCGTAGGTGTCGGACCAGCTGTCGTAAAGCGCCGCCACCTCCTCGGGTCGCTTCGCCGCATAGGCCGCGCCGAGCGCAGTGTTCTGCTTGCTGTGTGCCATTGCCGCTCGCCCGACTCTTTGCCTGTCACGGGATGATAGCCAAATGGCGAAAACTGTGGAACCGTCGCCGCGATAATAAGCGCGTGAAGGGGGATCGAGGCGATGGCGGATGAGATAGCACGCGCGGCACTGGCCACCATTCCAGTGCTGGCCGGCTATGAGGGACCGCTGGAACGGCTCGGCGGCCTCACCAATCTTGTCTACAGGGCCGGTGATTTCTGCCTGCGCATCCCCGGCAAAGGCACCGAGGAGTATATCAACCGCGCCAATGAAGCCGTGGCGGCGCGCGAGGCGGCGAAAGCCGGCGTCAGTCCGCAGGTGCTGCATGTCGACGCCGGCACGGGCGTGATGGTGAGCCGGTTCATCGCCGGCACCGAGACGATGTCGCCGGAAAAGTTCAAACTGCGCCCGGGCAGCCAGGCGCGCGCGGGTGAGGTCTTCCGCAAGCTGCACACTTCCGGTGCGGTGTTTCCTTTCCGCTTCGAGCTGTTTGCGATGATCGACGATTATCTGAAGGTGCTGTCGACCAAGGACGTGGCGTTGCCGCATGGCTACCACGATGTCGTGCGCGAGGCCGAAACCGTGCGTGCAGCACTTGCAGCCCATCCGCTGCCGCTTGCCGCCTGCCACTGCGATCCGCTGTGCGAGAACTTTCTCGACACCGGCGAGCGGATGTGGATCGTCGACTGGGAATATTCGGGGATGAACGATCCGCTCTGGGATCTCGGCGACCTCTCGGTCGAAGGCAAGTTCGATACTGCGCAGGATGAAGAACTGATGCGCGCCTATTTCGGTCGCCAGCCGAAACCGGTCGAGCGCGGCCGCGTCGTCATCTACAAGGCGATGTGCGATCTGTTGTGGACACTGTGGGGACTGCTGCAGCTTGCCAACAACAATCCGGTCGACGATTTCCGCGCCTATGCCGACGGCCGCTTCGCCCGCTGCAAGGCGCTGATGGAGACGCCGGAATTTTCACGGCATCTGGCGGCCGTGCGCCAGGGTTAAGCCCGGCTCGGTTCAGTTCACGCCCTTCGGCACGTTCTCCGGCGGTACCACGGTGTCGACCACCTTCTGGCGGTGGAAGATGAACAGACCGGCGAGCACGACGATGGCCGAGCCGATCAGGATACGCGGACCGGGCACGTCGCCGAAGAAGACCAGGCCGAAGACAACCGCCCACAGGAGCAGCGTGTAGTGCAGCGGCGCCAGCGTCGAGGCCGGCGCCAGCTTCAGCGCCCTGGTGATCATCAGGTGAGCAGCGCAGGAGACGATGCCGAGCAGCAGCATGGCGCCGAAGTCGAGCGCCGACGGCGTCTGCCACGCGCCGATGCTCAGCACGCCGCCAACGACCAGCGTGCCGATGGTCTGCCAGGTTACCAGAGTGGTGTCGCTGGTGCCGCGCAGCCGCCGGTTGAGGATGATGGCGAAGGCGAAGGAGATGCTGCCAACGAGCGCGAATATCGAGGACAGCGAAAACGCCGCCGAAGACGGCTTCAGCATGATCAGGACGCCGCAGAAGCCGACCAGGATCGCCGCCCAACGGCGCCAACCGACCTTTTCGCCGAGCAGGAAGTGCGACAGCGCCGCGACATAGATCGGTCCTGCCATGTAGAAGCTCATCACGTCGGCGAGCGGCAGATAGACGACGGCGGCGTAAAACAGCGCAGTGTCGAGCGTCGTCATCACCACGCGCAGGACCTGCAGTTCCAGACGCTCCATCTTGAACAGCTTGCCGGCGCCCTGGTTGGCGATCATCGGGCCGAGCACGAAAAAGGCGCCGACCGAACGGATCAGCACGACCTGGCCGACGGAGAAGCTGGCGACCAGCCACTTGCCCATCGCGTCGTTGAGCGCAAACAGGAAATCGCCGGCCAGCATCAGCAAAATGCCGGCCAAAAGCACGTTCCTGATCGTAAAATTGCGGGCAAGGGAGGGAGCCATGCCGGCTCCGTAGACGCAAGCGGCCGATTTGACGAGCGGAATTCGAGGGAGTCGATAAGACCAGCGGCGGAAATCGGCTGGTTCTATGCCTTCCGTACGCTTTCGGCAGGCCGCGTCGGTACGATCCGCTATTTAGGCTGCGGCCGAATGATGATCGGGCGATAGAGGATCGGCCTGTCCCAGGGATCGAAAGCCGATGCGCTTCGGAGTTCCGCGCGCCGATCGAGGTCGATGCGCTGCAAGCATTCGGCGAAGGCATCGTTTTTCTTGGTGAAGCCGTAGGACCGGCATTTCGCCTCATCTCGGCGCGGCGGTCCTCCGCCGACATGCAGCCCGCACAAGCCGCCGCCAGCGCAACCGCCATCACAGTCTTTTGCCACATGGTGATCCTCCTCGAGCCAAAGTGGAGGCTTATTGTAGACTTAATTATGCCAGACGAAGCGGAGAGCCTTGATGCAGAGAGGCTGGCCTTTTGGGCCTGAAAGGCTCGGCTCGCCTATGACAGGGAGCCGGCTGCCTTGTGCCGACGGTTCACCTGTGTCGGTCGGCCGGCGATCGACAGGCGGGTTTCCTGCTTCGTCCGCTCGGCAACCACTTTGCCCCTGGCGATGACGCAGAGACGTTCAGGGCGCAAACGAATGGCCTCGACCGGATTGCCGGCGTCGAGGACGACGAGACTGGCGCGCTTGCCGACGGCAAGGCCGAGATGATCGAGCCCCATGATGGCCGCGTTGACGTTGGTGACCATGTCGAAGCAGCGCGCCATGTCGGCGGGGCTCGACATCTGGGCGACGTGCAGGCCCATGAAGGCGACGTCGAGCATGTCGGCCGTGCCCAGCGAATACCAGGGATCGAGCACGCAATCCTGGCCCCAGCCGACGCGGATGCCCATGGCGAGCATTTCCTTGACGCGCGTCAGGCCGCGGCGCTTGGGAAAAGTGTCGTGGCGGCCTTGCAGCATGATGTTGATCAGCGGATTGGGGATGGCCGATACGCCAGCCTCGGCGATCAGCGGCAACAGCTTGGAGACGTAATAATTGTCCATCGAGTGCATGGAGGTAAGGTGTGAACCGGCCACCCTGCCTTGCAGGCCGAGCCGTTGCGTCTCATAGGCAAGCTGCTCGATATGGCGCGACAGCGGATCGTCGGTCTCGTCGCAATGCAGGTCGACCATCAGCCCACGCCTGGCGGCGATTTCGCAGAGTTCCGTCACCGAACGCGTGCCGTCGGCCATGGTGCGTTCGAAATGCGGAATGCCGCCGACGATATCGACGCCCATGTCGAGCGCGCGGACGGTGTTCTCAAGCGCCGTCGGCGAACGATAGAGCCCGTCCTGCGGGAAGGCGACCAGCTGCAGGTCGATATAGGGCGCGACCGTCTTCTTGACGTCGAGCAAGGCCTCCACCGCCAAAAGGCGATCGTCGCAGACATCGACATGGGTGCGGATGGCGAGAAGGCCCATCGATACGGCCCAGTCGCAATAGGCGAGCGCGCGCTCGCGCACCGCCTCGTGCGTCAGAAGCGGCTTCAACTCGCCCCATAGCGATATGCCCTCCAGCAGGGTGCCCGACGCATTGATGCGCGGAATGCCGTAGGAGAGAGTGGCATCCATGTGGAAATGCGGATCGACGAAAGGCGGCGCGACCAGATCGCCATACGCATTGATCACCGTGCCCGCAGCGGCGGTCAGCTCGGGCTCAATCGCTGCGATCGTCTCGCCGGTGATGCCGATATCGGCAACCCTGCCGTCAGGCAGCGTGCCGCCGCGCACGATGAGGTCGAAATCCATCTTTTCGTCATCCTCTTTCCAGAATCATCGTGCCATCGTGGCGCAAAAGGCAGCTTGCCGCAGCCGTTTCTTTCAGTGGCCGCGAAAGGTTCCCTCCGACGGCAACTCGCTCTATAAGCCGCCTTTCGCCTCCGTGGCGAATCCGGAAATTCGTGTCAGCCAAGCATGGGATCAGTCGTTTGTTTCGCTTCTTCCGCTCGACGGAGAACCAGCGCCTCATCGCGAGACTGGTCAAGGAATCCTTCCGGGAACATAGGTTCGGATACGGCGCCGCCATACTGTCGATGCTGGTGGTGGCCGCCATGACAGGCGCCAGCGCCTGGATCCTGCGTGAGATCACGAACGAATTCGTCATCTACAAGCGACTGGACCGCGTCAACCTGATTGCGGCCGCGGTCGCCGCAATCTTCATCTTCAAGGGCGTCGCCAATTTCGTCCAGGCCTATTTCATGAGCCGCGTCGGCAACGCCATCATCGCCGACCGGCAGCGCAAGATCTATGACCGGATCCTCGCGCAAGGCATCGAATTCTACCATTCGACCTCGTCGTCCGACCTGATCACCCGCATGACCAACAATGCACAGGCCGCGCGCAGCGTCCTTGACCTCGTTGTCACGTCCTATGTGCGGGATCTGGTGACGCTGATCGTGCTGGTGGGGGTGATGGTCTGGCAGCAGCCGGCACTGTCTCTGATCTGCTTCATCATCGGGCCCGTAGCCATATACGGCGTCAATCACATCCTGAAGCGCGTCCGCAAGATTGCCGCGATGGAGTTCCGCTCGCTCGGCCAGATCGTGCATGTGATGCAGGAAACGGCAATCGGCGTGCGTGTCGTCAAATCCTTCAATCTCGAAGGCGCGATGCGCAACCGGATGTACAAGGCGGTATCGGACGTCGAGAACCGCGCCAACAACATCGCAACGCTGGAGGCTGCCACCAGCCCGGTGATGGAAACGCTTGCCGGGCTGGCAATCTCAGGCGCCGTGCTGGTCAGCGGCTTCCTGGTCCTGCAGGGCGGCCAGATGCCGGGCAACATCATGGCCTTCATCGCGGCGCTGCTGCTTGCCTATGAGCCGGCGAAACGGTTGGCGCGTGTGCGCATATCGCTGGAAACCGGTATCGTCGGCGTGCGCATGATGTTCCAGCTGGCCGACCGGCCGCTGACCTTGGCCGAAAAGCCGGACGCCAAGCCACTGCAGCCGGGGCCGGGCGAAATCCGCTTCGATGGTGCGAGCTTCGCCTATCCGGAAAGCCCGCCGGTATTCGAAGGATTCGACCTGACGCTTGAGGCCGGCAAGATGACGGCGCTGGTCGGGCCTTCGGGCAGCGGCAAGTCGACGATCCTCAACCTGATCATGCGCATGTACGACCCGCAAAGCGGCAAGGTGCTGTTCGACGGCCAAGACATCTCCTACGCAACGCTGGCTTCGGTCAGGGAAAAGATCGCTTATGTCAGCCAGGACACGTTCCTGTTTGCCGGCACCATCATGCACAACATCCGGCTTGGGCGTCAGGACGCCACCGACGAGGAGGTGATCGCCGCGGCCAAGGCGGCCAATGCCCACGACTTCATCAGCGCCATGCCGAAAGGCTACGAGACGGATGTGGGCGAGAACGGCGCCCTGCTTTCAGGCGGGCAGCGCCAGCGCATCTCGATCGCCCGCGCCATGTTGCGCAATGCCGAGATCCTGCTGCTCGACGAAGCGACCAGCGCGCTCGACGCCGAGTCCGAGGCCCTGTTCCGCGACGCGCTGCAGCAGCTGACGGTCGGGCGCACGACCATCGTCATCGCCCACCGCCTGTCGACCGTGCACCAGGCCGACACGATCGTGGTGTTGGAAAAAGGCAAGGTCGTGGAAAGCGGCCCGCACAAGATCTTGCTCAAGCAGGGCGGGCTCTATCAGAAGCTTTATGAGTATCAGCTGATGCCGTGAGGCGCCTACCTTCTCCCACAAGGGGAGAAGGTAAAGCGGTCCTTAGTCCGGCACGTGCCTGACCGCACCTTTGTCAGCGCTGGTGGCGAAGGCAGCATAGGCGCGCAGGGCCGTCGTAACCTTGCGCTTGCGCTTTTCCTCGGGCTTCCAGGCCGTCGCGCCCTTCGCCTCCATTGCAGCACGCCGAGCATCGAGTTCAGCGTCGCTGACCGCCAGGCGGATGGTGCGGTTGGGGATGTCGATCTCGATCGTATCGCCCTCCCGGACCAGGCCGATCAGCCCGCCTTCCGCCGCCTCCGGCGAGACGTGGCCGATCGACAGGCCCGACGTGCCGCCGGAGAAGCGGCCGTCGGTGATCAGCGCGCAGGCTTTGCCGAGGCCTTTCGACTTCAGATAGCTAGTCGGGTAGAGCATTTCCTGCATGCCGGGGCCGCCGCGCGGTCCTTCATAGCGGATGACGACGACATCGCCGGCCTTGATCTCGTTGGACAGGATCGCCTTGACCGAGGCGTCCTGACTTTCGAACACCCGCGCCGGACCGGTGAATTTCAGGATCGATTCGTCGACGCCCGCGGTCTTCACGATGCAGCCGTCGAGCGCCAGATTGCCCTTCAGCACGGCAAGGCCGCCATCCTTTGAGAAGGGCGTGTCCGCCGAGCGGATGACGCCCTTCTCTCGGTCGAGATCGAGCTCGTCCCAGCGGCGGTCCTGGCTGAAGGCGACCTGCGTCGGCACGCCGCCGGGTGCCGCCAGGAAGAAATCGCGCACGTTCTGGCTCGAAGTGCGGGAAATGTCCCAATGCTCGAGCGCCTCGCCGAGGCTCGCGGTGTGCACCGTCGGCAGGTCGCGGTTGATCAGCCCGGCCTGGTCGAGCTGGCCGAGGATGGCCATGATGCCGCCGGCACGGTGAACGTCTTCCATGTGCACGTCGGACTTCGCCGGCGCGACCTTGCACAGCACCGGAACACGCCGCGACAGCCGATCGATGTCCTCCATGGTGAAGTCGACTTCGCCCTCATGCGCGGCGGCGAGGACGTGCAGCACAGTGTTGGTCGAACCGCCCATGGCAATGTCGAGCGTCATGGCGTTCTCGAAGGCGCCCTTGGAGGCGATGCTGCGCGGCAGCGCCGTCTCGTCATCCTGCTCGTAATAGCGCTGCGCCAGGTCGACGACGAGATGCCCGGCCTCGACGAACAGGCGCTTGCGGTCGGCATGGGTGGCGAGCGTCGAGCCATTGCCGGGCAGCGACAGGCCAAGCGCCTCGGTCAGGCAGTTCATCGAATTGGCGGTAAACATGCCGGAGCAGGAGCCGCAGGTCGGGCAGGCCGAGCGCTCGATGATCTTGACGTCCTCGTCGGAGATCTTGTCGTCGGCAGCTGCGACCATGGCGTCAACCAGGTCGAGCGCCTGCGTCTTGCCGGCCAGCACCACCTTGCCGGCTTCCATCGGTCCGCCGGAAACGAAGACGGTGGGGATGTTGAGGCGCAGCGATGCCATCAGCATGCCGGGCGTGATCTTGTCGCAATTGGAGATGCAGACCATGGCGTCGGCGCAGTGCGCGTTGACCATGTATTCGACCGAGTCGGCGATCAGCTCGCGCGACGGCAGCGAGTAGAGCATGCCGTCATGGCCCATGGCGATGCCGTCGTCGACGGCGATGGTGTTGAACTCCTTGGCGACGCCGCCGGCCTTCTCGATCTCGCGCGCGACCAGCTGGCCGAGGTCCTTGAGATGGACATGGCCCGGCACGAACTGGGTGAAGGAATTGACCACGGCGATGATCGGCTTGCCGAAATCCGAATCCTTCATGCCGGTAGCGCGCCACAGGCCGCGGGCGCCGGCCATGTTGCGGCCATGGGTGGTGGTGCGGGAACGATAGGCAGGCATGAATTTTCCTTAGCTGGCTGGCTGCGCTCCATGCGGAGCGTGGCGGCGCTGAATTCGGATCGCAGGGGTTATAGACGCCATAGTCTGGTCTGGCCACAATTTTGCGCTGCGCCAGATTTTCCCGAAAAACCGGACTTTCCAAAAAAATTTCACGCCACTGTCGGATCGCGTTCGGCACGGCCGTCCTTGGGCAGACGGCAAGGAATGGCACCATTCTCGGAGTCAGCCGTTACCGCAATAGCAAACGAAGCAACCCGAGGAGCACGACATGCAAAAGATCACCACCTGCCTGTGGTTCGACGACCAGGCCGAAGAGGCGATGAATTTCTACGTCTCCATCTTCAAGAACTCGAAGGTGCTGAGCGTGATGCGCTGGCCAAAGGGTCATGCAGATGAAGGCAAGGTGCTGGTGACCTCGTTCGAGCTCGACGGCGTGCAGTTCCAGGCGCTCAACGGCGGACCGCAATTCAAGTTCAACGAGGCCATGTCGCAGTCGATCGACTGCAAGACGCAGGAAGAGGTCGATTATTTCTGGGACAGGCTCATCGAAGGCGGCGGCGAACCGTCGCAATGCAGCTGGCTGAAGGACAGGTTCGGCGTCTCCTGGCAAGTCGTGCCGGAGCAACTGCCGCGCCTGCTTCTGGATCCGGACCGGGCCAAGGCCGGCCGGGTGATGTCAGCGATGATGCAGATGAGCAAGATCGACATCGCCAAGATCGAAGAAGCGGCGAAGGGGTGAGTGGAGGCGCACTTGCCTTCCCCCTTGTAGGGGAAGGCGGATCGGCGCGCAGCGCCGAGACGGGATGAGGGGTGTTGGACGGAGTGAGGCGTTGGTGTTCCCTGGAACACCTCTCATCCGTCGCCTTCGGCGCCTACTCGACGATGCGGTAGATGTTCCACAGGCTGGTGCCCGACACGACATAGGGCTCAATCTCCTTGCCCCATTTGGCGTGCGCCTCGATCTTGCCGATCTTGGCGAAGAACTCTTCCAACTGGGCCAGGCTCTGGACCTCGTGATGGCTCTCGACCGTCGCTTCGCGCGCGCCGATCGATCCGGTCATGATCTGGAACTTGAGGTCCGCGATACCGACCTGCGAGCCGATCTCGCGTTCCCATTTTTTCAACAGTTCGAGCACGGTCGCTATTGTCAGGCTATTTCAGCGGGCTGCGTTCTCGGCCGGGGCAGGCCCGGTGTAGCCGATGTTCTTGTCGGCCTGTTCGGGTGCCTTGGGCCGCTTGATTCTGGCGGAGGCGGCCACCACCAGCTCGTTGAAATTCTCGGTGCCGCCGTCCAGCATCTCGAACAGCTGCCGCCGCATGCGCGGCTCCCAGAACTTGTTGATATGCTCGGCAACGCCGGCAATGCCTTCCTCGCGCGGCTTGGAATCGAAGAAGTCGGCGATCTGGTTGGCCATGCGCACCAGCTTTTCCTTGGTGCTCATAATGTGTTCTTCGTCATGCGACATGCTTGGCAACTCCGGAAGCCACCCGGTCCGGGTGGGTGAAAACATCGAAATCCTCGCCGCGAACCAACGCCACCAGCGTCATTCCGGCAGCCTCGGCCGTGCGGATGGCAAGCGCGGTCGGCGCCGAGACGGCAATGATGAAGGCCGAGCCGATCGCCGCCGTCTTCTGCACCATCTCGACCGACACGCGAGACGTCACGACCACGGCGCCCGACGCACCGTCGATGCCGGCCTTGGCCAGCGCGCCGGCCAGCTTGTCCAATGCATTGTGGCGGCCGACATCCTCACGCGCCATGACGATGCCCTTGCCGGGGATGTAGAAGCCGGCGGCGTGCACAGCGCCGGTCTCGGTGTGTAGCGGTTGCACCTTCGACAAAAGCTTGACCGAACGGACGATATCGTCGGCTTCAAGCGTAAGCTTTGACGCACCGACCGCGTCGACCGAGCGCATGGCCTCTTCGATAGACTCGATGCCGCACAGCCCGCAGCCGACCGGGCCGGCAAGCCGGCGCCGCCGCGCCTGGAAGCGTGTATTGGCCTTGTCCTTCAACCGGATCTGGATGTCGATGCCGGCGCCAAGATCTTCGACCTCGATCGCCTCGATCTCGTCAGGAGCGGCAACGATGCCCTCGGTCAGCGAGAAGCCGAGTGCGAAATCATCGAAATCGGCCGGGCTCGCCATCATCACCGCATGCGTCGTGCCGGCGAAGGAGAACGCCACCGGCGTCTCCTCCGGCACCATGCGGTTCGCGGCCGCCGTCCCGCTGGCGCGGTGCGCCAGCCGCGATATCTGCGTCGTTGCTTTGCGGCGCGCGGCCAAGGTTACTCCGCCGCTTCCAACGGTGCGATGCGGCGGCTCTGGCGCGCCTGCTCATTATAATCCCTCTGCCACTCGGTCGGGCCGTTGGACGGCGCCACCTGCACGGCGGTGACCTTGTATTCCGGACAGTTGGTCGCCCAGTCCGAGAAGTCGGTGGTGATCACGTTCGCCTGCGTGTCCGGATGGTGGAAGGTCGTATAGACCACACCTGGCGAGACGCGATCGGTGATCAGCGCGCGCAACGTCGTCTCGCCGGAGCGGCTCGCCAACCGCACCCAGTCGCCTTCGCGAATGCCGCGGTTCTCGGCATCGTGCGGATGGATCTCCAGCATGTCTTCGGCATGCCACATCACATTTTCGGTGCGCCTGGTCTGCGCGCCGACATTGTACTGTGACAGAATCCGCCCGGTGGTGAGCAGCAGCGGGAAGCGCGGCCCGGTCCTTTCGTCCGTCGCCACATATTCGGTGCGGATGAACTTGCCCTTGCCGCGCACGAAGCCATCGACATGCATGATCGGCGTGCCGAGCGGCGCCTTCTCGTTGCAGGGCCACTGCACGGATCCGACACGGTCGAGCAGTTCGAAGGAGACGTTGGCGAAGCTCGGCGTCGTCTTGGCGATCTCGTCCATGATCTCGGAAGGATGCCGGTAGTTCCAGTCCAGCCCGATCGCGCGGGCAAGCTCCTGCGTCGCCTCCCAATCGGCGTAGCGCGCTTTCGGCTCGATAACCTTGCGCACCATGTTGATGCGGCGCTCGGCATTGGTGAAGGTGCCGTCCTTCTCAAGAAAGGTCGAGCCCGGCAGGAAGACATGCGCGTAGTTCGCCGTCTCGTTGAGGAAGAGGTCGTGCACGACGACGCATTCCATCGCGGCGAGCCCTGCGGCGACGTGCTTGGTGTCGGGATCGGACTGCAAAATGTCCTCGCCCTGGATGTAGATGCCCTTGAAGGAGCCGTCGACGGCGGCATCGAGCATGTTGGGGATGCGCAGGCCCGGCTCGTCGTCGAGCTTCACGCCCCACAGGCTCTCATAGATGTCGCGCACGGCCTCGCCCGAGATATGGCGATAGCCGGGCAGTTCGTGCGGGAAGGAGCCCATGTCGCACGAGCCCTGCACATTGTTCTGGCCGCGCAGCGGGTTCACGCCGACGCCGGGACGGCCGATATTGCCGGTGGCCATGGCGAGGTTGGCGATCGCCATCACCGTGGTCGAGCCCTGGCTGTGTTCCGTCACGCCGAGGCCGTAATAGATCGCGCCGTTGCCGCCGGTGGCGTAAAGACGCGCCGCGCCGCGGATCAGTTCGGGATCGACGCCGGAGAGCTTGCCGACGGTTTCGGGGCTGTTTTCCGGCAGGGCGACGAAAGAAGCCCAGTCCTGGAATTCCGCCCAGTCGCAGCGCTCGCGGATGAAGGCTTCGTCGAAGAGACCTTCGGTGACGATGACATGCGCCAGCGCCGTCAGCACCGCGACATTGGTGCCGGGCTTCAGCGGCAGGTGATAGGCGGCTTCGACATGGGGCGACTTGACCATCTCGGTACGTCGCGGATCGAGCACGATCAGCTTGGCGCCCTGGCGCAGCCGCTTCTTCAGCCGCGAGGCGAACACCGGATGGGCGGAAGCCGGATTGGCGCCGATGACGACGGCGACGTCGGTGTAATCGACGGAGTCGAAATCCTGCGTACCGGCCGAGGTGCCGTAGGTCTGGCCGAGCCCGTAGCCGGTCGGCGAATGGCAGACGCGCGCGCAGGTATCGACATTGTTGTTGCGGAAGCCCTGCCGCACCAGCTTCTGGACGAGGTAGGTTTCCTCGTTCGTGCAGCGCGAGGAGGTGATGCCCCCAATCGCGGTGCGTCCATACTGATACTGGATGCGGCGGAATTCCTTGGCCGTATGGGCGATCGCCTCTTCCCAGCTAACCTCACGCCAGGGATCGGAGATCTTCTCGCGGATCATCGGCGACAGGATGCGGTCCTTGTGCGTGGCGTAGCCATAGGCGAAACGGCCCTTCACGCAGGAATGGCCGTGGTTCGCCTTGCCCTCCTTGTAGGGCATCATGCGGATGACCTCGTCGCCCTTCACTTCGGCCTTGAATGAGCAGCCGACGCCGCAATAGGCGCAGGTGGTGACGGCCGAGCGCTCCGGCAGGCCTTTCTCAAGCACCGTTTTTTCGCGCAGCGCATCGGTCGGGCAGGCCTGCACGCAGGCGCCGCAGGAAACGCATTCGGAGGCGATGAAATCCTCGTGCATGCCGGCGACCATGCGCGATTCGAAACCGCGGCCCTCGATGGTCAGTGCGAAGGTGCCCTGCACCTCTTCGCAGGCCCGCACGCAACGCGAGCAGACGATGCATTGCGCCGGATCATAGGTGAAATAGGGGTTGGATTCGTCGCGGGCGATGTAGTCGACCGCCAGCGAACCATGACCGGGCGCGACGCCGTCTTCCTTGACGTGGTTACGGCCTTCGATGCCGAAGCGGTTTTCGGTCAGGCCGACCGACTTCGCCACAACGTCGAACTCGCTGGCGCCGGTCCCGGCTTTCTCGTTCCAGCCGGTCGGATGGTCGGAGACATAGAGTTCCATGACGCCGCGGCGAATGGCGTCGAGCCGCTCGGACTGCGTGTTGACCACCATGCCTTCGCCAACCGGCGTCGTACAGGACGCCGGCGTGCCGCCGCGGCCCTCGATCTCGACGAGGCAGACGCGGCACGAACCGAACGAGTCCAGCATGTCGGTGGCGCAGAGCTTCGGGATTTCGACCCCGCCCTCCATCGCCGCGCGCATGATCGACGTGCCTTCCGGCACGGTGATGCTGCGGCCGTCGACGGTCAGCGTGACCTGCTTTTCCGCATTCGATTGCGGGGTTCCGAAATCGATCTCTTCGATGAGTATCGGGAAGTCGGCCTTGATGTTCATCTGCCAGCTCCTATTCAGCCGCCACGCGCGCCGGCGCCGGCTTGAAATCCTCGGGGAAATGGGTGATCGAGCTCATCACCGGGTAGGGCGTGAAGCCGCCCAGTGCGCACAGCGATCCGAACTTCATCGTGTTGCAGAGATCGGTGACCAGAGCGAGGTTCTTCTCCGGCTCGATGCCGGCCGCCAGCCTGTCGATGGTCTCGACGCCACGCGTCGAGCCGATGCGGCAGGGTGTGCACTTGCCGCAGCTTTCGATGGCGCAGAACTCCATGGCGAAACGTGCCTGCTTCAGCATGTCGGCGGTGTCGTCGAACACGGTGATGCCGGCATGGCCGATCAACCCGTCCTTGGCGGCGAAGGCTTCGTAGTCGAACGGCGTGTCGAACAAGGCGCGCGGGAAATAGGCGCCGAGCGGCCCGCCGACCTGCACCGCTTTCACCGGCCGGCCCGTCGCAGTGCCGCCGCCGATATCGTCGACGATCTCGCCCAGCGTCATGCCGAAAGCCGCCTCGAACAGGCCTCCATGCTTGACGTTGCCGGCGATCTGGATCGGGATCGTACCGCGCGAGCGGCCCATGCCGTAATCCTTGTAGAAGGCGGCACCCTTGTCCATGATGATCGGCACCGAGGCCAGCGAGATAACGTTGTTGATCACCGTCGGCTTGCCGAACAAGCCTTGGATCGCCGGCAGCGGCGGCTTGGCGCGAACCACGCCGCGCTTGCCTTCCAGGCTGTTCAGCAGCGAGGTTTCCTCGCCGCAGACATAGGCGCCGGCGCCGACGCGGATTTCCATGTCGAAGGCGTTGGGCGAACCCAGCACACTGACGCCGAGCACGCCGGCCTTGCGTGCGACCTCGACAGCCCGGTTCATCGTCGCCACCGCATGCGGATATTCCGAGCGGATATAGACAAAGCCCTTGGTCGCGCCGGTGGCGATGCCGGCGATCGTCATGCCTTCGATCAGCACGAAGGGGTCGCCCTCCATGATCATGCGGTCGGCGAAAGTGGCGCTGTCGCCTTCGTCGGCGTTGCAGACAATGTATTTGCGGTCGCCGGCGGTATCGAGCACCGTTTTCCACTTGATGCCGGTCGGGAAGCCGGCGCCGCCGCGGCCGCGCAGACCGGACTCCGTCACCTGCTTGACGATGTCGAGCGGCGCCATGGCCACCGCATTCTGCAGGCCCTTCAGCCCGCCCAGCGACTTGTAGGCGTCGAGCGACAGCGGGTCGTTGATGCCGCAGCGCGCGAAGGTCAGGCGCGTCTGCTTGGCCAGGAACGGAATCTTGTCCGGCGCGCCCAGCCAGCGCTTATGATGGCCACCCTTGAGGAAACCGCTGTCGAACAGGCTTTTGACGTCGGAAGGCTTCACCGGTCCGTAAGCGACGCGGCCATCGGCGGTAGCCACCTCGACCATCGGTTCGAGGAAATAGGCGCCGCGCGAACCATTGCGCACGATCTTGGCCTCGATGCCGCGTCCGGCCAATTCCTTGGCGATTGTCTTTGCGACCTTCTCGGCGCCGAGCGCCAGCGCGCCGGAGTCACCTGGAATGTAGATGCGCGGGATCATGAGCGTACCTCCGCGACGATCTCTTCGATCTTCTCGTCGTCGAGCCGCCCGATCACCTCGCCATCCAGCATCGCCGACGGCGAACAGGCGCAAAGCCCGAGGCAATAGACCGGCTCCAGCGTAACCGATCCGTCGCGGGTGGTCTCGTGGAAACCGATACCGAGCAATTGCTTGATCTTGGCGGCGACGGCATCCGACCCCATCGACTGGCAGGCTTCCGCCTGGCAAAGCTTGAGCACGTGCCGGCCGGCCGGCTTGGCGCGGAAATCATGATAGAAGGTGACGACGCCGTGCACTTCGGCCCGGGAGAGGTTCAGCCCATCAGCAATGACTGGCAGCGCGTCGTGCGGCACATGGCCGAACTCTTCCTGGATGCCGTGGAGGATCGGCAGCAGCGGACCTTCGAGGTCCTTCAATTCCTGGACGATCGCCGCCGTGCGCGATGCGATCTCGGTACTTGCAGGCTGCATCGTCATGCAGCGCCCTCCCTGGTCGATAGCTTTTATCGCTAAGTCTTTACAAAATCAGAGGAAACCTCTGGAATCAATAAGGCTTATCCGTTGCTTGATAGAAATTTTCTATCAAGTCTGTTCAGCCAGCACTGTCTAGCTCAGCGGCGGGCGTGGAAATCGTCCGCCAGCGCCATCGCCTCGTCCAGTAGCGCCTGGACCAGCGGCGTGTGCGGCTCGCGCGGCGTCGCCACCAGCCCGACAGTATGGCTGGCATCCGGTTCGACGATCGGAATGGCCCGGATCGGTTCGGAAAAGCCGAATGTTTCCGCAAGGTTGAGCGGCATGATCGAGGACCATTTGCCGGTGCGGATATGCGAAAACAAGACGATCATCGAGTTGGATTCGAGCGTCGGCCGCACCTGCACGCCGGCCTCCGCCAGATGCTGGTCGATGATGCGACGGTTCTGCATGTCCGGCGTCAAAAGGCAGAGCGGCAATTGGCTGATTTCCGCCCATGTCACTTTGTCGCGGTCGGAATAGGGGTTTCCCACCGCCGTGATCAGTTGGTAGCGCTCGTCATAGAGCGGCACGCTGGTCACCCGCCCCAGCGGCTCGTTGTCGAGATAGGTGATGCCGGCATCGATATCGAAATTGCCGAGCAGCGACAGCACCTCGATCGAGGTGCGCGACAGCACCGAGAAGGTGACGCCCGGATGCTTTTCGCGAAACGGTGTCGTCAGCCGCGCCACCATGGCCAAAGCCGTCGGGATGGCGGCGATGCGGATGCGGCCGGAAAGCCCGTGTCGCGCCGCGCGCATCTCCTCGCGCATGGTGCGGCTGTCGCCGACGATGCGTCGCGCCCACACCAGCACTTGCTTGCCTTCCGGCGTCAGCCCCTGAAAGCGTGAGCCGCGCAGCACCAGCATGACGCCAAGCTGGCCTTCCAGCTGCTTGATGCCGGCCGAGAGCGTCGGCTGGGTAACGCCGCATACTTCTGCGGCCCGGCCGAAATGCTCTTCCTTGGCCAGAGCGATGAAGAATTCCAGCTTGTCGATCATGCCATCTTTCCGGTCGTTCCGCGCAAGGTCGGGGAAATTGTCCTTCGCCGCAAGCGGTATGCGCAACTGCTGCGCATCCACATCTTTCAGCCGGCTTACTGTTTCCAGCGGCGATATGCGGCGCTATGTGGATGAAACTGGGAGATCAACCATGCTAGGCTGGTTCCGCAAGCTGCTGCCGCGCGAAGATCGTTTCTTCGACCTGTTCGAACGACATTCCCGCACCGTGGTTGGCGGCGCCGAGGCACTGGAGCAGCTTCTGCAGGGCAAGGACATCGATCGCTGGTGTCAGAAGATCATCGATCTTGAAGACGAGGCCGATCATATCACAGCGGAAGTCCTGCTGGCGGTGCGGCGCTCCTTCATCACGCCTTTCGATCGCGGCGACATCAAAGACCTGATCCAGTCGATGGATGATGCCATCGACATGATGCACAAGACCGTCAAGACGGTGAAGCTGTTCGAAAGGAAGGAATTCGACCCGCTGATGCAGGAGATGGGCGGCGTCATCGTCGATACGGCCAAGCTGGTCGCCGAGGCGATCCCGCTGCTCAGCAAGGTCGGAGCGCACACGGTGCGCCTCAACGCCATCGCCGAAGAGGTCATGCGTGCGGAAGGCCGGGCCGACGATCTGCACGAGCAGGGGCTGAAGGACCTGTTCAAGCGGCATGGCCGCAGCGATCCGATGGCTTACCTGATCGGCAGCGAGATCTACGGCCAGCTGGAAAAGGTTGTCGACCGTTTCGAGGACGTCGCCAACGAGATCAGCGGCATCGTCATCGAGAATGTATAGGCGATGGAAGTCACCATTGCCTTCCCCGTGCTGGTCGGCCTCGTCGCGGTCGCGCTGTTCTTCGACTTTCTCAACGGCCTGCACGATGCCGCCAACTCCATCGCCACCATCGTCTCGACCCGCGTGCTGAGGCCGCAATATGCGGTGCTGTGGGCGGCCTTCTTCAACTTCATCGCCTTCATGTTCTTCGGCCTTCATGTCGCCGAAACTGTGGGAAAGGGCATCGTCGACGTCGGCATCGTCACGCCGGCAGTGATCTTCGCAGCGCTCGTCGGCGCCATCGTCTGGAACATTGTCACCTGGATTGTCGGCATCCCTTCGAGCAGCTCGCATGCGCTGATCGGCGGGCTGGTCGGCGCCGGCGTTGCCAAGGCAGGCATCGGCGCCATCGTCTGGAGCGGGCTGGGCAAGACCACGGCCGCCATCGTCCTGTCGCCGGCGACCGGGTTTGTTCTGGCGCTTGTCCTGGTCCTTGTCGTTTCATGGCTGTTCGTGCGCCAGACGCCGTTCGCCGTGGACAGCACCTTCCGCGTCATGCAATTCGTTTCCGCCTCGCTTTATTCGCTCGGGCACGGCGGCAATGACGCCCAGAAAACCATGGGCATCATTGCCGTGCTGCTCTATTCGCAAGGCATGCTTGGCGCGAATTTCTACGTACCGCTGTGGGTCGTCCTCACCTGTCAGTCGGCTCTGGCGCTGGGCACATTGTTCGGCGGCTGGCGTATCGTCCACACCATGGGCTCGAAGATCACCCGGCTGAACCCGATGCAGGGCTTCTGCGCCGAGACCGGCGGCGCCATCACCCTGTTTGCCGCCACATGGCTCGGCATTCCCGTTTCGACCACGCATACCATTACCGGCGCAATCATCGGCGTCGGCGCCGCCCGTCGCGTCTCGGCGGTGCGCTGGGGCATTGCCGGCAACATCGTCATCGCCTGGATCGTCACTTTGCCGGCGACTGCGGCGATTTCGGCACTCACCTATTTTGTCACCGGCCTGGCGCGCTGACGCGCAGCGAACGCCGGAGTCTATTTGTCCACCAGATTCAGGATGTTGCCGTCCGGGTCCTTGAACCAGGCGACCTTCATGCCGTAGCCGACATGGATATCGCCTTCGAGCGAAAGGCCGGGCATCTCATAGTGCTCGAAGGCGACGCCTTTCGATTTCAGCGTTTTGACGACGGCGCCGATCTCGTCGCCGACCGTCCAGGTCACCGCCGTCGCCTTGTTGGTTCCGGCGAATTCGGAATGATAGACATTGATGACGGTGTCGCCGCTTTTGTACACGACCAGTTCGTCGCCCATGTCGTCCACCTGTTTGAGGCCCAGCGTCCCTTCGTAAAAGGCTTTTGCCTTCGCCAGGTCCTTCACCGCGAGATTGGCCGTTGCGTTGCTGTTTGCGAGCATGATCCGTCTCCTTCCCTTGATGTCGTGCTCATGCTGCTCCTTCAGATAGGTCGCGCCGGATGGTTGGCGACCGTCGATCAGGCAAATCCGACAGCTTCCGTCGTTTTCCGGGGCACACCAGGCCGGCCGTTGCTCCACGGCTTGGTTCTGTCCGGAAACTGCACTATCTCAGGCGCGAGCTTGCATAAGGAATATCTGATGTCCGTTACCAAGGAAATCGTCATCGAGCGCCTGAAGACGGTCAACGGGCCGGACTTCACCGGCAATATCGTCGACCTCGGCATGGTTTCCGAGATTTTCATCGCCGATGGCAAAGTGTTCTTCTCGATCACCGTTCCCGCTGCCCGCGCGCAGGAAATGGAGCCGCTGCGCGCCGCTGCCGAGCGGGTGGTCAAGGCGATCCCCGGCGTTGCCGGCGCCATCGTCGCGCTGACCGCCGAGAAAAAAGGCGGTGGCATGGAGGCTCCGGTTCCGCCGCGTCCCGCACCACGGCTGGCGCCGGCAGCACCCGCGCGGCCCGCGCCGCAGGCGCCGGCCTCGCACAGCCACGGCAAGCGTGGCGTGCCCGGCATCGAGGCGATCATCGCCGTTGCCTCCGGCAAGGGCGGCGTCGGCAAGTCGACCACCGCCGTCAACCTGGCGCTTGGGCTGGCGGCCAACGGCCTGAAGGTGGGCGTGCTCGACGCCGACATTTACGGCCCGTCCATGCCAAGGCTGCTCAACATCCATGGCCGGCCGCAGACTGTCGACGGCAAGATCCTGAAACCGATGGAGAATTATGGCCTCAAGGTGATGTCGATGGGCTTCCTGGTCGACGAAGAGACGCCGATGATCTGGCGCGGGCCGATGGTGATGTCGGCGCTGACGCAGATGCTGCGCGAGGTCGAGTGGGGTCCGCTCGACGTGCTGGTCGTCGACATGCCGCCTGGTACCGGCGACGCCCAGCTGACCATGGCGCAGCAGGTGCCGCTGGCCGGCGCCGTCATCGTCTCGACGCCGCAGGACCTCGCCCTGATCGACGCGCGAAAAGGCCTCAACATGTTCAAGAAGGTTGACGTGCCGCTGCTCGGCATCGTCGAGAACATGAGCTACTTCCTCGCCCCCGACACCGGCAAGCGCTACGACATTTTCGGCCATGGCGGCGCCCGCCGCGAAGCCGAGCGCCTCGGCGTCACCTTCCTCGGCGAGGTGCCGCTCGAAATGGGCATCCGCGAAAGCTCGGATGCCGGCACGCCGGTGGTGGTCTCGAAGCCGGAGAGCGCCGAAGCGAAGATCTATCGGGATATCGCAGCTAAGGTATGGGACCGGGTCAATGAGGAACGCGGCGCGGCGGAAGCCGCGGTGCCAAGCATCGTGTTCGAGTAAGTCGGCCGCGGCTCAGCCGCCCACTTTCTCGCCAAAGCTCGAGAAAAACTGTCCCGCAAGCTTCTTCGACGTCGATTCGATCAACCGGCTGCCGAGCTGGGCGATCTTGCCGCCGACATCGGCCTTGGCAGCGTATTTGAGCACCGTCGTTTCCGGCCCGTCTGATGTCAGCGTCACGTCGGCGCCGCCCTTGGCGAAGCCGGCGATGCCGCCCTTGCCCTCGCCCTGGATCGTGTAGGAATGCGGCGGCTTGAGGTTTTTCAGCGTCACTTCGCCGTTGAACGTCGCCTTGATCGGGCCGATCTTCAGCACCACTGTCGCCGCCATCTCGGTGGCCGACTTCATTTCCAGGCTCTGGCAGCCGGGGATGGTGTCCTTGAGGATATCGGGGTCGTTCAATGCTTCCCACACTTTTTGCAGGGGTGCGGCGATGCGTTCCTCGCCTTCGATCACCAAAGCCATCAAAAACCTCCCGGAAAGATTGGCCCGAAGCCCTAGCGCAGGGGCGCTGTTGTGTCTATCGCACCAAAGTGTTGGTCCGGATCGCGCATGCCTCTTGCCTGCTTCCGCGCGTTGCCATATCGATTTGTCCTACAAATATGGAGACCATGATGGCCGGCGCCCCCACCAGAAAAAAGAAATTTCGCTCGCAGGAGTGGTTCGACAACCCCGATAACCCCGGCATGACGGCGCTTTATCTCGAGCGCTACCTGAACTACGGCCTGACGCGGGCCGAGCTGATGTCGGGCAAGCCGCTGATCGGCATCGCCCAGACCGGCTCGGATCTGTCGCCCTGCAACCGCCACCACATCGAACTGGCCAAGCGCGTGCGCGAAGGCATCGTCTCGATGGGCGGCATCCCCTTCGAGTTCCCGTGCCATCCGATCCAGGAGACCGGCAAGCGCCCGACAGCAGCCCTCGACCGCAATCTTGCCTATCTCGGCCTGGTCGAGGTGCTGTACGGCTATCCGCTCGACGGCGTCGTGCTCACCATCGGTTGCGACAAGACAACGCCCGCCATGCTGATGGCGGCGGCCACGGTCAACATTCCAGCGATCGCGCTGTCGGTCGGCCCGATGCTCAATGGCTGGCACAAGGGCAAGCGCACCGGCTCCGGCACCATCGTCTGGGAATCGCGCCAGCGCCTGTCGGCCGGCGAGATCGACTATGACGAGTTCATGGACATCGTCGCCTCCTCGGCGCCGTCCACCGGCTATTGCAACACCATGGGCACCGCCACCACCATGAACTCGCTGGCCGAGGCGCTTGGCATGCAATTGCCGGGTTCGGCCGCCATTCCGGCGCCCTACCGCGAGCGCGGCCAGATTTCCTACGAGACCGGAAGACGCATCGTCGAGATGGTGCATGAGGATCTGAAGCCGTCCGACATCATGACGCGGCAGGCCTTCGAGAACGCCATCGTCGTCAATTCCGCCATCGGCGGCTCGACCAACGCGCCGATCCATCTCAATGCCATCGCCCGCCATCTTGGCGTCCCGCTCGACAATGACGACTGGCAGACGGTCGGTCTCAATGTGCCGCTGATCGTCAATCTGCAGCCGACGGGCGAATATCTCGGCGAGGATTATCACCATGCCGGCGGCGTGCCGGCCGTGGTCGCCGAATTGCTGAAGGCCGGGCTGTTGCCGCATCCCGATGCCGTGACCGCCAACGGCAAGTCGATCGGCGACAATTGCAAGGGCGTGGCCAACGAGAATGCCGACGTCATCCGCACCGTCGCCAAGCCGCTCAAGGCCAATGCCGGCTTCATCAACCTGAAGGGCAATCTGTTCGATTCGGCGATCATGAAGACCAGCGGCATCTCGCCGGAATTCCGCGAGCGCTATCTCTCCAACCCGAAGGACCCGGAGGCCTTCGAGGGCAACGCCATGGTCTTCGACGGGCCGGAGGACTACCACGCCCGCATCGACGATCCGGCGCAAGGCATCGACGAGCACACCATCCTGTTCATGCGCGGCGCCGGCCCAATCGGCTATCCGGGCGGTGCCGAGGTCGTCAACATGCAGCCGCCGGCCTATCTGATCAAGAAGGGCATCCACGCGCTGGCCTGCATCGGCGACGGCCGCCAGTCGGGCACATCGGGCTCGCCGTCGATCCTCAACGCCTCACCCGAAGCGGCAATAGGCGGCGGTCTGGCGCTGCTCAAGACCGGCGACCGTGTTCGCATCGACCTGAACAAGGGCACCGCCAACATCCTCGTCAGCGACGAAGAGATCGCCACGCGGCGCGCGGCGCTGCAGAACAATGGCGGCTATCACTATCCGCAGCACCAGACGCCGTGGCAAGAGATCCAGCGCGGCATGGTCGACCAGTTTTCGGCCGGCATGGTGCTGAAGCCGGCGGTGAAATACCAGGATGTGGCGCACACCAGGGGTGTGCCGCGCGACAACCACTGAGCGGCACATCGCGGCGCTCGTGCAAGCGACAAAGGGCGGCTTGATCTGATCTGATCAAGCCGCCCTTTTTACACCTGACCCACGCCTGACGACGGCCTTCCTGGTTTGGTCCGGGACCGCTCACAAATATCCGGTGATCTCGGGCGGTTGGTCCTGCCGGTCGCGTTTGCCGTCCTCGTAGATGATCGGTGCGGCGGCGAGTTCCTCCTCGGGGACGTCGTCGAGGCAAGCGACATTCACCGCCCAGAAATTGCCGCCCATGAAATCGAGGTAGCCGCGGGAGAAGAAATTCGCGCCGCAGTTCGGGCACATATAATGGTTGATGTCGCCTTCCGGCCAGTTGGATGGGCTCGCCTTGTATTCCCGCATCCGGTCGCGGCCATCCGTTACGCGCAGCGCCTCGAAGGCCGTGAAGGATTTCCTGTAGCCGAGCTTCCAGCAGAAGCTGCAGTTGCATTTGCGGATGCCCTCGGCGAGGTCGAGATCGGCCTCGAAATGCACCGCGCCGCAATGGCAGCTGCCGTGATAGGTCTTCTTCATGGGTTCTCCTCGCAGAATGCACTGTCCCGTCGATGGCCGGCGAAGCCAGACTCATGTTTGCAGCTACGCCAGATAGGCTCCCGATCGCTCCTGGCAATCCGCCGCCATGTGCAATAGCGGCGCGCGGTGCCCATATTGTTTGAAAGCGGAACAGGATCATCATGACGAAACGGCGCTCTTCCCTTGGTTTCCTTGGAATGTTCGGCCGTTCGGGGGACCTCAGGGAGCTCGACGCGGCGCTGCGCGGTGCAGACCTTCATCCAGCCCTTGTTCCGGAGGGCGTGAAGCTCACCATCGTCAATCTGATGAAAGACCACTGGCCCGACGAGCCGCCGTCAGACGCTTATCGATCCATGGCGCAGCTTTTCGCCTACTGCATCGCCGGGCCGCAGACATTCGAGCAGGCCAATGGCACCGAGCGGCGGCTGGATGCGGAACGCCGGATCGAGGCGGCCCTCGAAGCCGGCGACAGCTTCGATGCGCAGATCGTGCTGATGGCGCTGCATGCCAAGCTGATCAGCGCCGAAGTGGTCGAGCATTACGGGCTGAGCGCCGACTGACCGGTTTCCGAGACAGGCGCCTCAACCGCCCATGCCGCCGCGCGGCAGCTTGATCATCTCGCCGAAGCGGGCGCGCAGTTTGTCGTCGACCAGCTTCGGCACGTGGCGCGGGAAGCGCTCGGCAAGCACGCGTTTCTTCTCGATGATCGCCCGCTGCAATATGTCGGGTCGGCCCTTTTCGTTCCACTCCTTCGGCGAGAAGCGATCGCCGACGGCTGGATAGAAATACTCTGTCTGCATCAGCCTGAGTGTCTGCTCGTTGCCGAGATAATGGCCCGGCCCCTTCAGACAGACATCGGCGATGGTATCGATCGACAGCGCCTCATCGGTCACCTCGATACCGCGCACGCAGCGCAGGCAGTGGCCCAGCATGTCATTGTCGATGATCAGGCTTTCCAGGCAGAAGCCGAGCAACGAGGCATGCATGCCGGCCGATTCGTAGACGAGGTTGAGTCCGGCCAGACCGGCCATCACGTCGGTGATGCCTTTTTCGTACCCAGACTGGATGTCGGGCAGTTTCGAATCCGTCATGCCGGCGGCCGAGCCGCCCGGCAGGTCGTAGAATTGCGCCATCTGCGCGCAGGCCGCGGTCAGCACCGCCTGCTCGGCGGAGCCGCCCGACATGGCGCCGGTCCGGAGATCGGAGACGAACGGCCAGGTGCCGAAGATCGCCGGGTGGCCGGGCTTAATGGCGTTGACATAGACGAGGCCGGCAAGCACCTCGGCCACCGCTTGCACCACCGCACCTGCGATCGCCGCCGGCGCCGTGGCACCGGCCTGGCCGGCCGACAAAAGCAGGATCGGGATGCCGCCTTCGACGCAGGCTTCGAGCACGCCGCAGGCGTCCTCGGCGAACTTCATCGGCGGCACGACGAAACAGTTCGAGTTCGACACGAATGGCCGGGCGCGGAAATTCTCCTCGCCACCGGCGATCGCGTAGAGCATCTCGAGCGCCGGCTGCACGTTCTCGCGCACCGTGAATGAGGTGCCGACATGCTTGGACGTTCCCATCACGCAGGCGTAGAGCGTGTTGAAGTCCATATCGAGCGGATCGGGAATGTCGCGCGGCACCATCGGCCGCTGGAAGAAGTGGATGTTGTCGAGCCCTTCGACGATGCGGGCGGCGTCATAGATGTCCTGCAAAAGCGACTCGCGGTATTCGCGCTTCTCGACATCGACCAGGTGCACGGCAGCACCCGCCGTTCCGTAGTGCACGCGCTTGCCCTTGATCAGCATGTCGTGCTTCGGGTCCTGGCCGTGCAGCGTGAAATGCCGCGCCGCCTTCTTGATCGTGTCCAGTACCAGCGCGCGCGGGAAGCGGATGCGCCCATCATCGCCGTAAGTGGCGCCAGCCTTGGTCAGCGCTTCGATGCAGGAGGGAATGGCGTTGGCGAAGCCGACCGTCTCCAGCAGCGTCAGCACCGCCTCGTGGATGCGCTCGCGATCGTTCTCGCTGAGCGGTCCATAACTGCCGCCCTCGAGGCCGGCGCGCACCGGCCTGATGTCGTCGGCGAGCGGTGCCGCCCGCATGGCGCGACGCGCTTCGCGCCCGCCTGAGCGCCGCGAACGCTGGTCGCTCGACGCTTCCTGCTTCTCAAGAGCCACTGACATGGAGGCACTCCACCTTTAGCTGCAAAGCAGGAGGCGGTGGTTGGTCCACCATCGGCCTGCTTCGTCCCCTTTATAGCTCGACTATGCCGCCGGCATTGGCACAGCCTATGAGCCAGAGGGTTCCGTCGCATATGCCAGGGCGCTAAAAGAAAACGGGGCCGTTTCCGGCCCCGCTGTGAATTGGCTCCGAGCGGCCTGTCAGGCTGCCGCCGGCCTGCGGCCTGCCGCCGTCGCGAGTTCCCGAATGCCGGGCTCGATGTGCTGCAGCGCGATCGAGGAAATGCCCAAGCGCATGAAACGCGACGGCTTTTCGGTCCTGTCGAAGAAGCGGTCGCCGGGTTCGATGATGACGCTGCGCGAGGCGGCCGCCTCGGCCAGGCCGCGCGAATCGGTCCCGCGCGGCCCTTCGAGCCAGAGCGACGTGCCGCCGGCCGAGTCGGTCGAGCGCCATTCCGGCAGGAAGGCGGAAATCGCATGGACCAGACGCTTGCGCCGCTCGTCGAAGGCGGAGGATAGCCGCCGCACCAGCGCCTCGTGATGGCCGAGCGAGAGGAACAGCGCGACGGCGCGCTGGTTGTTCGCCGGCGGGTGCCGGAGCATGAAGCGGCGCAGCGCGCGAAGCTCGGCGATCAGCCCGGCCGACGCCACGATGTAGCCAAGCCGCAGACCAGGAGCCAGCGTCTTCGACATCGAGCCGACATAGACGACGCGGCCTGAGCGATCGAGGCTCTTCAGCGCCTGCTGCGGTGCTTCGTCGAGAAGCTGGCTGTCATAGCCGTCCTCGATGATGATCTGGTTGTGGCGGTTGGCGCGCGCCAGAAGGTCCTGCCGCCGCTCGGCCGACAGCGGCACCATGGTTGGGCAATGGTGGCTGGGCGTCACGAAGACAAAGCCGGAATCGTTGGGGATGGACGAGGTGACGATGCCGGACTGGTCGACCGGGACCGGCTGGATGTCGGCGCCCGCCAGCCGGAAGATCGAGCGGGCGTCCGGGTAGCCGGGATCTTCCATCGCCACCTTCGAGCCTTTGGTCATCAGCAGCGTAGCCAGCATGTAGAGCGCGTTCTGGGCGCCCAGCGTCACGATGATCTCGTCCGGATTGGCGAAGATGCCGCGCCGCGGCAACAGCCGGGCCTGGATCTGCTCGATCAGCAGCGGATCGTCGCGGTCGACCATGTCGGAGGCCCAGTTGCGGATCTCGAGTACGGCCAGCGCCATGCGGTTGCACTCGCGCCATTCGGCGGTCGGGAACAGTGCCGGGTCGAACTGGCCGTAGACGAAGGGGTAGGACGACTTGATCCAGTTGTCGTGCTTGGCCGGCGGCGGCATGTCGCTGGCGGCGATCTGCCGGCGCGCCTTCCAGTCGATCTCGTTGGCCTGGTCGGGCGCCTTCTGGTGCGGCTTGGCCGGCGTCGCCAGCACATCCGGGTTGACGAAATGGCCGCGCCGTTCGCGCGCCACCAGGAATCCCTGGTCGACCAGTTGCTGGAAAGCCAGCACCACCGTGCCGCGGGCGACGCCGAGTTTTTCGGCCAGGATGCGGCAGGACGGAAGCGGCATCGAAGCGGCAATCTGTCGGTCGAGGATGGCGGCGACGATCGCCTGACGGATCTGCGCCTGCAGGGTCTGCCCGGATTCCGCAGAAATCCGGAACAGGCCGGACCATATGGCCGTGTCGTTACGCTGTGGCATGGGAAATGTTCCTCGATGGCCAGCCTTTTTCGCTTGGCTGGACCAGCCGAACGTAACCGTGGCACAAGGGGTTGCGCCAATCAATTTTTCTGATCGCTGGGATTTATGCCAGTGATCCTTCACGTGATTTTGATGCTGCACTGCGTCACCGCCGCGCATTGAACCGGATGGAATTCGGCTCAATACATTGTCGCGACGACACGCGCCGGAAACATCCGGTCCTTAATGATGGCTCAGGTCTCGGAGTTTGCAGTGGATCAATCGTCCTTTCAAAAACAGTTCGCCGCGTTGCGCGATCATCGCACAGCCGCGTCCGCCAGCATGCGCGAAGCTTTCGCCGCCGATCCTAAGCGCTTCGAGACATTCTCCGCCACCGACGGCGACCTGTTGCTCGACTGGTCGAAATGCGCGGTCGACGCGAAGACGATGGACCTGCTGGAGAAATTGGCCGGGGCCGCCGATCTCGAGGGCCGCCGCGCTGCGATGTTCTCCGGCCAGAAGATCAACGTCACCGAGGGCCGCGCCGTGCTGCATACGGCGCTGCGCAACCTCAGCGGCAAGGGCGTGGTGCTCGACGGGCAAGATGTGAAGACGGAAGTCCTCGCCGTCCTCGACGCGATGGGCGCCTTTGCCGACGCCGTGCGCTCCGGCAAGGCGGCCGGCGCCACCGGCAAGAGGATCACCGACATCGTCAACATTGGCATTGGCGGTTCCGATCTCGGCCCGGCCATGGCGACCCTGGCGCTGGCGCCCTATCACGACGGGCCGCGCGCGCATTATGTCTCCAACATCGACGGCGCCCATATCCACGACACACTGAAGGGCTTGTCCGCCGAAACCACGCTGTTCATCATCGCCTCCAAGACCTTCACCACGGTCGAGACGATGACCAATGCCGAGACGGCCAGGAAGTGGGTGCAGAAGGCACTCGGCAAGGAAGCCGTCGGCAAGCATTTCGCCGCCGTCTCGACCGCACTCGACCTGGTGGCGAAGTTCGGCATCGAGGCCGACCGCGTCTTCGGCTTCTGGGATTGGGTCGGCGGCCGCTACTCGGTCTGGAGCGCCATCGGCCTACCGGTGATGATCGCCATCGGCCCGAAGAATTTCCGCGCCTTTCTCGACGGCGCACATGAGATGGACGAACACTTCCGCACCGCGCCGCTGCAAAAGAACCTGCCGGCGCTGATGGGGCTGATCGGCTGGTGGCACCGCGTCATCTGCAAATATCCGGCGCGCGCTGTCATCCCCTACGACCAGCGCCTGTCCAGGCTGCCGGCCTATCTGCAGCAACTCGACATGGAATCGAACGGCAAAGGCGTGACCCTTGATGGTAGCGCGGTCACCACGCCGACCGGCCCCCTGGTCTGGGGCGAGCCCGGCACCAATGGCCAGCACGCCTTCTTCCAGTTGCTGCATCAGGGCACCGACGTCATCCCGGTCGAATTCCTCGCCGCCGCCGTCGGCCACGAACCCGATCTCAAGCATCACCACGACCTGCTGCTCGCCAACTGCCTGGCGCAATCGGAAGCCCTCATGAAGGGCCGCACGCTGGAGGAAGCGCGCGCGCAGATGCTGGCCAAGGGCATGAAGCCGGCCGATGTCGACAAGATCGCGCCGCACCGTGTCTTCTCAGGCGATCGTCCCTCGGTGACCATCCTCTACAGGAAGCTCGACCCGCATACGTTCGGGCGGCTGATCGCGCTCTACGAGCATCGCGTCTTCGTCGAAGGCACGCTGTTCGACATCAATTCGTTCGACCAGTGGGGCGTCGAGCTCGGTAAGGAACTTGCGACCGGCCTGCTGCCTGTCGTGGAAGGCAAGGAGAATGCCGCAAAGCGGGACGCCTCGACTGCCGGACTGGTGGAACACATTCACCGCTTGCGCGGCCAGGAGTGAAAAGTTTGGCGGATATCAAGGGCATATTGTTCGACAAGGACGGCACGCTTGTCGACTTCAACGCGACATGGCTCGGCATTGCCGATTTCATGGCCATGGATGCCGCCGAAGGCGATCGCTGGAAGGCCGACAGGCTGCTGGCCGCTGCGGGCTTCGATTTCGTCAACAAGCGCTTCAAGCCGGATTCGATCTTCGCTTCCGGCTCGAACATGGATGTCGTCGAACTGTGGTTCCCGCGCCTGTCCGATGAGGACCAGATGCTTGCCGTCGCTCGCTTCAACGAGATCACCTCGGTCCAGGGCTCGGCCATGGCGGTGGAGCTGCCCGGAATCGTCGATTCGCTGAGGGCGCTTCACAAGAGATCCTACAGGCTCGGCGTCGCCACCAACGATTCGACCAGCGGCGCCGAAAAGACGCTGGTGACGCTCGGCGTCGCGCAGCTGTTCGACGCCGCCTATGGCTACGACTCTGTGGCAAGGCCGAAACCGGCGCCGGATACGATCCTCGCCTTTTGCGACCTGACGGGGCTCAGGCCGGCCGAGATCGCCATGGTCGGCGACAACCGCCACGACCTCGAAATGGCGCGGGCCGGCGGTTGCGGGCTGGCGGTCGGGGTGCTCTCCGGCACCGGCACGCGTGAATCGCTGTCGTCGATCGCCGACGTCGTCCTGGATTCGGTTGCCGACCTGCCCGGCTTTCTTTCGGCGCGGGTCAAGGAGACGGTCTGACCGGCAGGGCCTGGGGGTTACGGCTTCACAGGCACCTCAACGGACCCAAACCGAAGTGATGAAAACTCGCTGCCGCGCAACCGATCAAGAAAGGCTGCAACGGCAGAGGCGTCACTGCCGGGCGGAAATACGACAAAGAGTTCCCATCCTTCCGGCGAGTCCATTTGCTTGCTCGGAAAGCCGCTCTTCGTCGTGAGGGCCTGCAACCGGTCCAGGTCGGCTTGCGGCCCGGTGGCGGTAATGCCGATCATTTTGGGTGTTTGATGACGCTTGGACGGAAGGCGGGGCCATTCCCGCAATGGTAGGCATTGTACAAGCGCCCAGAACAGGTGCTGCGGCCAACAGGGGCACGAGGATGCGTCCCACAATATGCATCAGCCAAATGTGCACTGGCCCGCTAATGTCCGCAATGGGTCGAACCCGCTCATTCAGAGTGATTGGGTTTTGAACTCAGCGCTAGCGATCTTCCGCCTCGAAGGAAAACACGCCGCTCGACTTGGTCGCAGCTCCCTTCGCGTCGCCGAAATCCGGCACCTGGTATTCGGCGAGCAACCGCAGCCGCGACAGCGGCAGGTCGGCGCGACGGGGATCGCCGACCAGCACCTCGATGCCGGCTGCCAGGCAGTGGTCGAGAAACGGGGTAACCCGCAGCGCTACCTCACGGCCGTAAAACACGTCGCCGGCAAGAACGAGATCGACCGCCGGTGGCGGGCCGGTGGTGATGTCTTCACTGATTAAGGTAATAGCAACGCCGTTCGCCGCCGCGTTGAGGCCGATCGCGGCAACACCGTTGCGGTCGATCTCGGCCGCGATCACCGTGCTGGCGCCGGCCTTCGCCGCGGCGATGCCGACAAGGCCCGAACCGGCGCCGAGGTCGAGTACGCGCCGCCCCGCCACCGTCTGCGGCCGGTCGAGTATGTAGCGTGCAAGCACCGCGCCGCCGGCCCAGGCATAGGCCCAGTAGGGCGGCAGAGGCTCGGCCTGCTCGATATCGGCGGCTTCGTCCGCTTCGACATCGTTCCCGTCCGGGTCGAGCAGCCGTCTCAGGCCGCTGCCGGGATGGGCCGTATAGAGCCGGATTTCGGGAAGCGCCGGAACAGGCTCAAGGCGCATGTTCGCCTTGATGAACGTCGCCGGGTCGGGACGTCGACTATCCGCTATCCCGTCGGTGCCGGTGGCGTCGTTCAAGATCGCGCCTGGTCCCGCAATGCTCGCCGCAGGATCTTGCCCACGGGCGTCTTCGGCAGCTCGGTGCGGAACTCGATGTATTTCGGCCGCTTGTAGCCGGTCAGGTTCTCGCGGCAATAGGCAGTCAGGGTTTCGATGGTCAGTGCCGGGTCCTTCCTGACCACGAACAGTTTCGGCACTTCGCCCGAATGCTCGTCCGGCACGCCGATCGCCGCCACTTCGAGCACGCCCGGGTGCTGGGCCACGACCTCTTCCAGCTCGTTCGGATAGACGTTGAAGCCGGACACCAGGATCATGTCCTTCTTGCGGTCGACGATCTTGGTGTAGCCACGCTCGTCCATGAAGCCCATGTCGCCCGACTTGAAGAAACCGTCCTTGGTCATAACCTTGGCGGTCTCGTCCGGCCGGTTCCAGTAGCCGGCCATCACCTGCGGACCCTTGATGCAGATCTCGCCGACTTCGCCGAGCGGCACATTGTTGCCGTCGTCGTCGCGGATGGCGATCTCGGTCGAGGGCAGCGGCAGGCCGATCGTGCCGGTGAAGTCGCCTGCGCTGAACTTGTTGGCGGTCGCCACTGGCGAGGTTTCCGACAATCCGTAACCCTCGCTGACCGGACAGCCGGTCAGCGCCTTCCAGCGCTCGGCGACGCCCTTCTGCACCGCCATGCCGCCGCCTAGCGTCAGCACGAGCGGCTTGAAATCGAGCTTGCGGAAGTCCTCATTGTTGAGCAGCGCATTGAACAGCGTGTTGAGGCCCGGGAAAATGTGGATCGGGTATTTCTGCAGTTCCTTGACGAAGCCGGGGATGTCGCGCGGGTTGGGAATGAGCACGTTCTGGGCGCCTTGCTGCATGCCCATCAGCGCGTTCACCGTCAGCGCGAAGATATGGTAGAGCGGCAGCGCACAGACGAAGTTGGGATGCGCCGGTCGCGGCCTAACCGTATAGGCGTCCTCGAGCCAGAGCGCGTTCTGCGCGACATTGGCGAGCACGTTGGAGTGCAGCAGCGTCGCGCCCTTCGAGACGCCGGTGGTGCCGCCTGTATATTGCAGGAAGGCGATATCGTCGGCCGCCACCTTGGCCGGCTTGAAGGCGACGCCGGCGCCGGCCTTGAGCGCCGCGTTGAACTTGACATGGCCGGGCAGCGACCATGCCGGCACCATTTTCTTCACCCGGCGCACGACGAGGTTGACGATCGTCCCCTTGAGAGCGCCGAGCATGTCGCCCATTGCGGCGATAACGACATGCTTGACCGCCGTCCTGGCGATCACCGCCTGCAGCGTATTGGCGAAATTTTCGAGGATGACGATGGCCTGCGCCCCGGAGTCCTTGAGCTGATGCTCCAGCTCGCGCGGCGTGTAGAGCGGATTGATGTTCACCACCGTATAGCCGGCGCGTAAGATGGCCATCATCGCTACCGGATACTGCAGCACGTTCGGCATCATCAGCGCCACGCGTGCGCCTTTCTGCAGCCCTGTCGATTGCAGGTAGGCGCCGAAGGCGGTCGACTGCCGCTCGAGTTCGGCATAGGTGATAGACTTGCCCATGCATACGAATGCCGGCTGGCCGGCAAACTGCTTGCAGGCGCCGATCAGCAAGTCGCCGATGGAACTATAGGGTAGAGGCCCGATCTCGGCCGGAACGCCTTTCGGGTAGCTGGCGAGCCATGGCTTTTGCGGCAGGCCGGCGGCAAGTGCTGTCAACGCCTTCGGCAGTCGCTTGGCCGGGCTCGATGCCGGCTTCGACGCGGGATTTGCCGAAGCGGGCTTGGCCGCCGCCGCTGTCTTGGCGTTCGGCTTGGCTGTCTTTGCAGCCGCGGCTTTGGTCGCGGGCTTTGCGCCTGCCTTTGCCGGTGCAACTGCCGCCTTCGGCTTGGCCGGCGCGGCGGCCTTGGCGGCTGGCGCTTTCGCCTTGCCGGAGCCGGCGGCCGGCTTTGAAGCGGCCTTGGCTTTTGCCTTCTCCGGAGCCGTTGTCTTTGCTGCTTTTGCCACCTGTTGCCTCCCTCGATCTTTCCTTCGTGCCGCGTCGCCTCTGAATGACAGAAACGTCCTCCGCCGCAGCGTTGCGGATTCCCCAAGAAATCCAGCATGCCGCCTATGTATTGCGACTATCGGCGACCGTGCAAGTCTTGCCCTTGCGGCAGAACGGGAAAGATTTGCCGTCGAAATCTTTCCGGCGCTGGCCCTCTCGAGCCCTAGCCTCCTGTCACGCCGGTGGCGAAGCGAAGCCTGTGGTTCATTGTAATCGCCGCATCGGCAATCAATAAAAAAATGCAGTCGTTAACAATCCCGTGATTGGTAGGTTTTGCTATTTTTTTCTGAAATTGCGCAAAAACCGAGAAACACTTTCTGGTTACGGTGGGGTAGGCAAACGGGGAGTTCCAAAGCCGGGAAAACGGTGCTTATATGCGCGCTTCGCGAGCCTGATAGAGGGGCTTGGAAGAACATCAGGGAGTGCTCAATGAAAAAGAAACTGACTTTTGCAGCCGCGTTGCTGGCTGCAAGCGTCCTCGGCGGCGTGGCCAATGCCAAGACGCTGGTTTATTGCTCGGAGGCATCGCCGGCCAACTTCGACCCGGGTACCACAACGGGCGGCAACGATTTCGACGCCTCGTCGCGCACGGTCTATTCGCGTCTGGTCGAGTTCAAGCATGGCGGCACCGAGATCGAGCCCGGTCTCGCCGACAAGTGGGAAATCTCCGACGACGGCCTGGTCTATACCTTCCACCTGCATCCGGGCGTGAAGTTCCAGACCACCGACTATTTCAAGCCGACGCGTGACCTCAATGCCGACGACGTCGTCTTCTCCTTCGATCGCCAGTTCAACAAGGAAAACCCCTGGAACGGCGAGAAGTACCTGCCGAACCTGACCTGGGACTATTACACCGGCATGGACATGCCGAAATACGTCGCCAAGTGGGAAAAGGTCGATGACCTGACCGTCAAGCTGACGCTGACCGAGCCGAACGCGCCGATGCTTGCCAATCTCGGCATGGACTTCGCCTCGATCGCGTCGAAGGAGTATGCCGAGCAGCTGGAGAAATCCGGCAAGATGGCCGATTTCTCGACCAAGCCGATCGGCACCGGTCCGTTCCAGTTCGTCGACTACCAGCTGGATTCGGTCATCCGCTATGCGGCCCATCCGGACTACTTCAAGGGCAAGGAAAAGATCGACGATCTCGTCTTCGCCATCACGCCCGACGCGACCGCCCGCATCCAGAAGGTGCTTGCCGGCGAATGCGACATCGCACCCTATCCGAATCCTGCCGACATCGGCACGATCAAGGCCAACCAGGACGTGACCCTGATGGATCAGGCCGGCCTGAACATCGGCTACATGAGCTACAACACCACCGTCCCGCCACTCGACAAGCCTGAGGTTCGCCACGCGCTTAACCAGGCGATCGACCGGGAAGCTCTGATCAAGTCGCTGTTCCAGGACGCCGGCGCCACGCCGGCCGACAATTTGATCCCGCCGACCATGTGGTCGTGGGACAAGAGCGTGAAGTTCGATTCCTATGATCCGGAAGCGGCCAAGAAAGTGCTGGCCGATGCCGGGCTCAAGGAAATCCAGCTCTGGGCTTCCGATCGCGTTCGTCCTTATAACCCGAACTTCCAGCGTGCCGCCGAACTGATCCAGGCCGACTGGGCCAAGGTCGGCGTCAAGGCGGAGATCGTCAACTACGAGTGGACGAAATATCGTGAGGAAGGCAAGAAGAAGGACCGCCCCGGCGCGTTCCAGATCGGCTGGACCGGCGACAATGGCGATCCGGACAACTTCTTCGCCACGCTGTTCGCTTGCTCCGCCATCGGCGTGTCGAACTACTCGAGCTGGTGCGACAAGGACTTCGAGGACCTGATCCAGAAGGCCAAGAAGACCAGCGACCAGGGCGAGCGCACCAAGCTCTATGAGCAGGCGCAGGTCGTCTTCCAGAAGCAGGCTCCTGCCTTCCTTATGGCACACAGCCAAGTCTACGCAGTCGTGCGCAAGAACGTCAGCGGTTTCATGATGGACCCGCTCGGCATTCATCGCTTCGACGGCGTCGACAAGGCCGAATAGAACTGTTAGGCGGGCGGCGCGCGATCAAGCGCCGCCCCCTTTTCAAGATGCTCCGATATCTCCTCAACAAAATCGCATTGGTGATCCCGACACTCATCGGCATCACCATCTGTGCCTTCGCTTTCGTCAGGCTGCTGCCCGGCGATCCCATACTTGCCATGGCCGGCGAGCACGGCGTGGCGCCGGCGCGCTACGAACAGCTCAAGGAACAGTTCGGCTACAATCTGCCGATCTGGCAGCAATATGCGCGCTATGTCGGCGAGGTCGCGACCGGTGATTTCGGCGTCTCGATCTCGTCCAAGCGCCCGGTCATGGAAGAATTCAAGACCCTCTTTCCGGCGACGATGGAACTGTCGTTCTTCGCCATGATCTTCGCCATGGTGCTAGGCATTCCCGCCGGCATCGTCGCTGCGGTCAAGCGCGGCTCATGGTTCGATCAGTCATTGATGGGCACGGCGCTCGTCGGCTATTCCATGCCGATCTTCTGGTGGGGCCTGCTGCTGATCATCTTCTTCTCCGGCTACCTCGGCTGGACCCCGGTTTCGGGCCGCATCGGCCTGCAGTTCTTCTTCAAGCCGATCACCGGCTTCATGACCATCGACACCCTGATCTATGGCAAGTGGGACGCCTTCCGCTCGGCGTTGAGCCATCTGGTCCTGCCCGCCATCGTGCTCGGCACCATCCCGCTGGCAGTGATCGCCCGCCAGACGCGTTCGGCGATGCTCGAGGTGCTGGGTGAGGACTATGTGCGGACCGCGCGCGCCAAGGGCCTTTCGTCTGCCCGTGTCATCGGCGTGCATGCCTTGCGCAATGCGCTGATCCCGGTGGTCACCACCATCGGCCTGCAGGTCGGCACGCTGCTTGCCGGCGCCATCCTCACCGAAACCATTTTCGCCTGGCCGGGCATCGGCAAGTGGATGGTCGATTCGATCTTCAAGCGCGACTATGTCGTCGTGCAGTCAGGGCTGCTTTTGATCGCGCTCATCGTCATGGCCGTGAACCTGATCGTCGACGTGCTCTATGCCGTCATCAACCCGCGCATACGGGCGGCATGATGAGCCAGTCGACCGAAATCACGCCACTCGTCGCCAGCCCTGACCGCTTGTTGGGGTTCAGGACCTTCTGGCACTATTTCTCGGTGAACCGCGGCGCCGTCATCGGCCTGTTCGTCTTCATCCTATTGGTGTTGGCGGCAGTGCTTGCACCGGTGCTGGCGCCCTATGCGCCGGATGTTCAGGACAAGACCGCGTTCTTGAGACCTCCGGCATGGCAGGCCGGTGGCAGCGCCCAGTATCTGCTCGGCACCGACGCGGTCGGTCGCGACATGCTCTCGCGCCTGCTCTATGGCGCCCGCTTCTCGCTGCTCATCGGTGCGGTCGTGGTCACGCTGTCGCTGTTCGGCGGCATCACACTCGGCCTGCTTGCCGGCTACTTCCGCGGCTGGGTCGACGTCGCGATCATGCGCGTGATGGACCTGATCCTCGCCTTTCCGTCGCTGCTGCTCGCGCTTGTGCTGGTCACCATTCTCGGGCCTGGCCTGTTCAATGCGATGCTGGCGATCTCGCTCGTGCTGCAGCCGCATTTCGCCCGGCTGGTACGCGCCGCCGTCATGGCGGAGAAAAGCCGCGAATATGTCGTGGCCGCGAAGGTTGCGGGTGCTGGACATCTCAGGCTGATGCTTCGCACCATCCTGCCGAATTGCCTGGCGCCGCTGATCGTCCAGGGCACGCTGTCCTTCTCGAACGCCATTCTCGAGGCGGCAGCCCTCGGCTTCCTCGGGCTAGGTGCCCAGCCGCCGACTCCCGAATGGGGAACCATGCTCGCCTCGGCGCGTGAATTCATCCTGCGCGCCTGGTGGGTGGTGACCTTCCCGGGCCTCGCCATCCTCATCACCGTGCTCGCCATCAATCTGGTCGGTGACGGCCTGCGCGACGCGCTCGATCCGAAGCTCAGGAGGTCGTGATGGCATTGCTCGACATCCAGAATCTCGTTGTCGAGTTCCAGACCGCTTCCGGTTCTTTCCGCGCGGTCGACGGCGTTTCGCTTCACGTCGAAGAGCGCGAAGTGCTGGCCATCGTCGGCGAATCCGGCTCCGGCAAGTCGGTGTCGATGCTGGCGGTCATGGGCCTCTTGCCGTGGACGGCTACGGTTACGGCTGACAAGATGAGCTTTGCCGGACGCGATCTCCTGAAATTGAGCTCTGCCGAGCGGCGCAAGATCGTCGGCAAGGACATGTCGATGATCTTCCAGGAGCCGATGGCCAGCCTCAATCCCTGCTTCACCATCGGTTTCCAGATCGAGGAGGTGCTGCGCTTCCATATGGGCATGGACAAAGCCCAGCGTCGTGCCCGCGCCATCGAGTTGTTGAAGCAGGTTGGCATTGCCGACCCGGCGGAACGGCTGGACTCCTTTCCGCACCAGATGTCGGGCGGCCAGTGCCAGCGCGTCATGATCGCCATCGCCATTGCCTGCAATCCGAAGCTGCTGATCGCCGACGAGCCGACGACAGCCCTTGACGTCACCATCCAGAAGCAGATCCTTGACCTGCTTGTCTCGCTGCAGGCCAAATACGGCATGGGCCTGATCATGATTACCCACAATATGGGCGTCGTGGCCGAGACCGCCGACCGTGTCATCGTCCAGTACAAGGGCCGCAAGATGGAAGAGGCCGACGTGCTGTCGCTGTTTGAATCGCCGAAGAGCAATTACACCCGCGCGCTGCTGGCGGCGCTGCCGGAGAACGCCGTCGGCGATCGGCTGCCGACCGTATCCGACATGCTGTTCGAACCGGCACCCTCTGCAGCAGGAGCCGCCCAATGAGCGTCAGGGTCCTCGAGGGCAAGGACATCAGGCGCGACTACCATGTCGGCGGCGGGCTGTTCCGCGGTGCACGCACGGTACATGCGGTCAAGGGCGTTTCCTTCAGCGTCGACAAGGGCAAGACGCTCGCCATCGTCGGCGAGAGCGGCTGCGGCAAGTCCACACTCGCCCGCATCATCACGCTGATCGATCCAGCGACTTCCGGAGAGCTGTTCATCGACGGCAACAAGGTCGACATCGCCAGGGACGGGCTGACGAAGGAGATGCGCCGCAAGGTGCAGATCGTCTTCCAGAACCCCTACGGCTCCCTCAATCCGCGCCAGAAGATCGGCGACGTGCTGGGCGAGCCGCTGCTGATCAACACCGACAAGCCGCCCGAGGAACGCCGCGACCTTGCGATGAAGATGCTGAAGAAGGTCGGCCTCGGCACCGAGCACTACAACCGCTACCCGCACATGTTCTCGGGTGGCCAGCGCCAGCGCATCGCCATTGCCCGCGCGCTGATGCTGAACCCCAGCCTCTTGGTGCTGGACGAGCCGGTCTCGGCCCTCGACCTGTCGGTCCAGGCGCAGGTGCTCAATTTGCTCGCCGACCTGCAGGACGAGTTCCAGCTCACCTATGTCTTCATCAGCCACGACCTTTCGGTGGTGCGCTACATCGCCGACGATGTGATGGTGATGTATTTCGGCGAGGCGGTTGAATACGGCTCGCGCGACGAGGTCTTTGCCGACCCTAAGCACAGCTACACAAAGACGCTGTTCGCCGCGACGCCGCGCGCCGACGTCGCCTCGATCAAAGCCAGGCTGGCGAAGAAGAAGGCTGCCTGACGCGGCCAAGGCGCATCAGGGCAATTTTCAAAGAGATCACGACAGCTTGGCGATGATCGTGCGCAGCGCTTCGCCGAAGCGGCGCACTTCATCCACCGTATTGTAGTGCACCAGCGAGGCGCGGATGGCGCCGCTGTCCATCGAGAGGTTGAGGCGCTTCATCAGCCGCGGCGCATACATGTGGCCATCGCGGATGCCGATCTGCATCTCGGCCATCTCCTCGACGATCCGCTGCGGCGACAGCGTGCCGATGTTGAAGCAGAAGGTCGGCACGCGCTCATGGATGCGGGCCTCGTCGGCGACGCCGTAGATCGTGGCATTGCAGTTCTTGAGCACGGCGAACATCTCGCGCGCCAGCACCAGTTCGTAGTCGCGGATGGCGTTCATGCCGGCGACGATGTTGTCGCGCCGCGACCGGTTGTTCTCGGGCAACAGATTGCGGCCGATCGATTCCAGATAGCGCACGGCGGCGTCCATGCCGGAGACATTCTCGTAGATGAAAGTGCCGGCCTCGACCTTGTAGGGCGGCTCGTCGGGAATGAAATCCTCGCGGAATGTCGGCAGTCGCTTCAGCGTCTCGAAGCGGCCCCACAGGAAGCCCATATGCGGCGAGAAATTCTTGTAGCCAGAGCAGACCAGATAGTCGCAATCCCAGGCCTGTACGTCGATCAGCCCATGCGGTCCGTAATGCACGCAGTCGAGGAACACTTCGGCGCCGGCGGCGTGCGCGATCTTCGCCACGGAAGCGACGTCGACGATCGAGCCGATCGAATGCGCCGTCACCGTGCAGGCGACGAGGCGAGTGCGGTCCGACACCAGCGGCTTGAGGTCGTCGACATGCAGATTGCCATCCTCGCGCATGCGCCACCATTTGAACTTGGCGCCGGCGGATTCCAGCGCCAGCCATGTGGCGATGTTGGCGTCGTGGTCCATGTCGGTGATGACGATCTCGTCGCGCCCTCCATCTGTGTCTTTGGCGAGCATCTGGCCGATGCCGAGGCTGACCAGGCGGATGAACGATGTGGCGTTCATGCCGAAGCAGATTTCGGATGGGCTGTAGGCGTTGATCAGCAACGCCACGCTTTCGCGCGCATCGGCGACCGACTGGTCGACAGTGACGCTGCGGCCATAGCGGCCACCGCGCTGCACATTGTGCGCCACCAGATGGTTGGTCACCGCGTCGAGCACGCTCTGCGGAATCTGCGCGCCGGCGGCATTGTCCAGGAAGATGAAGTCGCCGGCCCGCTGCAAGGCGGGGAACATCGCGCGGATGGCCTCGACCGGAAACGCGCCGGCGGCGCTGTTCGCATTGGCGGTTTGATGCTTGTTCAAGGTCGTCTCCTGCGAAGTGCTTTGCGGATGGGGATCGATAGCCGAAATCAGCGCGTCTTCTCGGTCTTGAAGCGGCGTTCAAGCAGGCTGACGAGGCGCACCATCGGCCAAAGGAAGATGAGATAGACCAGTGCCGCGCCGATCAGCGGCGAGGGGTTGGCGTAGAGCGACTGCGCGTTGGTCGCTTCCTTTAGCAGCTCCGGCAGCGCCACGGTGGAAGCGAGCGACGTGTCCTTGAACATCGAAACGCAATTGCTGGTCATCGGCGGAATGACCACGCGGATCGCCTGCGGCAGCACGACCTTGCGCAAGGTCAGCAGGAACGGCAGGCCGAGCGCTTGCGCCGCCTCGAACTGGCCGCTCGGAATGCTTTCTATGCCGGAACGGAACACCTCGGCCGAATAGGCCGCCATGATGATGGCGAACGCCGTCACCGCGGATGTCCAGGACGACAGGCGGATGCCGAGGAACGGCAGCGCGTAGTAGATCAGGATGAGCACGACCAGCACCGGCATCGCGCGGAAGATGTCGATGTAGCCGACTGCCAAGAGCCGCAGCGGCTTCGGTGCGTAGAGCCGCACCAGGCTGATCGCCAGCCCGATCGGGATGCCGATGCCGATGCTGAGGATGCCGAGCAGCAGCGTATTCAGGAAGCCGCGCAGCAGCGCCGGCAGGCTCGACATCATGACGTCGGCGTTGAAGAAGGTGTCCAGCAGCGACATGGGAGCATTCCCGAAACGGTTGGCGTCCCGCGACGCTAGAGCAAAGGATGCTCAAGTTGAAACCAATACGTCCCGCTGAGGGCAAGACGGCGCAGCCGCTGGCGCTGGCGTGTGAAATAGAAGCGCTGTGCGCCCTCTGCGGATCGGCAGCAGGCGCGGCGCCACGATTGAAATCGTGCCGGCCTGGAGAGCCGGCACGATTGCAGCGAAACCTGCCGGTCAGGCCTTCGGCAGCGGCATTTCCTTGACGGTCGAGGAATCGGCCGGTGCGTCGCTGCCGAACCACTTCTTGTGGATCGCGGCGATCGTGCCGTCCTTCTTCATCGCGCTCAGCGCGTCGTTCAGCTTGCCGAGCAGCGGATGGTCCTTGGTCATCATAAGGCCGTACTGTTCGCCGGTCTTGATGCGCTCCTTGACGGTGAGGTCCTTCATCTTGGTGAAGGAGTATTCCATGCCGGGAATGTCGCTGACGGCGGCGTCGACGCGGCCGGCGCTGAGATCGAGCAGCAGGTTCTGCTGCGTGTCATAACCTTTCACATCGCTGAACCCGCCGGCCGCCTGGTGCTCCTTGACCCAGGTTTCGCCGGTCGAGCCGGACAGCACGCCGATGATCTTGCCCTTGAGGTCGGCCTCGGCCTTGATCGGGCTGTCGGTCTTGGTGGCGATGCCCATGTCGGAATCATAATAGGGCTGGGTGAAGGACTGCGACTTCAGGCGTTCCGGCGTGATGGTGATCGACGAAATCGCCACGTCGATGCGCTTCGAGGTGGTGGCGGCGAACAGTGCCTGGAAGCCGAGATCGGCGATTTCCGTCGTCATGCCGATGCGCTTTGCGGCTTCGTTGACGATATCGACTTCAAAGCCCTCGAAAGTGCCGCTCTCGTTCTTGTATTCGAACGGCGGGTTGGTCGGATAGGCGCCGACATTGAGCACATCCGCGGCATAGGCGGTGGCGGGGCCGGCGGCGATGCCGATGGCGGCTGCGAGAAGAAGCAGATTGCGACGCGTGAAGCTCATTGGTGTTCCCTCTGTTGTTGAACGGACGGGTTGGTCCCGCACGGTTTTTTGCCGCCCCGTTTCCGGCAGGGCGTCAATTCATGGCAGCGACCATGCGATCGAGCGCGGTCGCTATCTGGTCGCGGTCACGGCAGACGCACATGCGCAGGAAGGCCGTTGCCGAACTTCCGAACAGGTGGCCGGGTGCCAGCCCGACGCGCGCCGTCTCCAGGATTTTTGCGCAGGCGCGACGGGCGTCGCTTTCGCCTTCCATCGCGAAGAACGCATACATGCCGCCGCGCGGCTTTTTGGGCAGGACGATGCCGGGGATCTCAGCCAGCCTGTCATAGGCGAGGTCGAGGCCGGTCTTGATCCGCTGCCGGATCTCCTCGACCAGCGGCTCGCCTTGGCGGATCGCCGCCACGGCGCCGGCCTGGATCGGAGCTGCCGTGCCGCTGTTCACGTACTGGGTCATGGCGCCGAGCTGGTCGGCCACATCAGAGGGATGGGTCAGCCAGCCGACGCGCCAGCCGGTCATCGCCCAGGCTTTCGAGAAACTGTTGACCGACAGCACCCTGTCGCCGTCCTCGGCGACCTGCAGGATCGAAGGCGCCACGTCGCCGTCGAAATAGAGCCGGCTATAGACCTCGTCGGAGATGATCCAGATGCCGGTGCGCCTGCTGAAGTCGAGGAGGGCCTGCATCTCCTCGCGCGACGCGGTCCAGCCCGTCGGGTTTGACGGCGTCGAGAGGAAGATCGCGCGCGTGCGCGCATCGCAGGTCGCAAACAGACGGTCGAGATCGAGCTGCCAGTCGCCCTTCAAGTCGAGTGAAAATGGGCGCGGCTCGCCACCGATCAGGTGGATGGCGTTGTGGATGTTAGGCCATTGCGGCGCGACGTAGACGACGTTGGTGCCGGTATCGATGAGCAGATCCAGAGCCAGGAACAGGGCCTGCATACCGCCGGGCGTGACCGTGGTGCGTGCGATGGGGATCGGCCGGCCGTGGATGCGCGTCTGGTACTCAGACAGCGCTTCGTTCAACGGGCCGTGACCGCGCATGTTGGGCACGTAAAAGGTCAGGCCCTCATCGAACGCCGCCTTGGCTGCGTCGCGGATGAAGGCGGGCGTCACCATGTCGCCTTCGCCATACCAGAGCGCGATCACGTCGCCCAGTTCGCGGGCGCGCACGGCAAGGTTGGCAATGTTTTCGGTGTGCAGATCGCGGATTTGGGCGCGGACGCCATCGAAAGCGTAACGCGCGCTGGCCAGAGACGACGACTGGGGCAGCATGAACGACAAGGACTGAACCTCGCACCCTGAACGCATCGACAGGGCTGCCGGCAAGCCCGTCCGGCACGGCAGCCACGATCGATATTGAATGCTTATCCAAAGTGCCGGACTTTTCAAGGCAAAAGTTTTAAGCTTAAAAAGTTTTCCGCTGTACCACGGACGACGATGCACTTCAAGCCGAGCTACCGGCGTTCGTCTCGTTCCAGTTCGGCGCGGGCGGCAGCATGGTTGGCGGCAGCGCCGGCGCCGAGAAACATCGTGTCGCTGGCCAGGATGAAGAAGCTGGCGCCGATGGCGCTCCACTGGCCGACCGGCTGCGGGCTGGCGCAAAATATGCCTGCGGTCTTGTCGTGCGCGATCGCCGCGCCGATGATCGTCCGGATCGCTGCGTTGAGTTTGTCGGTGCCTTTCGCGCCAATAGCGTCGATCGACACAGAAAGATCTCCGGGGCCGACGAAGATCACATCGATGCCGTCTACGGCCGCGATCTCCTCGATGTTGGCGAGCCCTTCGGCGGTCTCGACCTGCACCGCGACGACGGTCCTGGCATTGGCCTCAGTGAGGTATTCCGGGATGCGGTAGCCATAACCTGCGGCTCGACCGGGCCCGACGCCGCGCTCGCCTTGCGGCGGATAGCGAGAGGCCGTCACCGCCGCCTGGGCCTGGGCGGCGGTCGAGATGCGCGGGATCAGAACGCCCTGCGCGCCGCTGTCGAGTGCGGCGGCGATCGCTTCCGGCTGATGGCCGGGCACGCGCACCATGGCCGGCACGCGATGGATGTCTGCCGCCCGCACCATGTTTTCGATCGTGTCCCGCGATATCTGGGCGTGCTCCCAGTCGATGCAGAGGAAATCGAGACCGGACTGCGCCATCACCTCCACCGCAACCGCATGCGGTATGGCGGCGAACGAGCCGATGAGGTTCTTCTTGCCGATGCATTTCTGGCGGAATTCGCTCATGCCCATCCCTTTCCTGGTCCTGCCCAAATCCATATCCGCAAACGACGGTCGAGCGAAGCTATTTCAGGCTTGAAATATTTTCCCGTAACCGTAGCCTGCCGTCTCCCGCCGAGAGTTTTCAGACATGATCAAAGCCCATCCCCTGCATGGCCCGAACAGGTTGAAGCTCGGCGTCTTTTCGACCAATGCCGATGGCGGGCTTGCCATCACCGATGTACCGGAACGCTGGACGGCGAGCTGGCCGGACAATCTGACGGCGGCCCGGATCGCCGACCGCGCCGGGCTCGAATTCATGCTGCCGATCGCGCGCTGGCGCGGTTTTGGCGGTCGCAACAAGGTGCGCGAATGGTCGTTCGAGACCTTCACCTGGGCGGCGGCACTCAGCATGGCCACCGAACAGATCGGCCTGTTCATGACCGTGCATGTGCCGCTCGTGCATCCGCTTTACGTCGCCAAGGCATTGGCCACGGTCGATCACATCAGCCAGGGCCGCGCCGGACTCAACATCGTCTGCGGCTGGAACCCTAAGGAATTCGGCATGTTCGGCACGCCTCTGGTCGACAAGGGCTACGACCAGGCAGCCGAATGGATCGAAATCCTGGAAAAACTTTACGCCTCGGACGAGCCTCTCGACCATGACGGCACCTACTACCATCTGAAGGAGGCCGTGAGCCGCCCGGCAAGCCTGCAAGTTCCGCGACCGGTGACCATGAACGCGGCCTTCGGCGGGCCGGGCCGGGATTTCGCCGCCGCCAAATGCGACTATCTGTTCACGACCTTTTCCGAAATGACTGACGCCGGCAAGCACGTCGCCGACATAAGTGAGCGCGCCGACAAGCAGGGCCGCGATGTCGGCGTCTACACGGTGGCCCATGTCGTCTGCCGCCCGACGATGGAAGAGGCGCAAGCCTATTACACGCGCTACGCCGTTGATATGGCCGACCACGACGCGGTCGACGCTCATATGGCCGGCAAGAAGGAATTCTCGCAGTCGCACGATACGCATGCCTATGACCGCTACCGGCAGCGCTTCGCCGGTGGCGCCGGCACCTACCCGCTGATCGGGACGCCTGAAACCATCGCCGCCGACATGATCGCTATCGCCGGGCACGGCTACCAGGGGATTGCGCTGTCCTTCGTCAACTACACGCAGGAACTGCCCTATTTCTGCGACCGCGTGCTGCCCCTGTTGAGGCAGGCGGGGCTTCGCGAATAAATCATTCTGCACGGACAGTTATTCCGGAGATTGGCTATTCCGGGATAACGGCGGTCGCCTGGATCTCCACCTTGGCGCGGTTCTCGACCAGCGCCATCACCTGCATGGCGGCCATGGCCGGAAAGTGTCGGCCGATCACCGCACGATAGGCTTCGCCGATCCCCTTGAGATTGGCCAGATACTCGGCCTTGTCGGTGAAATACCAGGTCATCGAGGTGATATGCTGCGGCTCACCGCCAGCCTCCGCCAGCACGGCGACGATGTTCTCAAGCGTCTGCCGCACCTGGCCGACGAAATCATCGGTCTCGAACCGGCATTGCCCGGTCCAGCCGACCTGGCCGCCGATAAACACGAGTTGCCCCCGCGCGGCGACGCCATTGGCATAGCCGACGGGTTTCGCCCAGCCTTCCGGCTGCAGGATGGTGTGCATGTCTGGCCTCCCGATACTTCGCAAAAATGTCCAGTTCGAAAATAATTAGCCGTATAATTTCCGGCCTCAGGCGGCGCCCATCACTTGCCTGGCGATCACCACTTTCTGCACGTCGGATGCACCCTCATAGATGCGCAGCGCCCGGATCTCGCGATAGAGGCTCTCGACGATATGGCCCTTGCGCACGCCGTCGCCGCCGTGAAGCTGCACGGCCCTGTCGATCACCTGTTGCGCCTTGTCGGTGGCGAACAGTTTTGCCATCGCCGCCTCCCGCGTCACCCGCGGGGCCCCCATGTCCTTGGTCCAGGCGGCGCGATAGATGAGCAAGGCGGCGGCATCGACATCGAGCGCCATGTCGGCGATATGGCCCTGCACCATCTGCAGCTCGGCCATCGGCGCGCCGAACAGTTTTCGGTCGGCCACCCTGCCGATGCTTTCGTCCAGCGCCCGGCGGGCAAAACCAAGCGATGCAGCGCCGACGGTCGAGCGGAAGACGTCGAGCACCGACATGGCGATGCGGAAGCCATCGCCCGGTTTGCCGATCAGCGCCGAGGTTGGAACACGGGCGTTTTCGAAGGAGAGCCGTGCCAGCGGATGCGGCGCGATCACCTCAAGCCGTTCGGCGATGCTCAGGCCTTTCGTTTCTGTCGGCACGATGAAGGCTGAAAGTCCCTTTGCGCCGGGCGCCTCGCCAGTGCGGGCAAAGACGATATAGAGGTCGGCGATGCCGCCATTGGAGATCCAGGTCTTTTCGCCCGACAGCAGATAGAAGTCGCCGTCGCGCGTGGCCGACATCTCCATGTTGGCGACATCCGATCCCGAGCGCGGCTCCGACAGCGCGAAGGCGGAAATCGCCTTGCCGGCGCGTGTCTTCGCCAGCCATTGCTGCTGCTCGGGCGTGCCGAACAGGCTGAGCGCGCCGGTGCCGAGCCCTTGCATGGCAAAGGCGAAGTCGGCCAGCCCGTCATGCCGGGCCAGCGTCTCGCGGGCGAGGCAAAGCGTGCGCACGTCGAGCGGTCCGGGATTTTCGGTATCGAGCGCAGTTGGTTTCAGCCAGCCGTCCCGCCCGAGCTTCGCCACCAGCTCACGGCAGGCGGCGTCGACATCGTGGTGTTCGACCGGCAGGTTTTTCGCGCACCAGGTGTCGAGCTGTTCGGCGAGCGCGCGGTGGCGATCCTCAAAGAACGGCCAGTTGAGGAAGGAACGGTCAGCCATCAATTCCCCTCGAACACCGGTTTCTCCTTAGCCACGAACGCCTCGTAAGCCCGCTCGAAATCGCCGGTCTGCATGCAGATCGCCTGCGCCTGTGCTTCGGCCTCGATCGCCTGGTCGAGCCCCATTGACCATTCCTGGTTGAGCTGCGTCTTGGTGATGCCATGCGCGAAGGTGGGGCCGGAGACGATGCGCGCTGCCATCTCCAGCGCGTCGGCCTCGAGTGTCGCTGCATCGACAAGCCGGTTGTAGAACCCCCAGCGCTCGCCTTCGGCAGCACTCATCGTCCGGCCGGTGTAGAGCAGTTCGGCGGCACGGCCCTGGCCGATGATGCGCGGCAGGATCGCGCAGGCGCCCATGTCGCAGCCGGCAAGGCCGACGCGCGTGAACAGGAAGGCTGTCTTCGCCTCCGGCGTGGCGATGCGAATGTCCGAGGCCATGGCGATGATGGCGCCGGCGCCAACCGCCGCGCCGTCGACCGCCGCGATGATCGGCTTGCCGCAATTCAGCATCGCCTTGACGAAATCGCCGGTCATGCGGGTGAAGGCGAGCAGTTCCTTCATGCCCATCTTGACCAGCGGGCCGATGATGTCGTGGACATCGCCGCCCGAGCAGAAATTGCCGCCATTGGGCAGGAACACCACCGCATCGACATCGTCGGCATAGACCAGGTCGCGGAACGTGTCGCGCAGTTCGGCATAGCTGTCGAAGGTCAGCGGGTTCTTGCGTTCTGGCCGGTCGAGCCGGATGTTTGCCACCCGGCCTTCGACCTGCCAGAGGAAGTGCTTGGGCTTGCGCCCTGCCATTTGGGTCATTCGCGTCCCTCCCAATTGCTGCGGAACGAGGTCAGCATGCCGGTCAGCCGGCGCGCTTCGTCCTCGCTGACATTGCCCAGCAGTTCACCGACCCAGCCTTCATGCGCGGCGGCGATCATGGCGAAGGACCTCACACCTTCCTCCGTCAGCCGCACCATCGAAGTGCGGCGGTCGCCGTTGCGGCGGGCCCGGGCGACAAGCCCTTCCGACACCAGCCGGTCGACGATGCCCGTTACATTGCCGTTGGACACCAGCAGGAAGCGCGACAAATCGCTCATCAGCATGCCTTCCGGCGCACGGTAGAGCGCCGCCATCACGTCGAAGCGCGGCAGCGTCGTGTTGAACTCCTTCTTCAGCCGCTCGCGCAGCTCCGCCTCTATGGTGCGCGAGGCGCGCAGCAGGCGTATCCAGAGGCGCAGCCGGTCCTTGCCGGGTCCTGAAGGGGTGGGCAGGGGACCGGCTACCATGTCTCGCCTCCTGAAATCGAAATCGTCTGCCCGGTGATCGATGCCGCCACATCGCCGCACAGCCACAGCACCGCGGCGGCGACTTCCTCCGGCTGGATGAAACGTCCCTGCGGATTTGTCGAGGACAGGCTTGTGCGTGCGTCCTCGACCGAGCGGCCGGTCTTTTCGACGATGCGCTGGATGGAGGTTTCCAGCATCTCTGTCTCGACGAAACCCGGGCAGACGGCATTGACGGTGACGCCGGATCTGGCGGTCTCGGCAGCGAGTGCCCGCATCAGCCCGACGACCCCATGCTTGGCCGCGACATAGGCCGAAACGTAAGCGTAGCCTTTCAGGCCGGCGGTCGAGGCAACAAAGACGATCCGGCCGACCTTCCGCGCCGCCATGCCGGCCAGCGCCGGCTTCACCGTCAGGAACGCGCCTGTCAGGTTGACGTCGAGCGTCCGCTGCCAGTCGCTGAGCGCGGTTCTGTGCGCCGGGGCGCTGCCCGACATGCCGGCATTGGCGACGACGATGTCGAACGGTCCGCGCTCTGCTTCCGCCTGGCTGTAGAGGGAGGTCATCGACGCCTCATCGGTAACGTCGGCGGCAATGCCGAAGATGCGGTCGCTTTGCCCCGCGACTTCGGCAAGTGCCGCCTCGCGCCGGCCGCAGATGGTGACGTTGATGCCGGCACCGGCCAATGCCAGCGCGATGGCCCGGCCGACGCCGGAGCCGCCGCCGGTGACCAGTGCATGCCTGCCTGCGATCGTTGACACGGCGCTCATACTTTCAGCCCCGCTGCCGCATCGCGCTCGGCCAGCCGATAGATCTGGTCACGGCCTGGCAGATAGGGATCCGGCCATTTGACGCCGCGGTCGCCAAGCGTGACGGCCGCATGCAGCGTCCAGTAGGGATCGGTGAGATGCGGCCTCGCCAGCGCCACAAGATCGGCGCGGCCGGCCATCAGGATCGAGTTGACATGGTCGGCCTCGTAGATGTTGCCGACCGCCATCGTCGCCATGCCGACCTCGTTGCGGATCCGGTCGGAAAACGGCGTCTGGAACATGCGGCCGTAGACAGGTTTTGCCGACGCCGAAGTCTGCCCGGCCGAAACGTCGCAAATATCGACGCCAGCCTCGTGCAACAGCTTGGCGATCTCGACCGCGTCGGCAGGCGTCACGCCTTCGATGCCGACCCAGTCATTGGCCGAGATACGCATCGAGATTGGTTTTTCGGCCGGCCAGACAGTGCGCACCGCGCGAAAGACCTCAAGCGGAAAGCGCATGCGGTTTTCGAGCGAGCCGCCATATTCATCCGTGCGCCGGTTGGTGATCGGCGTGATGAAAGAGGACAGCAAATAGCCATGCGCGGCATGGATCTCCAGCATGTCGAAGCCGCACCGGTCGGCCATCTCGGCGGAAGCGACGAACTGGTCGCGCACCAGGTCCATGTCGGCGCGGTCCATCGCCTTCGGCACTTGGTTCTGCGGCGACCAGGCCACAGCCGACGGCGCCATCACCGGCCAGTTGCCTGAGGGTAGTGGCACGTCCGTTCCCTGCCAGCCGACGCGGGTCGAGCCCTTGGCGCCGGAATGGCCGATCTGGGCGCAGATCCTGGCCTCTGTTTCGGCATGGACGAAATCGACCAGGCGCTTCCAGGCCACCTCGTGCGCCGGCGCGTAGAAGCCGGTGCAGCCTGGCGTGATGCGTCCCTCGGGGCTGACGCAGGTCATCTCGATGTAGAGCAGGCCGGCACCGCCCTTGGCCCGCTCGGCGTAATGAGCAAAATGCCAGTCGGTAGGGCAGCCGTCGATGGCCTTGTACTGCGCCATGGGTGAGACGACGATGCGGTTGGCGAGCACCATCTCGCGCAGCTTGAACGGCGCGAACATCGGCGCACGGCGCAGGCTGTTCCCGCCGGCGCCGGCCTGGCGCTGGAACCATTTCTCCGCGCCGGCCAGCCATTCGGCGTCGCGCAGCCTGAGATTCTCGTGGCTGATGCGTTGCGAGCGAGTCAGCAGCGAATAATTGAACTGCACCGGATCGAGGCCGAGATAGCGCTCGACCTCCTCGAACCATTCCAGCGAATTGCGCGCCGCCGACTGCAGCTTCAGCACTTCGGTGCGCCGTGCGTCCTCATATTTACGGAACGCCGCTTCGAGGTCCGGCTCGGACTCGACATAATCGGCAAGCGCCACAGCACTTTCCAGCGCCAGCTTGGTGCCGGAGCCGATCGAGAAATGCGCCGATGCCGCCGCGTCGCCCATCAGGGCAAGGTTCTTGTACGACCAGCGTTCGCACAGCACGCGCGGGAAATTGATCCAGGCCGAACCTCTTATGTGGTTGGCATTGGTCATCAGCGCATGGCCGCCGAGATGTTTTTCGAAGATACGCTCGCAGACTGCGATCGATTCCTGCTGCGTCATCGCGCCGAAGCCGAAGCGCTCCCAGGTCTGCTCGCTGCATTCGACGATGAAAGTCGCGGTTTCGCTGTCGAACTGGTAGGCATGCGCCCATACCCAGCCATGTTCCGTCTTCTCGAAGATGAAGGTGAAGGCGTCGTCGAACTTTTGCTGCGTGCCGAGCCAGACGAACTTGCACTTGCGGGTATCGATGTCCGGTTTGAACACGTCGACGAAAGTGCCGCGCGCTCTCGAGTTCAGACCGTCGGCGGCAACCACCAGATCGTGGCTCTCCATGTACGGGCGCGGATCGGCGATGTCGGTCTCGAATTCCAGTCTGATGCCGAGCTCGCGCGCCCGCCGCTGCAGCAGGATCAGCAGCCGCTTGCGGCCGATGCCGCAGAAACCGTGGCCGGTCGAGACCGTACGCACGCCATCGTGGATGACGGCGATGTCGTCCCAATAGGCGAAATGCTTCCTGATCCAGACGGCGCTGACCGGATCGTTTCTGGTCAGGTTCTCCAGCGTTTCGGCCGACAGCACGACGCCCCAGCCGAACGTGTCGTCGGCACGGTTGCGCTCGAACACCGTCACCTCGTGCGTGGCGTCTCGTAGCTTCATCGAGATGGCAAAGTAGAGGCCGGCTGGTCCACCGCCGAGAACCGCAACCTTCATGCCTGCGATCTCCTCTTCGCTTTCCGGGTCGCCGGCAAGGCCGGCGATCCCGACGCTCAGTATCGCGCCGCAGGTAATTTATTTCAAGCTTAAAGTTTTATATCGAAACGATTCCCGACGTCCGCGCGTGGCATGCGAATGCGTTCATGTGGGTGCCTTTGTCGTGGCAAGCGTACCCAGCCAGACCGAGTCGATTTGGGGCAGTGGGATGGCTGATATCAGGTCGCGTGTGTAGGCGTCCTTCGGACTGTCGAAAAGGACGTCGGTGGCGTTCGCTTCGACGATCCTGCCTTCACGCATGACGATCGCCTGCTGGCAGAGCCGCCGGATTACCGACAGATCGTGGCTGATGAAAGCGACCGTCAGGCCCATCTCAGCCGCGAGTTTCTCCAGCAAGGTCAGGATCTGCGCTTGCGTCGACACGTCGAGGCCGGAGACGATCTCGTCGGCGAGCACGAATTTCGGCGACAGCGCCAAGGCGCGGGCGATGCCGACGCGCTGGCGCTGGCCGCCCGACAATTGGTGGCGGTAGCGGCCGGCGAAATTTTGCGGCAGGCCGACGCGCTGCAACGCCTTGGCGACTCGGGTCTTGAGATTGTCGCCAAGGCCATTCTGTTTCAGCGGCGCGGCGATGATGCTGAAGATTGTCCGGCGCGGGTTGAGCGACGACATCGGATCCTGGAAGATCATCTGCAGGTCGCGGCGGAGCGGCCTGAGTTCGGCCTCCGAGAGATGGCTGATGTCGCGCCCTTCGAAGCTGATCGAGCCGGCGCTGGGCTCAAGCAGGCGCACCAGGGCGCGGCCCAGCGTCGATTTGCCGGAACCGGATTCGCCGACAATGCCGGTCACCGATCCCTTGGGCAGGTCGAAATCGAGCCCCTTCAGGATCTCGGCCAGCGGCGCCCGGCCGATCAGCGGCTTGCGGGTCATGTCGGGCAGCGCGACCTTCAGTCCGCGCACGGAAATCAGCGGCTCAGCCATGCGGTCGCCTCCAGGCCTGGTCGGCGGCGGCAATCTCGGCAGCCAGCCCGGCCAGCACGGCGTCATCCACCGGTCTCAGCGAGGCGAGCGGATCGGTGTAGCGCGGCGTGGCCGCCATCAGCGCCCGCGTATAAGGGTGCTGGGGTGCTGCGAACAGCGCCGCGGTCTCGGCCTCTTCCACCACCTTGCCGGCGTAGAGCACCGAGACCCTCTGGCTGATCTTGGCGACGACGCCAAGGTCGTGGGTGACGAACAGGATCGCCGTGCCGTGGTCGCGCTGCAATTGCGCGATCAGGCGCAGTATCTGCTTCTGCACCGTTACGTCGAGTGCCGTGGTCGGTTCGTCGGCGACGATCAGCCTTGGCTCGGCGGCGAAGGCCGCCGCGATCAGCACGCGTTGGCGCATGCCGCCGGAAAGCTCGTGCGGATAGGTTTTCAGCACGCGCTCCGGGTCGCGGATCTGCACCTCGTCCAGCAACTGGCGGATGCGCCTATCGGCCCTCTCGCCGCTCCAGCCGAGGATGCGCACCAGCCGGTCGGTCATTTGCGGGCCGATGCGGCGCGACGGGTTGAGCGCGGTCAACGGGTCCTGCGGGATCAGCGCCGTGCGGGCGCCGATCAGCGTGCGTCTTGCCTTCGGCTGAAGTTGGCCGAGGTCTTCGCCTTCGAGCAGCATGTCGCCTTCGACGATGCGCACGCTGGACGGCAGCACGCCGAGCACCGCCTTGCCGATCATCGTCTTGCCGGCACCGCTTTCGCCGACCAGCGCACGCACCTCGCCGGGCTGGACTGAGAGCGAGACCGAACGCAGCACGCGCTGGCCGTTCGGCAGCACGGCGCTCAACGAGCGGATATCGAGGCAAGCCGCGCTCATCGCAGCACCGGATCGAAACGCGCCTTCAGCGCCTCGCCGAACTGGCTGAACGACAGCACGGTCAGGATCAGCGTGATCAGCGGGAACACCAGCACCCACCAGGCCTGATGGATCGACAGCCGGCCCTCGGCGATGATGCCGCCCCAGGTCGGATCGTCGGTCGAGATCGACAGATTGACGAAGGACAGGATCGCCTCGACGATGACGGCGATGCCCATTTCCAGCGACAAAAGCGCGACGATCGACGGCACCACATTGGGCAGCACTTCGCGCAGCATGATGCCGATGCGGCCATAGCCGGCGATGCGGGCATTCTCGACATAGTCCATGCGCGACTGCCCCATCGCCTCGGCGCGGATCACCCTGCAGAAGCGTGTCCAGTCGATGACAGCAATCGCAATGATGACGGAGCTGAGGCCGGTGCCGAGCACGGCGACCAGCAGGATAGCGAACAGCACCGGCGGGAAGGCCATCCAGATGTCGACGATGCGCGAGATGATTCGGTCGGCCCAGCCGCCGAAATAGCCGGCAATCAGCCCGAGCGCCGAGCCGACCAGACAAGCGGCGATTGCCGCGGCGAAGGCGACGATGAAGGCGATGCGGCCGCCGAAGATCAATCGCGACAGCAGATCGCGACCGAGGCTGTCGGTGCCCAGCCAATAGCCGGGCTCGGTCCCGTCCAGCCAGAAAGGCGGCAGCCGCTCCAGCATCAGGTCCTGCGCCAGCGGGTCCTGCGGTGCGACCAGCGGCGCCAGGATCGCCGCCAGCAGCGCCAGCAGCAGCCAGCCGCCGGCAAGCCACAGCCTCGGCCCCACGCCACGCCTGGCGATGCGTGCCTCATCCATGGCGCAGCCTTGGATTGAGCAGTGCATACATCATGTCTACAGCAAGGTTGATCAGCACGAACAGCAGCGCGAAGACGAGCACGATGCCCTGGATCAGCGGCAGGTCGCGATTGATGACCGCATCGATCGCCATATTGCCGAGGCCTTCATAGGAAAACAGCCGCTCGACGATGACCGTGCCGCCGATGAGGAAGGTGAACTGCACGCCGACCAGCGTCAGGGTCGGCAAGGCGGCGTTCTTCAGCGCCTCGCGCAGGATGACCTGCGTTTCGGAAAAACCCTTCACCCGCGCCAGCACGACATAGTCGAGGTCGAGCACTTCCTTCAGCGACTGTTTCAGCAACTGCGCGATGATCGCAGCCAGCGGCAGCGCCAGCGCCACGGCCGGCATCAGCATATGTTTCAGCAGGTCCCAGGTGAGGTCGAAACGCAGCCGCAGCATGCTCTCGACGAGATAGAATTGGGTGACGAAGGGCAGGTCGAGCTGTGGCGACACCCGGCCGGAAATGTCGAACACGGGTATAAGCACGCCGAACAGCAGGATCAGCACCAGGCCCCACAGGAAGTCTGGGATGGAAAGTGCTGTCCCGCTGGCGATGTCGATGCCGGCCTCGACCGCCGTGCCGCGTTCGCGCGCGCCGAGGATCGCCGCCGTGCCGCCGATCGCCACCGCCATAACAAGTGCGACTGTTGCGAGCTCCAGCGTCGCCGGCAGCCGGTTGAACACCAGCCCCAGCACGTCTTGCCGCAGCGAGATCGAAGTGCCGAAATCGCCCCTGACGACGCCGGACAGCCAGATGAAGAATTGCTGCACGATGGTCTTGTCCAGACCGTACAGCGCGCGCAGCCGGGCAATGTCGGCATCGCTGGCACCGGGCGGCAGCATCATCGCGATCGGGTCGCCAGGCGCGACGCGGATGACGACAAAGACGACGATGGCGACGCCGAACAGCGTGATCGCCATCGTCAGCAGACGGATCAGAAATCTTTGCAGAAGCATGGTCGCCTGTACGTCTGGCGAAAAGGGGCGCGCCACCGGTTGCGGTGGCGCGCATGCAGTCTATGTCGCTATCAGGCCGGGGTCATCAGCGCCGGCAGCAGCGCACCGGACACATGCTGCACCACGTTGACGCCCTTGGCATGCACGATCGGCTGCGCATACTGGATCAGCGGCAGCACATAGGCCTGCTCGGCGATGTATTTGTCGACCGCCTTCCAGCCTGCAATGCGCTTGGCCTCGTCCTTCTCGCCCCATAGCGGGTTGATCATGTCGATCAGGTCCTGGCTGTCCCACACCGAATGCGGGCTGGGGCCGTACATGGCGAAGCCGGTCGACGTCGTCGGATCGCCGATGGCATTGCCCCAATTGTAGAAGGCCGCCGGCGCCAGCTTGTCGGCGGCGCGCAGCTCGTAGTGCTTGGCGATCTCGTAGACCTCGATCGTCGCCTCGATGCCGACCTTGCGCCACATGCCGACGATCGCCTGGATCATTTCGTAGTCCTTGGGCTTGAAGCCCTTGGTCGTCTGTATGGTGAACTTGACCGGCTTTTCAGGCGAATAGCCGGAAGCGGCCAGCAATTCCTTGGCCTTCTCCGGATTGTGTTCGACCTTGATCGAGCCATCGAAGGCCGTGTATTCCGGCGTCTCCAGCGTAGCGATCGACTGGCCGTAGCCGCGCAGAAGCCGCTTGACGAGAAGTTCCTTGTCCACCGCCATGACGGCGGCCTGGCGGACATTCTTGTCCAGCATCGCCTCGATGTCGTTGAAGAAGATCATGCCGATGTCGGAAACGTTCTTGCACGAGCCGGCAAGCCCGTCCTTGGCGATCAGCCGGTCATACTCCTCATAGGGGATTTCGAGCGTCACCTGCGAGGAACCGGACTCGATCTCGGCGACGCGGCTCGCCGCATCGGTGACGAACTTGATCGTCACATTCTCGAAGGCCGGCTTGCCGCCCCAGTAGTTCGGATTGGCCTTCAGCCGCAGGAAGGCGTTGCGCTCGAATTTGTCGACCATATAGGGGCCGGTGCCGATCGGCGCTTTTTCGAAACCTTCGGCGCCGACTTTCTCGTAATAGGCCTTCGGCATGATGTAGCCGGTCAGGAACGACATCCATTTGAAATACACCGGGTCGAACTGCACGACGTCGCCGGTGATCTTGTTGCCGTCGATCTTGAAGTTGTTGACGTTCTTCCAGACGAACTGGATCGGGTTGCCGGTCTTCTCGTCGCCCGCCCGCTGCAGCGACCAGACCACGTCCTCGGCGGTGAAAGGCGAACCGTCATGCCATTTCACGCCGTCGCGCACCGTCATCATGATCTTGGTGCGGTCGTCGTTCCAACCCCATTCGGTGAGCAGGCCGGGCGCGAAGGACAGATCCGGCTTCTGCGGGATGAACTGGTCGAACACCGACTGGTAGAGACCCTGAATGGTCGGATTGACCGCCGACGGCCCGGTCGTCGGATCCCACGACGGCAGGTTGACGTTGTAAGCGATGGTCAGTTCGCCCGCTGCCTTGGCAATTTTCGGCAGGCCGAGGGCGGTCGCACCGAGCGCTGCAGCACTGTATCCGAGCAAGTCTCGTCTGTTGATGGTCATGGTCGTTCCCCTGTTGGTGGTCTTTGTCCGCGCGGCATCATTGTTCGATTGTCAGGTTCAGGCTCTTGGGCAACCGCGCCTTGTCCATCCTGGAAGTCTTCGGCTCCTAATTCCCTCCGAGCTGTTGGGCGAGCATGTAGCCGGATGCCGCACCGGTGCCGGCGCCCGGCCACGTCGCAGCACCCGTCAGGTGCAGGTTGGCGACCGGCGTATTCCAACCGGCGTAACCGCGCGCCGGGCGGAACAAGAAATTCTGCGTCAGATGGTGGCTGCCGCAGACCTGGTCGCCGCCGACAAGGTTCGGGTTCTCGCGTTCGAGGTCGAGCGGCGAGAACACGGCGCGGCCGAGGATTTTTTGGCGCAGGCCGGGCGCGTAGCTGTCGATGATGTCGAGCACGCGCTCGGCATAAGCTTGCTTGACCTCGTCCCAGCGGTCCGGCGCGATCTTGCCTGCCGCATCACCGAGGATTTCGGCCGGCAGCATGCGCACCTGCACCCACAGAACATGCTTGCCTTCTGGCGCCCGCGACGGGTCGATGGCCGTCGGCTGACCGACGACCAACACCGGCTCGTCCGGCAACATGCCTGCCATCGCCTGCTGATAGGTGCGCGACATGGCGTCGAGCGACGGCGCAAGATGCACATAGGCGAATTGCCGAAGCTCGGCGCCGGCGCGCCAGTCGGGCAATTCATCCAATGCCAGATGGATCATCATCGTGCCCGGCGCATACCGGAATTTCTTCATCGCCGCGTCGAAGCCGGCATCGCCGGACCCATCGGGTAAAAGCTTGCCGGTAAGCGCTCTCGGCGCCACCCCGGCGATGACCGCCTTGCTGGCGATGTGGAAATCGCCGGAAGCGAGCCGCACGCCGGTAGCCCTACCTCCGGCAACAGTGATCTCCGCCACCTCGGCGCCGGTGGCGATCTTGCCGCCGGCCGCCGTGACCATGCCGGACAGCGCGCGGATCATGGTGTCGGCGCCACCCTTGCCGAGCACCATGCCGAAGCTCTGGTTGACCATCGATTCCAGATAGGGGAACACCGCACCGCCGGCGATGTCGGGGGCGAAGTCGAGATGCATGCCCCAGGCGGCAAGCGTCGCCCGGACGTGCGGGGATTCGAAAGTCTCCTCGAGCCACGCGCGGGTTGAGGACAGCAGGAGACGCCCTGTGTCGAGGGCACCGGAAAAACCCTTCTTGCGCCAGAGGTTCCAGGCGGTGCCGGCGAGCGCGCGTCCGCTCATCGGCGAGCCCAGCAGGCGGAACAGATGCTCGGCCTCGGGCATGAAACCGGCGACCAGCCGGCGCCATGTGGCGGCGTCGGCGGCGGAAAAACCTGCCAGCCTGGATGCCGTCTTTTCCAGGTCGTTGCTGACGCCGAACCAGCGTCCGTCCGGAAAGGCGCTGGCGAAACAGTCGCCGACCGGGGCGAATTCCAGCCCGTGAGTTTTCAATTCATTTGCATATTTCCGATGAAAGGCCGAGCCGGCAAACAGGCTCAGATTCATCGCGCCGAAATCGTGGCGGAAGCCGGGCAGGGTAAACTCGTGGGTCTGGACAGCGCCGCCGATTGTTGCACTGCGTTCAAAAATCGCGGCTTTCCAGCCCTTGAGCGCCAGATGCGCGGCGCATGCCAGGCTGTTGTGGCCGGCCCCGACAAAGATGGCGTCGAACTCGCTCACGCCCCAAACCCATTTCCTTTATGCTTAAAGATAATTGCAGATGCATATGTTTTCGTCTAGTAGGATATTAAGGGCCGAGACGAGCCTCGATCATCATCGACAAAGAGGGAACTGAGACCATGGACACGCAAAAACTCCTCGGCGAAGTCGCCGGCCAGCTGCTTTCAGGCGGCATCAAGGTGGTCGACCTGTCGGCGCCGCTCGGACCCGACACGCCGCTGATCAAGCTGCCGCCGGAGCTTGCCGTCGACACGCCGAAGGTCGAGATCCACTCGATCTCCCGTTATGACAAGAACGGCCCGTGGTGGGCCTGGAACTGGCTGAAGCTCGGCGAGCATTCGGGCACGCATTTCGACGCGCCGCAGCACTGGATCACCGGCAAGGACTATCCGGACGGCGCCACCGACACCATTCCGGCCCAAAATTTCGTCGGCCCGGTCAATGTCATCGACTGCTCGAAGGAAGCCGCCACCGACCACGATTTCCTGCTCACCGTCGACCACATCAAGGCATGGGAGGCCAAGCATGGCGCCATCAATCCCGGCGAGTGGGTGGTGATGCGCACCGACTGGTACAAGCGCAACGGCTCGGAAGCCGAATTCCTCAACGCCAACGAAACCGGCCCACACACGCCCGGCCCGACGGCAGAAGCCATCCAGTTCCTGATCAGCAAGGACATCAAGGGCTGGGGCAGCGAGACCATCGGCACCGATGCCGGCAAGGCCGGAGGCATGGAGCCGCCATTCCCGGCGCACACGCTGATGCACAAGGCCAACCGCTACGGCCTCGCCAGCCTCTGCAACCTCGACCAGCTGCCGCCGAAGGGCGCGATCCTGATCGCCGCCCCGCTCAAGATCGAGCACGGCACAGGCAGCCCGATCCGCGCGCTGGCGCTGGTGCCGGGCAAATAGGCGAGGCGGCGGTCTTCGGGAGAAGATCATGCTTGCGGGCGATGGAGTGATGATGGGTAAGGGGTGGCAGCCTTGCAGCGCTGGCGCTCACCCCCCTCTGTCCTGCCGGACATCTCCCCCTCAAGGGGGGAGATTGGCGGTTCCGGCGTCCCGTTCAATCCTGCAACGCGGACAATTGGCGAAAGCTGGCATGACATCCGATCTCCCCCCTAGAGGGGGAGATGTCCGGCAGGACAGAGGGGGGCGCGAAGGAACGCCGCCCTATCTGATTGAGCCACAATTCTCCAAGGCGGGGAGCCACCCCCAATGAACGCGCCCGATCACATCATCGTCGGCAGCGGCATCAATGCCCTGGTCTGCGCGGCGATGCTTGGCGGCAAGGGCGCGAAGGTGCTGGTGCTGGAGCGCAACGACCGCATCGGCGGCTGTATGCGCACCGAGGAGATCACGGCACCCGGCTTCGTCCATGACGTGATGGCGACGACTTTCGTCCTGTTCATCACCTCGCCGGCCTTTGCATCACTGGGCAAGGATCTGGCGCGGCATGGGCTGGAATTCTGCCACACCGCCACGCCCACCGGCGTGCTGCGGCCGGACGGTAGCCATGCCGTGCTCAGCACCAACCGCGCCGCCAACATCGCGGCGCTCAATGCTATCGCGTCCGGCGACGGCGACTGTCACGGCAGCGACGTCGGTAGCATCGAGCGCAATGCCGGCCTGTTGTTCGGCCTGCTCGGCGGTGCCCTGTGGTCCTATCCGACGGCCAAAATGCTGGCTGGCGACGCCTGGCGGCGCGGCCCGCGCGGTCTTGCCGCCTTTCTCGGCGAGGCGCTGGTGCCGGCGCGCGGATGGCTGGAGGGCACCTATAAATCCGAAACCCTCCGAGCGCTCTGGGCGCCCTGGGTGCTGCATGCCGGCCTTGGTCCGGAAGATGCATTTTCCGGCCAGATCGCCAAGGTCATTGCCTTTGCGCTGGAGGCCGCCGGCGCGCCGATCGTCAAGGGCGGCGCGAAAAACCTGCTTGCCGCCTTCGAAGCGCTGATCATCGAGCGCGGCGGCGTCATCTCCACCGAAGCCGACGTTGCTTCCATCATCCTGGATGGAGGCCGTGCCACCGGTGTACGGCTTGCTTCGGGCGAGACGGTCCACGCGAAGAAGGGCGTCATCTGCTCGGTCACGCCGACCCAGCTCTACGGCCGCTTGCTCGACGGCGTAGCTCCGAAGGACGACGTCGAGGCCGTTCAAAAGTACCGCTATGGCAAGGGCAACTTCCAGATCCACTATGCCCTAAGCAAGCCGCCGGCATGGCGCGGCGAAGGCCTCGACAAGGTCGCACTCCTGCATCTGACGCCGGGGCTCGATGGCGTCTCAAGAGCCTGCAACGAGGCGGTGCGCGGTCTGCTGCCGGAGGTGCCGACCATCTGCGTCGGCCAGCCGCATGCGCTCGACCCGTCGCGCTGTCCGGACGGCAAGGCGATCCTGTGGCTGCAACTGCCCGAGGCGCCGCGCCATATCAAGGGCGATGCCGCCGGCAAGCTGCAGGCGCCGGCCGACGGCCGCTGGACCGAAGCACTGCGCGAGGCCTATGCCGATCGCGTCGAAGCGATCCTTGCCAGCCATATCGACGGCTTCAAGAGCAGCGTAATCGCGCGCCGTGCCTATTCGCCGGCCGATCTCGAAGCGATGAACGTCAATCTGGTCGGCGGCGATCCCTATGGCGGCTCCTCGACCATCGACCAGTCGTTCCTGTGGCGGCCGTTCAAGGCAAGCCGCAATCACGACACCGGCATCAAAAACCTCTACCACATCGGCGCCTCGACCCATCCCGGCGCCGGCCTTGGCGGCGGCTCCGGCTTCCTGCTGGCGGGGAGGCTGTGATGGAACAGAAGGTTCCCGAAAAACGCCAGCGCATCTCGACCCTTGGCGAGATCGGCCTGCAGCAATTCGCGCCCTATCTGATGAACCGCATCATGGGCCGCTACAACGCCACCTTGCGCGAGGATTTCCGCAGGCAGGGCCTGACCATCCCGCAGGTGCGCACGCTGGCCGTGCTGTCGGTCGCCGACGGCATCACCGTCAATGACCTCTCGGTCTACACGGTGATCGAACAGTCGACCTTGAGCCGCACGCTCGACACGCTGGAGGGGCAGGGCCTTGTGCGGCGCGAGCAGGGCGTCACTGACAGCCGCTTCCGCCATGTATTCCTCACCGACGAAGGCCGTGCCGAATTCGCCCGCGCCTGGCCAGCCATGCATGACGCCTTCGAGGCCATGTTCGACGGCGTCGACGACGCCGAATATGCCGCGCTCATCGCCACGCTCTTGAAGATGCTGAAGAACATCCGCAAGCACGACATCTAGACCTACGCGCCGCCAGCGCCGGGCGGTAACGGAAGGAGTAGAAGAAATGGCCGAACGGTCTTTTGCCAAGGAAGTCGAAAAGCTGAGGCTCGGTGCCGGCGAGGAGTTTGCCGGCGAAGGCATCCTCGCCATCACCAAGGCGCTGCTGCAATGCGGCGTCGGCTATGTCGGCGGCTACCAGGGCGCGCCGATCAGCCATCTGATGGACGTTCTGGCCGACGCGCAGGACATTCTGGGCGAGCTTGGCGTGCATTTCGAGGCGAGCGCCTCGGAAGCCACCGCCACCGCCATGCTGGCGGCCTCGGTGCATTATCCGATCCGCGGCGCCGCCACCTTCAAGTCGACGGTCGGCACCAATGTCGCCTCAGACGCGCTTGCCAATCTCGCTTCCGGCGGCGTCACCGGCGGCGCGCTGATCATCGTCGGCGAGGATTACGGCGAGGGCTCCTCGATCATGCAGGAGCGCAGCCACGCTTTCGCCATGAAGAGCCAGGTCTGGCTGCTCGATCCGCGCCCCAATTTGCCGTCGATCGTCAAGGCGGTGGAGGACGGATTTGAGCTGTCGGAAGCGTCCAACACGCCGGTTATGCTGCAGGTCCGCATCCGCTGCTGCCACGTGCACGGCCATTTCATCGCCAAGGACAACAAGCGGCCGCCAATGTCGGTGGCCGATGCGCTCGACGCGCCGCGCCGCGACACCGGCCGCATCGTGCTGCCGCCTGCTTCCTTCCTGCACGAGAAGGAGAAGGTGCAAAAACGCTGGCCGGCGGCGGTGGATTTCATCCGCAAGAACAAGATCAACGAGATTTTTGGATCGGACCACGGCTCGGTCGGCATCGTCATGCAGGGTGGCATGTACAATGCGGTGATCCGCGCCCTGCAGCGCCTCGGCCTCGCCGACACCTATGGCGACACCGACGTGCCGCTCTATGTGCTCAATGCCGTCTATCCGCTGGTCGACGACGAGTTCCTGGCCTTCTGCGAGGGCAAGCAGGCGGTGCTGGTCGTCGAGGAGGGCCAGCCCAATTACATCGAGCAGGCTTTTGCGGCCATGCTGCACAAGGCCGGCCGCGGCACCAGGCTGGTCGGCAAGGAGCATCTGCCGATGGCCGGCGAATACACCGGCCAGGTCATGCTCGACGGCATCGGCTCCTTCCTGCGCGCCGAGGCGCCGCATCTTTTGCCCGGCGAGGTGCGCGCACCGAACAAATCAGGCGAGGGCGTCGACACCGCCGACCTCATCAATGTCGTTCCAGGACGACCGCCCGGTTTCTGCATCGGCTGCCCGGAGCGGCCGATTTTCGCCGCGACCAAGCTGGTCGAGCAGGAACTCGGTAAGCACCACATCGCCTCCGACATCGGCTGCCATCTGTTCTCGATCATGCCGCCCTTCGAGCTCGGCGCCACCACCATGGGCTATGGCCTCGGGCCGGCGTCGGCCTCGGCCTTCAATTCGCCTGACGCCAAGCGCCGCTCGATCTCCTTCGTCGGCGATGGCGGCTTCTGGCACAACGGCCTCACCTCCTCGATCGGCAATGCGGTCTTCAACAAGAACGACGGCGTCATCGTCATCGTCGACAATTTTTACTCGGCCGCGACTGGTGGGCAGGACATTCTGTCCTCGCGCGCCGGCAACCGGACGAAATCGACCAAGCATCCGATCACCGAGGCGGTGAAAGGCATCGGCGTCAAATGGCTGCGCCATATCGACCGCACCTACGATGTCGGCAAGATGCAGGAGACACTGCGCGAGGCGCTGACAACGGAGGAGAAGGGGCCGAAGGTCATCGTTGCTTCGTCGGAATGCATGCTGAACCGCCAGCGCCGCGAAAGACCGCTGGTCGACAAGGCGATCAAGGGCGGCGAGCGGGTGGTGAAGCCGAAATTCGGCGTCGACGAGGACATCTGCACCGGCGACCATGCCTGCATGCGGCTCTCCGGCTGCCCGTCGCTGTCGGTAAAGTCGCTCGACGATCCGCTGCGCGACGATCCGGTGGCACACATCGACCAGACTTGCGTCGGCTGCGGCAATTGCGGCGAGGTGGCCGATGCGGCCGTGCTCTGCCCGTCCTTCTACCGTGCCGATGTCGTGCACAATCCGAGCCGTTGGGATCGTTTCCTCGAAAGTTCGCGCCGCGCCGCGATCGGCCTCCTGCAGCGGCGCCGCGAAAGCCGTCGTTTGACGTTCGCCGATGCTTGACCGCAATGCCCCATTGCGCCCGAAGGCGGGTGCCGCCGAAGACCAGCGCGTCATCAAGCTCGCGGTGCTGGCCGTTGGCGGCCAGGGCGGTGGGGTGCTGGCCGACTGGATCACCGACGTCGCCGAGCGCAACGGCTACGTCGCCCAGTCGACCTCGGTCGCCGGCGTCGCCCAGCGCACCGGCGCCACCATCTACTATGTCGAGATGGCCCGCGACACCGGCCGCCTGCCGGTCTTCGCCCTTTCGCCGTCACAGGGCGACGTCGATATCCTGATCGCAGCCGAACTGATGGAAGCCGGCCGCGCCATCATCAGGGGTTTCGTCACGCCCGAGCGCACGACGCTGATCACCTCCTCGCACCGCATCGCCGCCGTTTCGGAAAAGATCGAGCCAGGCGACGGCCGCGCTTCGTCGGCGAAGGTGCACGCGACGGCGGAAGCGGCGGCAAAACGCTTCATCGCCTTCGACATGGAAAAGATCGCCGCTGACAACGGCACGATGATCTCGGCCAGCCTGCTCGGCGCGCTGGCCGGTTCCGACGTGCTGCCGTTCACCCGCGAGAGCTACGAACAGGCAATCGGCGCCGGCGGCCGTGGCGTCAAAGCCAGCCTTGCAGCCTTCGCCGCCGCCTATGACCGCGCGCGCGGTATTGCTGGCGCTGCCCCTGCAAGCGGAACGACCGAGACGCCGACGGCCTCGGAAACCGGTCCAGGCGCGGCGAAAGTGAGCGGGCCGGAAAGCCTGCTGCAGGGCTGGCAGCAGCTGGCAGCTCGCATCGATGCTTTGCCGACTCCTGTTCGTGACATGGCGCTGCGCGGCCTGAAAAAAGTCGTCGACTACCAAGACATCGCCTATGGCGGCGAATATCTCGACCGGCTTGGCCGCGCGCTCGCATTGGACGATGCCGGACATGCCTACGCGCTGTCGGTCGCCGCCGCCAAGCATCTCGCCAATGCCATGTGCTACGACGACATGATCCGCGTCGCCGACCTCAAGACCCGCTCGACCCGCGACAAGCGGGTGCGTCGCGAGGTCGGCGTCAAGGACGGAACGGTCCTGCAGGTGACAGAATATTTCCACCCGCGCATCGAGGAATTCTGCGGCACGCTGCCGGCGGGGCTGGGCAGCTATATCGATAGCCGGCCAAAACTCGCCGCCTTCCTCGACCGCCGCATCAATCGCGGCCGCCATATCCGCACCGACAGTTTCGCCGGCTTTGCCGCGCTCTGGTTCATCGGCGGCCTGCGCCGCTGGCGCCGCAGCCTGCTGCGCCACAAGGTAGAGGTCGCGCACCTCGAGCGCTGGTACGAATTGGCGCTTGGCCATGTCCGCGAAGACTATGCGCTGGCCGTCGAAATCCTCAACTGCCGCCGGTTGATCAAGGGCTACAGCGACACCCACGCCCGTGCCCAGTCTAAGTTCGACCGCGTGCTCTCGGCGCTCGATATGCTCAAGGGCCGCCCCGACGCCGCCGACTGGATCCGCCGCCTGCGCGAAGCGGCGCTGAAGGATGAGAAGGGCGACATGCTCGACGGAGCGCTGAAGACCGTGGCGTCCTTGTAGCAACGGATCCTGCTGCCTCAAGCCGATCGGTGAAATAGCGGCTGCCGCGGCCGCACCTTCCGTGCCGCTAGTGGTTCGCCCGCCCGGCTCGTGCTATCGTATTTCTGGGAGACGGCGGACGCGCCGTGAGCGCCCGTACGCTCCCCATTGTGGGAGGAACCAATGGCTTACTACGTATTGCTGTCGAATTTCACAGATCAAGGTATCAAGAGCATCAAGGACACGCAGAAGCGTGCCGAGGCTTTCAAGGCGATGGCCAGCAAGAGCGGCGTCAAGGTTCACACGCTGTTGTGGACGCTTGGTCAGTATGACGTCGTGGCGATTGCAGAAGCCGACGACGAGATTGCCGCGACCGCCCTTGCCTTATCGATCGCATCGATGGGTAACATCAGAACCCAGACATTGAGGGCTTTCGACACGGCAGATATGGCCAAGATCCTGGCAAAGATGGCCTGACCGCCACTGCTGCCCTGCGCAGACGATTGAAGCCGGCCGCTGAGCCGAACGGCGGCAGGCTTGTCTGTTTTCCCTGATGCGAGAACCCCGGCCTCGGGCCGGGGTTTTTGGTGACCTCGCAAGGCGCAGGCGTTGCTGGGACGGTAGCCAATCCTGTCTTCGCCTGCGAGAGCGACGGCCCAAATGACGAACATGTGATTGTCTCGTTCACCCGGCATTCAGCCCGTCCGATGGTATTTTCGTCGCGGGGGTGCCGCCGGCTCGCAGGCCATGCCGATGGCAAAGCCCACCGCCGCCCCGCTCCCCATAGAAACTGTCGGCTGGAGATGCGGTCCCCGCTGGCACATGAACCGCTGGGGCAATTGCGTGCCCAACCACCGCATGATGATCCGGCCCGTCCGCCACTGGCATCCCGGCTTCTGGTACCACCACCGCTGGCACGCCGGCTATTGGGCTTTTTGACGGCTGACTGATTGCAGCGCCCGCGTCGGAGATGGCGCGGGCGTTTTTGCCGTCAGGCAGACCGGGATTGCAGGCTGAAGCAAGTGGTGCCGCTTAGGTGACTCGAACACCTGACCCCATCATTACGAATGATGTGCTCTACCAACTGAGCTAAAGCGGCCCGGGAAGCCCGAGGCCTCCAAGATGGGCTGCGTGATAGACTCAACCAGGTGGGATTTCAAGATGGGCCGTCACGAATTCAAGATGGGCGGTCGCGAATTCAGGTCGGGACGCGGCAATTCGTGTTGGCGTTCCACGCAGAACCCGAACTCCCACCGCACGCATCCGCCACCTGCTCGGACGGCGGCGCGCGGGCAGGTTGCGCTCGAAGGCACCGGGTGATCAGGCGAAATCTGTTGATTCTCTTGCTGAAAACCGCCGAAATCGGCCCTGGATGCATGCCCGGGGCAGAATGCGGCCGCTCGCTTGTTGATTGATTGGTCGCCTGCGGCTAACGATCATGGCAATGTGAGCGAACGTGCAGAGGGAATTCGCTTGGACCCGATCGAAAAAGCGATCCGCAACGCCTTCGACAAGGGCAATGCCGAGGACCGTGCGTTTCGCGAGCGGGTCTACCGCTCGGCCTTTGCCGCGCTGGACCGCGTGCTCCAGGCCAATCCGAATGTGACGGTGGAAGTCGCCATCAAGCGCCGCAAGGCGGTGCAGGCCAAGATCACCGAGATCGAATCCGAATTCCTGCCGGCGGTTCCCGATATTGCCCTGCAGACGGAAACTGACGCGGCAGCGCCCGCCGTGGAGGCGCCGACGGCGGCTGCGGCGGAAGCCGCGCCGTCACCCGCTGTCGTCGTCGACGGGCCGGTCCAGCCGCCTGCATCCGACGCGCCAAGGTCGCGCGTCCTGCCTGTCGTTCCCGACATCATGCCGGATGCGGTTCTTCCCGGTGAGCCGGCGCTCGATTCCCCGGCCGCCGTCTCGACGGAGAGCGGCGAGGCCGAGGTGGCGCCGGACCGCGATGAGCGGCGCATAAGAGGGCGCCGCCTGCCGCTGACCGCGATCTTCTTTGGTGTAACGCTGCTCGCCGCGGCCGGCATCGGCCTCTATTTTGCCAAGCAGACCGGCGTGTTCAAGACCCCGGCCCAGCTCGATACGGCACCGCCCGAGGCGCCGCCGACGGTCGAGGACGACGACTTCACGCCGCCTGCCGGCTCGCCGGAAAAGGCCAGCGAGGCCGAACAGGCGCGTGACTGGATCAACGTGTTTTCGCCTGCCGACCCGACCCATGTCGCAGCACCCTCCGATGCCAAGGCCGAGGTGATGGAGGACGACACCGGCTCGTTCCTGCGCATCCGCTCCGGCACGTCCGGCTCGGCCATCGCCTTCGATGTCGGCCAGGGCGTGCTGGAAAAGCTCGCCGGCAAGCACGCCGTGTTCGACATCGTCGCCCGTTCCGAAGAGGGCAAGGAGACGCAGATTTCGGTTGACTGCAATTTCGGCGAGCTCGGCGATTGCGGCCGCAAGCGCTACGCCGTCGGCCACGAGCGCAATGAATATCTGTTCGACGTGCAGTTTCCGAACAAGGCCCCCGGTGCCGCCGGCACGATCGCCATCAATTCCGACTTCGACAAGCAGGGCAAGTCGGTCGACATCTACGAGATCCGCGTCTCGATCGCGCAGTAAATCTTGTTGTCTCAGCGCGTGTCGCTATCCCAAAACCGCTGCACACTTTTCGGCACGCGCTCACGCATCAAGCAGCGCCTGTAGCGTCTCGATGCGGTCGGCTTCGGCCGCGGGCTTGTCCCAGCGCAGCCGCGAAATGCGCGGAAAGCGCATGGCGACGCCGGATTTGTGCCGGGTCGAGCGGTTGAGCCCTTCGAAGGCCACTTCCAGCACCAGCCCGTTCGTGCGGTCGGCGCGCACCGAGCGCACCGGACCAAAACGCTCGACCGTGTTGTCGCGGACATATTTGTCAATCTGCTTCAGCTCCTCGTCGGTGAAGCCGAAATAGGCCTTGCCGACCGGCACTAGCTCTTCAGCGCCTTCCGGGCCCGACCAGACGCCGAACGTATAGTCCGAGTAGAAGCTGGAGCGCTTGCCGTGGCCACGCTGGGCATACATCAGCACCGCGTCGACCGTGTGCGGGTCGCGCTTCCATTTGAACCAAGGGCCTTTCGGACGCCCAGCGAGATAGGGCGAATCCCAGCGCTTGAGCATCACCCCTTCGATGATCGGATGCGGCGGCGCCTGGCGCATCTGTTCCAGCGCCTGCCAGTCCGCGAATGCGACCAGCGGGGAAAGATCGAAGCGGCTGGGGTCGAGCGTGCCGACGAAGGCCTCGAGGCGGAGGCGGCGCTCGCGGAAGGGCAGCGCACGCAAATCCTCGCCGCCGATTTGCAGCGCGTCGTAGCAGCGCATGAAGGCCGGATATAGCTGCTGCATTTTCGGCGTCACGGTCTTGCGGTTCAGCCGCTGCTGCAGGTCGGAGAACGTGCCGGTCGCCGAGGGCTCGCCGACCAGCAGCTCGCCGTCGAGGGCGGCGGAAAAATGCATGGCGTCGGCGAGGTCGGGAAAGGCGCCGGAGACGTCGTCGCCGGTGCGCGAATAGAGCCGGCGCACGCCGTCTTCGCAGACCGCTTGGACGCGGATGCCGTCCCATTTCCACTCCGCGGCATAGTCGGCCGGGTCGAGCTTTTCGAGATCGCCGTCACCGATCGGGTTGGACAGCATTACCGGCCGGAACAGAGCCGCCGCCGTCCTTTGCGGTTTTTCCGCCTTGCCCTCCAGCCAGGCGAACAGGCCGGCATAGGGCGGCGTCAGCCCGTGCCACAATTCCTCGATCTCGGCGACGTCGACCTTGCCGAATTCCGCCAGCGCCTGCTTGGCCAGTCGCGCCGAGACGCCGATCCGCAGCCCGCCGGTGACCAGCTTGATGATGGCGAAGCGGGCCGAGATGCCGGCGCAGTCGAGCAATCTCGCCAGAACCTTCGGCCCGTCGGAGCGGCTCGCCGCCTGCAGTTTCGCCACCACCTCACCAAGCGTCGGTTCGCGGTTCGGGATATGGTCCGGCGATTGCGGCCAGACCAGGGACACGGTCTCGGCGAGGTCGCCGACATAGTCGTAGGAATAGCCGAACAGTACCGGGTCCATGCGCTCGACGACCAGCGCGCGCAGCATCGCCGGCTTGACCGCCGCGATCGACAGATCGCCGGTGATCGCCGCCAGCGCCAGGCCGCGATCGGGGTCCTCGACGCTGCGGAAATAGTCGATGAGCAGCGTCAGCTTGCCGTTGCGCGACGGCGTCAGCACGAGACGGTCGAGGAGTTCGGCGAAGCGATTCATGAGGGGGTGAGCCCGGCCGATGGGGGAAGCTTGCGTTCTGTCGCACCCCCCTCTGTCCTGCCGGACATCTCCCCCACGAGGGGGGAGATTGGCAGTTTCGTTCTTGTCGCACATCTCGCAACGTCAGCGATTGGCGAAAGCCGCGACGATAGCCGATCTGCCCCCAAGTGGGGGAGATGGCCGGCAGGCCAGAAGGGGGTGCCGTAGTGCGCGACTCTCGCGATTGACAAACCCTTCGCCATCATCAATCGCCCTCGTCCTCATAACCAACGAGATGCAGCGGCCGTGCCGCAATGCCCTCCAGCTCGCACCAGCGCACCAGCGCCTCCTCGCGGCCATGCGTCACCCAGATCTCCTCAGCCCCCGTCTCCTTGATCGTGGCGGTCAGTTCGTCCCAGTCGGCATGGTCGGAAATGATCAGCGGCAGCTCGACACCGCCTTGCTTGGCGCGCTGGCGGATGCGCATCCAGCCGGACGCAAAGCAGGAGATGGGATCGGGAAAGCGCCGTGCCCAGCGGTCGGCGAAGGCCGAGGGCGGGCCGATGACGATGGCGCCGGCGAAATCGTCCTTGCCGCCGCTGTCGACCGTTGCCGGATCGAGCTGCCCGAGGTCGATGCCCTGGCTCTGGTAGTATTCGCTGAGTTTGGCCAGCGCGCCGTGGATGTAGATCGGCCTGTCGTAGCCGGCGTCGCGCAGCAGCCGCATGACGCGCTGCGCCTTGCCGAGCGCATAGGCGCCGACCAGATGCGAGCGTTCGGGAAACTGTGCCGCCGATTTCAGCAATCGCGCGATCTCCTCCCTATCCGGCGGATGCCGAAACACCGGCAGGCCGAATGTCGCCTCGGTGATGAACACGTCGCAGCGGACCGGTTGGAACGGCTCGCAGGTGGCGTCCTTCTGGCGTTTGTAGTCGCCGGAGGCGACGATGCGCAGCCCCTGATGCTCAACCGCGATCTGCGCCGAACCGAGCACATGGCCAGCCGGATGGAAGGTGACCGAGACGCCGTTGAGCGCCATCGTTTCGCCAAGCGCAGCCGCCTGCACAGTTTCGGCAAAACCCTCGCCGCAGCGCAGCTCCATGATGTCGAGCGTCTGCTGTGTCGCCAGCACCGAGCGATGGCCGGAGCGGGCATGGTCGGAATGGCCATGCGTGATCAGCGCCCGGTTGACCGGCCGCACCGGGTCGATGAAGAAATCGCCGGGCGGGCAGTAGAGGCCTTCCGGCCGGGGATGGAGCAGGTCGCTGGCGCGCATCCCGCCAAGATAGTTGCTAATTCAGCCGCGGGAAGCCTGTTGCAAGAGACTGCTGACTCATCCTACAGCCAGCGGCCGATTATATCCTGCCGGCAGGATCCTTTCGCCATGAAACCGTTCCAGGCCACGTCCGGCGACTTGACCGCAGACCGTCGCGCCGACTTCGCCGAGATGCTTTACGCCTCCGGCGAGCCGGCAGCGGCGGCCGAACTGCTGCTTGGCGCGCTGGAACTGGCGCCGCAATGGGCGGCCGGCTGGTTCCGTCTCGGTGAGATGCACGAGGCGGCCGCACCCGACAAGGCCGCGCAAGCCTGGACCATGGCGCTGACGCTGGAGCCGACGGACCGGCTGGGTGCCGCGCTGAAGTTGCAACTGATCGGCAAGGCGCCCTCCGCCAGGGCACCGCCCAGCGCCTTCGTCGAAATGCTGTTCGACCACTATGCCGAAAGCTTCGAGGAGTCGCTGGTCGACAAGCTCGGCTACCGGCTGCCCGACTTTCTCGACCAGGCCGTCCGGAGAGCGAGGCCGGGACGTTTCCGGCTGGTACTCGATCTCGGCTGCGGCACCGGCCTGATGGGGCAGAGGCTGCGGCCGGTGGCCGACCGGCTGGAGGGCTACGACATCTCCGCCGCCATGCTCAAGAAGGCACGCGCAAAGGGCGTCTATGATCTGCTCGCCAAGGCGGATTTGCAGGACTTTTCCTATGCCGGGCGGAAAGCCGACCTGGTGGTGGCGGCCGATGTGTTCATCTATGTCGGCGCGCTCGAGCGCGTGATCGGCAGGATCGCCGGCCTGCTTGCCGGCGACGGCCTGTTTGCCTTCTCCGTCGAGACATTGGTGGGCGAAGGCGGGTTCGCGCTGCAGCCGTCACGCCGCTACGCGCATTCGCACGCCTATGTCGGGCAGGTTCTGGCAGCCAACGGCTTTTCGGTCCTGTCGATGGACCCTACCGTGATCCGGCTGGATCGCAGCCAGCCGGTCGAAGGGCTCGCCGTCGTGGCGGCGCTGCCGGCCAACACCTGACGTCTTTTCCTGTTTGAAAATGTGATTATGTTTTTTCGGTCCGCGCCTGCATCACTCGTGCCGGCTCGCGAAACGGGCTGATTTGTGGGCGAAGGCCATACTCGATACGGAGCAGATCCCATGCGCTGGAACTTGGTGGTTTTGGCATCTTGCCTGGCAATGGCCGGTTGCGTTGGTGGCACTTCGATGGCGGAACGCCAGGACGAAAATGTCCAGTCCTCGCTGCAATATGACAACGTGCCTTGCGACCAGTTGCTGGCGCAGCGCAATGGGTTGGCGCAGCAATACAAGCTTCCGACGACCGCGAAGCCGACCTTCTCCAATCCCGCGATGGGCTTCGGCCCGTTCACGCCCGACATGCGCTCCAAGGCCAAGCGCGATAGCGACAAGGCCAGCGGCGAGATCGACGCCATGAGCCGGTCGATCGAGCGCCGCGACTGCGGCAAGCCGAAGAAGAAAGAAACCTTCGCCCTGCCGGGCGCTAAAACTGGTTGAAGGCGAAGCCTCAGTAACCCGCCTTGCGATCCACCAGATTCTCTAGTTTTTCGCCGCGCTCGTAAGCCGCCATCTGCCGCAGCATGATCGGCACCAGATGGACAGGGTCGGACGTCGCCGCCGCATGCGGCGTGACGAACACTTTTGGATGCGCCCAAAGCGGGCTGGTCTTGGGCAGCGGCTCGACCTCGAACACGTCGAGGCTGGCTTCCTTCAGCGTCCCATCCTCCAGCGCGCGCAAGATGTCTGCGTCCTTCTGCAGCCGTCCGCGCCCGGCATTGACCAGCACCGAGCCGCCGAGGCCGTTGCGCTTCCTGAGCTCCTTCAGGAGATTGTAGTTGACGATGCCTTGCGTCTGGGCGGTTAGCGGCAAGAGCACCACCAACATGTCCGTGGCGTTGAGGAACGGGATCAGCCCGGCATCGCCCGCATAGGTGGACACGCCCTTCATCGGGTGCTCGCTGCGCGACCAGCCATTGACGGCAAAGCCGAGCGACAAAAGCACCGAGGCCGCCGCGCGGCCGAGATTGCCGAGCCCCATGATGCCGACGGAGATGTCGCCGGCCGGCCGCTGCGGCGGCTCATGCCAGGTTTTCTTCCGCTGCTGCGCGCGGTAGAGCGCGCCCTGACGGTGATGGTCGAGCACGCGCCAGACGACATACTCGGTCATGTATTGGGTGAGGTTGTCGGCGACGACCTTGACGATCGGCACGTCCGGCAGGCCTGGGTCGGCGAAGATATGGTCGACGCCGGCGCCGATCGAGAAGATGGCGCGCAGATTGGGCAGTTTCGACAAGAGGTTCGGCTTCTGCTTCCACACCACCGCGTAGCTGATCGAGGGATCGCTGGCCCCGTCCGGCTCGAGCACGACCTCGCGCTCGGCCGACAGCAGCTCGCGCCAGCGCTGCGGATGAAAGCCGGTGACGGCAAGCAGGATACGGCCTTTTTCCATCTGCGGATGTTTTCCCTGTTGCTTCAGCCTACTCGCTGACGATGCCGGCCGGCGCGGTCTCTATTCTGAACGCGGCCGATATCAGCGCCCGAGTATAGTCGGTTTGCGGGTTTCCAAAAATCTGTTCGGAAGGCCCGGCTTCGACAATTTGGCCATTGCGCATGACGATGACGTCGTTGGCAAGCGCGCGGATGACTTTCAGATCGTGGCTGATGAACAGATAGGCCAGATCATGCTTGGCCTGCAGGCTGCGCAGCAGGTCGACGACCTGCGCCTGAACGCTCATGTCGAGCGCCGAGGTCGGCTCGTCCAGCATGACGAAGCGAGGGTTGAGCACCATGGCGCGCGCGATGGCGACGCGCTGACGCTGGCCGCCGGAGAATTCGTGCGGATAGCGGTTGCGGGTGGCCGGATCGAGCCCAACCTCCTTCAATACGTCGACGACGCGCTCGTCACGCTGGTCCGGCGACAGTTTCGGCTCGTGAATCTTCAGCCCTTCCTCGATGATCTCGGACACCGACATGCGCGGGCTGAGCGAGCCGAACGGATCCTGGAAGACGATCTGCAACTCGCGCCGGAGCGGCCGCATGGCGTTGAAGGACAGCTGGTTGATGTCGCGACCGTTGAACTGGATGGTTCCGGTCGACGAGATCATCCTGGCCAGCGCCAGGCCGAGTGTCGTCTTGCCCGAGCCGGATTCGCCGACGACGCCGAGCGTCTGACCGGCGCGCACGGTGACGTCGATGCCGTCGACCGCCTTCACATTGTCGACGGTGCGGCGGAAGAAGCCCTTCTTGATCGGAAACCAGACCTTTATGTCGCTGCCCGTCATCACCGGCTTGGCGGTCGCGTTGGCGGCCGGCGGCTTGCCCTTCGGCTCGGCGGCCAGCAAATGCTTGGTATAGGCGTGCTGCGGGTTCGCAAAGATATCCTTGGTCGGTCCGGTCTCGACGATCTTGCCCTTGGTCATCACGCAGACCCGGTCGGCGATCTTCCTGACGATGCCGAGATCGTGAGTGATGAACAGCATCGACATGCCCTTGCGGCTCTTCAGCCCCGCCAGCAGTTCGAGGATCTGCGCCTGCACGGTGACGTCGAGCGCCGTCGTTGGCTCGTCGGCGATCAAAAGCTCCGGCTCGTTGGCCAAAGCCATGGCGATCATGACGCGCTGGCGCTGGCCGCCAGACAGCTGGTGCGGATAGGCGTCGAGCCGCTTCTGCGGCTCGCGGATGCCGACCTCGTTGAGCAGTTCCAGGGTGCGTGCCCTGGCCTGGCGGTCGCCGAGGCCCTGGTGCAGCTTCAGCACTTCGACGATCTGCTGCTCGATCGTGTGCAGCGGATTGAGCGAGGTCATCGGCTCCTGGAAGATCATGGTGATCTTGTTGCCGCGCACCTGGCGAAGCTGCTTCTCGCCCATGGCAAGCAGGTCGGCACCATGGAACAGGATCTTTCCCGACGGGTGGCTGGCGCTCGGATAGGGCAGCAGCTTCAGAACCGACAGCGCCGAGACCGACTTGCCGGAGCCGGACTCGCCGACCAGCGCCACCGTCTCGCCCTTGGCGATGTCGAAGGAGATGTGGTCGACGGCCATCGACTGGCTGCCACCTTGCGCGAAGGCGACGCTGAGGCCGCGGACGGAGAGCAGGGCGTCGCTCATTTGAACGTCTTGCGCGGGTCGAAGGCGTCGCGCGTCGCCTCACCGACGAAGACCAGCAGCGACAGCATCAGCGAGATGACGACGAAGCCGGAAATGCCGAGCCATGGCGCGTTGAGGTTGCGCTGCGCCTGCTTTAGCAATTCGCCGAGCGAGGCGGAGCCGGGCGGCAGGCCGAAGCCGAGATAATCGAGCGAGGTCAGCGTCGAGATAGATCCGCTGAGCAGGAACGGCAGGAAGGTCAGCGTCGCCACCATGGCGTTGGGCAAAAGATGGCGGAACATTATGGTGAGGTTGCGCACGCCGAGCGCGCGCGCCGCGTTGACATATTCGAAGTTGCGAGCGCGCAGGAACTCGGCCCTGACCACGCCGACCAGCGCCACCCAGGAGAACAACAGCATCAGCCCAAGCAGGATGAAGAAGCCGGGCGGCAGGATGGCGGCGACGATGAGCAGCAGATAGAGCACCGGGATCGCCGACCAGATTTCGATGAAGCGCTGGAACAGAAGGTCGGTCCAGCCGCCGAAATAGCCTTGCACGGCGCCGGCCGCGACGCCGATCAGCGCCGAACCGAAGGTCAGGATCAGGCCGAACAGCACCGAGATCCTGAACCCGTAGATCACGCGCGCCAGCACGTCGCGCGCCTGGTCGTCAGTGCCCAGCCAGTTCCAGTTGCCGACGATGCAATTGGGGTCGGCAGCACCTTGTGGATACTGGCTGCAGCGCTTCGTGGCGTCATATTGCCAGGAAGGCTTGGCGGGTGCTGCCTCCGGGATGGCGTTGTTGACGGTCTGGTAGGAGTAGCGCACCGGCGGCCAGATCATCCAGCCATTGGCGTTGATCTCGTCCTGGATGACCGGATCGCGATAATCGGTGACCGCGTAGAATCCGCCGAACTTCTCTTCCGGATAGGCGACCAGAACCGGAAACAGGATCTCGCCCTTGTAGGAAGCGATGATCGGCTTGTCGTTGGCGATCAATTCGGAAAACAGCGACAGCACGAACAGGAACAGGAAGATCCACAGCGACCAGTAGCCGCGCCGGTTGGCCCTGAAGTTCTGCAGGCGCCGCTTGTTGAGCGGCGACAGCCAGGGCCGGGCGATCCGTTCCGGCGCCGTGCCGGCAGCGGCCTCTGCCATCAGACGTCTCTCCGCTCGAAATCGATGCGCGGATCGACCCAGGTGTAGATCAGGTCCGACAACAGGCCGACGAACAGGCCAAGCAGCGAGAAGATATAGAGATTGGCGAACACCACCGGATAGTCGCGCTCGACCACCGACCTGAAGCCGAGCAGGCCGAGGCCGTCGAGCGAGAAGATGTTCTCGATCAGCAGAGAGCCGGTGAAAAAGGCCGAGATAAAGGCGCCGGGGAAGCCGGCGATGACGATCAGCATGGCGTTGCGGAAGACATGGCCGTAGAGCACCTTCCGCTCCGACAGGCCCTTGGCGCGCGCGGTCACCACATACTGCTTGCGGATCTCCTCGAGGAACGAGTTCTTGGTCAAAAGTGTCGTCGTCGCGAAGGCCGACAGCACCAGCGCCGTCAGCGGCAAGGTCATGTGCCAGAAATAGTCGACGATCTTGCCTGACCAGGACAGCTGATCCCAATTGTCGGAGGTGAGGCCGCGCAACGGAAACCAGTCCCAGAAGGATCCGCCGGCAAACAGCACCATCAGCATGATGCCAAACAGGAAGCCGGGAATGGCATAGCCGACGATCACCACCCCGCTGGTCCAGACGTCGAAGGTCGAGCCGTCCTTGACCGCCTTGCGGATGCCGAGCGGGATCGAGATCAGGTAGGACAGAAGCGTGATCCACAATCCGATCGAAATCGACACCGGCATCTTTTCCAGGATCAGGTCGAGCACCGAAATGTCTCGGAAATAGCTGTCGCCGAAATCGAAGCGCGCATAGTTCCACAGCATCATGCCGAAGCGCTCGAGCGGCGGCTTGTCGAAGCCGAACTGCTTTTCCAGCTTCTTGATGAATTCGGGGTCGAGCCCCTGCGCGCCGCGATATTTCGAGCTGACGTCTCCGGCCACATCGACATTGCTGCCGCTGGCATCGCCACCGCCACCACCGAGCCGGTCGCTGCCACCCTGGTTGGTCAGCCTGGCGATGACCTGTTCGACCGGCCCGCCGGGCGCGAACTGGATGACGGCGAACGATATCGCCATGATGCCGAACAGTGTCGGGATCATCAGAAGGATGCGGCGGAGTATATAGGCGCCCATCAGGCTGCCGGCCCTGCGCGAACTGGAATGTCAGGCTTTGCCAATTTTTGCCGCCTTGCCCTTGTCGAACCACCACAGCGCTTCGACCGGAAAGCCGAAATCGGGTTTTTGCTCGGGAAAGCCGAACATGTCCCAATAGGCGCTTCGGTGATTCGCCAGGAACCAACTTGGAATCCAATCGCGCCGCGCACGCAAGGCCCGATCGAGTGCCCGCATTGCAACGGTCAGGCTTTCGCGGTCCTTGGCGGCGCCAACCGCGTCGATCAGTACGTCGATGGCGGGGCTCGATATGCCGGGAAGATTGCGCGACCCGGACACTGTCGCCGTGCTCGAATGGAAGAAGATTTCGAGATCATCTCGAGTCGGTGTCGCCGAAAACGAGAAGGCGACCGAGATCAGGTCGAAATCGAAGGTCGACTGCCTGAGCTGATATTGCGCTGGATCGACCAGTCTTATCGTGGCGTCGATGCCGACCGCCCTCATGTTGGCGATCCAGGGCGAATAGACCTTCACGAAGGTGTCGTCGTCGACGAGGAATTCGGCTGACAGCCGCCCGCCCTTTTCGTTGACAGCGAAATCGCCGGAACGTTTCCAGCCTGCCTCGGCGAGAAGTTTCGCGGCCTTCCCCAGCATCTTGCGATCCCGCCCTGAGCCGTCCGAGGCAGGCTGCGTCACCGCCTCGCCGAAGGTCTTCGGCGGCAGCTTGTCACGCAGCGGCTCCAGCAGAGCGAGTTCTTCAGGCGAAGGCATGCCTTCGGCGCGATAGTCCGACTTCTCGAAGCAGGATTGCGAGCGCTCGTAGGAACCGTAGAAGAAGTTGCGCCGTGTCCATTCGAAGTCGAAGCAGAGCGCAATCGCCTGCCTCACACGCGCGTCGCGAAACTGCTCGCGCCGCTGGTTGACGGCGGTGGCCTGCATGGAAGGGACTGTTTCAGCGGGAAATTCGTGCTTGACCACCTTGCCGGCAGTGAAGGCCGGAAAGTCATAGGCCGTCGCCCAGACCCGCGAGGTGAACTCCTCCCGGTAGAGGATCTCGCCCTTCTTGAAAGCCTCGAAACCGGCGGTGCGGTCCTGGTAGAACTCGATGCGGATGCGATCGAAATTGTTCTGGCCGCGATTGACCGGGAGATCCTTGCCCCAATAGTCGGCGACACGTTCATATTCGATCCACGACCCCGCCGACCACCGCCCGACCTTGTAGGCGCCGCAGCCGAGCGGAGGGTTCAGTTGCGAGGAATCGAAGGGATTAGCGCTGTAGAAGGCCTTCGACAGGATCGGGAATTCGGCGACGTTGAGGATGGTGCGAACGGAGTGCTTGCCGGAAAAGCTAAGCCTGAGCGTGCGCGGATCGACAGCGACCGCATCCTCCAGATGCGTCAGCGACAATGACAGGTCGGGATGACCCTTTTCCTTGAACAGCTTGAAGGTAAAGGCCGCGTCCTCGGCGGTCAGCGACGTGCCGTCGTGGAAGCGCGCCTCGGACCGGAGCGAGAATTCGAAGTTCTTGCGGTCGTCCGAAATGGTCACGCCGTCGGCAATCAGGCCGTAGATGGCGTCCGGCTCGTCCAGCGCCCTGGCCATCAGCGAATCGAAGCACATCCCCATGCGTGGCGGCGCGTCGCCCTTCGGTGTGAAGGAATTCAGCGTGTTGAAGGTCTCTGTGTTCTGATTATAGCCCCAGTTGGGCGGCGAGAAGTTGAAGGTGCCGCCTTGCGGCGCATCGACATTGACATAGTCGAAATGGGCAAAATCAGGCTTGTATTTGAGGTCACCGAAAGCCGACAGGCCGTGCATCTTGACGCCGGTCGGAATGGCGGCGAAGGCGCGGCCGGGCAGCAGCGCCGCCGCGCTGGCCGCGGCGCTAAGCGCCAGGACGTCGCGGCGGGTCGCCATAAATTGCCGCCCCATCAATTGCTGCCCTTGTATTTCGCGGCCAGCGCCTTTTCCTTCTCGGGATCGATCCACCAGGAATCGGTGTCGGCACCCCTGTAACCCGGCTGCTTTTCCGGAATGCCGAACTTGTTCCAATAGGCGAGCCACACAACGGCCCGATAGTATTGCGGCACGACATAGTAGTTCCACAAAAGCACCCGATCGAGCGCATGGGTGGCCGCGACCAAATCGTCCCGGTCGGTGGCGAAGATGATGCGGTCGACAAGGGCGTCGACGACCGGGTTCTTGATGCCGGAGTAATTGCGCGATCCCGGCGTATCGGCGGCCTTCGAGCTCCAGAAGTCGCGCTGTTCATTCCCAGGTGATTCCGACTGCCCAAGCTGCCCGATGACGACGTCGTAATCGAAATGGTTGACGCGGTTGATGTACTGGGTCTGGTCGATCATTCGTAGCGTAGCGTCGACGCCGATCTTGCGCAGATTGGCGATGTACGGGCTGGAGATGACCTGGTCCGTGTCGTTCGTGCCGAGGATCTCGAACTTGAACGGCTCACCGGTCTTGGCGTTGACCATCTTGCCGCCCTTGATCACCCAACCGGCCTTGGCGAACAGGTCGACGGCCTGCTTCAGATACTTCCGTTCTGCTTGCGGTGAATCGTAGACCGGCAGCTTGAATTCCTGCGTGAACAGTTCCGGCGGCAGCTTGTCGCGGTACTTTTCCAGGATTTCCAGTTCCTTGCCTTGCGGCAGGCCGCTTGAGGCCAGCTCCGTGCCCTGGAAATAGCTTTGGGTACGGGTGTTGAAACCGTAGAACAGCGTGCGGTTCATCGTCTCGAAGTCGAAGGGATAGGTCAGCGCGGCGCGCACCAGACGATCTTGAAAGAGCGGACGCCTCTGGTTGAGCATGAAAGCCTGCATCGGCTCGGGCGATGTGGTCTTGAATTCCTGCTTGATGACATCGCCGGCCTTGACCGCCGGAAAATCATAGAATGTCTTCCAGCGCTTCGAACTGTTTTCCGGCTTGATGTCGTCAAATCCGCCCTTGGTGAAAGCCTGCCAGGCGGCGTTGTCGTCGAGGATGTAGGTGAAGCGCTGGGTGTCGAAATTCTCGCGGCCGATCTTCACCGGCAGCTTGACGCCCCAATAGTCGGGCACGCGCTGCCAGACGATTTCCGAACCCGGCTTGAAGCTGGCGATCTTGTAGGCGGCGGAGCCGATTGGCACTTCCAGCGTCGGTTTGGTGACGTCGCGCTTCTTGCCGTTGGCGTCGGTGCCTTCCCACCAGTGTTTGGGCAGCACGGCGAGGTCGCCGAGGATTTTCGGCAGCTCGCGGTTGCCTTTCTGGTTGAAATGGAATTCGACCTCGCGGTCCGAGACAGCGACCGCATCGGTGACGTTCTCGAAATAGCGGCTGTATTGCGGGCTGTTGGCCTTCAGCACCTGGAACGACCAGATCACGTCGTCGACGGTGATCGGCTGGCCGTCATGCCATTTTGCCCGCGGATCCAGCCGATAGGTCGCCGAAGAATAATCGGCCGGGTATTTGTAGGCGTCGGCAATCAGCGGGTGGCTGACGCTGCCTTCGTCGGTCGCCTGATCCATCAGCGTGTCGTAGAGCAGGCCGCCACCGAAGGGTACGAGGCCGGCCGCCGGCGACCCCTGCACGATGTAGGGGTTGAAGCTGTCGAACGTGCCAAGCTGGACCGAGTTGTAGGTGCCGCCCTTGGGCGCGTCGGGATTGACGTAGTCGTAGTGCTGGAAATTGTCGCCGTATTTGGACGGGCCGATCAGCGAAGAGGTGGTGCGCCATTCATCCGAGAAGGCCGCCTGCAGGCCGCCGGCAAGGGCGGTCGCGACCAGCATGGATTTGAGAAGCGTTCGGCCAACCGTCATGCGTTCTCCTCTTTGCGATGCACGTCCACAGGCAATCTAGATCATTTGACGCCCATGAAAACCGCAATGGTCGGGCTTTGTCGCCGCATATGCGGTTTTCCTAACAGAAAAGCCGGGCTGAACCCGGCTTTTCTGTGAATGTCCGCATGACAAATTCGTTATTATTTGGCGGGTGCTGCACCTTCGGCCGGCTTTGCCGGAGCGGCTGGCGCCGGTGCTGCCGGTGCCGCACCTTCGGCGGGCTTGGCCGGCGCGGTTGCGTCGGCGGCGGCACCTGGCGCCGGCAGCGGCTTTGGATTGTCGGACAGCGTACGCAGATAGGCGATGACGTTGGCGCGGTCCTCATCCTTCGCCAGGCCGGCGAAACCCATTGCCGTGCCCTTCACGAACTTCTTCGGCGAAAGGAGGAAGTGGTTGAGGTTGTCGTAGGTCCACTTCTCGGCGCCGCCCTTGGAGAAATCCTTCATGCCGGCCGAATAGGCAAAGCCCTCATGCTCGGCCACCGGGCGGTCGACAAGATCCCAAAGGTCGGGGCCAACCTTGTTCGGGCCGCCCTTTTCGCCGGTATGGCAAGCCTGGCATTTCTTGAACACGGCAGCGCCCGCCTCGGCATTGGCGGTGGCTAAAAGATCGGCGATCGGCTTGGCTTCCGCCGCCGGGCCAGCCGCGCCGCCTTCGGCGGGCTCGGTCGCCTCGATGGCGAAGCCGGGCTTTTCGGGCGCGGGCGAAGCAAACAGCGCGTCGGAGACGATGCCGACGGAAAAGACGATGAAACAGGTGCCAAGGAATCCGGCGAGCAGCTTGTTGACTTCGTTGGAATCCATGCGCCCCTTGCTCCCTTTTCCGGCGGACCGACCGTCCACTCCGTCCGTCGGTATCGTGGCCCGCCCAGCTGGGGCGGTCAAATCGGGCGGAAACTAGGTCTTTTGCTCTGGCGTTGCAACACCTATAAGGGCGCTTCCAGTGAGACCTTTTGCCACTTTCCCATCCGCTTTTCCAACGCCCCACAACCTCGATGTCCACGCTCATCCTCATCCCGGCCCGCATGGCCTCGACCCGCCTGCCGGGCAAGCCGCTGGCCGACATTGCCGGCGCGCCGATGATCGTGCAGGTCGCCCGCCGCGGCGCCGAGGCCGGGCTTGGGCGGGTTGTGGTGGCGACGGATAGCGAAGCCGTGGCGGAAGCGGTGCGTTCGCACGGTTTCGAGGCGGTCATGACCCGAGACGATCACCAATCCGGCTCCGACCGCATCTTCGAGGCGCTGACCGTCATCGACCCCGACCGCAAGGTCGAAACCATCGTCAATGTCCAGGGCGATCTGCCGACGATCGAGCCTGAGATCATCGGCGCGGCGCTAAAGCCTTTCGAGAACGCATCGGTCGACATCGCCACGCTCGGTGTAGAGATCGTCCGCGACGAGGAAAAGACCAATCCGAACGTCGTCAAGATCGTCGGGTCGCCGCTGTCGGCGACGCGGCTCAGGGCGCTCTATTTCACCCGCGCCACAGCGCCCTGGGGCGAGGGGCCGCTGTATCATCACATCGGCCTTTACGCCTATCGGCGCTCGGCGCTCGAGCGCTTCGTCGCCCTGAAGCCGTCGCCGCTGGAGCGGCGCGAGCGGCTGGAGCAATTGCGGGCGCTGGAAGCCGGCATGCGCATCGACGCCGAGATCGTCCAGTCGCTGCCGCTCGGCGTCGACACGCCGGAAGATCTCGAACGCGCCAGAGAAATCCTTTCAAACTGAGATTTGGGCATGCCTGAAAAGACCAACAGAATATCCTTCCAGGGCGAGCCGGGCGCCAATTCCGACACCGCCTCCCGCAACATGTTCCCGGCGATGGAACCGTTGCCGTGCCCGACCTTCGAGGATGCCTTCAACGCGGTCGAGACCGGCAAGGCCGAGCTCGCCATGATCCCGATCGAGAACACCATCGCCGGGCGCGTCGCCGACATCCATCATCTGCTGCCGGAATCGAAGCTGCACATCGTCGGCGAATATTTCCTGCCGATCCACTTCCAGCTGATGGTGCTGCCGGGTGTGAAGCGCGAAGAGATCAAGACCGTGCACAGCCACATCCATGCGCTCGGTCAGTGCCGCAAATACATCCGCAAGAATGGCTGGAAGCCGGTGGTCGCCGGCGACACGGCGGGTTCGGCGAAGCTGGTTTCCGAGGTCAAGGACCGCACCATGGCGTCGCTCGCCCCGGCGCTGGCCGCAGAGCTCTACGGGCTCGATATCATCGAGAAAAATGTCGAGGACACCGACTCGAACGTCACCCGCTTCGTCGTGCTGACCAAGAACAAGCACTGGGCTGAGCGCCCGGCGCCGGACGTCAAGATGATGACAACCTTCATCTTCCGCGTCCGCAACGTGCCGGCCGCGCTCTACAAGGCCATGGGCGGTTTCGCCACCAACGGCATCAACATGACCAAGCTCGAGAGCTATCAGCTCGGCGCCTTCACCGCGACGCTGTTCTACGCCGATATCGAGGGCCATCCCGACGATCCGCTGGTCAAGCTGGCGCTCGACGAGCTGCGCTTCTTCTCGCGCGAAATGCGCATCCTCGGCGTCTATCCTGCCAGCCAGTCACGCGAGCAGTGGAAGGTGGCCGACTAGCTCCCTCGTTTGAACGGGATCGTCCGCGGTCGGTGGACTGCGCACGCTCAGCTCTTGCCGTCGAAGGATCGATCCGAACCAATGAGCCGTGCGATCCTGTCGATCGTCGCGCGTACCTCCGGCAATTTGCGATCATCGCCATGCACCACCAGCCACTGTTCATGTGACAGATCCTCGATCACATCATCGGTGCGAACCAGATCGTTGTGGGCGTCGCCAACGAAGCAGGGCAATACCACATGGCCGGCGCCGGCAAGCGCGAGGTCGAGGAGCGAGCGCGGCTGAGTGACTTCAAAGCGTATTTGATCTCGTCTGTTGGCGCGCACCCAGATTGCCGATGGCGTGTTCACCGTAGCCGCGATCCAATCAGCCTTTCGAACCGCATTCGGATGCGCGTAGGGAGCAAATGCGACGGTCTTTGTCCTGCGAGCCGCAACTCCCGGCTCGGACGGCCTCCGGTTCCGAATCCCGATCAATGCCTCGCGCCTGCCTATGCTCTGCACCTCTTCAACGGCGCTGAAGACAATATTCCGGTCGCTCAGCCCCAGTTTTTCGATGTTGCGTGCCAGGTACCAGGTCATCCAGGTGCCGGCGGACACACGGATGGGCGCCGACACGTTTCGTCGCGAGAACTCCCTGGCGATATCCAGGAACCGTTGCTCGATGGTCTCTGCCTGCGATGTCAGCGCTCGACCTGCCGCCGTCAACTCATAGCCGGATGGCAGCCGAGAGAACAACTCGGCGCCCAATGCCCGCTCAAGATCGACGACATGCCGGCTCAGCGTCGCCGCACTCTGACCTACAGCCTTGGCTGCGGACGAAAGGCTCCCATCGCGCGCAACCGCCAGAAAGATCCTCAGATCAGACCAGTCGATATCTGTTTCATTCATGCACTGCCCTCTCCATTTTTGCCGACTCCCATCTGAGGTCGGTCTGGCGCCATATCAAGACCGGGTGGCCTGCGGAGAACATGATATGGCAATGAGAATTCACCTGGGATCGCGGATCGGCATGGGCTGCTGGGCAATCGGCGGTCACTTCTGGTCAGGAGAGACACCGGTCGGATATTCCGGCGCTGACGACAGCCAATCCGTGGAAACCATTCATGCGGCATGGGATGGTGGAATTCGGCTCTTCGATACGTCGGCGGTGTATGGAGCCGGCCACTCGGAGGAGCTTTTGGGCGAGGCGCTCGCCGGCCGTTCGGAAGCAATTATCGTGTCGAAATTCGGCCATTCCTTCGATCGGGTTTCCCGCCAGATGACCGGCCCGAGGTTCGACCCCGACTATGTGCGCTGGTCGGTTGCTGAGAGCCTCCGCCGACTGGGCCGCGATTGCATCGACGTGATGTTGCTTCACCTCAATGATCTTGCGATCGAAGATGCGGCACCAGCGTTCGAGGTCCTGGAGCAACTTGTCCAGGCTGGCGATATTCGAAGCTATGGCTGGAGCACGGACTTTCCGCCAAGCGTCGAAGCCTTCGCTGACCGGAGCGGCTTTTCAACGGTCCAGCATGCGATGAACGTCTTCTTCGATGCGCCGTCCATTTGCAAAACCGCATGTGACAACGGCTTGGCGCAGCTGATCCGGTCGCCGCTCGCCATGGGCGTGTTGACGGGGAAATTCTCGGATGGACGGTCGGTTCCATCGGACGATGTCAGGTCGGTTCCTGCCGATTGGCAGCTATACTTTGAAGCTTCGCGCGCCCGTTACGACTTGACCAGGCAGATCGATGCAATCCGCGATCTGCTCACCACTGGTGGGCGGACGCTCGGTCAGGGGGCCTTGTGCTGGCTGCTGTCGAAAGGTGGCGACATTCACCCCATCCCTGGCGCAAAAACGCCCAGGCAGGCTGTCGAGAACGCCGCGGCGATGGAATTTGGGCCGCTGTCAGAGACCGTGATGGCTGAGATCGAAACCATTCTCCAAAGACCGCCAGAAGGTGAGTTTCGCGCTCGATAGCTGCCGCTTCGTTGTGGCTTCGCGTGGCCACTTTGGGCGGGATCCTAGCTCCAGCCGAGCGGCACGTAGTCGATCTCCATGAACGCCTCGACCTCCGGCAGCCAACGGTCGCGGACGAAGGCGACGTGATCGGGGTGGTCGTTGTACCGCGTATAGGCGGCCTGGTCGGCGAACTCCATCGAGAAGCCGAAGCGATAGTCGTTCTTCGGGCTGACCTGCCGCAACTGCTCGAAATGGGTGACGCCCTTGATCGCGGTGAGGATCCTCTTGGCGTCGGCGAGGAACCTCTTTTCCTCCAGCGAATGCGGCGCATGCTTCAGCGTGAACACGACGGTATGACGGATCATTTTTCTGCTCCTACTCGCTATCGACCCATGCACGGATGAGGTGGTGGGCGATCGCCCCTTTCGGCGGTGTGATCAGGCCGCCCTCATGCTCGCGGGTTAGCATTAGCCGCACCTCGTCGCGGTAGAACCAGCGGCAGTCTTCGAGCTCATTGAGGTCGGCCTGAATGTCGTCGTTGAGCGGTTCGCCGAAGCAGCCGATCATCAGCGAATAGGGGAACGGCCAGGGCTGGCTGGCGTGGTAGACGACGCGGCCCAGCCGGATGCCGGCCTCTTCCAGCGTTTCGCGGCGCACCGCCGCCTCGATCGTTTCACCCGGCTCGATGAAGCCGGCGAGCGCCGAATACATGCCCGGCCCGAAATGCCGGCCGCGACCGAGCAGGCATTTTTCCGGCGTCACCGTCAGCATGATCGCCACCGGGTCGGTGCGCGGGAAATGCTCGGTGCCGCAGGCCGGGCAGTGCCGCTTGTAGCCGCCCGCCCGCATTTCGGATTCATTGCCGCATTTGCTGCAGAAGCGATGGCTGGCATGCCAGGCCAGCAAGGCCGCGCCTTGCGCTAGCGCGCCGGCCGCCGCCTCGTCGATCAGACCTTGCATATAGACCGAGCGGTAGTCGATGGCCTTGATCGTTTCGGGAAGCTGCTCGGGTTCTATCCCGACCGGCACGGCAAGCACCGGGCCGCTCTCGGAAAAGCCGAGCAGGACACCTTGTGCAAAGGAAGGCTGCAGCAGCCCGCTTTCGGCTACATGGAACCATGGGTCGAACGCACCGTCGCTCAGCTTCAGGTAAAGCCGGCCGCCATGCATCAGCAAAAGCCTTGCCGAAGGGTCGGCCAGCGACTTTTCGACGGAATCGTCGGCGCGGTTCTCGGACTGCCGGTCGATCGTGTTGCCGGCAAAGCCGACGAACTGGCTCGGCTCGCGCAAGGGCGCGTCAAACAGGCGGAAGCTCATGGAGACTCAGAATTGCTCAGGATGGACTCAGGGGTCAGCTTATAACGCCGCCTTGATCGTTTGGGCAAACCGGCGGATGTCGGAGCGTTGGTAGGGCTCGCGCATGCCGTGCCCCCAGACCGGCCCCGGCCAGCCGGGATCGCCCTCCGAGCGCGCGATGACATGGACGTGCAGCTGGCGCACGATATTGCCGAGCGCGCCGGTGTTGATCTTTGTGCAGCCGGTGGTCCTTTTCAGCGCCTGCGCCACCATGTTGGTCTCGAAGGTCAGCATGGCTTGGTCGAGCGGCGTCATGTCGTGGATTTCTTCCACGCCCGGCCGCTGCGGCACCAGGATCAGCCATGGCCAGCGGCGGTCGTTCATGACCCTGAGTTCGCACAGGCCGAGCCACATCAGCTGCTCGCTGTCCGCCTCCAGCCTGGCGTCGAGCGTGAATCCGGCCTTGAGGCCCGGCAGCATCGGCGTTTTCCTCATTTTTATGGGCTTTGCAGCGCTTTTTTGACTCATGAACGCTAGAGCGGCTGCAAGGGGGCTGCAAGCGATTCATTGGCCGGTATTGCGGATTTGAAGGCCTGTCGGGCGAAGAACCTTCCGGCTTCGTGGCGCCGATTCTCGTGCGCCCTTGCATTTCATCGCCGAATTGCCGATATGGAGCCTGGGAGGTTGGTGGTGGACGATCCACTCGCCAACCGGGTCAGGTCCGGAAGGAAGCAGCCCTAACGAGCCCGGAACGGGTCATTGTTCCAGCCTCCCGCCTCTTCGCCTTTCTGTCGCGACATTGACGGCGCCAAGCCGTGCGGGCGAAACTATGCGCAGGAATCGGCCGCCTTCCGTCGCGGTCCTGGGAGCTTTGACGGCGAATGAGCGAAGCCGGAAATTTGGGGCCTGAAAGTCCGCAGACAGGCAAGGCCGGCGCCTATCGCGTCCTGGCGCGCAAATACCGGCCTTCGAATTTCTCCGAGCTGATCGGCCAGGAGCCGATGGTCCGCACGCTGACCAATGCCTTCGCCTCCGGCCGCATCGCCCAGGCCTGGATGCTGACCGGCGTGCGCGGTGTCGGCAAGACGACGACGGCACGCATCCTGGCACGCGCCCTCAACTACAAGACCGCCACCGTCGACCAGCCGTCTGTCGACCTTGCCGTTCTGGGCGAGCATTGCCAGGCGATCATGGAAGGCCGCCATGTCGACGTCATCGAGATGGACGCCGCCTCGCACACCGGCATCGACGACATCAGGGACATCATCGAGCGCGTCCGCTACGCGCCGGTGTCGGCTCGCTACAAGGTCTACATCATCGACGAAGTGCACATGCTCTCCACCCAGGCCTTCAACGGCCTCTTGAAGACGCTGGAAGAGCCGCCGCCGCATGTCAAATTCATCTTCGCCACCACCGAAATCCGCAAGGTGCCGATCACGGTTCTGTCGCGCTGCCAGCGTTTCGATCTCAGGCGCATCGACGCCAGCGCACTGGTCGCGCATCTGACGTCCATTGCCGGCAAGGAAGGCATTGCGGTTGACGACGACGCGCTGGCGATGATCGCTCGCGCCGCCGAAGGCTCGGCCCGCGATTCGCTTTCCATCCTCGACCAGGCGATCGCCCATGGCAGCGGCGCGGTCAGCGCCGAAGCCGTGCGCGCCATGCTTGGCCTGGCCGACCGCGCCCGCATCGTCGACCTGTTCGAGCATGTCATGAAGGGCGACGTCGCGGCGGCACTGGCCGAATTCCGCAACCAATACGACACTGGCGCCGATCCGGCCGCGGTGCTCACCGACCTCGCCGAGTTCAATCATCTGGTTACCCGGCTGCGCTTCGTGCCGACGGCGCTGGATGACGCCTCGCTGTCCGAGGATGAGCGCCGGCGCGGCACCGACTTCGCCGGGACGCTGTCGGTCAGGGTGCTGTCTAGGACATGGCAGATGCTTCTGAAAGGCATCCCCGAGGTGCAGTCGTCCAACCGGCCGGTCAGCGCTGCCGAAATGGTGCTGATCCGTCTCGCGCACGCCGCCGACCTGCCGACGCTGGACGAGGCGCTGAAGTCGCTGGAAGGCGCCGCAGCGGTCCCCAATAGCGCGCCGCGCTCGAATGGAGCCCCCGCAAATCCCGGCAATGGTGGCGGCGCCAGCGCGGTTGCGCAGACGCGCATGCCGACGACCGGCGGTGGCGCACAGACCATGCGGCTGGTCGAGACCGAGCCAATGCCCGCGGCTTTCGTGCCGGCGCCGGAACCCGTCGCGGAGGCGCCGGCTGTTCCGGTGAAATCGCTCGCCGATATCGCCGCCTTGGCCGACACGCATCGCGACATCGCCTTCAAGGTGCTGATCAAGCGCTGCGTGCGCCTGGTGCGCATCGAGCCCGGCCGCATCGACGTCAGCCTGACCGACGACGCGCCGAAGATGCTGCTCAACGAGCTGACGACCAAGCTGCGCGCCTGGACCGGCCGCAACTGGCTGGTGTCGCTGTCGAAGGAAACCGGCGGCCAGACAATGGCCGAGATGGAATCGACGAAACGCGAAAACGCCTTCCTCGATGCCAAGAGCGATCCGACCGTCGCCGCCATCCTGGCGCGCTTTCCCGGCGCTAAGATCATCGACGTACGCATTCCCGACGTGCCGGAAGTCGACGATGCCGATGCCGACCTGCCGGTCGAGCCAGCGGCGGACGACGAAGAAAACTGAAACTGAGGACCTAACGATGAAAGATCTTCTCGGCCTGATGGGCAAGGCGAAGGAAATGCAGGCCAAGTTCCAGGCCATGCAGGACGAGATCGCCACGCTGGAAGCCACCGGCCAGGCCGGCGGCGGCCTGGTCAGTGTTACGCTGACCGGCAAGTTCGAGATGAAGTCGCTGAAGATCGATCCGTCGCTGTTCAAGGAAGACGAGGTCGAGATTCTCGAGGACCTGCTTCTCGCCGCCCACAATGACGCCAAAAATAAGGTTGAGCAGGTCATGCAGGAGAAGACCAAGGCGCTGACGGCAGGCTTGCCGATACCGCCGGGAATGAAATTGCCGTTCTGAGCCGGCTCCGACCAGTTAATTGATTATGAACGAAAATTGGACGCAGAGGCTGTTGTTAAGGCTTTCCCCGGCTTTGTTCACGCTGGCATTTCCGGGCATTTATAAAGTTTTACCTATGCTGCACGAATGCTAATCCTTTAGCCATCTTTTTGCCGTTAAGAGTCTCATTCTTGCCACATCTCGGGGCGGGCTGGCAGCTGAAAATGAGGCATTTTTGTTGATCGCGACGCGATGGAAGACGCCGCTGCTGCTTAGCATCGTCACTTCTCCCCTGTTCCTGGCCGGTTGCAGCCAGACCACCACGCACGGCATGTCGGTCGCCAGCCTGACCAATGCCATCACGCCAAGCTTCCTCAGCACACGCGCCTACGGCCACACGCCGAAGGAAAAGGAGTGCCTGGAGCGGGCGATGTTCTTCGAGTCCAACCGGTCGAGCCGCGACGGCATGATCGCCGTCGGCACGGTGGTGATGAACCGGCTGCGCTCGGGCCAGCATGGCAACACCATCTGCGAAGTCGTTGGCGAGAAGGGCCAGTTCGCCCCCGGCGTGATGACGCGGCCGATGAACTCCAAGGCGATGCCCGATGTCGAGGAAGCCGCCGAGGCGGTGCTCAAGGGCGAGCGCAAGACCAAGCTCAGGAACACGATGTTCTTCCACACCGCCGGCCTGCGCTTCCCCTACAAGAACATGCACTACACGATGGTTGCGGGCGGCAACGCCTTCTATGAGAAGCGCGGCCGCAACTGGAAGCCGCTGCCGGACGAGCCCACGACGATGGTTGCCTCGGTGACGCCTCGGCAGTCAGAGCCCACTGCGCCGGTGACGCTCGTTGCTTCCGCGGAGCCGTTGCCCGGCGTCAAAGCGACCACCGTCAAGGCAACGACTGCCAGGGCGACGGCCGACAAGACAGTTCCCGTCCAGGCAACTTATGTCACTGCAGCAGCGGTGGCGCAGCCGGCGAAATCCTCGCGCGTCGCTGCGGCGGTGAAATCCGCGCCGCCCAAGCAGACCGTTGTGGCGATGCAGGAGCCCATGCAGGAACCGGACGCTTCCCGTTTCGGCGGACCCGCACCCCAGCAGGTCATCACCTCGTTCCCGGCGCCGCAAGAGGCGGCGATGGGGTTCCAGTCGACGCCTGAGAACACCGATGCCATCGGCGCGATGATCGTCAGCCAGAGCCGCCCGCTCGAAGCTTACTAAGGAATGGTCGGCGCCCAGCGTCCTGGCTGGGCGTTTTGGGCGGGCTGACTCTAATGGCAGTATGGCGTGGGGACGCATGGGCGTTGCGCTGTTTCAAAGCGCGCGGAAAAATCCTAGATCAGTGCGATGTCCAAGCGAATCGCCGGTCCCGAGATCGAACGCCTGATCCAGCTCCTGGCCAAGGTGCCGGGGCTCGGTCCCCGTTCGGCCAGGCGTGCCGCCCTTCATCTCATCAAGAAGAAGGAGCAGCTTTTGTCGCCGCTCGCCGCCGCCATGGGCGAGGCGGCCGACAAGGTGCGCATCTGCACCACATGCGGCAATGTCGACACCTCGGATCCCTGCATGATCTGCACCGATCCGCGCCGCGACGCCGCCACGCTGATCGTCGTCGAGGATGTCTCCGACCTGTGGGCGCTGGAGCGGGCAGCCGCCATGAACGTGCGCTACCACGTGCTCGGCGGCACGCTGTCGCCGCTCGACGGCATCGGCCCCGAACAGCTCAACATCCGCTCCCTGGTAGACCGTGTGGCGGGTGGCGAGGTAAAGGAGGTGATCCTCGCCGTCAACGCCACCGTGGAGGGCCAGACCACGGCTCACTATTTGACCGATCAGCTTTCCGGCTTTGAAATTAAAGTCACTCGTTTGGCGCATGGCGTGCCGGTCGGCGGCGAGCTTGATTATCTCGATGAAGGCACGCTTGCTGCTGCGCTACGCTCGCGGACGGCGTTTTGACGCAACTGGCGGGGAGGATCTGTGATGGATGATTTTCCTGAAACGATTGCACTCCAATCTCTGAGGCTGGCTCTGCTTTCGTTGTTTGCAGCGCTTGTTGCCCTCATCCTCGTCACCCCCGCCTCCGCGGCAAAGATCGACGACCAGTTCTACGCCTGGCTGCAGAACGACCTCTGGCCCGAGGCCAGGGCCAAGGGCATCTCCAAGAAAACCTTCGACGAGGCCTTCATCGGCGTGAAGCCGAACCTCAAGCTGCCCGACCTTGTGATGCCCGGCGAGAAGCCGAAGACGCCGCAGAAACAACATCAGTCCGAGTTCGGGTCGCCCGGCGCCTATTTCGCCGAAAAGACCGTTCGCGCCGTCACGGCTGGCGGACGGACGCGCGAGGGCGCCAATGCGCGGGTGCTCGGATTGCTCGAGAAACGCTATGGCGTGCCGGGCGAGGTGCTGCTGGCGATCTGGGGTCGCGAAAGCGGCTTCGGCGCGGCCAAGATGCCTTACGACGCCTTCGAGGTGCTGGGCACCAAGGCCTTCATGTCGACGAAGAAGGATTTTTTCCGCACCGAGGTGCTGGCAGCACTTGAGATCGTCGAGCGCGGACTGGCTCCGGTCGCAGCGATGAAATCGTCCTGGGCCGGCGCGCTCGGCCAGCCGCAATTCATGCCAACTTCGTTCCTGAAGCACGCCGTCGACTTCGATGGCGACGGCCGGCCCGACATCTGGAACTCGGCGCCTGACGTGCTGGCCTCGATCGCCAACTATCTCGTCCATTATGGCTGGGTGAGGAACCGCGGCTGGGGGTTCGAGGTGACGGTGCCGCAAAAAGTCTCCTGCTCGCTCGAAGGACCCGACCAAGGCAAGAAGATCGCCGAATGGGTGGCGATGGGCATCAGGCGCGTCGGCACGAAAGCCTTCCCGGCAAGCGAATTGAAGGCCGAGGGCTTTCTCCTGATGCCGGCCGGGCGCAGCGGCCCGGCCTTCATCGTCACGCCCAATTTCTACGTGCTGAAGGAATACAACACCAGCGACCTCTACGCCCTGTTCATCGGCCATGGCGCCGACCGCATCGCCCATGGCGACTCGAATTTTGCCGGCAGTTGGGGGCCGGTCGGCGGCCTGCACCGCTCCGACATCGCCGCCCTGCAGCGGGCACTTGAGGCCGAGGGCTACGATGTCGGCAGCGCCGACGGCCTGCCCGGCTTCAAGACGCGCCGCTCAATCGGCAGCTGGCAGGCGAAAAACGGTCAGGCCGCAACTTGCTTCCCGGATGCCGGCTTGGTCGCGGCACTGAAGTAGCAGATTTTTCCCGATTGGCGGCATTGATTAGCCGGCATATGCGTCGACCCTTGCGGCCCATTCTGGTCCAATAAGCTGTCTTTCAAATCCTCGTTGCCGGCTCGGAAACCGCCGGGTATGGTGTTGACCAATTGGACAAAAACCACGACGCTAAAGGGTCATGGGGCCGTCGTTCGGCCCCGAAAGAATTCTGCAATCCTGAGCCGGGAACTCAGGTCAACAAACCAACAAAACAGGGAACGATCACCATGATGCTGGAAAAGTTTGCTCTCCGCTCACGCGCCCTGCTTGCAGGTGCGGCACTGTCCGCGCTGCTCGTAGCACCCGCGTTTGCCGTCACGCCCGCCGACACGCTGGTCGAAGGTCTTGCGATCGACGACATCATCTCCATGGATCCAGGCGAGGCGTTCGAACTGTCGACCGCGGAGGTCACCGGCAACACCTACGATCTCCTGGTCCGCCTCGACCTCAGCGACACCTCCAAGGTCAAGGGCGATCTTGCCGAAAGCTGGACCGTTTCCGACGACGGCCTGACCTACACCTTCAAGCTCAAGCCCGGCCTGAAATTCGCTTCCGGCACCCCGATCACGGCGGCCGACGTCGCCTATTCCTTCGAGCGCGCCGTCAAGCTGGACAAGAGCCCGGCCTTCATCATCAGCCAGTTCGGCATCAGCGGCGACAATGTCGGCGAGAAGGCCAAGGCCGTCGACGACACCACCTTCCAGTTCACCGTCGACAAGGCCTACGCGCCGAGCTTCGTGCTGAACTGCCTGTCGGCCACCGTCGCCTCGGTGGTCGACGCCAAGCTGGTCAAGGAACATGTCGCCGCGGTGACGCCGAGCGCCGACTACAAATGGGACAATGACTTCGGCAATGCCTGGCTGAAGACAGGGTATGCCGGTTCCGGCCAGTTCAAGCTGCGCGAATGGCGCGCCAACGAGGCCGTCGTCCTTGAACGCAACGACAATTACAATGGCGACAAGGCCAAGCTCGCCCGTGTCATCTACCGCAACATGAAGGAAAGCTCGGCGCAGCGCCTGGCGCTCGAGGCCGGCGACATCGACGTTGCCCGCAACCTCGAGCCAAACGATCTCGACGCCATCGCCAAGAACGCCGACCTCACCACCACCAGCGCGCCGAAGGGCACGGTCTACTACATCAGCCTCAACCAGAAGAACCCGAACCTCGCCAAGCCCGAGGTCCGCCAGGCCTTCAAATATCTGGTCGACTATGACGCGCTGAGCTCGACCATCCTCAAGGGCATTGGCGAAATCCACCAGACCTTCCTGCCGAAGGGCGTGCTCGGTGAATTGGACGAAAATCCGTTCAAGCTCGACGTCGCCAAGGCCAAGGAATTGCTGGCCAAGGCCGGCCTGCCCGATGGCTTCAGCGTGACCATGGACGTGCGCAGCAAGCAGCCGGAGACAGGCATGGCGGAATCGATCCAGCAGACGCTGGGCCAGGCCGGCATCAAGCTCGAGATCATCCCCGGTGACGGCAAGCAGACGCTGACCAAATACCGCGCCCGCAACCACGACATTTATATCGGCCAGTGGGGCCAGGACTATTTCGATCCGAATTCCAACGCCCAGACTTTCGCCTCGAACCCGGACAATTCCGACTCCGCCAAGATCAAGACGCTCGCCTGGCGCAATGCCTGGGACATCCCGGACCTGACCAAGCAAACCGAGGCAGCGCTGCTGGAGAAGGATTCGGCCAAGCGCGCCGACATGTACAAGGATCTGCAGAAGAAGATCCTCGACACCAGCCCCTTCGTCGTTATCCACCAGCAGCTGGAAGTGGCCGGCCTGCGCAAGAACCTCAAGGGATTTGCGCTCGGCCCGAGCTTCGACGCCAACTTCGTCGGCCCGGTCTCCAAGGAGTAACGCTGGCGGACGCGCCGCATGAGTGCGGTTGAAAACGAAGTGGCGGCGGGGCGCGGCAGCGCCCGTGCCGTCGCTATCGCATCATCGATCGGCCGCTTCCTGGTCATTGCGATAACGACCTATCTCGGTCTTCTCGCAGTGACCTTCTTCATCGGCCGTGTCATTCCGATCGATCCGGTGCTGGCGGTGCTCGGCGACCGGGCGCCGGCCAATGTCGTCGAGCGGACGCGCCGCGAGATGGGGCTCGACCTGCCGCTGATCGAGCAGTTCTACATCTACGTGAAAGGCGCGCTGAACGGCAATTTCGGCACCTCGGTGCTGACCACCAACCCGGTGATGACCGACATCCGCCGCGCCTTTCCGGCGACCATCGAACTGGCGACGCTCGGCACGCTGATCGGTTCCGTCATCGGCGTGCCATTAGGCGTGCTGGCGGCAGTCCGGCGCGGCAGCCTTATAGACCAGATCGTGCGCATCATCGGCCTGATCGGCTATTCCGTGCCGATCTTCTGGCTGGGCCTGCTCGGGCTTGTCCTGTTTTACGCCAAGCTGCAGTGGGTGGCTTTCCCGGCGCGGCTCGACGTCGTCTACGAATACACCTTCACGCCGATCACCGGCTTCTATCTCCTCGACGCGGCGATGCAGGGGCAGTGGGATGTCTTCTACGACGCCTTTCGCCACATCATCCTGCCGGCCTCGCTGCTCGGTTACTTCTCCCTCGCCTATATCAGCCGCATGACGCGCTCCTTCATGCTGAACGAGCTTTCGCAGGAATACATCGTCGCCGCGCGCGCCAAGGGCCTGTCGGAACGGCGCATCATCTGGGCCCATGCACTGCGCAACGCTGCGGTGCCGATGGTCACGGTGATCGCGCTCTCTTATGCCGGGTTGCTCGAAGGCTCGGTGCTGACCGAGACGGTGTTCTCGTGGCCGGGCATCGGCCTCTACATCACCAATTCGCTGCAGAACGCCGACATGAATGCCGTGCTCGGCGGCACCATCGTCATCGGCTCGGTCTTCATCGCCATCAATCTTTTCTCCGACCTGCTCTACCGGGTGCTCGATCCAAGGACCAAGGCAGGATGAGCGCGGAAGCAATCCAGAGCCGGCGCGACTGGCTGCTCAGCGATCGGCCGGCCTCGCGCATGCAGGCAAGGCTAGGCCGTGCCTATGTGGCCTGGCGGCGCTTTTCCGCCAACCGGCTGGCATTTGTCGGGCTGCTCATCATCATCGGGCTGCTGGTGGTCGCGGCCTTCGCCGACGTGCTGGCGCCCTATTCGCCGACCATTGGCGACCTCAAGGGCTCTCGCCTGCTGGCGCCAAGTGCCGCGCACTGGTTCGGCACCGACGATCTCGGCCGCGACATCTATTCGCGCATCATCTACGGCTCGCGCTGGACGCTCTACGTCGTCGTTCTCGTCGCCATCATCGCGGCACCCATCGGCCTGCTGGTCGGCACCGTCGCCGGCTATGCCGGCGGCTGGACCGATGCGATCCTAATGCGCATCACCGACATCTTCCTCGCATTCCCCAAGCTGATCCTGGCGCTGGCATTCGTCGCCGCCCTTGGCCCCGGCATCGAGAACGCGGTGCTGGCCATCGCCATCACCTCATGGCCGCCTTACGCCCGCATCGCGCGCGCCGAAACGCTGACGGTGCGCAATTCGGACTACATCAAGGCGGTGCAATTGATGGGGGCCTCGCCGTTCCGCATTGTACTCCGCCACATCATGCCGCTCTGCATCTCCTCGCTGATCATTAGGGTGACGCTCGACATGGCCGGCATCATCCTGACAGCCGCCGGTCTCGGCTTCCTCGGCCTCGGCGCGCAGCCGCCGCTGCCGGAATGGGGCGCCATGATCGCATCCGGCCGCCGCTTCGTGCTCGACCAATGGTGGGTGGCGGGCGCGCCGGGCTTCGCCATCCTCATCGTCAGCCTCGGCTTCAACCTGCTCGGCGACGGCCTGCGCGACGCGCTCGATCCTCGGAGTGGCGACCAATGAGCACGCTTCTCGAGGTCGACGACCTGCGCGTCAACTTCCCGACCCGGACCGGCCTGGTCCAGGCGGTGCGCGGCATTTCCTTCTCGCTCGGCCGCGAGCGGCTCGGCATCGTCGGCGAGAGCGGCTCCGGCAAGTCGCAGACCGGCCGCGCTATCATGGGCTTGACGCCGCCGCAGGCTGAGGTGACAGCGAAAAAACTAACCTTCGACGGCATCGATCTGCTGGCGGCGCCGGCCCGCCAACGCCGCGCGCTGCGCGGCAAACGCATCGCCATGATCCTGCAGGATCCGAAATATTCGCTCGACCCGGTGATGAGCATCGGCCGCCAGATCGTCGAGACGCTGCGCACGCATGAGAAGGTCGGAAAGGCCGAAGCGCGCGACCGCGCGCTCGCCATGCTGGAGGCGGTGCAGATCCGCGATCCCGCCCGCGTCTTCGACCTGCATCCGCACGAGGTCTCGGGCGGCATGGGCCAGCGCGCTATGATCGCCATGATGCTGATCGCCGGCCCCGAGATGATGATCGCCGACGAGCCGACCTCGGCGCTCGACGTCACCGTGCAGCTCGACGTGCTCGGCATCCTAGACAAGCTGGTCAGCGAACGCGGCATGGGGCTGATCTTCATTTCGCACGATCTGCGCCTGGTCTCCTCCTTCTGCGACCGGGTCATCGTCATGTATGCCGGCAAGGTGGTCGAGCAGCTGAAGGCGTCGGAATTGCGCGACGCGCAGCATCCCTACACGCGCGGCCTGCTCAACTGCATGCCGAGGATCGGCTTCGAACGACACCCGCTGCCGGTGCTCGACCGCAAGCCGGAGTGGGCGGCATGAATGCGGCTCTTTCCATCGACGGACTGGAAGTGGTCTTCGACCGCTTTCGCGCGCTGAAGGGCGTCAGCCTCGAAGTCAAATCAGGCGACTCCTACGGGCTGGTCGGCGAGAGCGGTTCCGGCAAGTCGACGCTGCTGAAAGCCATCGCCGGGCTGGTACCAGCCGCATCCGGAACCATCGCCGTCAACGGCAAGACGCTTGGGGCGCACCGCGACAAGGCCTTCTACCGCGAGGTGCAGATGGTCTTCCAGGACCCCTATGGCTCGCTGCACCCACGCCAGACGGTCGACCGCCTGCTGCAGGAGCCGCTCGCCATCCACGGCTTTGCTGATGGCGAGAAGCGCATTCAGCGCGCGCTGGACGAGGTGGGCCTCGGAACCGGTTTCCGCTTCCGCTACGCGCACCAGCTTTCCGGCGGCCAGCGCCAGCGCGTGGCGATCGCGCGCGCGCTCATTCTCGAACCTTCGATCCTGCTGCTCGACGAGCCGACCTCGGCGCTCGACGCCTCGGTGCAGGCCGAAGTGCTCAACCTGCTGGAAGAGATCCGGCGGCGGCGCAAGCTCACCTTCCTGATGGTCAGCCACGACCTCGCCATCGTCACCCATATGTGCGAGCGGCTGATGGTGATGCAGAATGGCGAGGCGGTGGAGAACCTTACAGCGAGCCAGCTTATCGGCCACAGGGTGACCAAGGATTACACACGCAATCTGCTCAGGGCGAGCGAAGGGTTTGTGAGAACTGCTTGAGTTCGTCTTCCTGCGCATGACCAACGGTATTCGGGGGAAAAGGGAACCTTTTCGTACGCGTATCGGCCGGTTGGCTAAGCGCAGGCCGGCACAGCCTCCGGCGCGCGGCAGCAGGCCCAATCGCCCGGCAATGCTGCCGACTTGAGGAAAACGTGAAATAAGGTCAGAAGAGGTCTGTAACAGCCAGCAACGAGAACGGGCGCCGACCCGATGAGGGATGAAATGAAGAATTCAGCCATTTCCGAGCGCAAGAACCAGTCGATTTCACGCGGCGTCGGCATGACGACGCAGATCTATGCCGACCGCGCCGAGAATTCGGAGATCTGGGATGTCGAGGGTCGCCGCTACATCGACTTTTCGTCGGGCATCGCCGTCGTCAACACGGGCCACCGCCACCCCAAGGTGATCGAGGCCGTCAAGGCGCAGCTCGACCGCTTCACCCACACCTGCCACCAGGTGGTGCCGTATGAGAGCTATGTGCGGCTGGCCGAGCGGCTGAACGGGCTGCTGCCCGGCAAGTTCGACAAGAAGACGATTTTCGTCACCACCGGCGCCGAGGCGGTGGAGAACGCCATCAAGATCGCCCGCAACGCCACCGGCCGTCCGGCGGTCATCGCCTTTTCCGGCGGCTTCCACGGCCGCACCTTCATGGGCATGGCGCTGACCGGCAAGGTCGTGCCCTACAAGGTCGGCTTCGGCGCCATGCCGGCTGACGTCTTCCACGCGCCGTTCCCGGTGCCGCTGCATGGCGTTTCCGTCGCCGATTCGCTGGCAGCGCTCGACCGCCTGTTCAAGGCCGATGTCGACCCGGCCCGCGTGGCCGCCATCATCCTCGAGCCCGTGCAGGGCGAGGGCGGTTTCTACGAAGCGCCACGCGATTTCATGGCGGCGCTGCGCAAGATCTGCGACCAGCACGGCATGCTCTTGATCGCCGACGAGGTGCAGACCGGCTTTGCCCGCACCGGCAAGATGTTCGCCATGGATCATCACGAGGTCGCCGCCGACATCACCACCATGGCCAAGAGCCTGGCCGGCGGCTTCCCGCTGGCGGCGGTCACCGGCCGCGCCGAACTCATGGATGCGCCGGGCCCCGGCGGCCTCGGCGGCACCTATGGCGGCAGCCCGATCGGCGTCGCCGCCGCGCATGCTGTGCTTGACGTGATCGAGGAGGAAAAGCTCTGCGACCGCGCCAATGCGCTCGGCGCCCGGCTGAAGCAGCGGCTGCAGTCGTTCCGTGACGATGTGCCGGAGATCGTCGATATCAGAGGCCCGGGCTTCATGAACGCGGTCGAGTTCAATGATGTGAAGAAGGGCCTGCCGTCGGCCGAGATCGCCAATGCCGTCAGGCTGAAGGCGCTGGACAAGGGCCTGATCCTGCTCACCTGCGGCGTCTACGGCAATGTCATCCGCTTCCTGTCGCCGATCACCATCCAGGACGGCGTCATGAACGAAGCGCTCGATATTCTGGAAAGCTCGATCCGCGAAGCGCGCGCCGCTTAACCAGCCGCTCGGGCAGGTTCGGCCTGGAAGGCGGCGAGCGCCGCCTTCAATCCATCGGGACCTGCCGCGACAGTCTGCGGCGTCGGCGAGAAGCCGGCGCCGAGCATCTTGCGGCCGAGCATATGGTCGCCCGGCCGGTTGACCGATTCGATGCCGAGCAGCCGGTTGGCCGCATAATGGTAGATCGAAAACTTGTCGTTGATGTCACCCAGCACGACATGGCTGTCGCCGCCCGACGTCAGGCCGACCATCTGCAGCTTCATGTCGCCAATGTCGGACCAGAACCACGGCACCGCCGAATAGGCGTCCGCATGGCCGAGCACGGTGCGCGCGGCGAGCCGCGCCTGGTCGGTGGCGTTCTGCACCGATTCCAGGCGCACGTCGGCGCCGGTGAACCAGTGCCGGTAGGACGCAGCGTCGCCGATCGCGAGAATCTCGGGCATCGAGCTGCGCATCTGTTGGTCGACGCGGATGCCGTTGGCGGTCGCGATGCCGGCCGCCTCGGCCAGTTCGACATTCGGCACCACGCCGATGCCGATGATGACCATCTGCGCCGGCAGTCGTTCGCCGTCGGAGGTCACGGCGCCCGACACATGGCCGTCTTCACCTTCGAGCCGATCTATGGTGGTTCCGGTGAGGATGCGCACGCCGGTCGCTTCCAGCCGCTGCCGGACATGGCTGGCGATGACCGGCGCCACCGCCCGGCCAAGCAGCCGATCGACGGCTTCGACCACGGTTATTTTGCGGCCGGCCGCTCTCAGCGTCGCCGCGATCTCCAGGCCGATGAAGCCGCCGCCGAGGATGACGACATCCTCGCTTTGCGAACTCAACTCGCGGATCAGGCGGGCATCGGCGATCGAACGCAGCGACAACACGCCGGCAAGTTCCGAACCCGGCAACTTAAGAATGCGCGGCCGCGAGCCGGTCGCCAGGATCAGCCGGTCGAAGCCGAGCGCGCCTCCGCCTGATATCTCCAGCCTGCGGGCGTCGGCATCGATAGCGTCGATCCGGACGCCCGGCCTGTAATCGACGGCGCTGCCGGTGTAAAAAGCCTCGCCACGCAAAGGCTGCGGCTTTGCATCCTGGTCCTTGATGAAGGTCTTCGACAGCGGCGGCTTGTGGTAGGGCAGCTCGTTTTCGTCGCCGATCAGGATAACCGGTCCGTCATAGCCCTCTTCGCGCAAGCTTGCGGCCGCTTGCACGCCCGCATGCCCCGCACCGACAATGACCACACCGTTCTTCATAGCAATCCTGCTTTTCCCATCAAATCTAGGCTGTTGCGCCAAGTGGCGATTGTCCGCCGCCGCCGCAAGACCCCCGATCCGGGTCGCACCGGGAATGGTCGCCTGTCAATCGCCGTGTTTCTAGCGGCATAAGAGCTTAAAGTTGACAGTCGTAGTTTAGAATAATTCTAAACTGTTGTTTCAATTGAATTTTCTGATGCGTGCCAGTTGACTTCCGCCCCCTTCGCCGCTTTATGGAGGCTCGCGCGTCAGCGCATCCCTTTGATGTCTGGGCCTTGAACCCTTTCGATTGGAGGCATTTAGGTGTCTTTCTTCCGCGAACCGCGCAATGGCGCGGCGTTACTTGTGTCCTGCGGCATGCCTGTGCCCTGGCACCGGTCGGCACGCACGCCTTTTCCCGAATTCCCAATGAACTGGAGAACAATGATGACAGCACGATATGGCGGCAGGCTGGCTGCGATCGGCGCAACGGCTCTGTTGACGGCGGCGGTGTTTGTGCTGCCGGCCAAGGCGGAAACCGACGCCAAGGCGGTCATCAAGACCTATGCCGACATCGCGCTCGCCAAATACGAGGATTCGCTGACCACCGCGCAGGCGCTCGACAAGGCTGTCGACGCGCTGCTCGCCAAGCCCTCGGTGGACACGCTGAACGCCGCCCGCGAGGCCTGGAAGGCATCGCGCGTTCCCTACCAGCAGACCGAGGTCTACCGCTTCGGCAACAAGATCGTCGACGACTGGGAGGGCAAGGTGAATTCCTGGCCGCTGGACGAAGGCCTGATCGACTATGTCGCCAAGAGCTACGGCACCGAGTCCGACACCAATTCGCTCTACACAGCCAATGTGATCGCCAACAAGGAGATCGAGATCAACGGCAAGAAGGTCGACGCCTCCAAGCTGTCGCCGGAATTCCTCTCCGGCACGCTGCAGGAGGCAGGCGGGGTCGAGGCCAATGTCGCGACCGGCTACCACGCCATCGAATTCCTGCTCTGGGGCCAGGACCTGCACGGCACCGGTCCCGGCGCTGGTGAGCGGCCCTACACCGACTATGACCTCGCCAACTGCACCGGCGGCAATTGCGACCGCCGCGCCGAATACCTGAAGTCGGCGAGCGACCTTCTGGTTTCCGACCTGCAGGACATGGTCAACGACTGGAAGGAAGACGGCGCCGCCCGCAAGAACCTCGTTGACGGCGAGCCGAACACAGCCATCACCGCGATCTTCACCGGCATGGGCTCGCTGTCCTATGGCGAGCTGGCCGGCGAGCGCATGAAGCTCGGCCTGCTGCTGCACGATCCCGAAGAGGAGCACGACTGCTTCTCCGACAACACCTACAACTCCCATCACTACGACGCCATCGGCATCCGCGCCGCCTATCTCGCCAGCTACACGCGCCTCGACGGCACCGTCGTTCAGGGGCCTTCGGTGCACGACATGGTCAAGGCGGCCGATCCGGCGATCGACAAGGAGCTGTCGGACAAGCTGGATGTCTCCATTGCCAAGATGGAGGCCATCAAGGCGCGCGCGCTGGCCGGCGAGGCCTATGACCAGCAGATCGCTGAAGGCAACACCGAGGGCAACGCCACGGTGCAGGCGGCGATCGACGCGCTGATCGACCAGACCAAGTCGATCGAACGCGCCGTCGGCTCGCTGAAGCTCAACACCATCGCCTTCGAGGGTTCCGACAGCCTCGAGGCGCCGGACAAGGTGTTCAAGTAGGATCAAAAAAGTACCAGCCAAACGGCGCGGAAGCGCCGTCAGCCAGAGCAAACTATGCTGATCTGCCATTGCAACATTATCACCGAGAGGGAGATCGAGCAGTCGATCGTCGAGCTGCTGGACCAGGATCCCTGGCAGCTTATCGTGCCGGCAAAGGTCTATCATGCCATGCACAAGCGCGGTCGCTGTTGCGGCTGCTTCCCAAATGTGGTGGAAACGATCATTCGGGTAACCGAGAACTACCACGCCCGCTCGGAGGCGAGCGGCGTGGATATCGTTTCACACCTGGATCGCGTCAGAGGCCTGCGCATCCAATACGGGAGCAGAACCCATGAAAGGCGAAAAGCAGATCATCGAGCGGCTTAACGAGGCTCTTTTTCTGGAGCTTGGCGCCGTCAATCAATATTGGGTCCATTTCCGGCTGCTCGAAGATTGGGGATACGCCAAGCTGGCAAAGAAGGAACGCGCCGAATCGATCGAGGAGATGCACCATGCCGACAAGCTCGTGGCCCGCATCATCTTCCTCGAAGGGCATCCGAACCTGCAGTCCGTGGCGCCGCTGCGCATCGGGCAGAACGTCAAGGAAGTGCTCGAATCCGATCTGGCCGGCGAGTATGACGCGCGCACCGCCTACAAGCGCTCGCGCGAGATTTGCGAAGAAGCAGGTGACTACGTGTCGATGAAACTGTTCGAGGAATTGCTGTCCGACGAGGAAGGTCACATCGACTTCCTCGAGACGCAGCTCGACCTGCTTGCCTCGATCGGCGAGGAAAAATACGGCCAGCTCAACGCCGCATCGGCCGACGAGGCGGACTAAGGACATGCGGGAATGCGGCGCCCCGTAGAAGTCTTGCGCCGCTTGCGGCGGGCCGGAGATCATGGCCCGTCGCTCCAGAAGACCCCGCGATATCAGCTGTTTCGCGGGGCTTCGTTTGCACTCGTGGTCACGCTTTCGGCGTCGGCCCTGGCCGGCGCACCGGAACCGGTGGGCCTGGCGACGAGCCGCACTGATCTGACGCCGAAGGATCAGGCGCGCGTCCTTGCCGTCACACGGCCGACCTCGGATTTCTCCAAGCCCGAGCAATTCGAGCTGATGCAGGGCGGCGCCGGAACGTCGCGCAAGGACGCCAATCGCGACGCCTTCTCGCAATCCTCCGCCAACATCACCTTCGAGGAAGAAGGCACGTTCAAGCTCGGCAATGCCCTCTTCCGCAAGAACTGGGTCTCGGCGCCGTCCTCGACCCAGGCTTCGGACGGGCTTGGCCCGCTGTTCAATGAGCGCGCCTGCCAGAATTGCCATCTGAAGGACGGTCGCGGCCGTCCGCCGGAAGGAGACGTCGGCTCCACCTCGATGTTCCTGCGGCTGGCGCGCGATGCCAGCACCTCGGAAGAAAGGGCTGAGATCGCCGACCACAAGGTGCTCAATTTTCCCGACCCGGTCTACGGTTCGCAACTGCAGGACCTCGCCGTTCCCGGTCTGCGCGGCGAAGGCAGGATGCATGTCGCCTATCAGGAACAAAAGGTGACGCTCGGCGACGGCAGCGTCGTTTCGCTGCGCAAGCCCAGCTATTCGGTCGATGGCCTGGCCTACGGGCCGCTCGATCCGCACACCACGCTGTCGCCGCGCATCACGCCGCCGATGATCGGCCTTGGCCTGATCGAGCAGATCGCGCCGACAGATATCCTCGCCCATGCCGATCCGGAGGACCGCGATGGCGACGGCATTTCCGGCAAGCCCAACATCGTGCGTGACGGCCGAAGCGGCCAACTGACGCTCGGCCGCTTCGGCTGGAAGGCGCAGTCGCCATCGATCCGCGAGCAGGCCGCCGACGCTTTCTCCGGCGACATCGGCATCTCGACGCCCGAGATGCCAAAAAGCGAGGGCGATTGCACCACGGCCGAGAAGGCATGCCTTGCCATGCCGAATGGCGTGCAGAAGCGCCTCGGCCCGGTCGAGGCGCCGCCACCGGTCATGGACCTGGTCACCTTCTATTCGCAAAACCTTGCCGTCCCGGCGCGGCGCGACCTCGACACGCCGCAAGTGCTTGCCGGCAAGAAGCAGTTTTACGAAATGGGCTGCATTTCCTGTCACACGCCAAAATTCGTCACCCTTCGCGGCACGCCGAACAAGGCGCAAGCCTTCCAGTTGATCTGGCCCTATTCCGACTTTCTGCTGCACGACATAGGCCCTGATCTGGCCGACGGGCAGGCAGTCGGCGAGGCGATGGGCAGCGAATGGCGCACGCCGCCGCTGTGGGGCATCGGCCTCACCCGGACGGTCAACGGCAACTCTTTTTTCCTGCATGACGGGCGCGCGCGCACGCTCCCCGAGGCGATCCTCTGGCATGGTGGCGAGGGCCGGAAGGCGCGCGACCGCTTCGCCGCCGCCGATGCGGCCGATCGCGATGCGCTGGTCAAATTCCTGGAGTCACTCTGATGCCGAAGCGTTTTTTGCTTGCTCTCGTTCTTCCGCTGGCGATGTCCGGAGTTACCCCGGCATCGGCTGAGGTGAAGGCTACCGACGTAATAGAGCGCGCGATCGACGGATTTGTCCGCCCGGCCTATGCCAGTCTGCATCGGCACGCTGAGACCTTGACCAAATCGATGCGCAATCTGTGCGATGCGCCGTCGCAAAGCGCCCTCGATGCGGCGCGTGCCGAATATTCGGCCACGGTCGAGGCCTGGTCGGTGGCCGAGATCATCGGCTTCGGGCCGATCAAGGAGAGCAACCGGCTGGAACGCATGCTCTATTGGCCGGACCGCAAGAGCATCGGCCTGAAGCAGGTGCAGGCGGCACTCGCCGGCAAGGACCCGACCGCCACCGATCGGGTACAACTGGCCGGCAAGAGCGTCGCCATGCAGGGGCTCGGGGCGCTTGAGTTCGTGCTCTATGGCGACGGCGCCGAAGCCCTCGCCGACAAGGACGACCCCTACCGCTGTGCCTACGGCGCGGCGGTCGCCAGCAACATCGAAACGATGGCCGCCGACGTCGACGAGGCCTGGAAAAAGCCCGATGGGTTTGCCTCACTCTGGGCCAATCCGGGACCGCAAAACCCGCTCTACCGCGACGGGACCGAAGCGGTGACCGAACTGGTGGGCGTGTTCATCAACGAACTCGAAATGGTCCGAGACGTGCGTCTCAAAGGCTTCCTTGGCGGCAAGCCGGATGCGGACAAGCCCAAGCTGGCCATCTTTTGGCGCTCGCAAAGCACCGCCACGTCACTCGCCGGAAATCTCTCGGGCATGGATACGCTGTTCCAGGCTTCGCAACTTGGCGATGCACTGCCGGAAGACGCACGTTGGATGGCCGATTCGATCCATATCCAGCTGGTCAACGGCGTCGCGACAGCGAAATCTATCCAGGGTCCGATCGACAAAGCGCTCGCCGATCCGGCGCTGCGCGAAAAACTCGACCATTTCGCGCTGATCACCTCCAGCCTGACGACCTTGATCGGCACCAGGCTGACCGCCGAATTCGGCCTGACCGCCGGCTTTTCCTCGCTGGATGGAGACTAATCATGAAGACGCCGCTGATCGACCGCCGGGATTTCCTCAAAGCCGCAGGCGCGGGCTTCATCGCTGCAATGGCACCTCAGGCCTGGGCTAACACGCTTGGCACGGATGCTGTCTTTGCCACCGCCTTCGTCAAACGCGACGGCAGCTATGGCGCTGCGGTGCTGTCCGAGGCCGGCAAGCTGCTGCACGCCATCGACCTGCCCGATCGAGGCCACGACGTCACCTTCGATCCGGTGTCGAAGCGCTCGATGGTTTTTGCCCGGCAGCCCGGCACCTTCGCCGTGGTCTTCGACCACACAGGCCGCGACAAGCCGCTGACCATCGCCAGCATCACCGGCCGCCACTTCTTCGGCCATGGCGTGTTCTCGACCGACGGGGCGCTGCTTTACGCCACCGAAAATGATTTCGACAACGCCGCTGGCGTCGTCGGCGTCTATGACGCGCGCGCGAAATTCAGCCGCATAGGCGAGTTTCCGACCTATGGCATGGGGCCGCACGAGCTCTTGCTGCTGGGCGACGGCAGGACGATCGCCGTCGCCAATGGCGGCATCGAGACGCATCCGGACTACGGCCGCGCCGAGCTCAACATCGCGACGATGAAGCCGTCCTATGTGCTGGTCGACCGCATCACCGGCGATCTCATCGAAAAGCACGAATTGCCGGCAGCACTGCACCAGCTGTCGATCCGCCACATGGATGCAGATCCGTCCGGCACGGTCTGGTTCGGCTGCCAGTATCGGGGGCCGGGCACCGATCGTCCGCTGCTGGTCGGGCGGGCCGCGCGCGGCAAGGAATTGCAACTGCTCGACATGCCGCAGGATGTGCTCTCCGGTTTCCGCAACTATATAGGTTCGGTCGCCGCCAATCCTGCTGCGGGCACGGTCGCCGTCTCCTCGCCGGAAGGCAATTCGCTTGCCGTCATCGACGCTGGGAATGGCCGTATCGTCGCCACCAGGGCGCTGGTCGAGGTCTGCGGCCTGGCGCCGGATGGTTCGGGCTTCATGGCGACGACGGGTGCCGGCGAGATCGTCGAGGGCAATGGCACGAAGCGCTCCGAGCCTGATTATGTCTGGGACAATCACATGCTGCGCATCGAGCAGGCTGCATAGGCAGCGGCCCGGAGGCCGACGGATCTGGACCCTGGCCGAAGCGAAGCCGCTTAACAATTGTGCACCATCCCCCTTGCGGCGGCGGGCCATGGCGGGCACAGGGAATTGTTTTTCAACCCTGGGCGTTAACCAGACACCATGAAGTTGCTTGCCATCGACTGTGCCGCCAGTCTCTGCGCCGCCTGCGTCTATGACGCGGCGGTCGGTAGCGAGCTTGGCCGCCAGGTGCTCGATCTCGGCAAGGGCCATGCCGAGCACCTGATGTCGGTTATCGATGCGGCGCTGAAGGCCACCGGGACCGGATATCCCGGCCTTGGCGCCATTGCCGTCTCCATCGGCCCGGGATCCTTCACCGGCCTGCGCGTCGGCGTGTCGGCCGCGCGAGGCCTGGCGCTGGCGCTGAAAATCCCGGCAATCGGCGTAACGACGCTGGAAGCACTGGCGGCGGAGGCGGCGACGATGTTTCCGGGCCGGCCGGTGCTGGCCGCGCTCGATGCCGGACGCGACGAGATCCATGCTGCTCTGTATGATAAAGCGTCAGTTTTGACTTACGGTCCGGCAGCGACGACACTTTCTCAGGCCGCCACCATGGCGGTGGACATGTCTGCGGTGCTCGCCGGTACGGCTGCCCGGCAAATTGCGGCATCGGCCGGCCCCGCCTTCGACATCGGCTCGACCGCGGCCACTGCCGACATCGCCGTCTATGCGAGGCTGGCCGCAATCAAGGGGCCAGGTGAGAAGCCAAAACCGCTCTACCTTCGTGGTGCCGACGCCAAGCCGCAGGCTGGCTTTATTTTACCGAGGCAGCAACCCTGATGCGCATTCCTTTCTTTCACCCGCGCCGCAGGGACTATGCGCTCGAACCGCTGACGGTTGCCGATAGCCCCGCTGCCTCGGCGCTGCACCAGGAGGATTTTGTCCGACCCTGGACCGACGGCGAGTTTGCCTCGCTGCTCGAGCAGGACACGGTGTTCGGCTATGCTGCGCGCGAGACCGGACAGGGCTCCAAGCCGCCGGTAGGCTTCGTGCTGGCGCGGCTGGCCGCCGGCGAAGGCGAGATCCTGACCGTCGCCGTCGCCCGCTCGCATCGCCGTCAGGGCCTTGGCTGGCAGTTGATGGATGCGGTCCTGCGCGAATTGCACGCGCAGCGCGCCGAGGCGCTTTTCCTCGAGGTCGACGAGACCAACGTGGCGGCCATCGCGCTTTACCGGCGGCTCGGCTTTCGCGAAGTCGGCAAGCGCGCCAACTATTACAGATCGGCGGAGCACGGCCCGACCGGCGCGCTTGTCATGCGCCGCGATCTTCGCTAGCCAGACGCCGCATGACCCCGAAAATCGGATCCGATTTTCGGAAAGGATCATGCGGCAAATTCAAATTAGAGTGTTACAGCGTCCTTTGCGCGTCCAAAAAGGACGCGCGGCGCTGTAACGGCAGGGCCGGCGAATGATCAAGAAATTTAGGATTTTCGCGGCGCTGGCCCTCGTCGCCACCGGTACGCTGATCTTCGCGCCTCTGCAGATACTGTCGATGAAGACCGGGCTCTGGCCGGAGACGTTCATCCTGAAGATCTGGCACAGGATGATCGCGAGGGCGCTGGGATTGCGTATCCATGTCAAGGGAGAGCTGTCGACCAAGCGCCCCCTGCTGGTTGCGTCCAACCACATCTCCTGGACCGACATCATGGTGCTGGGGTCCATGGTCGATGTGAAATTCATCGCCCGCGCCGATATGGAAGGCTGGCCACTGATCGGCATGCTGTCCAAACTGCAGCGCACCGTCTTCATCGAGCGCGAGCGCAAGCGCACGTCGGGCGAACAGGCGAGCGAGATCGCCGGTCGCATGGCCAAGGGCGATGCCATGGTGCTGTTTGCCGAAGGCTCGACAGGTGACGGCAACCTGGTGTTGCCGTTCAAGAGCACGCTGTTCGGCGCCGCCTCGATGGCGATCGCGGAAGGCGCGACGGAACAGGTTTTCATTCAGCCGGTGGCAATCGTCTACACGCGGTTGCACGGCGTGCCGCTCGGCCGCCGCCACCGGCCGATCGCCGCCTGGATCGGCGACGAGGATTTGATGCCGCATCTCAAGGTGCTGCTGGCCGAAGGTGCTCTAGACGTCGAGGTCCATTTCGGTGAACCGATCGCCTTTGCCAAGCGCTCGAACCGCAAGGAGACGGCAAGGCTGATGGAAGCCAGGGTGCGCGAGATGGTGCAGGCGGCCCTCGCCGATCCGCGCCCGAGTCGGTAGGCTGAAAGCGCTAGGCCAGAATCGTCTGTTTTTTGTCACGGAAAGGCGTTAGAAGCCGCCCAATGGACTTGAACACGATAGAGCGCGACGACATCGGCCCTGCGGCTGACAGCGCACCTGCACCCGCTGGCACGGCGAAAAAAGTCTTCGTCAAGACCTATGGCTGCCAGATGAACGTCTACGATTCGCAGCGCATGACCGATGCGCTGGCCGCCGACGGCTATGTCGCGACCGATGCCATCACCGAGGCCGATCTGGTCCTGCTCAACACCTGCCATATCAGGGAGAAGGCGGCGGAAAAGGTCTATTCCGAGCTTGGCCGCATCCGCGACATGAAGGCCGAGCGCGCCGCGGCCGGGCGCGAACTGCTGATCGGCGTCGCCGGCTGCGTGGCCCAGGCCGAAGGTGCCGAGATCATCCGTCGCTCGCCCGCCGTCGATCTGGTCATCGGCCCGCAAACCTACCACCGGCTGCCCGACGTGCTGGCAAGGGTGCGCGGCGGCGAAAAGATCGTCGAGACCGAATACGCCGTCGAGGACAAGTTCGAGCATCTGCCGCAGCCGAAGCGCGCCGAAGTGATCAAGCGCGGCGTCACCGCCTTCCTCACCGTGCAGGAGGGCTGCGACAAGTTCTGCACCTTCTGCGTCGTACCCTATACGCGCGGCTCCGAAGTCTCGCGGCCGGTGGTGCAGATCGTCGCCGAGGCCGAGCGCCTGGCCGAGGCCGGGGTGCGCGAGGTGACGCTGCTCGGCCAGAACGTCAATGCCTGGCACGGCCTGGGCGAGGACGGCAGCGAATGGGGCCTTGGCCGCCTGCTTTTCCGGCTGGCCGAAATCCCCGGGCTGGCGCGGCTGCGCTACACCACCAGCCATCCGCGCGATATGGACAACGAGCTGATATCGGCCCATCGCGACCTGCGGGCGCTGATGCCTTATCTGCACCTGCCGGTACAGTCGGGCTCCGACCGTATCCTCAAGACGATGAACCGCAGGCATACCGCAAGCGACTATCTGGCGCTGATCGAGCGTATCCGCGCTGCGCGCAACGACATTGCGCTGTCCGGCGACTTCATCGTCGGCTTCCCAGGCGAGACGGAGGCGGATTTCGAGGCGACGATGGAACTCGTGCGCCAGGTCAACTATGCCTCGGCCTTTTCGTTCAAATATTCGCCGCGTCCCGGCACGCCGGGCGCCGAAATGGCCGATCACGTGCCAGAAGCCGTCAAGGACGAACGCCTGCAGCGCCTGCAGGCCCTGCTCCTGAAGCAGCAGCAGGATTTCGGCATGAGCCTGGTCGGCAGGACCATCGACACGCTGATCGAGAAGCCCGGCCGTCAGGCCGGCCAGAAGGTCGGCCGATCGCCATGGCTGCAGCCGGTTATTGTTGATGAAAAGGCCGGCGAAATCGGTGACATTATCCAGGTGCGAATCACAAGGACGGGCTACAATAGCCTGTTCGCCGAATTGGCCTGACGGCCTCGGCAGATGAGGAGAGACGGTTGAGCGCTGCTGAACTGAAGAATCTGCCCCCGAGCCAGGCATCCGGGGCCTCTGACATGGCGCACATCGTTCTGGCCTTCGACAACAACAAGCTTGCCAGCGCCCTATATGGCCAGTTCGACGAGAACCTGGCCAGACTCGAGCAGAAGCTCGGCGTCGATATCCGCTCGCGCGGCAACCAGCTGACCATAAAAGGCTCGGCCTCCGCCGCCGAGCAGGCGCGCCGCGCCTTGGACAATCTCTACGGCATTCTCCAGAAAGGCGTCGACATCGGCCAGTCCGATGTCGATGGCGCCGTGCGCATGGCGATCGCCGCCGACGACCAGCTGACGCTGCCGACGCTGGAGCGCAAGGGCAAGATGTCTGCCGCCCAGATATCGACGCGCAAGAAGACCATCTATGCCCGCTCGCTCAACCAGGACGCCTATATGCGGGCGCTGGAGCGGTCCGAGCTCGTCTTCGGCATCGGCCCGGCCGGCACCGGCAAGACCTATCTGGCGGTGGCGCATGCGGCGATGCTGCTCGAACGCGGCATGGTCGAACGCATCATCCTGTCGCGGCCCGCCGTCGAGGCCGGAGAGCGGCTGGGTTTCCTGCCCGGCGACATGAAGGAAAAGGTCGATCCGTATCTGCGGCCGCTCTATGACGCTCTCTACGACATGATGCCGGCCGACAAGGTCGAGCGCGCGATTGCCGCCGAAGTGATCGAGATCGCGCCACTGGCCTTCATGCGCGGCCGCACGCTGGCACATGCCGCCGTCATCCTCGACGAGGCGCAGAACACCACGCCGATGCAGATGAAGATGTTCCTCACCCGTCTCGGTGAGAACTCGCGCATGATCGTCACCGGTGATCCGACGCAGATCGACCTTCCCTCGAACACCAAATCGGGCCTGGTCGAAGCACTGCGCATCCTCGATGGCGTCGCGGGCGCGGTGACCGTTCGCTTCGGCGACGGCGACGTGGTTCGCCATCCGCTGGTGGCGGAAATCGTCAGGGCCTATGACCGCGACGCCAAGCTGGCGCGCGGCCTGGGCACCGAGAGCTGATGTGACGATGCGGGCTCATGCCTGAAGACATAAAACCTGGCGGCGGGGATCTTTCGGTTTCCATCGACATCGATATTTCAATCGAGTCGGGCGACTGGCCTGATGAGGCGGCGCTGACGCGTCTGGTCGATCGCGCCGTGTCGGCCGCCTTTGCCGAAACCGGCGCCGCCGGCCGTTCCGAGCTCAGCATCGTCTTTTCCGACGACGCCCATATGCGCACCCTCAACGCCGGCTGGCGCGGCAAGGACAAGCCGACCAACGTCTTGTCTTTCCCGGCTTTTCCGTTTCCGAAAGGCGGTCCGCTGCCGCCGATGCTGGGCGACATCGTGCTGGCCGCCAAGACGGTCGCCAAGGAAGCGGGCCTGGAAGACAAGCCGCTGGAGAACCATATCACCCATCTCGTCATCCACGGCCTGCTGCACCTTCTGGGCTACGATCACGAGACCGACGCCGAGGCCGAGGAGATGGAAGCGATCGAGCGCTCAGCGCTTGCGAGGCTTGCCATTCCCGATCCCTACGCGTAACTAAAAAGATCAATTGACCGGACGACGATGAACGACAAACCAGAGACTGCCGCCCGCCCCGACGCCGGCAGTGCGACCAAGCCTTCCGAAACGACGGAAGAGGGCTCGAGTCCGAGTACAACGACCGGCAGCATCGCCAGCGAGCCATCGCCTGCCGGTCCTTCCCTGTTCGATCGCGTGCTTGGCCTGTTCAGGCAGCGCAACGGCACCAGCCTGCGTGAGGAAATTGCCGGCGCGCTTGCCGAAACGACCAGCGATGCCGGCGCCTTTTCGCCCGGCGAACGGGCAATGCTCAACAACATCCTGCGCCTGCGCGAGGTGCGCGTCGAGGACGTCATGGTGCCGCGCGCCGACATCGAGGCTGTCGAGATCACGACGACGCTGGGCGATCTTCTCGGCCTGTTCGAACAGTCCGGACATTCGCGCATGCCTGTCTATTCCGAGACGCTCGACGATCCGCGCGGCATGGTCCATATCCGCGACGTGCTTGCCCACATCACCAAGGTCGCCCGCGTAAAGAAGGGCCGAACCAGCCGGAAGGCGCCGGCCACGACGCTGCTTGATCTCGCCCAGGTCGATCTCGCGCGCACCATCGGTGATCTCAACCTGATCCGACCGGTGCTGTTCGTGCCGCCGTCAATGCTTGCCTCCGATCTGATGGGTCGGATGCAGACGACGCGCACCCAGATGGCGCTGGTCATCGACGAATATGGCGGCACCGACGGCCTCGCCTCGCTGGAAGACATCGTCGAGATGGTGGTCGGCGACATCGAGGACGAACACGACGACGACGAGCCGATGATCACCCAGACCGGCGAAGGCGTCTTCATCGTCGACGGCAAGGCCGAGATCGACGAGGTCGCCAAGATGATCGGCGAGGATTTCGCCGCCGGCGAGCATGGCGAATATGTCGACACCATAGGCGGTATGATCTTCAACACCCTTGGCCGCGTGCCGGCCCGTGGCGAAGTTGTGCAGGCCATACCTGGCTTCGAGTTCCACGTGCTCGACGCCGATCCGCGCCGGGTCAAGCGCGTGCGCATCGTGCAGAGCCAGAAGGGCGAGCGTCGCCGCCGCGCCGCCCGCGCCGAACAGGCCTAAGCGCTGATCGATGTCGGTCGGCGACCCGTTTAAGCACTCGACCATAGGTTCCGGCGTATTCTACAAGGACGCGCGGGCCGCGTTGAAATGGCTCGAAAAGGCCTTCGGATTCGAGCCGAGCATGGTCGTCAGCGACACCGACGGCAGGCTGGTCCATTCCGAGATGCGCTTCGGCGACGGCTACATAATTGTCGATTCCGAATGGGCCGATCATGTCGCCAGCCCGGCTTCTGTCGGCGGCTGGAACACGCAATCAATCTATATCCGCCTCGATGCCGGCCTGGACGTGCATTGCGAGCAGGCGAGGGCAGCAGGCGCCGACATCACCCAGGAGCCTGCCGACCAGTTCTATGGCGAACGGCTTTGCCGGGCGCGCGATCCGAAGGCCATGTCTGGACATTCACCCAGACCATACGCGCCGTGCCACGCGAAGAGGCTGAGCGGCTCGGCGATCTGAAGATCGAGGGCTGGCACCGATAGCGCGGTGATTGGCCGGTCGGGGTTTCTCGGCGCAAGCCCCGTTCCGATAAATCTGATAAATCTGCGGTCGTGATTCGCGCGACTGGAAGTGTGTATGCAGCGCCTGGCCGGCCGGATAATACTGCTTTGGGGTTGGCGCCGCGCGCTGGTGGCGTTTCTCGCTGGAGCGTTGGCGGTTCTCGCCCAAGCGCCCTATGATTTCTTCGCCGTCTGCTTCGTCTCCTTCCCGCTCCTGGTCTGGCTGCTCGACGGCGCGACCGGCGAGGCCTCCGACGGGTGGCTGAGGCGGCTCAGGCCCGCCTTCGCCATCGGCTGGTGGTTCGGCTTCGGCTATTTTCTTGCCGGCCTGTGGTGGATCGGCGAGGCGCTTCTGATCGAGGCCGACAGTTTCGCCTGGGCTCTGCCCTTCGCGGTGGTCGGAATCCCCTTTGCAATGGCCTTCTTCTACGGCTTCGCCACGGTCGTCGCGCGACTCCTGTGGAGCAACGATATCGGCCGCATTGCGGCACTCGCCTTCGGTTTCGGCCTGGCGGAATGGCTGCGCGATTTCCTGTTCACCGGCTTTCCCTGGAATGCCGTCGGCTACGCGGCAATGCCAGTGCCGCTCTTGATGCAGAGCGTGTCGGTGACCGGCATGATCGGCATGAACGCGCTGGCGGTCTTCGTCTTTTCGCTGCCCGCGCTCGTTGCGGGGCGCCGGCACCTTCGCCTGGGCTTTGGGTTGCTTATCCTGCTTATCGCCGCCCATGTCGGCTTCGGCTATGTCAGGCTTGCCATGCCGGTCGAACCGGCAACCCGCTCGATCGATGTCCGCATCGTTCAGCCGGACGTCGATCTCAGCGAAAAGTGGGACGCTTCGGTGCGCGACCGCATCTTCGCCACACTGCTCGGCCTGTCGGCGAAGGAACCGGAATCCGGCCATGCCAAGCCGCAACTGATTCTGTGGCCGGAGACATCGGTGCCTTTCCTGTTCACCGAACGCCCGGACGCGCTGACCGCGCTTGGCGATATGCTGGGCGAAGGCCAGATGCTGGTCGCCGGCGTCGTTCGCGAGGAGGGCGGCTCGGCGGCCGGCGCCGACAGCCGCTATTACAATTCCGTGGTGGCGATCAACGACAAGGGCGAAATCACGGACGCCGTCGATAAGGTCCACCTGGTGCCGTTCGGCGAGTATCTGCCTTTCGCCGGCCTGCTCGGCCGCTTCGGCATCGAACAGCTCGTCGCCGGGCCGATGAATTTCGCGGCCGGCAACGAACGGCATCCGATCACGCTGCCGGACGGTGTGCGGGCGCTCCCGTTCATTTGCTACGAAGTTATCTTTCCCGATCTGGTTGCAGTTGACGCTACGTCATCCGAGCTTATTGTGAATGTCACGAACGACGCTTGGTTCGGGGATACACCGGGTCCGTACCAGCACTTCAGGCAGGCTCAGATCCGGGCCGTGGAGAATGGTTTGCCTTTGTTGCGCGCGGCTAACAATGGCATTTCCGCCGTTGTCGACCCGCGCGGACGCATCGTCGACGCGCTCGCCGTCGACGCGCGTGGAGCCATTGATGTGCGGGTGCCGATATCTGGGCGCGCTCTCATTTCCGCCGCCCAGCGGCGAATTAACGGATTGCTGATCATATTCCTGTTCGCCCTGGGAGGGTTCACATCGAATGTAAGGCAACGGCTACGGGTGAATTGACAGCCGACACATTAGAAACTCATACTGTAAGTGCCTAAAATTTTCTCGAAGTCGGTTGGTGGTTCTGTTGGGGCAGTTGGCTCCGGCTTCGTTTGGGCAGGAAAAAATAGAAAAAGCCGGAAAAATTCGGCGAGGAGAAAATGACAGAAGAAAACAAGAAAAAGCCGAACCCGATCGACATCCATGTCGGAAGTCGCATCAGGCTCCGGCGCAATATGCTTGGAATGAGCCAGGAGAAGCTGGGTGAGAATCTCGGCATCACGTTTCAACAGATCCAAAAGTATGAAAAGGGCACGAACAGAGTGGGCGCCAGCCGTTTGCAGGCGATAGCCTCCATCCTTAGCGTGCCCGTTGCCTTCTTTTTCGAGGATGCCCCGGGTCAGGAGGCCGTGGGCAATCGTGGATTTGCCGAAGATGCGTCGATGGCTTTCGCCGTCGAGTTCTGCGGCAGTCCGGAGGGGCTTCAACTCAACCGCGCCTTCGTCAAGATTGGCGACGTGAAGGTGCGCCGCAGGATCATAGATCTGGTGAAATCCCTTTCCACCGATGACGCCGACTGATCCAGGGGCTTGTGCCACCGGCGGCGCCCTGCCGTCGCTGGCACAAGCCAACTGTGCTGACATTTCATGCCAGAACTGCGGCAGCGCTTGACGAGCGGCGCCCGGCACCGCTAACACGTGGCGCGCCAAAATCGGCAGCCTGCCGATTTTTTTCAAGAGGGGACACCCGTGACGCGGCAGAATTACTTCTTCACCTCGGAATCCGTTGCCGAGGGCCATCCCGACAAAGTTTGCGACCGTATCTCCGACGAAATCGTCGATCTGGTCTATCGCGAGGCCAAGAAGACCGGCATGGACCCCTGGAAGGTCCGTGTCGCATGCGAGACTCTGGCTACAACGAATCGCGTCATCATCGCCGGTGAGGTCAGGGTTCCCGAGACGCTGCTGAAAAAGGACAAGGCCGGCAACATCCTGATGGATGCCGCCGGTCATCCGGTCGTCAATCCGGCCAAGTTCAAATCGGTAGCCCGCAAGGCAATCCGCGAGATCGGCTACGAGCAGGCCGGCTTCCACTGGAAGACGGCGAAGATCGAGGTCCTGCTGCACGGCCAGTCGCCCGACATCGGCCAGGGCGTCGACAACGCCGCCGACCGGCAGGGTGAGGAAGGTGCCGGCGACCAGGGCATCATGTTCGGCTATGCTTGCCGCGAGACGCCGGACCTGATGCCGGCGCCGATCTACTACAGCCACAAGATTCTCGAACTGCTGGCCGCCGCGCGCCATGAAGGCAGCGGCGATGCGGGCAAGCTCGGGCCGGACGCCAAGAGCCAGGTCACCGTCCGCTATGTCGACGGCAAGGCCGCCGAGGCGACGCAGATCGTGCTGTCGACCCAGCACCTCGATTCGAGCTGGGATTCGAAGAAGGTCCGCAAAGTTGTCGAACCCTATATCCGCGAGGCGCTGGGCGATCTAAGGATCGCCGACGACTGCAACTGGTACATCAATCCGACCGGCAAGTTCGTCATCGGCGGGCCGGACGGCGACGCCGGACTGACCGGCCGCAAGATCATCGTCGACACCTATGGCGGTGCCGCACCGCATGGCGGCGGCGCCTTCTCCGGCAAGGACACGACCAAGGTCGACCGCTCCGCCGCCTATGCGGCGCGCTACCTTGCCAAGAACGTTGTGGCGGCCAAGCTTGCCGACCGTTGCACCATCCAGCTGTCCTACGCCATCGGCGTCGCCCAGCCGCTGTCGGTCTATGTCGACCTGCATGGCACCGGCAAGGTCGAAGAGGCCAGGCTCGAAGACGCACTGCGCACCGTGATGGACCTGTCGCCGTCCGGCATCCGCCGTCACCTCGACCTCAACAAGCCGATCTATGCCAAGACCTCGTCCTATGGCCATTTCGGCCGTAAGGCAGGCCGCGACGGTTCCTTCTCCTGGGAGAAGACCGATCTCGCCAAGGCGCTCAAGGACGCGGTCGCCGCCTGACGGCGGCGCGGAACCCGTCCATGGATCCGAAAGGCAGGCCGAGCCGCGCGACCGAAGGGTTCTTCGGCCGCCGGCGTGGCAAGACCATTCGCCCGCAGCAGGCGGCGGCGCTGGAAAGCGGTCTCGGGACCTACGGTCTCGACCTGTCCGCCGAATCGCCTGACGAATTGCGCAAGCTGTTCAAGGCGGATGTCTCGGCGGTGCGGCTGGAAATCGGCTTCGGCGGCGGAGAGCATTTGCTGCATCGCGCCACGGAGGCCCCGGGGACCGGCTTCATTGGCGTCGAGCCGTTCGTCAACGGCATGGCCAAGCTGATGAAGGCGGTGAATGAAAAGCCGCTCGCCAATCTGCGCGTCCATGACGATGACGCCACGCGCCTGCTCGATTGGCTGCCGCAAGCCTCGCTCGACGGCATCGATCTTCTCTATCCCGACCCCTGGCCGAAGAAGAAGCACTGGAAGCGACGTTTCGTCGGTCCGTCCAATCTCGACCGTTTTGCCAAGGTACTGAAATCAGGCGGAAAATTCCGCTTTGCTTCCGACATCGACAGCTATGTGAACTGGACGCTGCTCAATTGCCGGGCGCATGGTGCGTTCGCCTGGCAGGCGCAGGACGCGGCCGACTGGCATCGGCCCTATGAGGGCTGGCCCGGAACGCGCTACGAAGCAAAGGCCATCCGCGAGGGCCGGCGGCCGGCCTATCTTACCTTTATCAGGAAATAGCTGCGCAAACGCGCGTTTGCGTCGAGGTTCAACGCCTCCCGCGCCAGACGCCAGTGTTATTTTAGAAGCGGCCGATCCTGTCGAAGGCGGCCGGATCGATACCCAGATTGCGCAAATCCCGGTCACGGGGCTTGCGGCCCGCCTGCACAGCATACGAGGCCGCAGCCGCGCTGCCGAATGCGGTAAAGAAGCCGCCTATGGCGGAAAACATCGGGCGATTGCTCATAGTCATATCCTTTCGCGCGCCACCGCGCGCCGGTCATATTTGTGCAATGCAACATAGATAGGCACGCGATGCCGGCAAACACAGGTGGATTACCGCATAGGCACCATGCGCCAGGTGCAACGCTGGCGCCGTTGCCGCAGCTTTGGCGCCCCCAGTATGGCGGACTTGAAACGCCGGCCGGGATCGTCTATATCAGCCTCAAATTCTTGGTCGGTATGACGAAGAGTGGGTCCACCCGGTCCCGCTCTTTTTTATTACCTGCCGGTCAGCCACCAATCGAACGACAGGGACCGAATGACTGCAACGGCAAGCGAAGGCGACGACCGCATCATCCGCGAAAGCGGTATCGATGCGCGCATCGCGCTGATCGTGCAGCCGGTGCTGCGCGGGATCGGCTTTCGCCTGGTGCGGGTGCATCTGTCGGGCCAGAACGGTCTTACGCTGCAGATCATGGCCGAGCGCGAGGACGGCACCATGACCGTCGAGGATTGCGAAGAGGTCAGCCGGGCCGTATCGCCGGCGCTCGATGTCGATGATCCGATCGAAAAGGCGTATCATCTGGAAGTGTCGTCGCCGGGCATCGACCGGCCGCTGGTGCGCAAATCGGATTTCGCGACATGGACCGGCCATCTGATCAAGATGGAGACCTCGGTCCTCGTCGCCGAACGCAAGCGCTTCAAGGGCAAGATCGCCGAAAGCGACGCCGATGGCGTGCTGATCGCGCGCGACAAGGCGGCCTATGGCGAGGAGCCGACGGTGCGCGTGCCCTACGATGCGATCGCCGATGCCCGGCTGGTGCTGACCGACGATCTCATCCGCGATGCCCTGTCGAAGGACAACAGGGCGCGTAAGGAAGCAAAAAAGCGCCGTGGCGAACCGGAAGACGCACCCGAGGGTGCGGACGCCGAAGACGGAACCGAACAGGACAATTGATTGAGCTGCCGGGCGAGAGGTCCGGCAACAAGCTCGGGAGAAAGACAATGGTTGTAAGCGCCAACAGACTTGAACTGCTGCAGATCGCCGACGCGGTCGCGCGTGAAAAGTCGATCGACAAGTCGATCGTCATCGCCGCCATGGCCGACGCCATCCAGAAGGCGGCGCGCTCGCGTTATGGCCAGGAGACAAACATCCGCGCCGACATCAACGCCAACACCGGCGAGATGAAGCTGCAGCGGCTGATGGAAGTGGTCGAGAAGGTCGACGATTACGCCACGCAGATCGCCATCTCCTCGGCGCGCGAGCGCAATCCCGACGCCCAGCTCGGCGATTTCATCGCCGAACAGCTGCCGCCGATGGATTTCGGCCGCATCGCCGCCCAGTCGGCCAAGCAGGTCATCGTCCAGAAGGTGCGCGAAGCCGAGCGCGACCGCCAGTATGACGAATACAAGGACCGCATCGGTGAGATCGTCAACGGCACCGTCAAGCGCGTCGAATACGGCAACGTCATCGTCGATCTCGGCCGTGGCGAGGCGATCATCCGCCGCGACGAGCTGATCCCGCGCGAGAACTACAAATATGGCGACCGCGTTCGCGCCTATGTCTACGACGTGCGCCGCGAGCAGCGCGGCCCGCAGATCTTCCTGTCGCGCACCCATCCGCAGTTCATGGCCAAGCTCTTCACCATGGAAGTGCCGGAAATCTACGACGGCATCATCGAGATCAAGTCGGTCGCCCGCGATCCGGGCTCGCGCGCCAAGATCGCCGTCATCTCGCGCGACTCGTCCATCGATCCGGTCGGCGCCTGCGTCGGCATGCGCGGCAGCCGCGTCCAGGCGGTGGTCGGCGAGTTGCAGGGCGAGAAGATCGACATCATTCCGTGGTCGCCCTCGGCCGCTTCCTTCATCGTCAACGCACTGCAGCCGGCCGAAGTCGCCAAGGTGGTGCTCGACGAGGATGCCGAGCGCATCGAGGTCGTGGTTCCGGACGACCAGCTGTCGCTGGCCATCGGCCGCCGCGGCCAGAACGTCCGTCTCGCTTCGCAGCTCACCGGCTGGGACATCGACATCCTGACCGAGCAGGAAGAGAGCGAGCGCCGCCAGAAGGAATTCGTCGAGCGTTCGGCGCTGTTCATGGAAGCCCTCGACGTCGACGAGATGGTCGGCCAGGTGCTTGCTTCCGAAGGTTTTACCAGCGTCGAGGAAGTGGCTTACGTCGATTCCGGCGAGATCGCCTCCATCGACGGCTTCGACGAGGACACCGCCTCGGAAATCCAGACCCGCGCCCGCGAGTATTTGGAGAAGATCGAGGCCGAGCACGACGACAAGCGCAAGGCGCTCGGCGTTGCCGACGAACTGCGCGAAATCCCGGGCATCACCACCGCCATGATGGTGACGCTCGGCGAGGACGGCGTGAAGACGATCGAGGATTTCGCCGGCTATGCCGCCGACGACCTGACCGGCTGGAAGGAACGCAAGGACGGCGAGACCAAGGTCTATCCAGGCGTGCTCGCCAATCACGGCGTTTCGCGCGCCGATGCCGAGCAGATGGTTCTGGCTGCCCGCCTCAAGGCCGGCTGGATCACCGAGGACAAGCTTGCCGCGCAGGAAGCGCCGGCTGACGAAACCGTCGGTGCGTGAGGTGAAACCGCATCGCACAGAACCCGCCCTTGGACGAGATGAACGATCGCACCTGCATCGTCACCCGCAGGCAGGCCGAACCGGATGAGCTGATCCGGTTCGTCGTCGGCCCGGATTCGGCCGTCGTTCCGGACATCAAGAGAAATCTACCCGGCCGCGGTTGCTGGGTCAGCGCCGAGCGCCTACATGTCGACAAGGCAGCGGCGAAGAACCTGTTTGCCCGCGCCTTCAAGGCGCAGGTGACCGTTCCCGCCGATCTCGGCGGCATGGTCGACGGGCTGCTTTCCAGATCCGCTCTGGGAATGCTCGGCCTTGCCCGCAAGGCAGGCGCAATCGCGCTCGGAGCCACCAAGGTGGAGAGCGCCGTGCGCTCAGGGCTGGCGCTTTTCGTGCTCCACGCGACTGAAGCGTCCGACGATGGCGTGCGCAAGATCAGCCAGGCGCGGCGGGCAACCGTACATCTCGGCGGCCCCGCCATCCTTGCCTACAAACTTTTCCCCGAGGCCGAGTTGAGCTTGGCATTGGGGGGTACAAATGTGATACATGCTGCCGTTCTCGCGCAAGACGCGGGCAGGGCGGTCCAGAGGCGCATGGTTGCGCTCGACCGGTATCGGGGCGGTTCCCCGGACGATCTGGCAATGCTTGCGGCCGTTGCTGACGAAGATGATGCCGCAGAGGATATGGAATGAGCGATACGAAATCGGGCGACGACAAGACGTTGAGCGTTACGCCGAAGAAGACCTTGACGCTGAAGCGGCCCGGCATGGAGCAGAGCACCGTGCGCCAGAACTTCTCGCACGGCCGCACCAAGGCGGTCGTCGTCGAGACCAAGAAGCGCAAGTTCTCGCTGCCCGGCGACAAGCCGGAGCCGGCCGCCGCTCCCGTGTCCGTCTTCACGCCGAAGCCCACTGTTGCGGCCGCGCCCGTCGTGCAGGAAGCGCCCAAGGCGCCGCCGCCTCCGCCGCCGGTCGAGCGCAGCGGCATGGTGCTGAACGAATTGTCGCGTGGCGAGATGGAAGCCCGCCGCAGGGCTCTCGAAGGCTCCAAGGTCCGTGAGGTCGAAGACCGCCAGCGTGCCCAGGAAGAGGCCAAGCGCCGCGCCGAGGATGAAGAGCGCCGCAAGCGCGAGCGCGAGGAATCAGCGCGCCGCCAGGCCGAGGAAGAAGCGCGGCTGCAGACGGAGGCCGAATCCCGGCGCCGCGCCGAAGAAGAGGCACGCCGTCGCGCCCCGCTAGCCGCCGAACTGGCGACAGTCGACGACGATGAGGACGTCAAGCCGAAGCGCACTGGCGCCGGCGCCCCCGTGCGCCGTCCGGTCACGCCCGAAGTGGCGCGTCCGGCCAAGCCCACCAAGGGCGAGGAAGACCGCCGCCGCGGCAAGCTGACCCTCAACACGGCGCTTTCCGACGAGGATGCGCGCGCCCGCTCGCTGTCGTCGATGCGTCGCCGCCAGGAAAAATTCAAGCGCGCGATGCACAATGAGCCGCGCGAGAAGGTTATGCGCGAAGTGATCTTGCCCGAAACCATCACCATCCAGGAACTGGCGCAGCGCATGTCCGAGCGCGCGGTCGATGTGGTCAAGTTCTTCATGAAGCAGGGCCAGATCATGAAGCCGGGCGACGTCATCGACGCCGACACGGCCGAACTGGTCGCCACCGAATTCGGCCATACGGTTCGCCGCGTCGCCGAGTCCGACATCGAGGAAGGCCTGTTCAACATCGCCGACAATGCCGAGGACCTGGTGTCGCGTCCGCCGGTGGTGACGATCATGGGCCATGTCGACCACGGCAAGACCTCGCTGCTCGATGCCATCCGCAACGCCAACGTCGTCTCCGGCGAGGCCGGCGGCATCACTCAGCATATCGGCGCCTACCAGGTCGAGAAGAACGGTCAGAAGATCACCTTCATCGACACGCCCGGCCACGCCGCCTTCACGGCGATGCGCGCCCGTGGCGCCCAGGCGACCGACATCGCCGTGCTGGTGGTGGCGGCCGACGACAGTGTCATGCCGCAGACGATCGAATCGATCAGCCATGCCAAGGCGGCCGGTGTCCCGATCATCGTGGCGATCAACAAGATCGACAAGCATGATGCCGACCCGCAAAAGGTGCGTTCGGAACTGCTGCGCCACGAGGTCTTCGTCGAATCCATGGGCGGCGAGGTGCTGGACGTCGAAGTGTCGGCCACCAAGGGCACCAATCTCGACAAGCTGCTCGAAGCGATCCTGCTGCAGGCCGAAATCCTCGACCTGAAGGCCAATCCGGACCGCACCGCCGAAGGCGTCGTCATCGAAGCCCAGCTCGACAAGGGCCGCGGTCCCGTCGCCACGGTGTTGGTGCAGACCGGCACGCTGATGCCGGGTGACATCCTGGTTGCCGGCAACGAATGGGGCCGGGTGCGCGCGCTGGTCAACGACCGTGGCGAGCATGTCAAGGAAGCACCGCCGGCGATGCCGGTCGAGGTGCTTGGCCTCCAGGGCACGCCGCAGGCCGGCGACCGCTTCGCGGTGGTAAACAACGAGGCGCGCGCTCGCGAGATCACCGAGTATCGCCAGCGCCTGGCGCGCGAGAAGGCGGTGGCCAAGCATGCCGGCCAGCGCGGCTCGCTCGAACAGATGATGTCGCAACTGCAGACGAGCGGGCTGAAGGAATTCCCGCTGGTCATCAAGGGCGACGTGCAGGGTTCGATCGAAGCGATCAACGCCGCGCTCGACAAGCTCGGCACCGACGAGGTGCGCGCACGCATCGTCCATGCCGGCGCCGGCGCCATCACCGAAAGCGACGTGTCGCTGGCGGAAACCTCGGGTGCCGCGATCATCGGCTTCAACGTCCGCGCCAATGTGCAGGCGCGCGCCGCGGCCGCTGCGGCAGGCATCGAGATCCGCTACTACTCGATCATCTACAATCTCGTGGATGACGTGAAGGCGGCGCTCTCCGGCCTGCTCTCACCCGAGCGTCGCGAGACCTTCATCGGCAATGCCGAGATCCTCGAGATCTTCGACATCACCAAGGTGGGCAAGATCGCTGGCTGCCGTGTCACCGAAGGCAAGGTCGAGCGTGGTGCGGGTGTGCGCCTGATCCGCGACAACGTCGTCATCCACGAAGGCACGCTGAAGACCCTGAAGCGCTTCAAGGACGAGGTTTCGGAAGTGCCGGGCGGCCAGGAGTGTGGCATGGCCTTCCAGAACTACGAGGACATGCGCGTCGGCGACGTCATCGAGTGCTTCCGTGTCGAGATGGTGACCCGGACGCTTTGAGTTCGTATACTGTCGATACGACCGGGCGGTGGTCGAAAGGCCGCCGCCCAAGCCGTATTGAGAAAGCCTTATTGAGACATGCGGTGCGGTCCCATCCCGCGCTTCACGATTTCAGGATTGAGAAAAATGCCCCGTTCAACCACATCAGGTCCATCCCAGCGCATGCTGCGCGTCGGCGAGCAGGTGCGCCATGCCCTGTCCGAAACCTTGCAGCGCGGCGAGATCATCGATCCGCTGATCGAAAATGCCGTGGTCTCGGTGTCGGAAGTGCGCATGTCGCCCGATCTGAAGATCGCCACCGCCTTCGTCTCGCCGCTCGGCGTCAAAAACACCGACGCGGTGGTCGAGGCGCTCAACAAACATGCGAAATTCGTTCGTGGCCGTGTCTCGGGCGCGCTGCGGCAGATGAAGTACATGCCGGAATTCCGCTTCCGGCTCGATACGTCTTTCGACAATTTCGCCAGGATCAACGACCTCTTGAAATCGCCCGAAGTGGCGCGCGATCTCGACAACGACAAGGACGAGAAATAATGGGGCGCCGCGGCAAGAAGAAGGGCCGGCCGGTCTCCGGCTGGCTGGTGCTGGACAAGCCGGTCGGCATGGGTTCGACCGAAGCCGTCTCCAAGATCAAGTGGCTGTTCCAGGCCGAAAAGGCCGGCCATGCCGGCACGCTCGATCCGCTCGCCTCCGGCATGCTGCCGATCGCGCTCGGCGAAGCCACCAAGACCGTGCCTTATGTCCAGGACGGCGCCAAGATCTATCGCTTCACCGTCGCCTGGGGTGACGAACGCTCGACCGACGACCTCGAAGGCCCGGTGACCAACAGTTCGGACAAGCGTCCCGCCGAGACCGAAGTAAGAGCGCTGCTGCCGAAATACACCGGTGTCATCATGCAGATACCGCCACAGTTCTCGGCCATCAAGATCGCGGGCGAGCGGGCATACGATCTCGCCCGCGACGGCGAGACGGTCGATATACCCGCGCGGGAGATCGAGATCGGACGTTTGGACGTCATCGAGCACAGTGGCGAGCGAACCATTTTCGAAGTCGAATGCGGCAAGGGCACCTATGTCCGGTCGCTGGCCCGCGACATGGGCCGCGACCTCGGCTGTTTCGGCCATATCGCCGAATTGCGCCGGGTCGAGGTCGAGCCGTTCACGCAGGAGGACTTCATCACCATCGCCGAGCTTGAGGCAGCGCGTTTCGGCGAACAGGGCGATGAGGGTTCGGATACGACCGATGATGCATCCGACGCTGTCGATCTGCCGGTCGACTTCACGGCCATCGATGCGCTGCTGGTCGACACGTCAGCCGCGCTCGATTGCCTGCCGCAGGTCGCCATCAGCGACGATGCGGCGGTGAAAATCCGGCTCGGCAATCCGGTCATCATTCGCGGCCGCGACGCGCCTGTGGAGGCCGAGGAAGCCTGCGCCACGGCGCGCGGCAGGCTGGTTGCCATCGGCGCCATCGAACAGGGCATGTTCAAGCCCAAGCGGGTCTTTGCCGGGTGACGGCACTCAGCTAGTTTCGGCTCGACATTACGCTTGAGGGGGCACATGGCAAAAGCTGAGACGGTCAGGAAGCGGGCGCCGCTGAAAACAAGGCGGCCGCCGGTCGGCGCCTCGCCGGGAACGCTGATCGCCGATCCGTCGGCGCGGCGCAGCGAACTCAGGCTGACCCTTATGTCGCCGGAGAAATTCGAGACCATCGAAAATGCCAGCATCGACGACCTCAACACGCATTGCGACCGCTGGCCAGTCATCTGGCTGGATTGCACCGGCCTTGCCAACATCCCGCTGATCGAGGAGATCGGCCGCATTTTCAGCCTGCATCCGCTGGCACTGGAGGACGTCGTCAACACCGGCCAGCGGCCGAAGGTGGATTTCTTTGAGGATCACGCCTTCGTTGTCGTGCGCATGATCGACGACGTCACGGCGCATCGCTACGAACAGATCGCCGTCTTCTTCGGCAAGAATTTCGTCATCACCTTCCAGGAGCGCGAGGGCGACCCGTTCAATCCCGTGCGCAAGCGCATCGAAAGCTCGATGCCCAACCGGCTGCGCTCGCGTGGCGCCGATTATCTCGCATATGCGTTGATCGACGCTATCGTCGACAGCTATTTCCCACCGATCGAGGCGGCCGGCGAACAGGTAGACAGCATCGAGGACCAGATGCTGAACATGCCGCACAAGCACCAGATGCGGCAGCTGCATGAGTTGCGCCGCGACGCCAATGTGCTGAAGGGCGTGCTGTGGCCGATGCGCGACGCGCTGGCGACGATGATCCGCAACGACGTGCCCTATGTGAAGGCGGAAACCAAGATCTTCCTCAACGACACGCTCGACCATTCGCTGCGGCTCATCGAACTGGTCGAGACCCAGCGCGACATGCTGACCGGCCTGATCGAGATGCATCTGTCGCTGAGCCAGGCGCGCACCAACGACGTCATCTCCTATCTCACTATCGTCTCGGTGATCTTCATGCCGCTCACCTTCCTGGTCGGCGTCTGGGGCATGAATTTCGACCCTGACAGCTCGCCGTGGAACATGCCGGAGCTGAAGTCCCAGTACGGCTATCCAGCTTCACTGTTGTTCATGGCGCTTGTTGCTGTCGGGCTTGTCGCCTTCTTCAAATGGAAGAAGTGGCTTTAAAGCCATTTCGGCCGCGGAATTCTTGATTTTCTTAACAAGAGCCTGCGACAAGCCGGCTTGTGAATTAGGCTGGTGTTTTTGTCGGAATTGCCCTATATGCGCCGCAGCTTCGCGCCCTGACGCGTTGCTTGCACCGGCCCCTGCTGGACGACATCCCGGCTGAGGGCGTCCCGTTTCCTCGAACAGATAAGGAAAAACACGATGTCGATTACTGCTGAGCGCAAACAGGAATTGATGGGTGAATTCGCAACCGCCAAGGGCGATACCGGGTCTCCGGAAGTCCAGGTGGCCATCCTTTCCGAGCGCATCAAGAACCTGACCGACCACTTCAAGGACCACAAGAAGGATAACCATTCCCGTCGTGGTCTGCTCGCTCTCGTCTCCCAGCGCCGCAGCCTGCTTGATTATCTCAAGCGCAAGGATGACGCGCGCTATCAGACGCTGATCGAGAAGCTCGGTCTGCGCCGTTGACGAATTGACCGGCGGGCTTTCTTCGGAGAGCCCGCCGGTCGCGCATTGGAGCATCGGGTCAATCCAGTACTCCAACGCAAGGAATGGAGCGCCGTGCATCCCCCTTTGGACGCGCAAAAGGACGCTCCGAAAAGTTTGAATTTGCGCGTGATGCTTCCCGAGATTTTCGGAGTCAGGCGCAAGGCCGGTCGGATCGATTGGCCAGACCCGGTTTCGAAAGTGCAGAGGGCCATTCGGAACCGCCCATGGACGGTCATGGGGCAGGATTGCAGGATGCTCGTGCGGCCACCGTGCCGATTGACCCGAGCTTCCCGTTGTCTTGCCCGTGGCTGCCCGAGAAAGGAAGCCAGGCAAGGGCATACGCGCACCGTGAAACGGCGCGGCCCTTTCCGCATACAAAGGACAAGATATGTTCAATCACCACAAAGTGGAAATCGAATGGGGCGGCCGTCCGCTCGTTCTGGAGACCGGCAAGATCGCGCGCCAGGCTGACGGCGCGGTGCTGGCCACCTACGGCGAAACCAAGGTTCTCGCCACCGTCGTCTCGATGAAGGAGCCGAAGCCCGGCCTCGACTTCTTCCCGCTGACCGTCAACTACCAGGAAAAGACCTATGCCGCCGGCAAGATCCCGGGCGGCTACTTCAAGCGCGAAGGCCGTCCGAGCGAGAAGGAGACGCTGGTTTCCCGCCTGATCGACCGCCCGATCCGCCCGCTCTTCGCCGATGGCTACAAGAACGACACGCAGATCGTCGTCACCGTCGTCCAGCATGATCTCGAGAACGATCCGGACATCCTGTCGATAGTGGCCACCTCGGCCGCGCTGACGCTCTCCGGCGTCCCCTTCATGGGCCCGATCGGCGGTGCCCGCGTCGGCTACATCAACGGCGAATACGTGCTCAACCCGCATGTCGACGAGATGCAGGAATCCAAGCTCGACCTAGTCGTCGCCGGCACCACTGATGCCGTGCTGATGGTCGAGTCCGAAGCCAAGGAGCTTGGCGAGGATCTGATGCTCGGCGCCGTCATGTTCGGCCACAAGGGCTTCCAGCCGGTGATCGACGCGATCATCAAGCTGGCCGAAGTCGCCGCCAAGGACCCGCGCGACTTCACTGCGCCGGACTATTCGGCGCTCGAGGGCGAGATGCTGAAGATCGTCGAAAACGAGCTTCGCGACGCCTACAAGATCACCGACAAGCAGAAGCGCTACGCTGCCGTCGACGCCGTCAAGGCGAAGGTCAAGGCCGCGTTCACGCCGGCTGAAGGCGAAGACGCCAAGTACACATCCGAGCAGATCGGCAGCGTGTTCAAGGAGCTCCAGGCCAAGGTCGTGCGCTGGAACATCCTCGACACCGGCTCGCGCATCGACGGCCGCGATTTGAAGACGGTCCGCAAGATCGTCTCGGAAGTCGGCGTCCTGCCGCGCACCCATGGGTCGGCGCTGTTCACCCGCGGCGAGACCCAGGCGCTGGTCGTCGCCACGCTCGGCACGGGCGAGGACGAGCAGTATGTCGATTCGCTGACCGGCATGTACAAGGAGAAGTTCCTCCTGCACTACAACTTCCCTCCCTATTCCGTCGGTGAAACCGGCCGCATGGGTTCGCCGGGCCGCCGCGAAATCGGCCACGGCAAGCTCGCCTGGCGCGCCATCCGCCCGATGCTGCCGACCGCTGATCAGTTCCCCTACACGCTGCGCGTCGTCTCGGAGATCACCGAGTCCAACGGCTCGTCGTCGATGGCCACCGTGTGCGGCACCTCGCTGGCGCTGATGGATGCCGGCGTTCCGCTGGCAAAGCCGGTCGCCGGCATTGCCATGGGCCTGATCAAGGAAGGCGAGCGCTTCGCGGTGCTCTCCGACATCCTTGGCGACGAGGATCACCTCGGCGACATGGACTTCAAGGTCGCCGGCACCGCCAACGGCATCACCTCGCTGCAGATGGACATCAAGATCGACGGCATCACCGAAGAGATCATGCAGATCGCGCTCGGCCAGGCCAAGGACGGTCGTTTGCATATCCTCGGCGAAATGGCTCATGCGCTGTCCGGCGCGCGTGCCGAGCTCGGCGAATTCGCGCCGCGCATCGAGGTCATGCACATCCCGACCGACAAGATCCGCGACGTCATCGGCTCCGGCGGCAAGGTCATCCGCGAGATCGTCGAAAAGACTGGCGCCAAGATCAACATCGAGGATGACGGCACGGTCAAGATCGCTTCCTCCAACGCCAAGGAGATCGAGGCGGCGAAGAAGTGGATCCACACCATCGTCGCCGAGCCGGAAGTCGGCGAGATCTACGAAGGCACGGTCGTCAAGACCGCCGACTTCGGCGCTTTCGTCAACTTCTTCGGCCCGCGTGACGGCCTCGTCCACATCTCGCAGCTGGCCAACGATCGCGTCGCCAAGACCTCCGACGTCGTCAAGGAAGGCGACAAGGTCTGGGTCAAGCTGATGGGCTTCGACGAGCGCGGCAAGGTTCGCCTGTCGATGAAGGTCGTCGACCAGGCCACCGGCAAGGAAATCGTCCGCGACAAGAAGGCCGAAGGCGAAGAAAACGCCGCCTGATCGGCCTGACGATAGAGTTGAAGCGGGCGCGGCTTAAGTCGCGCCCGTTTTCTTTTACGGGGCACCAGAATGGCCGCAGAACCGCTGAAGACGCTGTTCCATCCCTATGAGGTCGACGCCGTCGCCCTGCCGCGTAAGGACGCCCGTGTCCTTTTTCTCGGCGCCGAACCCGGTTCCCGCTTGCCTTCGGGCTTCGATGCAGGGCTTCACCTCGTGCAGGGCTTCCGGCCGCATTTCCGCGCCCTGCAGGCGTCGGGCTTCAAAGTCACGCCGCAAGCCGAAGGTGCCGGCTTCGACGCCGCACTGGTGCTTGCCGGGCGTCATCGCGGGCAAAACGAATTGCGCATTGCCGAGGCGATCGAACGTGTCGCCCCGGGCGGATCGATCATCGTCGCCGGCGGCAAGGAGGACGGTATTGCCAGCCTGCGCAAGCGCATCGACGAGCTTGTGCTGCTTGACGGCCATCTGCCGAAACATCACGGCATCGCCTTCTGGTTTGCCCGACCGGCCGACACCGGGGCCGCGTCAGTCCTTCGCGCCGCCAATCCCGACCTTGTGGTGGAAGGCCGCTTTCGCACCGTGCCCGGCATGTTCTCATTCGATAAGATTGATGCTGGTTCGAAATTGCTGGTGGACAACCTGCCCCACGATCTGCGTGGCAGCATTGCTGATTTCTGCACCGGCTGGGGCTATGTGGCAGCTGAAGTCGCGGCGCGCTCGTCCGGCATATCCAGCCTCGATCTCTTCGAGGCGGACTTCGCCTCGCTCGAGGCAGCGAAGGGCAATATCGGCAACACGGCAGCCGAGACACATTTCTTCTGGACCGACCTGCTCAGCGAGCCTGTCGAACGCCGCTATGACGCGATCGTCATGAATCCGCCCTTTCATCGCAGCCGGGCTGCCGAGCCGGAGATCGGCGCCGGCATGATCCACGCAGCGGCCAAGGCGCTGAAGCCGGGCGGCAAGCTGTTCATGGTGGCGAACCGGCAGCTTCCCTACGAACCGGTGCTGGCGAAGGCGTTTTCAAGCCATGCGGAGATCGCCCGCGACGGCATGTTCAAGGTTTTCTCGGCGCGCCGGTGACTGGCACGTTTTGGCTTAATGCACGCTGACGATGCGCGCTTCGCTCTTGACGTGGATGACCTGCGCCTCTGGCCCGATCTTGAGCGGCGCCGGCCGGCCGAACAGATAGCCTTGCACCACCTCGCAGCCGGCCGCCCTGAGCAGCGTCGCCTGGCTCTCGGTTTCGACACCTTCAGCGATGATGCCGACGCCGAGCGCCCGCGAGAGCCCGACGATTGTCGAGACGACGGCACCCGAGTTGGAGTCCGTGTCGATGCGGCTGACGAAGGAGCGGTCGATCTTCAGCTTGTCAAATGAGAAATCGATCAGGTAGCTCAGATTGGAATAGCCGGTGCCGAAATCGTCGACGGCGACCGAGATGCCCATGTCGGCGAGCTCGCGCAGGATGAGGGCGGCGCGCTCGCGGTCCTGCATCATCGCCGTCTCGGTGACTTCCAGCTCCAGCCGCGACGGCTTGATGCCGGTGCTTGCCATTGTCTCGCGCACGATGCCGACAAAATCCTTGGTCATGAACTGGACCGGCGAGATGTTGACGGCGACGAAGCAGTCCTCGGGCAGATGGCGGGCGTCGTTGCACGCCTTGCGCAGCACCCACTCGCCGATCGGATTGATCATGCCGGTTTCTTCCGCGATCGGGATGAACTCCATCGGCGGGATCATGCCGCGCTCCGGGTGCTTCCAGCGGATCAGCGCCTCGTAGCCGATGATGCGGCCGCTCGGCAGGTCGAGCTGCGGCTGGTAGTGGAGGTCGAAATCGCCCCGCTCGAATGCGGTGTGCAGCTCGCCTTCGATCCACTGCCGATGGTCGGCGACCCGACCCATGTCGGCATGGAAGACCGACCAGTTGCCCACCCCTCCGGCGCGTGCGTTCTGCAGCGCCAAATTGGAGCGGCGCAGCACCAGGACAGGATCGACGCCGTCCTTCGGCATGGCCACGATGCCGACCGACAGGCTGACCGATTGCAGATGGGTATCGAGCTGGTAGGGCTCCATCATCTCGTCGATGAGCTTCTCGATGATCCGTTCCACGGATCCCTTGAGTTCGCGATCCGGCAACAGGACCGCGAACTCGCCGGCGCCGATGCGCCCGATCACCGCGCCTTCAGGCATGCTGGTCTTCAATCGCTGGGAAAAGGCGCGGATCAGCTCGTCACCGTGGCTGTAGCCGATCGCGTCGTTGATTTGCTTGAAGCGGTCGATGTCGATGTCGATCAGAAACACTGGTTCGCCGCTGCGGATCGTCGCCGATGCCGCGTCCGCGATCTTGCCGACCATGGCTGGGCGCGTCAGCAGGCCGGTCAGCTTGTCGAAATTGGTTTCGTTGAAGACGTAGTCCACCGATTCATCGACACCGGCGAAGAACGACAGCGAGGCCCCCGCGGCGGCCAGCGCGCCAAGTGTGGCCATGACGGCGACCATCGTCGAGGCCGGCATGCCGGCAAGACCATCGCCGAAACCGAACTTCAGGCCCCAGATACCGAGGATGAAACCGCCCAAGCCCGAGCTGGCGATGGTGATCAGCCGGAACAACGGTGTGCGCTTCGGGTTGCTGACAGCAGGCATGCGGGTCCCTAAGTTACGGGACTTCTAGCGGATATCCCCTTAAAATGGGTTTCCGCCATTGCGTCCAATTTTACGGACAGGAATTATTCTTCCGATCGCAGACTATTCCCGAACGTCGCTCTGCTTCAGCTCGTCGAGCGTCGGCATGGAAACGATGTGATAGCCGGAATCGACATAGTGAATTTCGCCGGTGACGCCGGAAGACAGATCGGACAGCAGGTAAAGAGCTGAACCGCCGACCTCGCCGATGGTCACCGTGCGGCGCAGCGGCGAATTGCGCTGCTGGTAGGAAAACATGTGGCGCGCGTCCGAGATCCCGGCGCCGGCCAGCGTCCGGACTGGTCCCGCCGATATGCCGTTCACCCGAATCCCGCGCGGACCGTAGTCGTTGGCGAGATAGCGCACGCTCGCCTCCAGGCCGGCCTTGGCGACGCCCATGACATTGTAGTTGGGCATGACCCGGACCGAGCCGGCGTAGGTCAGCGTGATCATCGAGCCGCCGTCCTTCATCAGCGCGGCGGCATGCCGGGCGATCTCGGTGAAGGAATAGCAGGAGATGACCATGGTGCGGACGAAATTGTCGCGGCTGGTGTCGGCATAAAGCCCCTTCAACTCGTTCTTGTCGGAAAAGCCGATGGCATGGACGACGAAGTCGAGACCGCCCCATTCCTTGCCGAGCGCCTCGAAGGTGGCAGCGACCGAAGCGCTGTCTTCGACATCGCAGGGCACGACCAGCGACGCGCCAAGCCTGTCGGCGAGCGGCTTGACCCGGCGGCCAAAGGCGTCGCCCTGATAGGTGAAGGCGAGTTCTGCGCCGTGCTCGGACAATTTCTGGGCGATGCCCCAGGCGATCGAATGATCGTTGGCGACACCCATGACAAGCCCGCGCTTGCCCTTCATCAATCCGTCCATGGCTGGCAATCCTTATGCGGAATAGCGCTGGAAAATCAGCGTTGCGTTGGTGCCACCGAAACCGAACGAATTGGACAAAACGGTGTCGATCCTGGCGTTGTCGATGCGCTTGCGTACGATCGGCATGCCCTCGAATTCGGGATCGAGTTCTTCGATATGGGCGCTCTCGCCGATGAAGCCGCCCTGCATCATCAGGATCGAGTAGATCGATTCCTGTACGCCGGCCGCGCCCAGCGAATGGCCGGTTAGCGACTTGGTCGAGGTGATGAAAGGCATCTTGTCGCCGAACACTTCGCGGATGGCGCCCATCTCCTTGGAATCGCCGACCGGCGTCGAAGTGCCATGCGTGTTAATGTAGTCGACCGGCGAGGAAACCGTGGCCAGCGCCTGGCGCATACAGCGCACCGCGCCTTCGCCCGAGGGCGCCACCATGTCGTAGCCGTCCGAAGTTGCGCCATAGCCGACGATCTCGGCATAGATCTTGGCGCCGCGCGCCTTGGCGTGCTCGAGTTCTTCCAGCACCAGCACGCCGGCGCCGCCGGCGATGACGAAACCGTCGCGATTGACGTCATAGGCACGTGAAGCGGCCGACGCCCTGTCGTTGAACTTCGACGACATGGCGCCCATGGCATCGAACAGGTCCGACATCGTCCAGTCGAGGTCTTCGTGACCGCCGGCAAAGACCATGTCCTGCTTGCCCCACTGGATCAGCTCGTAGCCATTGCCGATGCAGTGCGCCGAGGTGGAGCAGGCGGACGAGATCGAATAGTTGACGCCGTGGATCTTGAACCAGGTGGCGAGCGTCGCCGATGCGGTCGACGACATCGCCTTTGGCACAGCGAACGGGCCGATGCGCTTGGGGCTGCCGTTCTTGAGCGTCGTTTCGGCCGCCTCGACGATGGTGCGTGTCGATGGTCCGCCCGAGCCCATGACGATGCCGGTGCGCTCATTGGTGATGTCGCTCTCGCCGAGGCCCGCATCCGCGATCGCCTGGTCCATGGCGACGTGGTTCCATGCCGCGCCCTGCGACAGGAAGCGCATGGCGCGCCGGTCGATCATGGCCGACGGGTCGAGCGACGGGGCGCCCCAGACCTGGCAGCGGAAGCCGTGTTCGGCGAATGAATCCGAGAAGCTGATGCCGGACTTGGCATCATGGAGCGAGGCCTGCACCTCATTGGCATTGTTGCCGATCGACGACACGATGCCGAGGCCTGTCACTACGACCCGTCTCATGGGCTGCTCCTTCCAAAGTGTCTGGTGGCGATCAGGCGACCGCCGACTGCTTTGACAGACCCACTTTTAGGTCCGTTGCCGCGTATATGGGTTCGCCGTCCGCCTTGAGCCAGCCATCGGCGATGCCGAGCACCAGCCGCCCGCGCATCACGCGTTTGAAATCGATACCGTACTCGACCTTCTTGACCGACGGCGTCACCATGCCTTTGAACTTGACCTCACCGGTCGACAGCGCCATCCCCTTGCCGGGCTCGCCGAGCCAGCCGAGGTAGAAGCCGGTCAGCTGCCACATCGCATCGAGGCCGAGGCAGCCTGGCATGATCGGGTTGCCGATGAAATGGCAGGCGAAAAACCATAGGTCCGGCTTGATGTCGAATTCGGCGCGAATGAAGCCCTTGTCGAACGCGCCGCCGGTTTCGCTGATCTCGGTGATGCGGTCGAACATCAGCATCGGCGGATAGGGCAGCTGCGCATTTCCCGGTCCGAACAGCTCGCCGCGGGCGCAGGCAAGCAGTTCCTCGTAATCGTAGCTGGACTTCGAACCTGCCATCAATTTCGTCCCCGTGATCGTCCTGGGCGGCAGGGCGCCCTTTGTCGTTGGTTTCCTAACACAGTCTGTTTATGGCCGGAAACCGGCGTCTGCGCTTAACCCGCCCGCCTGCCGGGGTCAATGCGCACCGGGATATCTGCGCGCATCGCGCATGTTGCTCTATTGATCGAATTCGGCCGACAGAATATATGTCAGGAGCTGTCCAGTTTCGGCCGATGCCGTTTTTTCGCCATTCTGGGCGGGTTTTTGGGGCCGAACCGCGAGTTTCGACGGATAGGATGGATCAGGGCTGCCGGAAGGATAATGTCGCTGTGGACAAGCGGGTTCGCGAAGCCGGTCTAAGGCCGACACGCCAGCGTATCGCGCTGGCCGATCTGCTTTTCGCCAAGGGCGATCGCCATCTGTCGGCCGAAGAACTGCACGAAGAGGCGATCGCCGCCGGCGTGCCGGTGTCGCTTGCCACTGTCTACAATGCCCTTCACCAGTTCACCCAGGCGGGCCTGCTGCGCATCCTGGCCGTCGAGGGCTCGAAGACCTATTTCGACACCAACACCTCCGATCACCATCATTTCTATATCGAAGGCGAAAACCGTATCTTCGATATCGCCAGCGGTCCGGTGACGGTTTCCAATCTGCCCGACCCGCCGGAGGGCATGGAGATCGCCAATGTCGACATCGTGGTGAGGCTGCGCCCGAAGCGCCGCGATTGATCCGCGCTCGATGAGACCAGTCGATCTGGCAATCCGGCTCGAATGGGTTGCCGTTGCAGGGGTTGCGCTCGTTCTCTACGCGATGGCCGGTGTCTCGTGGTGGCTGTTTGCCTTGCTCATCCTGGCGCCGGACCTGTCGATGCTGGGCTATCTCGCCGGGCCGCGCGTCGGTGCTGTCGCCTACAACGCGCTGCACATCCTGATCGTCCCGCTGCTGCTGGCGCTTGCCGGCTACGTCTTTGCCAATCCGATGGCGACCGCGATCGCCCTGACCTGGGTCATCCACATCGCCGTCGACCGCGCGCTGGGTTACGGCCTCAAACTGTCGAGCGGTTTTCAGGACACCCATCTCGGCCGCATCGGGCGCTAGACCATGATCCCGAAAAGTGGAAACCGGTTTTTGCTACGCTGACCTACGGTTCGGATACGATCATGGTCCAGACAAGAAACCTCAGTTCTTGACGTGTTCGCCCGGATAGGCGCCCCAGACGACCGATTGGGGGAGCCAGCCGGTGTGGCCGTCGAAGGTCATTTCGCACCACTGGCCGTCGCAAGTCTTGATCGACCCCATGACGCCCGGCTCGATGATGGCCACCACGCTGGCGTCCTTGTCCTTGTCGTCAAGCAGGTTGATTCGGCCGCCCTTGCCGCGTTGCCAGGGCGCGACGATCGCCGTGCGGCGGCCAGACAGCAGCGACTGGTTGATCCAGCCTTCCGAACCGTCGGCATCGCGCACGCGGCGCCAGGTATCGAATTCCTGGATGATTTCCATCGGCAGCCCGGCCTTCATGTACATCCAGTTCACGGAGTAGTTGGCGCCGGGGCCGACGCGCGCGTTGACGCGACCCGATTTCAGGCTGACGAAACGCGGCAGCGGCAGGCCGCTCGGCCCGAGCGTGATCGTCTGCGCGGGGGCCGCGGCGCTGTGCGCCACCGTTTGCGGGGAACAAAGGAGGGCGCCAAGGACTGCTGCGCTGAAGGCCAGGCGGAGCGACGCGAAACCAGACACTTTCATTCCTTTCGGCGCTTGCCCGTCGGCACCGGCGCCCCTTTTTCTTTGTCTTCGGCGGCACCGCTTGTTACAGAGTGGCTGGCACCGCGACCGGCTTCGATTTTCGCCTGTCTTGGTTAAAGAGGTCTCAACGAGATCGGGTTCGAGGAAACAATGGCAGGCAAGAAAAGGCCCCTCGTCGTCATCACGCGCAAGCTGCCCGACCCGGTCGAAACCCGCATGCGCGAACTGTTCGACGCAAGGCTGAATGTCGAGGACAGGCCGATGACGCAGCCCGAGCTGGTCGCGGCGATCAAGGAGGCCGACGTCCTAGTGCCGACGATCACCGACAATATCGACGCGGCGCTGATCGCCCAGGCCGGCGACAATCTCAAGCTGATCGCCAATTTCGGCAACGGCGTCGACAAGATCGACGTGGAGGCGGCGGCCAAGAAGGGCATCACCGTCACCAACACGCCGAACGTGCTGACCGAGGACACGGCCGACATGACCATGGCGCTGATGCTGGCGGTGCCGCGGCGCCTGGCGGAAGGCGCCAATGTGCTGACCAGCGACAAGAAATGGGCTGGCTGGTCGCCGACCTGGATGCTCGGCCGCCGCATCTGGGGCAAACGGCTCGGCATCGTCGGCATGGGCCGCATCGGCACCGCCGTCGCCAGGCGCGCCAAGGCCTTCGGCCTGTCGATCCACTATCACAACCGCCACCGCGTGCTGCCGGCGGTGGAAGACGAGTTGGAGGCGACCTATTGGGAAAGCCTCGACCAGATGCTGGCCCGCATGGACATCATCTCGGTCAACTGCCCGTCGACGCCGGCAACCTTCCATCTGCTGTCGGCGCGGCGGCTGGCGCTGATGCAGCCGTCGGCCTACATCGTCAATACCGCGCGCGGCGACATCATCGACGAGGAATCGCTGATCAAGCTGATCCATGACGGCAAGATCGCCGGCGCCGCGCTCGACGTCTACGAGCACGAGCCGGCGCTGAACAGCAAACTTCTGAAGCTCGCGGCCAAGGGCAAGGTCGTACTCTTGCCGCATATGGGCTCGGCGACGCTCGAGGGCCGCATCGACATGGGCGAGAAGGTGATCATCAACATCCGCGCCTTCTTTGACGGCCACCGCCCGCCGGACCGTGTGCTGCCGCTCAGGACATAGACTCACGCTGTTGGGTGGCGATGGCGAGCGCGCCGTCGTCGGTGACTGTTACCGTGCTTCCGCGATAGGCGTCGAAGACATCGCGCCCGAGCCGCAACGCCATCGGCGTCTCCCAGCCCATTTCCCTGGCCACGATCAGCCCGAGCAGCAGGATCGCGTCGGGTTCGTGCAGCACAAGTGCCGCTGGTGCATGGCCGTTGTGGACGAGTTCCAGCAGCACGGCCGAAGCCGAGGACGAGCCGATCGTGCCCGGCAGGAACAGCACCCGTCCCGCAAGATTTTCGCCGTGCTGCGGATGGCGGACATCGGCGATTCGGCCGCTCTTCGGATCGACGCCGCCCCAGAAGCTGATCGGCGCCGTCAGCACCAGGGCCTCGCCCTTGCCGGCTCGACCCGGCACCAGGATTTCGGCAAGCGCGCTCATGCGGCGATATCCGTAAATACCGGCTTACCGAGCACAGCACTTTCGACGCAATCGGCCAAGGAGCCGTAAAGCACGGCGTAGCCGGTATTGCCCGGCGCGTAATGTGCGAACTTTCCGGAGTTGGTCATCAATATACCTCCGGCAAGCTCGGGCATGATCGGCGTCACCACCACACAGGTATCGGCCACGATGACGACACCGCTTGCTTCGAGCATCTTGCGCCGCCCGTTCTGTTCGAGCGACGAAAGCACATGGCGCCCGGTGCAGGCATAAATCGGCACGCTGAGCCGCCGTCCGGCGATCAGCCGCTCCAGCATGTCGAACTCGCTAAGCGACAGATGCGGGCTGCCGATCGCCACAGCATCGATGGTCTTCGCCGCCGTCGCCGTCGACAAGCCAGCACGGGCCTTCGCCGCCATCTCCGGCGTGACACGAACGACCGTTTCCGGTGCCGCGCCGTCCAGAATGGTCAAAAGATCGGGCGCCTCGGGCGTCACGCCGGCAATGTGGAAAAGGCCGACCGCGCCGGATGAGGCGGCAGCCGCGCCGAACGCCTTCAGCGCGTCTTCCCCCGGATGACGCTGGACGCCGGTGACGACGCCGATTGTATTGCCGACTTCGCGGCCATAGAGGCTGCCCAGCACCGGCCAGGCGATCTCGGAGCCAAGGAACGATGCGGAGAGCTCCGTGACATCGAACACCAGCCGCGCCCGCCGGTTCTCGGCCCGGTGCAGGCCATAGTCCGGCGCGCGGCCCGATATGGCGCAAGCGATGTCGAGGAAATCGCCATAGCGGTTGGTGCGCGCGCCGAGCACCGAATTGCAGAACACCACGGCGTTGGATTCGCCCCAGGCGACATCGCTGCCCAGCGCCGGCCGATGCCCGGCCTGGTAAGGGGCGCAGGTCCAGCTCTGCTCGCAGCCGAGCCTGCGGTAGGCCTCCATCATCCGCCGCGCCATGCCGCGCGCCGGCTCCTCGAGGCGGATGCGCGAGCAGCCCATCAGGTCAAGCGCCCCGACATTGAGCGTCGAGCGCACGGAAACCCGGGCTCCGCCCTCGACCAGCCTCTCTGCGAACAGAGTGCCGGAATCGCCGTGATAGAGCGCCCCGTCTATATGCGCGGAGGCGATCGGGATCAGCCGTGGCGCGCCGAGCAGGCGGGCGCTGTCGGCAACGATGCGCATCGCCATCGCCGCACCGTCCTTGCCGTAGGCGATCGCCTGTTCTTCCGGACTGAGGGCGAGGCTCACGAAAGCACCTTGCGCATGGTGATCGAAGTCGGCCGGTCATAGCCCGTATGCGCCGTGCGTCCGGTCTCGCGAAAGCCGAGCCGGGAGAAGGCGGCGTGATTTCCGCTGAGTTCGACGCGTGTCTGCAACTCGATGGCGCACCTGCCGAGGCTCAGCGCAAGACCCTCGGCAGCCTGCATCAGCCGCCTGCCGATGCCTTGTCCTTCAAGGCCAGGCTCGACGGCGAGCTTGCCGACATAGAAATCATCAGCCCGCTCCAGAACGAAAACGCAGCCGACGATCCGGTCGGCCTCGAGCGCCAAAAAACCCGTCTCGTGCCGGGCCTTGTCCTTCAGCCTTTCGGCGGTCAGCAGATGCGCCGAGGATGGCGGATCGATGATGCCGTCCATGTAGGCGAAGGCGCGCAGGATCAGCTTGAGCACATCGTCCCAGCAGTCGAAATCGGGCCTAATCTGTGTGACGAAGACGCTCGGTGGCCGGTCCATGCGGTCAGTTTCTCTTGTAGCGAATGGTGTCGAAGCGCGCCGACAGCGCATCGTAAAGCAGCAGCCGGCCGACCAGGGGCTCACCAATGCCGGTGATCAGCTTGATAGCCTCCATCGCCTGCAGCGTGCCGATGACGCCGGTCAGCGCGCCGACCACGCCGGCCACCGCACAGGACGGCACCAGTCCCGGCGGCGGCGCCTCTGGGAAGAGATCGCGATAGCTCGGGTTCGGCCTGCCGTCCGCACCGGTCTCGAACGGCTTCAGCACCGTCAGCGAACCGTCGAAGCGGCCGACGGCGGCGTGCACTAGCGGCCGCTTTTGCGCGGCACAGGCATCGGCGACGGCATAACGCGTCTCGAAATTGTCGGAGCCGTCGACAGCGATGTCATAGCCGGCGACAAGGGCAGGGGCGTTGTCAGCCGTCAGTCTGAGTCTGTGCAGTTCCACCGCGACATTGGGATTGATGCGCGCGATGGCCGCCTTGGCGCTGTCGGTTTTTGCCATCCCGATCATGTCGGTGCCGTGGATCACCTGCCGTTGCAGGTTCGACAGCGAGACGTCGTCGTCGTCGACGATGCCGAGCGTGCCGACGCCGGCGGCGGCGAGATATTCCAGCACCGGCGCTCCCAGTCCGCCGGCGCCAACGACCAGCACGCGAGCCCGCTTCAGTCTCTGCTGGCCGGCACCGCCGATCTCGGGCAGCACGATATGGCGCGCATAGCGTTCGAGCTCTTCGTCGGAAAGGGCGATTGCGGTCATTGCGGGACCATATAGCGGCGCAAAAACCTTGTCAGGGGGCTTCGGTTGGCCCAACCGTGCCGTGATCGACTGTCAGGAACTGCGCGCGTCCAGCGAGACTGGAAAACAGCGCCGCATCGGTTCCGGTCATGAAGGCCTGGCAGTTGAGCTCTTCCAGGATCGAAAACAGCGCCGCACGCCGGCCGCTGTCGAGATGCGCCGCGATCTCGTCGAGCAGCAGGATCGGCGTCATGCCCGACATCTCGCCGGTCAGCCTTGCATGTGAAAGCACGATGCCGACCAGCAGCGCCTTCTGCTCGCCGGTCGAGCAAAGTTCGGCCGGCATCGCCTTGGGCCGGTGCCGCACGACGAGGTCGGAACGGTGCGGACCTTCAAGCGTGCGCCCGGCGGCGCGATCGCGCTCGCGGCCGCCGGCAAGCGTTGCGCGGAACCGCTCCTCGACATCGACGGCAGGCGTGGTGGCCACCTGCTCCTCCAGTTCGCCGGAGAGGCCGATGTCTGCCTGCGGGAACGGGCCGCTATCGGGCAGCCGGTCGATCATGGCGGCGAGCAGGCGCACCAGTTCAGCCCTGGCGGCGGCGATCGCCACGCCGGTCTCGGCCATCTGCGTCTCGATCGCATCGAACCAGGCGCCATCGCGCGATCCTTCCGTAAGCAAACGATTACGGCCGCGCATGGCCTTTTCATAGTCGAGCGCGCGCTGGCCATGCCCGGGGTCGATCGCCAACACCAGCCGGTCGAGAAAGCGCCGGCGGTCGGCGGTCGGCCCCGGGAACAGGCCGTCCATCGCTGGCGTCAGCCAGATGACGCGCAGCCATTCCAGCATATCCTCGGCCGATCGTGCGGCCGCGCCATTGATCCGCACCCGTCTGCCGCCTTCGCCGGCATTGTCGCCGCCGGCGATGCCGGTGCCGATTTCAACCTCGCCTTCCGCCCCTTCGATCCGGGCGTGCAGGGCAAAGCCGCCATCGCCACCTTCGCGCGCCACGTCGGCATAAGGTGCGCGGCGCAGGCCGCGGCCGGGCGTCAGCAGCGAGACCGCTTCCAGGAGATTGGTCTTTCCGGCGCCATTGTCGCCGGAAAGCACCACGGCGCCTGGCGCGAGGTCGATCGACAGCGCCGCATAATTGCGGAAGTTGGTAAGTGTTAGCTTACTTATATGAGTTTGCTTTTGAAACTGTTTGGCGGTCACGGCAACAAAATGGCGTGCTGGTCTCCACCCCCCTTGATGAGCAGGAGATGTCCGGCACGACGAAGAAGGGTGATTTCTCGCATAGGCCTCGTTCGGGCCTACACCCGCATCGGCATCAGCACGTAAAGCGCGGTTTCGTCGGCCATGTCGTGGATCAGCGTCGGCGATCCGGCATCCGCCAGCATGAATTTCGCTTCCGTACCGGTCAATTGCGCGGCTACGTCGAGCAGATATTTGGCGTTGAAGCCGATCTCGATCGGATCGGACGAATAGTCGGCCGCCAGTTCCTCGGTGGCGCTGCCCGAATCCGGATTGTTGACGGCAAGCGTGACTTGGCCTTCGGTGATCGAAAGCTTCACCGCCCGGCCACGCTCGGACGAAATGGTCGAGACGCGATCGACGGCGGCGGCGAAGGTCTGGCGGTCGATGATCAGCTTCTTGTCATTGCCGGTCGGAATGACGCGCTGGTAGTCGGGGAAGGTGCCGTCGATCAGCTTCGAGGTCAAAACGACGCTGCCGATGGTGAAGCGGATCTTGGTATCCGACAATTCGGTGGTCACGGCGACATCCGGATCGTCGACCAGCTTCTGCAACTCGCTGACCGTCTTGCGCGGGATGATGATGCCGGGCATACCCTCGGAGCCTGCCGGCGCGTCGATCTCGGCGCGCGCCAGGCGATGGCCGTCGGTGGCGACCGAGCGCAGCTTCAGCTTGCCGCCGGCCTCATGCGTGTGCAGGTAGATGCCGTTCAGATAGTAGCGCGTCTCTTCGGTCGAGATGGCGAACTGCGTCTTCTCGATCAAGCCCTTCAAACCGACCGAATCGAGCCGGAAGATATGCGAGAAGGAGCCGGCCGAGAGTTCCGGGAAATCGGACTGCGGCAGGCATTGCAGGCGGAAGCTCGAACGGCCCGACGTCACCGTCATGGCGTTGCCGTCCTCGTCGGTTTTCAGCATCACCTCCGCCCCTTCGGCGAGCTTGCGCACGATGTCATAGAGCAGATGCGCCGGAACCGTCGTCGCCCCGCCGCGCTCGACCTTGGCGGGCGTGGCTTCGGTCACCTCGAGGTCGAGGTCGGTCGCCTTCATTTCAAGGCTGGCGCCTTCGGCGCTGAGCAGCACGTTGGACAGGATCGGTATGGTGTTGCGTCGTTCGACCACGCGGTGAACGTGGTTGAGCGACTTCAGGAGATTTGACCGTTCCAGGATAACACGCATGACGAAACAGGCTCGCTTGAATGGATGAGCGGGTCTCCGGCTGGCGGCGCCCCGCGAAAGGTCTGAACAGGCTCAGAATCTGCGTAAGCTGACAGGAAAAAGCCTGCAAACGCAAGCCCGCGCCACCGGTTCAGGCCGGTTACGCGGGCTTTCTGGGGATAAAGCCGGCACGGCGCGCCAGCCGGCCTTTCCCACCCGATCAGGCCTGGTCGTTGATCAGCCTTCTCAGCAGTTCCAGTTCCTGCGCCAGCGTGTTGTCGTTGCCGGAAAGATCCTCGATCTTGCGCACCGCATGCAGCACCGTGGTGTGGTCGCGCCCACCGAAACGCCGCCCGATCTCCGGCAGCGAACGCGGCGTCATCACCTTTGACAGGTACATGGCGACCTGCCGCGGCTTGACGATGGTGCGCGTGCGCCGATTGGACAGAAGCTCGGTCTTCGACACGTTGTAGTGGCGCGCCACGATGCGCTGGATGTCCTCGATGCGCACCCGCTTCGGCTCGCCCGAACGATAGATATGGCCGAGGATCTCGTCGATGCGGTCGATGCTGATCTGCGGCTCGAAGGATTGGCGGAACAACAGCTGGTTGAAGGCGCCTTCGAGTTCGCGCCCGCTGCCGGTCACCGTGCGGGCGACATGGTTGAGGATCTCCTCCGAAATGTCGAGCGAGGCGTCATCGACCTTGGCGGTGGCAAGGCGCAGCTTGAGCATGCCGATCCGCATGGCGAAGTCGGGCGCCGACATTTCGAGCGCAACGCCGCCATTGAGACGGGAGCGCACGCGGGGCTCCAGCGATTCCAGCTCCGACGGCGGCCGGTCGGCGGCAACCACCACCTGCTTGGCGCTGTCGAGCAGCATGTTGATCAGATGGCAGAATTCATGCTGGATCGACTTGCCCTGCAGGAACTGCATGTCGTCGATGATCAGGAGGTCGATGTCGCGCAGCTGTTCCTTCAGCGTCAACGCGTTGTTGTCGCGGATGGCGGTGGCGAAGCGCCACATGAAATACTCGGCCGTCAAATAGACGACGCGCGACTTCGGATTGTGCCGCAGGGATTCGGCCGCGATCGCCTGCAAAAGGTGTGTCTTGCCGAGCCCGACCGTTGCATGAAGGAAGAGCGGATTGAAACGCACCGCGCTCGACTGCGATTCCGCAACAGCCTTGGCGGCGGCAAAGGCCACCCGGTTCGACGGACCTTCGATGAAGGAGCCGAAAGTGTAGCGTGGGTCGAGCGGGGAACCCAGCACATTGTGCCGGTATTCTGCTTCGATGGGCGTGCCCTGGCGCGGCGCCGGCGCCCGTTCCACCCTGCCGGGCCCCGCAGTGCCGGCTGCCAGCGTCGTCTGCGTCTGCCTGGTCATCTTGCGCGCCGGAACAGCCTCCGGCTCGACGCCGTTGCGTCCCTGGCGCGTGGCGGTGCGCACGACGATCTCGATCTTGAGGATTTCGGGATCCTCGTGCTTCCACAGCTCCGCGATAAGGTCGAGATAATGGCCGTTGATCCAGGACCGCAGGAAGGCCGTCGGCACGGAGATGCGCACAATGCCACGGGATGCTTCGGCAACCTTCATGCGACCGAACCAGCTTGAATAGACCTCGACTCCGAGACGTGCCTTCAGCTGGGTCTTGACGCGCTCGAACTTCTGTTCCGCGTCGCTGGAAGCCGCCATGCTGTCCCCTCCGACAAATGTTGCTGGGAATGGGAGTTCGCTCGTTAGCTCCCTTTCGATGCCGCTCTGCATGATCGAGTTCCTTGTCCTTTTGTACCCTTTTTCCGCCGGGGATGCGCCTCCTGCATCCATGTTTCCGGCGACCGTATCTTCGCTGCGACACCACCGCCGCCGCCGGCAGGTGAATGTCGCCTCGTCACAAAGGGACCGGTGCCGGCTCTCGCAAGCCGGGCCGTCTCGACACCAGGGCAATACAATGCCATCCGGCGAAAACGCCGGCGCCATCGACCTGCCATGTACAGTTACGCCAGTCCCCTACCGCCTCGAAAAGACAAATCGAACCCGTTCGCGGAATTGATCCACGTCATGAATTCTGCCATTTTGTGCTGGCCAATTCAGGCTGGGTTGAGAGCCAAGAGCCCGTCCCTTCGATGGAGGGACATTACCGAAATCGCTGTGGATAGGGCAAGGCCACGACTAACCAATTTTTAACGAATCTGGTTAGCGGAGACGGGTTCGGAGCAGATGCCGCAACGGCACATTTTGATAAAGCCATTGTGATTCAAACCCTTTTCCCGCGAATATGAAAACGGCCACCCGACGCGAAATTTTCTGAAATAATTCTCTTGACAGCAACTTGTCCCCCATCGCCCGGACGCGATGTGAACAAGCTGTGGATCACCATCTGCAAGTCTCTGAAAAATATATGGAATTTGTGTCAGCCCAAATTGCCGACCCTGCCACTTTCGGCATAACCGGGTATCAGCGCGCATGTATATGCCGGCAAACCATTCCGGACTTTGAAATCCAGGCCAGACGCGCTTTGCGGGCGTTCTTTTTAAGTACTTGCCGGCAAACGAAAAAACCCGGCGCGATGCGCCGGGTTTGAACAAGCCAAGTTTAGTTAAATGTAATATTAGGCCGACAGCACCTTGAGGCGGTGGGCCAGGCGCGACACTTTGCGGGATGCCGTGTTCTTGTGCAGCACGCCCTTGGTCGCGGCGCGCATCAATTCCGGCTCGGCGGCCTTGAACGCGGCAAGTGCTGCGGTCTTGTCGCCGGCGGCCAGCGCCTCTTCGACCTGGCGGACATAGGTGCGCACACGCGAGCGGCGGTTCTTGTTGATCGCTGCGCGGCGGACGATCTTGCGCGTTGCCTTTTTGGCCGAGGAGGTATTGGCCATGATGCCTCTCTTCTGATCTGGTGGGCGCATGCGGGCTGCCGCAGGGCGCAAAAAACAAACGGGCAGCCAAAGGCCGCCTCGGTTGGAGCGGCTTATAGTTCAGCTTTTCCGGCGCGTCAACGCCGCTTGGCCTTCTTTTTGACCCCGCTTAGCGGTTGGTGAAATTCGGCTTCCGCTTCTCGGCAAAGGCGGCCATGCCTTCCTTCTGGTCGTCCAGCGCAAACAGCGAGTGAAACAGGCGCCGTTCGAAGCGAAGCCCTTCGGCAAGGGTCGTCTCATAGGCGCGGTTGACCGCCTCCTTGGTCATCATCACCGACGGCAGCGAAAACTCGGCGATCTTGCCCGCCGCCTTCAACGCTTCCTCGACAAGGTTGCCGGCGGGCACCACCCGCGATACCAGGCCGCAGCGTTCGGCCTCCGCCGCATCCATCATCCGCCCGGTCAGGCACATGTCCATGGCCTTCGACTTGCCGACGAAGCGGGTCAGCCGCTGCGATCCGCCCATGCCGGGCATGACGCCGAGCGTGATCTCGGGCTGGCCGAACTTCGCATTGTCGGCCGCGATGATGAAATCGCACATCATTGCCAGTTCGCAACCGCCGCCAAGCGCATAACCGGCGACCGCGGCGATGACAGGCTTTCGCGTGCGCGTAAGCTCCTCCCAGCCGACGAAGAAGTCCTGCACATAGGCGTCGACAAAGGCGATCGCCTGCATTTCCTTGATGTCGGCGCCGGCCGCGAAGGCCTTCTCGGAACCGGTGATGACCACCGCGCCGATCGCGGCATCGGTGCCGAACCCGTTCACAGCCGCCACCACCTCCGCCATGACCTGGGAGTTCAGCGCGTTGAGCGCCTTGGGTCGGTTCAGCGTGATCAGCCCGACCTTGCCGCGCGTTTCCACGATGATGGTTTCATAGGCCATGGCTTCGCCTCCTCGTTCCGGCCGATAGATGTCGACTGGTCCTAGCTTACCGCTGACAGGTCCGGCAATAGAAGGTCGAGCGCCCGCTTTGCACGATGCGCTCGATTTGGCCGCCGCAGCCGGGCGTTGAGCATGGTTCGCCTTCCCGGTCGTAGACCGCGAAGGAATGCTGGAAATAGCCCAGCGAGCCGTCCGTCTGCACATAGTCGCGCAGCGACGATCCGCCGGCGGCGATTGCATCGGCGATGACTGAACGGATCGCCCCGGCCAGGCGTTCGCTCTGCCCCGCCGCCTTCTTTCCAGCCTTGGCGATCGTGCCAGATTCACGCAGCGGCGACAGGCCAGCGCGCCACAGCGCCTCCGACACATAGATATTGCCAAGTCCTGCGATCAGCCGCTGGTCGAGAAGCGCGGCCTTCAACGGCGATCGGCGGCCTTCGAGCAGCGAGGCGAGCAGAACGCCGTCCAGCGTATTGCCGGTCGGCTCGACGCCCAGCCCGGCCAGCATCGGATGCGTGTCGGGCGTCCCTTCGGCAAACAGCATGAAGCCGAAGCGGCGCGGGTCGTTGAAGATCACGCGCGAGCGGGCGCCTTCGGCGGAGGCCACATCGAACACGACATGATCGTGCGCAGCGCTTTTCGAACGCTCGTGGTGGAATACACCCGGGATATCGCTGCCATCTGATGTCTCGATGCGGAACGAACCCGACATGCCGAGATGGCAGATCAGCACCGGCCCACCATCGATATGCATGGTGAGATATTTGGCCCGCCGGCCGAGGGCGGTGATGGTCTTGCCGGTCAGCCGCGCGGAGAAATCCCTGGGAAACGGGAACCTGAGATCGGGCCGGCGTGCCTCGACGCGGACGAGGCGGGCGCCTTCCAGAACCGGTTGCAGGCCGCGCCGGACCGTTTCGACTTCAGGCAATTCGGGCATGGCCGCCTATCGTCGCATAGAAAGAAGTGCCGTGACGGCCACGCGCCAGCCCGAGATGTTCGGCGACGGTTTCGCCAATGTCGGCGAAGGTCGTTCTGAGCCCGATATCGCCCCCTGTGAGCCCCTGTCCGACGCCGATCACCGGAATGCGTTCGCGCGTGTGGTCGGTGCCGCGCCATGTCGGGTCGTTGCCGTGGTCGGCGGTGAGGATGAGCAGGTCGCCCTGTTTCAGTTTGGCAAGCGCCTCGGGCAGGCGAAGGTCGAAGGCTTCGAGTGCGGCCGCATAGCCGGCGACGTCGCGGCGATGACCGAACTCGGTGTCGAAATCGACGAAATTGGCAAACACCAGATCACCGTCGCCAGCGTCGTCCATCGCACCCAGCGCCTTGTCGAACATCGCCATGTTGCCGGCGGCCTTGCGCACTTCGGAGATGCCGCGATGCGCGAAGATGTCGCCGATCTTGCCGACCGCGATGACCTTGCTTCCGCGTTGCGTCAGCCGGTCGAGCAGCGTTGGTTCCGGCGGCGGCACCGCATAGTCGCGGCGGTTGTAGGTGCGCTCGAAGGTAGCGACGGTTTCCCCGACAAAAGGCCGTGCGATCACCCGGCCGATGTTCAGCGGATCGACCAGCCCGCGCACGGTCTTGCAGAACTCGTAGAGCCGCTCCAGTCCGAAATGCGCTTCGTGCGCAGCGATCTGCAGGACGGAGTCGACCGAAGTGTAGCAGATCGGCTTGCCGGAGCGGATATGCTCCTCGCCGAACCGCTCGATGATTTCGATTCCCGCCGCATGGCAATCGCCCAGAATGCCGGGCACCTTTCCTTCCCTGATCATCGCCTCGGTCAGGGCAGCCGGAAAAGCCGGCACCGTCTGAGGAAAATGGCCCCAGTCGAAGCGCACCGGCAGGCCGGCGATTTCCCAATGACCCGAGGGCGTGTCCTTGCCGCTCGAGACCTCCTGCGCCGCGCCATGAATGGCCGTGGCAAGCGGGATCTTGCTGCCGTCGAACCGAAAACCGGTCGCGGTTTCCGCCGCGCGGGCAAGCCCGAGCGAGACCATGTTCGGCACCGCGAACGGCCCCTTGCGCAGGCCTTCGCGATCCGCGCGGCCCTGCGCGCAGGCCAGGGCGATGTGTCCGAACGTATCGGCGCCGGCATCGCCATAGCCTTCGGCATCGGCGGCGCCGCCGATGCCGAAGGAATCGAGAACGAAGAGGAAAGCGCGTGCCATCGAATGGGATCGTGTTGCCTGTCTGCGGTCCCAGACATAGGGTTCCACATCGCCATTGGCAATTCGGAAACCAAACGGCAACGGCTTGGACGCGATAGTCGGGGCGAGACCGGATGCCGAGCGGGCAGGGCAGGGATGAGACATGGTGGCGCATTTTCGGCGAGGCCCGCCTTGAGGGCATGCGCGGCCGCGTTTGCGTTGCTTGCCGCATCATGGCCGAACGCGGCGCGTGCCGACTGGCGCGACGACATCGGCACGTTCCGCATCGGCATCGTCGCCGAACCCGGGGCCGGCAACACCGTTCCGGGCCTGGCGCTGCTGACGGACGCCTATACCAAGGCGCTCGGCATGAAGGTGGAATTTGTCGTCGCCCGCGACTACGCGGCGCTGATCGAGGCGCAGGCAAGCGGCCGGATCGAATACGCGGTCTATTCGGCGACGGCCTACGCCACCGCCCAGCAACGCTGCGGCTGCGTCGAACCTCTCGTGGCGCCGGTCGATGCAGACGGCGCCATCGGCATCCGCTCCGTCCTCGTGACGCGCGACGGCAAGGTTCCGGATCTTGCCGCCATGGCGACGCACCGGATCGCGATCGCGCCTTTCGCCAGCATCGGCGGTTCTCTGTTGCCGTTAGCCGGGCTCAAGGCGGATGGCGTCGAGCTCAGCGAGGATGCGCCATATCTGATGCGCGCCGCCTCGGCCGCCGCGGCCGAAACGATGCTCATCGACGGCCAGGCCGATGCCCTGTTCGGTTGGGTGGAAGCTATGGCGGACGGCCAGCCCGCGACCCCGGACGGCCAATCGGCGGTCCCGGACGGCCAACTGGCTGACCCAGGCGGCACAGTGGCCAGGCTTGAGGCGGCGGGTCTTTCGAAGACGGAACTTCAGGTCGTATGGACGTCCGGCTTGCTCAGATACGGCCCGCATGCCGTCCGCAGCGACCTCGACCCCGAGGCCAAGCGCCGGCTCACCGTTTTCCTCACCAACCTCAAGTCGATGACGCCTGATGTCTACGATCTGCTGGAGGCGGCGCACTCCGGCGGGTTCGCCGTCGCCTCTTCGAAGGACTATGCGATGGCTGCGGCCATCGTCCAGTTTGTGTCAGGCAAGAACGGCCAGCAATGATCCTTGGCGCCCGACCGCGCCCACTCAGCAGTCGCCGCAGGGGATCGTCGTGCTGCGGCGGGGGCGCAGGTAATAGGTCTCGCCCATCGATATCTTGTTGAAGGCCGAGGTCAACCCAAGACGTTGCTGACCGTCCGCGGACCAGGTGATGACCGGCTCGTAGGCAAGATCGCTTTCGACACGAATAAGAAAAGTGCCTGCAACCTTCAGCGTGGCTGGAACCGTGGTGGTGGTGCCCTTGACGGCATCGACGGCCGCGGTGCCATCGGTGAGCTTGCGCGACCACACGACCTGCACTTTCGGGGCAGCATCGCTCGTGACCTCTATCGCCGTGATGACGATCTTCGGGGTCGAGCGGTTATAGGGCTGCAAGGTCGATGTGCCGATCTGCATGATCGCATCGAGATCCGCTTTGGTGATCGTATTCTGCTGCGTGACGAGATCCGCCACCATGCTGCCGATGCGACTGACCTTCTTGCTGGTCTCGATGGCCTGCGAAGCCTCCATGGTCACGAAATACATGACGAGCAGGACAGGCACGATGAAGGCGAACTCGATGGCCGCGACGCCGCGGCGATCAGCGCAGAACCGCATCGCTCTCGTCCAGACTGCTGAAATCCCCCGGTGTGCCCCCGCACGAAACATGCCTTTACCCCCGTTTTGCCAAAGCAAGCCTGCAATCTCAGTTGTCGAACGGCTCGTTCTGCCAGGTCACCGATGCGAAATGCAGCGTGGTGCCGTCTTTGAAATTGGCCATCGACTTGGCCATGAAATCGGTCATGACAGGCCATTTGTAGAAAACCCGCAGCATGTTCTTCGATTCCGCCAGGCCGGGAGTGATGGCGAAGCTCGTCGCATTCGTGCCGTTCTTCAGCACGATCACGTCGTCCACGATCTTGAAGCTCGCCTTGGCGGCGTCGGCAAAGGTCGGATATTCGCGCAGATCCACCAGCAGTCCCGGGCAGGTCTTGGCGACCATGATCTCAAGCCTGCTGCAGATGAGGTCCCGCAACTTGGTCCCGGCTACGTCGGCCGGCCTCAATTGGCCGGTGCGCAACTGGCGGGCGACATCGTCCGTGGCGTTGGCCATCACTTCCTGTCCGGCAAACGAGATGCAGCTCTCGAGGACGGCAAAGACGAGAAGGGCAAACGGCAGGGCAAGCATGGCAAATTCTATCGCCGTGCTGCCGCGCTTGTCGCCAAGGAAACGGGAGCGGAACCATGGCCGTCTGGTGCTGCAATTGCCGTCTTCGGGTGCCGGATCCCTGCTCATGTCCCGTTCCTGCCGATGCTTGTGCGGTGTCGGCGGGCACATTAGCCAAGACCCATTGAAACCCGGTTTGGATGACCGCTAAATTCGTCGAGACGGCCTTAACCGGCCGCTAACCGTGGCGCCAAGTGCCGACAGCCGGGACGCTCAGTGGCCGGCGCTCATCTCGGCTTCCGAGGCCTTCTCGCTGTCGCTCTTGTAGGAGCTTTCGCAATAGGGCGTGCAGGACATGGTCTGGATTTCAGAGCGCCTGTAGATTCTGACCGAAGACGCGTCCTGCCGCACGACCGTGACCTGTTCGTCGATGATCGGGCTGCCGTCCTGATCGAGGACAACCAGGTTGGTGACGCCGAATCCTTTGCCGGTCAGAACGATAGTCGAGGCATCCTGAACGGCGGCGTCGGCGATCGCCGGATTGCCGACGACGATGGTGTCGGCGGCGCGCGACAACTTGACGATCTTCGCCTGGTTCATCGTGACTTCGATACCGGATCCGGCCTTGGCCGGCATGACGAAGGCAGAGGCGGCGAGAAGCGCGACAACTGCAAATGACGATCTCGACCCGGTCATCAGGACGCTCCAAGGCGGCAAACTGTTCAACGGAACATGAACGAGATTGGTGAACCAACAGTTAAACCTGGGCTGGTCGCGATAAGGATTGGTGCGCCGAACTCACGGCGCGCTACAGCCTGCGCTGTTTTAGCAATACTGAAGGTGCGCCTATCTCCGCCCTTTCTAGCCTGCCGGTCCACTTTCCCGGCGTTTAGCTCACGGTTAACCACGCAACGGGTTCGGTGCCGGAAAGGAATCGGTAAGGGTGTTTATTAAGCCGATCGAAAGAGCTTCTCCCTAGATTGGCAGCATCCGATCAACCGGCAAGAGAAGTTGACGGAAGTGCTGTAACACGTGGAGTAGGAGCTCTCGAATGTCTAACCTGATCGCACGTTTTGTGAAGGACGAATCCGGCGCGACCGCCATCGAATATGGTCTGATCGCTGCTCTCATCGCGCTCGCCATCATGGTCGGCGCTGGCGCCCTCGGCAATGCTCTGAACGCCAAGTTCGCGAACATCGCCGCGGAAATCAACGGTTCGTAATACCGAAGCAACCTGGTTGCTTTCAATCAAGGGCCGCCTCACTGGCGGCCCTTTATTTTTATAGTGTCTGCATCCCGTGATGTGTGGCGATTTTGAAGGCCCGGCCTCATCAATCGTTAATCGAACATGCCTAGGCTGCTTCCAGGTACATTTGACCACAGGCGCCGCGCCCATGCTTGAAGCCCTGATCTTCGTCGTCTTTCCGTTCTGCATGCTTTTCGCCGCGATCTCCGACACATTGTCGATGACAATCGCCAATCGCGTGCCGGTGCTGCTTGTGGCCGTCTTTGCCCTGGTCGCGCCGCTGACGGGTATGGATTGGGCAACCTATGGCTGGCATTTCGCCGCCGGTGGTCTGGTGCTGGCCGTGACCTTCGGTCTGTTCGCGCTCGGCGGCATGGGAGGAGGCGACGCCAAGCTGCTGGCCGCCACCGCTGTCTGGATGGGGCTCAACATTCACCTTGTCGAATATCTCGTGGCCTCGACGATCATCGGCGGCCTGTTGACGATCGCCATCCTCGTCTACAGGAAATCGCCGCTCGCCACCTATACGGGCCACAACCCGTTCCTGCGCCATTTCGCCGACGAGACGTCCGGCGTTCCTTATGGCATCGCGCTCGGCATCGGCGGACTGCTCACCTATCCGGACTCGCCGCTGATGGTGTGGGCGCTGGCAAGGCTGGCGGCTTAGCCATCTTTTCAGATTTCGCTTTCGAAGAGGCGGCCTGGCCGCCTTTTTCGTATGCGGGAAGCGGTTCGTTCTAATTTATGTAAACGTTAAATTAATCACGATCGTAAGCATTACATTAACCTTGTTTTGACGATTGCGGCTGCAAAGTCCCCCCTGGCTAGGTGGTTTGCCAAAGGCGAGGGTTCGGACAGATGCCAGCATCCCGACTGATCATTCTGAGCGTGGCGGTGGCCGCGGCGGGTGGTGCAGGATATGTGGCGAAGAACATGGTGGCGACTCCGCCGCCCCAGGTCATCGTCGATTCTCCGCAGGCGCCGGCCATCGCGCTGCAGGACGTGCTTGTCCTGTCGGGCGATGTCGCCATGGGCACCCCGCTTGAAAACAACATCAGCTGGGAGTCGTGGCCGTCCAACGGCATCAATGCCAATTTCATCACCCGCGCTGCGGAGCCCGATGCGGTCGAGAAGCTGAAGGGTTCCGTTGCCCGCGTCGCGATGTTCACCGGCGAGCCGCTGCGGCGCTCCAAGCTGATCGGCGAGGGGCAGAGTTTCATGTCGTCGATCCTGCCCTCCGGCATGCGTGCCGTTGCGACCGCGATATCGGCCGATACGTCCGCGGGCGGCTTCATCCTGCCCAATGACTTCGTCGACGTCATCATGACCCGCCGCTCCGATACCGGGAGCGGTGGCAGCGGTTTCACCACCGAGACCATCCTGAAGAATATCCGCGTTCTGGCGATCGACCAGACCATCCAGGAAGATGAGGAAGGCAAGAAGACCAGGGTCGGCCAGACCGCCACGCTGGAACTGACGCCACAGCAGGCCGAGATCATCACGGTCGCCCAGCAGATGGCGGATCGCCTGACCCTGGCGCTGCGCTCGATCACGGACAGCCAGGAAAAGAATTTGGGCGAGGCTGACTATCTCGTTTCCGGCAACGGCCGGCGCGGAACGGTGCGGTTGATCAAGTCGGGCGAAGTTTCCGAAGTGGGAGCAAGGAAATGAGGCTAAACGGTAAACTGCCGTTCGCGATGGCGGTGGCAATCGGCCTGTTCCTGGCCGGCACGAACGCGCCTGGCCTTGTCGAAGCGAAGGCTGCGAACAGGACAGCCGGCGTGACGGCGTCCGTTGCCACGCAGCGCGTCAAGCTTGGCCTCAACAAATCGGTGGTCATCGACCTGCCGAGCGACGCCTATGACATCCTCGTCGCCAACCCGGCGGTCGCCGATGCGGTGACCCGCACGGCACGGCGCATCTATCTGTTCGGCAAGTCGGTCGGGGAGACCAACATCTTCGTCTTCGGCCCCAATGGCGAGCAGATCGTCAGCCTGGACCTGGCGGTCGAGCGCGATGTCGCCGGACTTGAGGACTATCTCAAGCGGTTCATTCCGTCGTCCGAGATCAAGGTCGAACTGCTCAACGACAATGTCGTTCTGACCGGAAGCGTCGATACCCCGCTCGACGCCAAGCGCGCGGTCGACCTGGCAACCATCTTCGTGTCCGGCGGTGAAGCGACGACCGGACAATATTCACAGACCGCCGCCGGCGGTTCCGCCAATGGCGGTGTCGACATCAACAATCCGGACGCCGAGCGCCGCGTCTCGAAGATCGTCAACCTGCTGCAGATCATCGGCGATGATCAGGTGACGCTCAAGGTGACCGTCGCCGAAGTCAGCCGCTCGGTGATGAAGCAGCTTGGCGTCAACATGGTCGGCAATGGCGGCAGCAACGGCATCAGCTATCGCGGGATCAGTGACAACTTCACCGGTCTGGGTAAGGTGCTTTCGCATTCAGGATTTAACTTCGCGAGCGGGCCGGGCGCCAACCCGCCACTGCAAGCCTACATCAACGCCATGGAACAGGCCGGCGTCATGAAAACGCTGGCCGAGCCAACCTTGACCGCCGTCTCCGGCGAGAAGGCGACCTTCAAGGTAGGCGGCGAATACAACATAGTGCAAAGTCAATCCGCGCCAGACAGTAGCGGCGCGATTACCTATACGACGGAAAAGATCGACTATGGCATCGGCCTTGAATTCCAGCCGGTCGTATTGTCGCCCGGGCGCATCAGCCTGAAAGTAAGGACGTCGGTTTCGGAACCGACGACGGAAGGATCGGTATCGCTGTCCGGCGGCGTGTCCGCCCCGGGCATGAATGTACTATCGCTTCGCAAGCGCCTGGCCGATACCACGGTTGAACTGCCTTCCGGCGGTTCGATGATGATCGCCGGCCTCGTCCGTGATGACATCAGGCAAGCGGTAAACGGTTTGCCTGGGCTGACAAAGATTCCGGTGCTCGGAGCCCTTTTCCGCAGCCGGGACTTCGTCCGCAATGAAAGCGAACTGGTCATCATCATAACGCCCTATCTGGCGCGGCCGGTGGCGCGCAACGACCTCGCCAAGCCGGACGACAATTTCAACGCGCCGAGTGATGGCGCCGGCATGTTCCTTGGCCGCGTCAATCGCGTCTACGGCACGATGCAGACCGACAAGCCCAACGGCCGCTACCACGGCGTTGTCGGCTTCATCTACAAGTGAGCGGGGAAGCGGACATGTTCCAGTCAGCATCGAAGGCCATGATGATCACCGCCGCAGGGTCCGGCCGCAAGCGGATCCACCGGACGGTCGTTCCGGCCCTGGCGGTCCTGCTCGTCGCATCGCTTGCCGGCTGCGCCAACCTCAAGCGCGACAGCGTCACGGTCGGCGCCATTCCGGACGACTATCGCACCAACCACCCCATCATGATCGCCGAGAAGAACCAGAAGATCGATCTTCCGGTCGGCGCCGGCGACCGCGGCATGACCGGGTCCCAGCGCGACACGCTGCTGGGCTTTCTCGACGGCTATGACAGGAGCGCTGCCCCGGCGCTGACGATCGCAATCCCGGTCGGCTCGGCCAACGAGATCGCGGCGGCCGCAGCGGGACGCGATTTCGCCAGATTGGCGGTCGCCAGCGGCATAAAGCGGAACCGGATCGTGATGACGTCCTATCAGTCCGTTTCCGTCGAAGCGTCGGCGCCTGTGCGCGTCGCCTACATCTCGGTGAAAGCCCAGACCGACAAATGCGGACGCTGGCCCGACGATCTGCTGCAGACGTCGGAAAACAAGCACTATGCCGATTTCGGCTGCTCGTATCAGAACAACCTGGCCGCCCAGATGGCCAATCCGGCCGATCTGCTCGGCCCGCGCAAGTCTTCCGATATTGATGCCGAAAATCGCAGCGCGGTGATCGACACGTACCGCGGCAGAGGCATTTCGGACGAGTTCCTGGGCAATTCGGAAGTGACCTACTGAGCGGCGCAAGTCACGGAAAGAGCATGACGATGAGCAATCTTGCCTATGACACTCCCGTAGATGGCGCAGAAACCTCGCAACAGGACATTGCCGCGATGCAGGCCCTGCGGCCGGTCCCGCGCATCTCGATCCAGGCATTTTGCGAGACCGAGGGCGTCGCCAATCCGGTCAAACTCGCCGGTGAGGATCGCCGCATGGCGAAGGCTCATCTGAAGGTCCATATGGGAGGCATCGCCACGGCGATCGAATTCTATCAGTCGGCGCCGACGCCGAACCTGATCCTGCTTGAATCGCGCAGCGAGCCCAAGCAACTGCTGGAGCAGCTTGCCCAGCTTTCCGAATATTGCGACCCGACCTCGAAGGTCGTGGTGATCGGCCACTACAATGATGTCGGCCTTTACCGCGAACTCATCCGCTCGGGTATTTCCGAATATGTCATCGCACCGGTGTCGATGACCGACATCGTCAGCGTGGTTTCGTCGATCTTCGTCGATCCGGAGGCCGAGCCGATCGGCCGTTCGATCGCCTTCATCGGTGCCAAGGGCGGCGTCGGCTCCTCGACGATTGCCCACAACGTCGCCTGGGCGATGTCGTCGCTGTTCAAGTCCGAAGTGGTGGTGGCCGATCTCGATCTCGCTTTCGGCACGGCCAACATCAATTTCGATCAGGATCCGGCACAGGGCATCGCCGAAGCCGTATTCTCGCCCGAGCGCGTCGATGAGGTCTATCTGGATCGCTTGCTGGCGCAATGCGCCGAGCACCTGTCGCTGCTGGCGGCGCCGTCGACGCTCGAGCGGGTCTACGATTTCGATCCCGACGCTTTTTCGCAGCTGATCGACACGGCCCAGCGCAGCGCACCGCTGCTGGTGCTCGATGTCCCGCACGTCTGGACGGGATGGGCCAAGAGCACCCTGATCAAGGCTGACGAGATCGTCATCACCGCGACGCCGGAACTGGCCAATCTGCGCAACACCAAGAACATGGTGGACATGCTGAAACGGCTTCGACCGAACGATCCGCCGCCAAGGCTGATCATCAACCAGGCAGGCGTGCCGAAGCGCCCCGAGATCGGGTCGTCGGATTTTGCCGAGCCGCTCGGCATCACGCCGATGGCGGTCATCCCTTTCGACCCGCTCCTGTTCGGAAACGCGGCCAACAACGGGCGCATGCTTGGCGAGATGGATGCCAAGAGCCCGATCGTCGGCCTGGTCAATGAGATCGCCCATGTGCTGACCGGGCGCAGCGAAATCAAGGCCAAGAAGAAGGCAGGTCTTGGCATGCTCCTGGGCAAGCTCTCGCGCAACAAGAAGTGACGCTCAAGCAGCGGAATTGGTAGTCGATCATGTTTGGTAAGAGAGGCTCAGACGACGGCAACCGGTTCAATCCGGAATTCCGTCAGCCGGCACCGGCGCCGGCTGCGACCGTGCCCGCGGACACGGCGGTTCTCGCGCGGCCGGCCTCTGCGCCGCCGCAGCCCGGTGCCGCCGTTGCCCCACCCGCCCGA